>NZ_JBQFZR010000003.1:0-304401 GCF_056542345.1 Ruegeria sp. AD5
CGCCGCGCAAAGCGCGGCGCCGGGCCCAAATTCCTAAAGTGGAATCGGCGCAGCCGATTCCATGTATCGGGTGCGGGAGTGTTCGCTCACCCGCAGTGCTTAGACCTGACGGACGGCCCCTTTTGCGGCACTTGTCGTCAATTTGGCATAGGCTTTTAGCGCGGTGGACACTTTACGCTTACGTGGTGCAACGGGCTGCCAGCCCTTCTCGTCCTGCTCTTCGCGCCGCGCGGCCAGGTCTTCGTCGGAGACCGCCAGATGGATGCTGCGGTTGGGAATGTCGATTTCGATCGTGTCGCCGGTTTTCACCAAACCGATCTCACCACCTTCCGCTGCTTCGGGCGAGACGTGGCCGATTGATAAGCCCGAGGTGCCACCCGAGAAACGACCGTCAGTCAGCAGCGCGCAGGCTTTGCCCAGTCCCTTGGATTTCAGATACGAAGTCGGATACAGCATTTCCTGCATTCCCGGCCCACCACGCGGGCCTTCGTAGCGGATCACCACCACGTCACCTTCCTTGACCTTGCCGGTCAGGATGTCATTGACAGCCTGGTCCTGGCTTTCGCAGACATAAGCTGAGCCTGTGAATTTCAGGATGTTCTCATCCACACCCGCAGTTTTCACGATACAGCCGTCGCGCGCGATATTGCCGAACAATACTGCCAGACCGCCATCCTGGCTGAATGCATGCTCTTTCGAACGGATCACGCCGCCTTCGCGGTCAGTGTCTAGCTCCTTGTAGCGGTTCGACTGGCTGAAGGCTTGTGTAGTACGCACGCCGCCGGGCGCCGCTTTGAACAGGTCCTGAGCCTTCGGGTTGTTGGCGACTTTGATGTCCCAGTTGGCAATCGCTTCGCCCATGGTGCCCGAATGCACTGTATGGCAATCCTCATGCAGCAAGCCTGCGCGGCTGAGTTCACCGAGGATCGAGAAGATGCCACCAGCGCGGTGGACGTCTTCCATGTGCACGTTTTCGATGTTGGGCGCGACTTTGCACAAACAGGGCACTTGGCGGCTCAGGCGGTCCATGTCGGACATGGTGAAATGCACTTCACCTTCGTGCGCGATGGCCAGCAAATGAAGCACCGTATTGGTCGATCCACCCATTGCGATATCCAAGCTCATGGCATTTTCGAACGCGTCGAACGTGGCGATTTCACGCGGCAGGAAGCCTTTCTCGTCCAGATCATAGTGGCGCTTGGTGATCTCGACGATGCGGCGACCAGCTTCCAAGAACAACTCTTTACGGTCGGCATGTGTGGCCAGGGTCGAGCCATTGCCCGGCAGCGCCAGACCCAGTGCTTCGGCCAAACAGTTCATCGAATTCGCGGTAAACATGCCCGAACACGACCCGCAGGTAGGGCAGGCGTTTTCCTCGATGTGTTGAACCTGTTCATCGGTGAACCGGTCGTCGGCCGCAGCAACCATCGCGTCGACAAGGTCGATCTTCTTGGCGTCCAGATCGGCGATGTCGATCTTGCCCGCTTCCATCGGTCCGCCCGAGACAAAGATCGCCGGGATGTTCAGACGCATGGCCGCCATCAACATGCCGGGCGTGATCTTGTCGCAGTTCGAGATACAGACCATAGCGTCCGCGCAGTGGGCGTTAACCATGTATTCAACAGAATCCGCAATCACCTCACGCGAGGGCAGCGAATACAGCATCCCGTCATGGCCCATGGCGATGCCATCATCGACCGCGATGGTGTTGAACTCTTTGGCGACACCGCCAGCGGCCTCAACCTCATGCGCAACCATCTGTCCCAGGTCCTTCAGGTGGACGTGACCGGGTACAAACTGGGTGAACGAGTTGACGATGGCGATGATCGGTTTGCCGAAATCGTCGTCTCCCATACCGGTGGCGCGCCACAGGCCGCGGGCACCGGCCATGTTACGGCCATGGGTGGAGGTTCTGGATCGGTACATTGGCATGATGCTGTATCCCTATTGCCCAAACTGCGATATTGGGTGTGTACGTTATAGCGCACGTATCATATGTACGTTATAACGCACAAGACAAATCGCAGGGCGCGGGTATGGAATCGGACGAACTAACGCTGAAACTAAGGGATGTGCGGGCGGCATCCGGGCTGAGCCTGTCAAAAGTCGCGGAACTCACCGGGGTCAGCAAAGCCATGCTGGGCCAGATCGAGCGTGGCGAATCAAGCCCGACCATCGCGACCCTGTGGAAGATCGCGAAGGGTTTCCAGCTCCCGCTGAGTGCATTGATTGGTACTGCTGCAATGCGTGACACGACAGATGCTGATGTGTTCAGTACCGTGAGATTTCCGGGAAGTATCGAAGTCAAGATTGTCTTTCCTTTTGATCCCGCATTGGGGGCCGAAACATTTCATGTCGAGTTGTCACCCAATCAAAGCCACGAATCTCCGGCCCATGCAGCAGGCGTAACCGAAGAGGTTTTTGTTCTGAGCGGAGCTTTGGACGTGCTGCGAAATGGAAACTGGGTTCCGCTGCAATCCGGTCAAGGATTGCGATTTTCTGCGGATGTGCCGCATGGATACCGCGCTGGTGATCAGGGAGCTGCTTTTCTAAATATGCACCACTATTCGCAACCAGCGGAAGTTTCAGAATAGGAAAGCCCCATACAATGACCGCACTACTGGACAGTTTGACCGTCGTCGATGCCATCGGCTCATTCGGGGCTTTGATCGTTGTTGCGGCATATTTTGCGACCCAGATGCGAGTGATGAACTCGGAGGATCTGGCCTTTCCGCTGGTGAATCTTATCGGTTCGGTGCTGATCGTGTTCTCACTGCTGCAGAACTTCAATCTGGCGTCGATGCTGATCGAAGGCTTCTGGATCATCATCAGCGTTATTGGGATCATCCAGTATTATCGCCTGCGTCGTTTGCGATAAATCCAGTGTGGTTGGGACGCTAGCGCTATCCAGCCTTGAACCTGCATCCTGCCAAGTATAGGGAAAACCCAAGCTCGCTTAGGGGAGGCATAGATGCAGGACGATCCAAAAACCCTCGTTTCTACCGAATGGCTTGCCGCACATCTCAAGGATCCGGATCTAAGGATTCTGGATGGGTCGTGGTACCTGCCGCAGCAAGCGCGAGACGCCAAGGCAGAGTATGACTCTGCCCACATCCCTGGTGCGCGGTTCTTTGATATTGATGAGATATCCGACCATCGTTCCGACTTGCCGCATATGGCACCTCCGGTCGAGAAGTTCATGTCGCGCCTGCGCGCGATGGGCGTTGGCGATGGCCATCAGGTCGTGGTCTATGACGGTGCGGGGCTGATGTCGGCGGCGCGGGTCTGGTGGTTGTTCCGTCTGATGGGACAGGACAATATTGCTGTTCTGGATGGTGGACTGCCAAAATGGCAGTCCGAAGGGCGCGAGATCGAAGACCTGCCCCCCATTATTCGCGACCGTCATATGACGGTGCGGGTTCAGAACCACCTTGTCCGCGATGTGACGCAAGTTTCATCAGCCGCGAAGCTTGCGGATCACGAGATCATCGATGCCCGCTCGGCGGCCCGTTTCTTCGGGACCGAAGCTGAACCGCGCGAGGGGTTGCGCTCGGGTCATATCCCAGGCTCGCGCAACGTGCCTTTTGGAATGATGTTGAACAAGAATGGCACGATGAAGTCGCCCGAAGACTGCCGCGCGGTTTTTGAAGATGCCGGCGTCGACTTATCGAAACCCGCGATCACATCCTGTGGCTCTGGTGTGACTGCCGCAATTCTCAGCCTTGCATTGGAACGCATGGGCAAGAAAGACCACGCGCTATATGACGGCTCCTGGGCTGAATGGGGTGCCTTCCCAACCCTGCCCGTCGCAACCGGAGAGAACTGATGTTCGAGAACCTTAAACCGCAGCCAGCAGACAAGATTCTGGCATTGATGCAGATGTACCGCGACGACCCACGTGATCACAAGATCGATCTGGGCGTTGGCGTCTACAAGAATGCCGAGGGGGTCACTCCGGTGATGCGCGCGGTGAAAGCAGCTGAAAAGCGTATTCTCGAAGAGCAGGAGAGCAAGGCTTATACCGGTCTGGCTGGTGATCCAGCCTTTGCGGACGCGATGATCGACTTGATCCTCGGAAATTCTGTCCCGCGTGGCAACATTGCAGCCGTAGCCACCCCCGGTGGTACCGGAGCCTGTCGTCAGGCGTTTGAGATGATCCGTATGGCCAACCCCACCGCGCGTGTTTTCGTGTCGAACCCCACATGGCCAAACCATTTGTCGATCCTGAACTATCTGGGGATCGAGACAGTCCAATACCGTTATTTCGACGGAGAATCGCGTGGCGTCGATTTCGACGGTATGATCGAGGACCTGAAAACTGCCAATGCAGGCGACGTGGTTCTTCTGCACGGCTGTTGCCACAACCCAACGGGTGCCAACTTAAATATGGTGCAATGGCAAGAGGTCGTGAACCTGATCAACGCGCGTGGCCTCGTCGCAATGATCGACATCGCCTATCAGGGCTTTGGCGACGGTCTGGAAGAAGATGCGCAGGCAACCCGTCTGGTCGCATCGTCAGTGAAGCGCTGCCTGATCGCGGCGTCTTGTTCGAAGAACTTCGGCGTCTACCGTGAACGCACCGGCCTGCTGATGGCGATCAGTGACGATCCGGCACAGACTGCACTGAACCAGTCTACGCTGGCATTTCTGAACCGCCAGAACTACTCATTCCCGCCTGATCACGGCGCGCGGGTGGTGACGACGATCCTGAATGACGATGCTCTGCGGGCAGATTGGGCGACCGAATTGGAAGATGTCCGCCTTTCCATGCTGGGCCTGCGTCAGCAACTGGCTGATGAGCTGCAGAGCCTTAGTGGATCGGATCGATTTGGATTTATCGCCCAGCATCGCGGCATGTTCTCGCGACTGGGGGCCGCGCCAGAACTGGTTGAAAAGCTGCGTGCCGATCACGGCATTTACATGGTCGGTGACAGCCGTCTGAACATCGCTGGTTTGAACGCCAATACTGTGCCCATTTTGGCGCAGGCGATTGTCGATGTCGGCGTCTGAGCGATATCTTTGAATGAAGGAAAACCCGGGCGCGAACGCCCGGGTTTTTTTGTTTTACTTGGTTGGCTATTAGCCCTTGGAGAATTCCGGATACGCTTCCATACCCAGTTCAGCCATGTCGAGGCCGTTGATCTCGTCCTCTTCGCTAACACGGATACCTACGGTGGCCTTCAGGATCGACCAAAGGATAAGAGCAGCACCAAAGGTGAAGACACCATAAGCAATGATCCCGGTCAGCTGAGTGATCAGGCTGGCTTCGCCATAGAAGATCACGGCGATGGTGCCCCAGATGCCAGCGAACAGGTGGACCGGGATGGCGCCGACTACGTCGTCGATCTTGAACTTGTCCAGCATCGGAACCGCGAAGACCACGATGATACCGCCCACAGCACCGATCCACAGAGCGCCGAACAGGGTTGGGGCCAGCGGCTCAGCAGTGATCGACACCAGTCCCGCCAGCGCGCCGTTCAGCACCATGGTCAGGTCGGGCTTTTTGTACAGCAGCTGTGTCATGATAAGGGCGGCAACGGCTCCGGATGCAGCAGCCATGTTAGTGTTGGCAAAGATGCGCGATACGTCCGAGACATCTCCTACAGTGCCCATCGCCAGCTGCGAACCACCGTTGAAGCCGAACCAACCCAGCCACAGGATAAAGGTACCCAGAGTGGCCAGAGCCAGGTTCGAACCAGGCATCGGGTGCACTTTACCGTCCTTGTACTTACCGATGCGCGGCCCAAGGATGAGGGCACCTGCCAGAGCCGCCCAGCCACCGACCGAGTGCACGATGGTCGAACCAGCGAAGTCCGAGAAGCCTGCTTCGGACAGCCAACCACCACCCCACTGCCACGAGCCCGAGATCGGGTACATGATGCCGGTTAGGACAACAACGAAGGCAAGGAAGGGCCACAATTTGATCCGTTCAGCCACCGCACCGGACACGATCGAGGCGGTCGCTGCGACAAAGACAAGTTGGAAGAAGAAATCCGAACCGATTGAGGCGTAGTCAAGCGCCGCAGCATCTGCACCGACACCCACTGGGTCAAGCACGGTGGTCGAGAAGAACGGGCCCAGCCAGCCAGAAATGGTCCAGCCATCACCGGGGTACATCAGGTTGAAGCCGATCAGCCAGTACATGATCGCGGCGATTGAAAACAGCGCGATGTTTTTGGTCATCTGCATCGCGACGTTCTTTGAGCGCACCAGCCCGCCTTCGAGCATGGCAAAGCCTGCAGCCATGAAGAACACCAGGAAACCGCCCATCAGGAACAGCAGCGTGGTGAAGATATATTGGGTGTGTTGCGCGGGCTCTCCGGTAGCGGCCTCTTGCGCAAGACCCATCTGCGGCAGTGCGACGATCGCAGCGGCAGGGATGAGAGATTTCATCAGGTTCATTGTTAGTCCTCGAGTGATTGTGAGTAAGCGCGCTTAAAGCGCCTCTTCGTTGGTTTCCCCGGTCCGCACGCGCAGGGCTTGCTCGACATCGAGGACGAAAATCTTGCCGTCACCGATCTTGCCGGTCTTGGCGGTTGTGGTGATGGTTTCGACGATCTGGTCGGCCATGGTGGCGGGCACCACGATCTCAAGCTTGATCTTGGGAACGAAATTCACGGCGTATTCGGCACCGCGATAAATCTCGGTGTGACCCGATTGCGAGCCAAACCCTTTGATCTCAGTCACCATCATGCCGCGCACGCCTGCATTGGTCAGTGCTTCGCGCACCTCCTCAAGCTTGAACGGTTTGATTGTCGCAATGATCAGTTTCACGTCTTTCCCCTCTACTACTCCGGGCGGCCCGGCATTTTGCACCTGCAGAAAAATGCGCGACAGAGGTTCAGATGGAACGTTTTCGGAGGGTAAATGAGGGTAAAAAATCAGCAATTATGCACAATTTTTGCACAAAACACGCTATTTGGTGAAAATATAGGCAAACTTGTGAGGGGAAATACGGGTATTTCACACCTCTACATGGCCGTTCCGGCGGGGTATGGTGCCCCAAAAGCATAACCGGGCAGAGTTTGAGCATGACTGAGTCCAACCGTCGCAAATCGCGCCTTGTCGCGGATAAAAGGTACCCGTCCAAAGGCCGAAAGCCTGCGGCGACCAAGCGGGCAGCAAAACCTGCTGGTAAGAAGTCGACGGCCCGAAAAGCCGCTCCGCGCAAAACGGCGCGGAAGAAAACGCGGCGCAGTTCTGGTGGGAAGGGCGGTGGCATTTTCCGCCGGCTGTTCCGCTGGCTCTGGCGCATAATTTGGGGGATCACTTGGAGGGTCGGCGCAGTGGCGGGGTTGCTGTTGGCGCTGGCGGTGGGTGTTGTTTACACCTCATTGCCGGATGTCGATGCCCTGCTTGATGGGCGGGCACGTGGTTCGGTGACCTTGCTGGATCGCGACGGCAAGGTCTTTGCCTGGCGCGGCGATCAGTTTGGCGGCGTGATTACGGCGGATACAGTTTCGCCGCATCTCAAGAACGCCGTGATTGCAACCGAGGATAAACGGTTCTACCGCCATTTCGGCGTCAGCCCGCGCGGTGTCGCCAGCGCGGTACGCATCAACCTGAGCGAAGGACGTGGACCGCTGTCTGGTCACGGTGGTTCAACGATCACCCAGCAAACCGCGAAACTTCTATGCCTGGGTGTGCCTTATGAGCCCAGCGAATGGGAGTCTGAGGCTGCATATGAAGCCGATTGCCGTCAGGGTTCGCTATGGCGCAAGGCGAAAGAGGCAGTTTATGCCATTGCGATGGAGGTCAAATACTCCAAGGATGAAATTCTGACGATCTATCTGAACCGCGCCTTCCTCGGTGCGGGAGCCCGCGGCTTCGAGGCCGCCAGCCAGCGGTATTTCGGTATTTCGGCAGCCGAAGTGTCTCCGGCCGAGGCGGCAATGCTGGCAGGTCTATTGGTGGCCCCGACACGCTATGCGCCAACGAACAACCTGCAACGTTCACAAGATCGGGCACGTTTGGTGGTTGGGCTAATGGAGACTCAGGGCTATCTGAGCAGCGCGCAGGCCAGCGAGGCCCGCAGCCGTCCGGCGCAGTTGTCCGAGGCCGCTGCCGCGCGTGCTGGTGGTTACTTTGCCGATTGGGTCATGGCCAGCGGGCCAGAGTTTTTCACACGTAATACAACCGAGGACGTGGTGATCCGAACCACGCTGGATCAGCGCATTCAAACGTCGGCAGAAGAGGCGCTTAAATTCATCTTCCAGGAGAAAGTGCGCGAAGGGTCCAAAGCGCAGGCCGCTATTGTGGTGATGTCAGCGGATGGAGCGGTTCGAGGTATGGTCGGTGGGCGCAAGACTCGTGTTTCGGGGGCGTTCAACCGGGCTACGCAGGCTCTGCGTCAAACGGGTTCGTCGTTCAAACCGTTTGTCTATGCGACGGCCTTGGAGTTGGGATATTCACCGCTGGACACGGTGATGGATGAACCAACGTGCTGGAACATCGCAGGTTCTGGTCAGTGGTGCCCGAAGAACTACACCAATAAGTTCTATGGCCGGGTGACATTAGCAGATGCGTTGAAGAACTCGTTGAATATTCCCGCAGTCAAAGTGGCTGATATCTCGGGGCTGGACAACGTGCGCACGGTTGCCAGTGGTTTCGGCCTTTCAAGTGATCTGGCCGAGGGACTCGCGCTGGCGCTCGGCGCATCGGAAAGCACGCTGATAGAGATGACGGGCGCTTACGCCGGTATCTTGAACGGCGGTTCAGCGGTGGAACCCTATGGTCTGACCGAGTTGAAGCTGCTTGGTGAGACCGATCCAGTTATGATCACGACAACCGGTATCGGTGAACGCGTCATCAACGACAAGGCCGCCAAACAACTGACCTGGATGATGGAGCGTGTGGTCTCTGAAGGTACAGGCGGACGGGCAAAGCTGCCGGGCTGGCAGGTGGCGGGCAAGACCGGCACGACCCAGGCCGCACGTGATGCGTGGTTTATCGGATTTACCGCGGACTACGTTACGGGCGTTTGGATGGGGTATGATGACAATACGCCGTTGTCAGGTGTCACGGGTGGAGGCTTGCCGGCGGAGATATGGAAAGAGACCATGCTGCGCGTGACAGAAGGGATGACGCCCACGCCGTTACCCATGCTGGCGCCGGACCCACCGGTCAGAACCGCGCAGCCGCAGCAACAGCGCCGTAAGAATCAAACCGGTTTGGACCGTGCGATCAACAACCTGCTGAACAACATCTTCGGAAACTGACCAACAAAAAAAGGCGGTGCGCTGGGCACCGCCTTTGATGTCTGAATGATCGTAAGATCAGACGCTTTCGTCTAGCGCTGCCAGAATTGCATCACCCATTTCGCTGGTCGAAACCGGCTCAACCCCTTCTTCAGCCAGCAGGTCAGCCGTGCGAACGCCGTCGGCCAGAACCTTCTCGATCGCGGTTTCCAGACGATCCGCTTCGTCGCCCTGGTCAAAGCTGTAGCGCAGTGCCATGGCGAAGCTGAGGATACACGCAATTGGGTTGGCCTTGCCTTGACCTGTAATGTCCGGGGCCGAGCCATGCACGGGTTCATACATGGCCTTGGGGCGGCCATTCGCCATCGGTGCGCCCAACGAGGCAGACGGCAGCATGCCCAAAGACCCGGTCAGCATCGCTGCGCAATCGGATAGTACATCGCCAAAGAGGTTGTCGGTGACGATCACGTCAAACTGTTTGGGCGCGCGCACAAGCTGCATCGCGCCGTTGTCTGCATACATGTGTGACAGCTCGACCTCGGGGTATTCCTGACCGACACGTGTCACGACCTCACGCCACAGGATGCCCGATTCCATCACATTGGCTTTTTCCATCGAGCACAGTTTCTTGTTCCGGCGCATCGCCAGCTCAAACGCGGAACGTGCTGCGCGTTCGATCTCGGATTCGGTGTACCGCTGGGTGTTGATGCCAACGCGCTCATTGCCTTCTTCAAAGATGCCGCGCGGCTCACCGAAGTAGACACCCGATGTCAGCTCGCGCACAATCATGATGTCGAGGCCAGCGACCACATCCTTCTTCAGCGAAGAGAAATCCGCCAGCGCGTCGAAGCACTGAGCTGGGCGCAGGTTGGAATACAGGTCCATTTCCTTGCGCAAACGCAGCAGTCCGCGTTCGGGTTTCAGGCTGAAATCCAGATCGTCATACTTAGGGCCGCCAACAGCCCCCAGCAGCACAGCGTCGACCTCTTGTGCCTTGGCCATGGTCTCATCCGATAGGGGCTTCCCGTGCGCATCATAGGCAGCGCCGCCGACCAGATCCTCGCTCACGTCAAATTGAAGACCGCGATTGGCGCCGAACCAATCGATGATTTTGCGCACTTCGGCCATAACTTCCGGGCCAATTCCGTCTCCGGGCAGGATGAGGAGCGAGGGTTTGGACATCGACAGTCTCCTTGCGTTTTGTCGCACAGGCCCTAGCGTTTGCGGCGCATCGGGTCAATGAGACGAACCCATCAAATCACGAGGAAACCACATGCTGACACCCGGAAATCCGGCCCCATCGCTAAAAATCGAAACAGTAAGCCATGGCACCTTTGATCTTGAGCGCGACACTGGCGAAAACGGAACGCTGGTGATTCAGTATCGCGGTCTGCATTGCCCGATCTGCGTTCGCCAAATGGGTGAGGTCGAGGCTGCGCTGGATGAATTCGCCGAGCTGGGGATTGAGGTGATCATGATCACCACGGATACCGACGAACGTGCGGCCGAGACGGTTGAGAAGGCCGGAGTGTCGAAGCTGCGCGTAGGATACGGCCTGTCCATGGCCGACGCGCGGGATGTCTGGGGCCTGAACATCTCGGTGGCTCGTGAAGGTAGTGCCGAGCCAGCGTTGTTCGCTGAGCCGGGACATTTCTATATCAAACCTGATCAGACCCTCTATTACGTCTGGCAGCAGACAACGCCTTTTGCGCGACCGCCAATGTCGGACATCGTCGGCGGTTTGAAATTCACCTTGGCCTATAACTATCCTGCGCGCGGCACCTATACCGGCGCGCTGTAGGCGGTTTTAAAGCCGGGCCTTCAACCCGTCGGCCAACAGATCCCAGACTCTGCGAATGCGCGGGGTCTGTCGCATCGCCTGAGGGGCAGCCAACCAGACCGGCAGCACCGGTATCTCGACATCAATATCTAGCACTTCGACCAGAGGATCGGACTGCGCGATGCTGAGTTGGCTGAAGCCCACCCCACACCCTGCGCGGATCAATTCCCAATAGGCAGTCTGGTTGTCGCATCGCGTGGCAAAGCTGTCCCGGCTGGCAGGCCAGCCCTTGTTCCGCATAGCGGTGATAATGTCTTCATTGGTGTCAAATCCCACAAGGTCGTGCTGCATCAGCTCTGTCGGCGTTGTTGGTCGCCCCGCACGATCCAGATAGCTTTGGGCGGCGCAGAAACATAACGGCACCTCGCCGATATGCTTTGCCACGATGTCGACCTGTTCGGGCCGATACATGCGCACGGCAATATCGGCCTCGCGGAACAGCAAGTTTTCGCTGGCATCCGAGGCGACCAGATCAAGCTGAATCGCCGGTTCTGCCTCACGGATTGCGGCAAGTATCGGCGGCAACAGGTGATGCGATACAAATACCGAAGCGGTGATCCTGACCGACCCTTCCAGCTGTTGCGCCTGACCCGCTGCCGTCAGCCCCAGGGCATTGACTGCGCTGTACATCTGCTGCGCCATTGGCAGCACTTGCTGCCCCACCTCGCTGAGCGTCAGTCCACGCGCGTGACGATCAAACAGCGAGACCCCCAATTCTTCTTCCAGCGCATGCACCTGACGACCAAGCGTCGGCTGGCTGCGACCCAGTTGCTTTGCGGCTGCGGACAGTGAGCCGGTTTCGGCAACCACCAGAAAGCTTTGAACTAAGGACCAGTCGGATAGTTGGAGTGTTTTAGCCATTCAAAAACGAATACATAATCTGCGATTTTTCGCAATTTCCAAAACATCGTGATTGAATAGATTGATCCGGAACGGAGGGATCAATGCCACAAACGGTACTTATTCTCGGGGCCACCGGTCGATTTGGACGCAACGCTGCAAGAGCTTTTTCGGATGCGGGATGGATTGTGCAAAAGTTTGATCGACGCAGGGAGGAATTGCGCACGGCGGTACATGGAGTAGACGTCATCGTGAACGCCTGGAACCCGCTTTACCCCGACTGGGCGGAGCAGGTGCCAGAGTTGCATCGTCAGGTAATCGCCGCTGCATCAGAGCGTGACTTGACGGTCATTGTCCCGGGGAACGTTTATGTTTTCGGTGCGGATACGCCCGGCCCCTGGTCGACCAGGACACCGCATCTTGCGCGAAATCCGTTGGGACGCATTCGGATCGAGATGGAAGAGGCTTATCGTGCCTCGTCGGTTCGGACCATCATGTTGCGGGCAGGTGATTTCATAGACACCACGGCCTCTGGCAATTGGTTCGATCAGATTCTCATCAAACACTTGCGGCGCGGGCGCTTTGTGTATCCCGGCAATCCGGATATCGAGCATGCTTGGGCCTATCTGCCCGATTTAACTCGCGCTGCTGTGGAGTTGGCAGAAATGCGCAGCCTGCTACCGCGTTTCTGCGATGTCCCCTATGCTGGATACACCTTGACCGGCAATGAAATGGCATTGGCGCTTTCGCAGGTTGCGGGGCGTGAACTCACCCTTAAACAGATGGCATGGTGGCCTTTGCATCTGGCCCGCCCGTTCTGGCGTATGGCGCCTCATTTGCTTGAGATGAGGTATCTATGGAATACTTCTCACCGGCTGGACACACGCCTCTTTGATGCTCTGCTCCCGGAATTCGCGCAGACCGACCTAAATGACGCGTTGAGGAACGCCGTGTCTGAACCTGTGCAATATGAATCCCGCCAGCGATTCGGCACAGTCATACGGTCATGATCGAAGCCTATTCGTCGAATAGATCGACCCAGACAAGCCGGTGACGGCTTGCGGCGACGGCCGCGTCACGGGATGTGGGTTCCGGCCAGTAAATGCCCGCATCGTGCACACGCCAATCCGCCGAAGGTAGGACATAATCCACTCTCATCTCGCCAACGCCCTTCCACAAAACTGTTGAAGTTGACCCCGCAGGGTCAACAGGCATCGGATCCTGCAGTTGCGGATTGGCCAGAAGATCACGGATTGCCGATTTGCGACCCTCGCCTTTGTAAGGATCCTGGTTCGCATCACCTGCGATGACAAAACGCCCCGTAGGTTTCTCACCCAGATCACCGTTCAGCAAAAGCGACCAGAGCCGAATTTCATCCCTGTTGCGCAGTCCGTTCCGATCTTCAGGTCCATCAAAGACAGGCGGGCTGGCGTGAAACGTCATCAGGTCTAGGCGACCACCCGGGGTGTCGACCGGAACGACCCAATGCGATGTAGAAGACAGCCGCTGAACAGCCTGCGCTTGTGGTGATGGGAAGGGCTCTCCATCCTCGGCTGGCAGCTGGGCATTCGGCAAATCGCGCCACCGCAACTGGGTGAATGACCGCACTTGATCGGTAGCGATAGGATAGCGGGACAGCACTGCCAGCCCATTCTGGCCGGTGAACCGCCCCCAGCCTTGTGCATCGCCCGGACCGCCCGTCTCGCCGTCCCCATCCAGATCCAACGCGGTTTCGATCCCGGAATTGGGTTGCTCGGCGTAACTGTATCGATAATCCAAGCCGTTGCTTTTCAGCGCCTCGACCAGCGCAGCAAGGGCAAGCCCGTCTAAATCCCAATCGATGCCTTGCAGCGCGACGATATCGGGACGGGTTGTCATCAGCACCTCGATCACCGCAGCGACCTGAGGGTCGTTCCGCCGAATATCACGCAGCAACAGGCCGGGACCTTCGCGACTGAGTTCTGTATTGAAACTTGCGATGCGCAATGTCTCTGCCTGTACCGTAAACGGCAACAGCAACAGAACCAGCAGTCGGATCATGCGATCTGAGTTGACTCGGAAGTTGAGTATGCGCGGCGCTTCTCAACGATCAGGCCGGCAATGCGTAGTGTCGCCATGCCTCGCATGATCATGCTGGCAGGCAGGAATGCCCATGCGCAAAGGGTCCAGATCAATGTCTGCGGATTGCTGAGCGCGATCGGCGTGATGAAAGCAGCCATCAGTTTGATCAGGGCGGGAATCAGGAAAGGCAGCAAAGCCCCAATTGCGATGTTGAGCCGCCCGTCACGCTGCAGACGGGTGACCACATCACCACCCTTGGTTGGGTCAAACAGCGGTAGATTGGTCCAGACGTTGAACGCGCCGTTGCCTGTTGGCCATCCCCGAAGCTTCACCGCATAGGCAAAGCTGGCGATGGTAACCAAGGCCGCGACATAAGCGACGCTGGCGGAGATACGCACCAAATCTACGAGGGGCTGGCTGGCATCGGCGGGCAGCATCAAAACCACAAGACGAACGGGGGAGTAGGGGAAATCCACCACATTCGCGACCATCAGGCCAACTGAATAAAACAGGCCAGTAAGTTCCGAGGGGGCATAGGCGTTTTTGCAGATCAGCGTCAGGAAGGTAACCATCGACATCAAACCGACAAAGCGCAGCCTGTTCACAGGTGGTGCGTCACGAAATTCGATAAAGCTTGGAAAGGCCGAGTTGTATTCCGAGAAAGTCAGGATAAACGCAAGGATCGCCAGAAAGACGACAATCTCAGTCCCATTCGACGTCGATGTAGGCAGGTACAACGCAGGGGTAAGCACCATAAGTGCTACCAATAATCCACGTATCGCCGCCCCCGTTGTGCGTGCAATCACAATCCGAACCCTTTTTCAAACCGGCGTAGTCGATTCTGTGCCGACTTATCGTCCAACTTGTGCTCACCGCTCGTTCGTTGGCGGCTACCTCATGGGTGCCAACTTTGCCGATAAGCGGTATTTCGCTCAAGCCAATGAGCAAATAACACGCAATTTCGGGCAAAATGATGGCGCAACTGGTGCGGGATTGCATCAATTTCGACGCAAATCCGACGTGTATCTCAAATTGATACCTACATGTTGTGGTGCACTGGGTTTTTGCCCCAAGAATGCGAACAGGGCCGCGCTTGCGACCCTGTTAGGTTGAGTATCAACAGATTCGTCCCCAGAATCATACCCAGGGGCGGGCCTGACTCGCATGATCTTCGAACTTGTCGATGTGATGGTCTTTTTCCATCGTCAGGCCAATATCGTCCAGACCGTTCAGCAGGCAGTGCTTGCGGTGTGGGTCAATGTCGAACTCGATGACCATGCCATCCGAAGTGGTAATCTGCTGATCTTCCAGATGTACGGTCATGCGGGCGTTTTCACCCTTGTGCGCGTCATCCATAAGAATCGCGTGATGCTCTTCTTCGACTACGATGGGCAGGATGCCGTTCTTGAAGCAGTTGTTGAAAAAGATGTCGGCGAAGCTGGTCGAGATCACCACCTTGATGCCGAAATCTTTGATCGCCCATGGCGCATGTTCCCGCGACGAGCCGCAACCGAAATTGTCGCCAGCCACCAGAATCTCGGTGTTGCGATAAGCGGGTTTGTTCAGAACGAAATCTTCGTTCTCGCCGCCATGATCGTGATAGCGCATCTCATCAAACAGCACGACACCCAGGCCAGAGCGTTTGATGGTTTTCAGGTGCACTTTGGGAATGATCATATCGGTGTCGATATTGATCAGTGGCATTGGGGCGGCCACCCCGTGGACTTTTTCGAACTTTTCCATGTCTACACTCCTGCGGGGTAGGGCCGCGCCCGTGCTCCGCGTTTAAGCTTCTTTCGCTTCTGTTGTTTCGTCCTTGGGTGCGTTCTTGACGAAGAACGCCATGAAGACCAATCCGAACCCGTTGAACAGCATCTCAATGCCCAGGAAGATCCCCAGTATACTCAGCAGAGCAGCCGGTTCCTTGCCCACATAGGTCCAGATGATGCCGGCGAGGATGATCGACAAGATGCCCGAGATCATCGTGGGCCAGAAAAACTGCGTTCCTTTCATCTGGAACGACAGAATGACCCGCGCGATGCCGCCTGCCATAAACAGGATCAGCATCACAGTTGCCAGCGTCAGCGTGCCCTGCAGCGGGTGATCCAGAAAGGACCAGCCCAGAAACAGCATGACCGCACCCATGATGAGTGACAGGATCTTGTTGCCAGTGCCTTCAACCGTGAAGCCACCAACGATCTGCATTCCGCCCGCAATCAATAGCAACACACCGGTTACTACTGTTACGGCAACGGACGCCACGACCGGTGCGCCCAATACGAACACCCCGAATGCTATGGACAAAAGTCCAAGCAGTAGCCATTTGACCCAATCACTCATGTTAGTCTCTCCATCAAATATCTAGATATGAGAGACTCTTACATCAATTCACGGACGTCTGTCAGCCGTCCTGTGATTGCCGCAGCGGCAGCCATTGCAGGGCTCAGCAGATGGGTACGCCCACCGCGACCCTGACGGCCTTCGAAGTTGCGGTTCGAAGTCGCGGCACAGCGCTCGCCCGGTTGCAGCTGGTCGGGGTTCATCGCCAGACACATTGAACAGCCCGCAAGACGCCACTCGAAACCGGCATCTTTGAAGATCTCGGCCAAACCTTCTTCTTCGGCCTGTGCACGCACCAAGCCCGAGCCTGGTACGACCATGGCGCGCATGCCGTCCTTGATCTTCTTGCCTTTCAGGATTTCCGCCGCAGCGCGCAGGTCTTCGATCCGACCGTTGGTGCAAGAGCCGATGAAAACAGTGTCGATTTCAACATCGCTCAGCTTTTGACCGGCTTCCAAGCCCATATACTCGATCGAACGGCGGGCCGCGTCGACTTTACCGCCTTCGAAATCTTCGGGATGCGGTACGGATGCGGTGATCGGCAGCACATCTTCGGGACTGGTGCCCCAAGTGACGACCGGCGCGATATCTTCACCACGCAGCGTGATGACTTTATCGAAATGCGCATCTTCGTCGGTGTAAAGCGTCTTCCACCAGTCCATCGCGGCTTCCCACTGCGCGCCTTTGGGGGCATGCGGGCGGCCTTTGACATATTCAAAGGTGGTCTCATCCGGCGCGATCAGGCCAGCGCGGGCACCGCCTTCGATGGCCATGTTACAGACGGTCATGCGCCCTTCCATCGAAAGATCGCGGATCGCTTCGCCGCAATACTCGATGACATAACCTGTGCCGCCAGCAGTACCGGTCTCGCCGATCACAGCCAGAGTGATATCTTTGGCGGTCACACCCGGCTGCAGTTTGCCGGTGATTTCGACCTTCATGTTCTTGGACTTCTTCTGGATCAGAGTCTGGGTGGCCAGAACGTGTTCAACCTCGGATGTGCCGATGCCGTGCGCCAGAGCGCCGAATGCACCATGAGTCGCCGTGTGGCTGTCGCCGCAAACAACGGTCATGCCGGGCAGGGTCCAGCCCTGTTCGGGGCCGACGATATGCACAATGCCCTGACGGACGTCGTGCACAGGGTAATAGTGAATGCCGAAATCTTTGGCGTTCTTGTCCAGTGCCTCGACCTGAATGCGTGATTCCGGGTTTTCGATACCATTCACACGGTCCGGCGTGGTCGGAACGTTGTGATCCGGCACGGCGATGGTTTTTTCTGGCGCGCGCACCTTGCGGCCCGCCATGCGCAGGCCTTCGAATGCCTGTGGGCTGGTCACTTCGTGCACCAGATGGCGGTCGATATACAGCAGGCAGGTGCCATCATCGGCCTCGTGGGCGACATGGGCATCCCAGATCTTGTCATAGAGTGTTTTGGGGGACATCGGTCCTCTCCCGTATGTAATGAGAAATAGCTGGCGAGTTGGCTTAGGCCGCCGATAGGCGGGCCAAGACCGTGCGGGCAGCCCCAAAGAACCGTTCACGCAGACGCGCGCGATCTTCCAGATTCTGTTCTTGGGCCACATTGAGTCTCATACGCACCAGATATAACGGGCATTCGTGTCAATCAAGGTTCAATCCCAACCGTTTCACTGCGGGCTTGCATCATCCAGCATCGCTGTCCAAGCTGACCTGCAGGAGAGGTGAATGAACCAGGATTTACTACCGGAGACGCTCTCGGAGCTTTACGCCAACATGACGGCGGCGTTTTCCTCGCAAATTGAAGGTCTGGTCGAGTTGATCGTCACCCCGGGATGGCGGCAGTATCAACTCATCATCATCTTGTTTCTCTGGGCAATTTCATTCTTGCTGAAACTGCTGACGCAGGGCCGATGGGAAACCTGGGCGAGGGCCCGGGTGGGATGGCCGAAATGGCGCTTGCGGATATTGATACAACTGATGCGCCGTCTGACGTTGGTCTATTTTGTGTTGCTGTCTGGTGGGCTTTATCTGGTGATGCAACAGGTCACATGGCCGTCGCGGAGCTACATACTTGGTGTCTTCGCAACGCTGGCTGTTGCATGGCTGGCCATCGCGTTGGTTTCGCGATTGGTGAGAAACCGAACGCTGCGACAAATATTTAAATGGTCTATGTGGGTCTATGCCACGTTGATTGCGTTGAACCTGACGGATGATGTAGCCGGTTTCCTTGATGGCGTCGCCATTTCTATCGGTGATCTTCATATCTCGGCGCTGGGCATCATCAAGGCTGTACTGCTGATTGGCGTCCTGCTGACTTTGGCGCGTGTCGGCACACGCGCGGCTGAGCGCGGCCTTACGAACAATCAAGACATAACACCATCGATGCAGGTTCTTCTGGCCAAGGGTATTCAGGTGCTGCTCTACGGGGCGGTGTTCATGGCGGCGATCCGCACCCTCGGGTTTGATCTGACTGGCATAGCGTTGCTGTCCGGGGCCATTGGCGTCGGGATCGGGTTTGGCCTGCAAAAAGTGGTTTCGAACCTGATCTCAGGCATTATCATCCTGATGGACCGGTCGATCAAACCGGGCGACGTGATTTCACTCGGGGACACATTTGGTTGGATTAACGCGCTGGGCGCGCGCTATGTCTCGGTGGTTACGCGGGATGGTCGGGAATATCTGATTCCAAACGAAGATCTGATTACCAATCAGGTTGTAAACTGGTCGCATTCCGACCGTTTCGTGCGGTTGGATCTTGATTTCGGCACCAGCTACGACGACGACCCGCACAAAGTCCGCGCGACAGCGATCCGTGCCGTCAAGACGGTTGGTCGAGTGCTGAGTGGAGGCAAACATGAACCTGTCTGCCATATCACTGGTTTCGGTGACAGCAGCGTGGACTATGTGTTGCGCTTCTGGATCAGTGATCCGAACAAGGGTCTGACAAACATTCGGGGCAATGTTTTCCTGGCGCTGTGGGATGCGTTCAAGGTCGAAGACATCTCGCTTCCGTTCCCGCAGCGTGAAATCCGCGTATTGGGCGGCCCGGAGGCCGACGCCGAGGTGCAACATCTCGCCAAAGAGTGACTGGATGTGGGGCGCAGCGTCGGCCCTTTCATTGAAATGTTGCAATCCCCTTGTTACCCTATTAGTACCCCGGCGCCGGGGTTTCACGGCGCGCAGCAAAGGAGGACTATGTCCTGTCTCTACATACACAGGCGGGTTTGCCCGCCGATGATGGGGCCGGTGTAATGGCCCACTCTCAGTCAATCAGCGACAAGCTGCTTGAACGTATCCTTTCCTCACTTTCCGATGACAAGGCCGAAGACGTCGTGCAGATCAACCTGCAAGGTAAGTCTTCTGTTGCGGATCACATGGTGATTGCCTCGGGTCGGTCGACCCGTCAGGTCTCGGCCATGGCGGAAAAGCTGACGGATCGCATCAAGCAGGAATTCGGTTTCACCTCGAAGGTCGAAGGCAAGGATGCCGGCGACTGGGTGCTGATCGATACGGGCGACGTGGTCGTTCATATCTTCCGCCCCGAAGTGCGTGAATTCTATCAGCTGGAAAAGATGTGGCTGCCTCAGGGCGGCAGCGCCTCGGCGAATTGAGGCGCTATCCCGGCCTGTATTGAGGGGTCGGAGGCGAGAGAGACATGCGTATCAGCATCGTTGCGGTCGGGCGATTGCGCGCCGGACCGGAGAAATCCCTGCTTGACGACTACCTGACCCGATTTGACAGGACCGGCCGCGCGCTGGGCCTTGGTCCTGCGAAGGTGATCGAGGTCGAAGACAAGAAAAACGCAGGCATGGGGGCCGAGGCGGCCCTGCTGCGCAAGGCGCTGCCCAAAGGTGTGGTGATCTGTACCCTAGATGAGCGCGGACGGGTGTTGTCCTCGCCTGATTTTGCAAAAAAGCTGGGTGGATGGCGCGACGCGGGCCGACAGGATCTGGCGCTGATAATCGGCGGAGCGGACGGAATAGACCCTAATCTGCGGGCGGAGGCTGATTTTTCCCTATCCTTTGGGTCAATGGTCTGGCCCCATATGTTGGTCCGTGTGATGCTGGCCGAGCAACTTTACCGGGCCGCGACCATCCTTTCAGGCGGCCCTTATCACCGGGTCTGACATGGCGCAGCTATTGATCGTCTACCACTCGCGCACCGGCGGCACCCGGCAAATGGCTGAAGCCGCAGCCGAAGCAGCGCGGGATGAAGCGAACACCATCCTGAAAACCGCCGATCAGGCCGGTCCGAACGACTTGCTGACCTCTGATGGCTATATCTTCTGCGCGCCCGAGAACCTGGCCGCGATCTCTGGGCTGATGAAAGAGTTCTTTGACCGCTGCTATTATCCGGTGCTGGGTCAGATCGAAGGTCGACCCTATGCGCAGATGGTCTGCGCCGGATCAGATGGCGAAAATGCCGCGCGCCAGATGGCTCGGATCGCAACGGGGTGGCGGTTGAAAGAGGTGCAACCGCCCCTGATCATCTGCACTCATGCGCAAACACCCAAAGCGATCTTGGCCGAAAAGATCATTCCTGAAGAACAACTTGAAAACTGTCGTGAGGTTGGAGCGGCCTTGGCCGCAGGTCTCAGCCTCGGGGTGTTCTGAGGGTCAGTTCAGATCGACCACGGTCGTGTCTTCGCTCCAACCACCGACATTGTCGCGCGCCTGAATTTGCACCTGCGTGGTCCCGTCCGGAATCACCACCCCGCCAAGTGACCGTGTAAAGGGCTGCTCATCGACATGAGGGTGATGCAGCACACGCATCCCCAGCTCGTTCCCCTGCATATCCAGAACACGCCAGCCATCGGCATAGTCATCCCATCCGGTGTCGGAGTGGCGGATCGTGACGTCGAACCGCCAGGTATCCCCATTTGATTGGGCTGAAACCTGTTCGACCGTCGGAGGGTCGGCGAATGCGGGGCTGGCCAGTAAGGCGCTGAGAATCAGATATCGCATGGGGTCAAACTATGCGCTCGCGCATCGCATTGCGATCACGACTCTGTGTTTGGTGGCGCAGTCATGATTACGGTGCGTGAATGCGAGGCGAATTCGCGACGATAGAGCACACCGAATGTGACGATTGAGCTTAGGATCAGGGCTACTGGTCCAAGTATCCATGCGATTGAAGCCAACGCAAAATATGTCGCCCGCAACGCGCGATTGAAACTACGAGCCGCCGTGATGCAGATATCAGCGGATTGTGTGGCGCGTGGATAGGCCTGTGGATCATCGGGATCATTTGGAACAGCGGCCATCAGGATTGCGCAATACCCAAACAGGCGATGCGACCAGACAAATTTCAGAAAAGCGTTCGACAGAAAAAGCAGAATAATCAGTATCTTGATTTCCCAAACCATGGCAGGCGCACGGCCGATGGCAAGATCTTCAGCAACCCCAGCAAGGCGTTCGGTATTGCCAAGCAATGCCAAGCCGCCGCCTATTGCAATCATGATAGTCGAAGCGAAGAACGTGCTGCCCTGACGCATGGCCGAGATCACTTGTGCATCGAACACACGCGGCTGGCGCGTCACCATTTCACGCATCCAGACCTTGCGGAAATCATCCATCATCAATGAAACCGACGGTTTCTGAGAGGACGGATTTTCGATCCTCCACCCAATCCCTAGCCATGTCGCGAACAACAGCAAAACGGCAGCATAGTCCAGCGAGGAAAACAGTAATGTGCGGTCGATCCAGGTCATGCCGCGACACTATTGTTGGATTCGGCAACTTGCCAGTCGATAAAATTGGTAATATAATTTTACCAAATGGAGGATCAGCGATGGAAATGCCCAAGCCAAATCCGGATGTCTTAGCACGCAAGCAGGCATTGGTTGCGCGACTACAGCAAGTGCTGCCGAAGGATGCTGTTATCCATGAAGAGGCCGAGACCAGGGTTTATGAATGTGATGCGCTGACCGCCTATAAATGCCCGCCAATGCTGGCTGTACTGCCTTCGACCACGCAGCAGGTTTCCGATGTCTTGCGTATTTGCCATGAACTGGGTGTGCCGGTTGTACCGCGCGGCGCGGGCACGTCATTGGCGGGTGGTGCCCTGCCGACGGCAGATTGTGTGATTCTAGGCGTTGCACGGATGAACGAAGTTCTGGAAATCGATTACGACAACAGATTTATCAAAGTGCAATCCGGCCGAACCAACCTGAGTGTAACCGGTGCCGTTGAAGAAGAGGATTTCTTTTACGCCCCCGATCCCTCATCTCAGCTTGCCTGCGCCATTGCAGGGAATATCGCGATGAATTCGGGCGGGGCGCATTGCCTGAAATACGGGGTGACGACCAACAATCTGATGGGTGTGACTATGGTCATGATGGATGGCAGCGTGGTCGAAATTGGAGGTGCCTATCTGGACGCTGGCGGGTTGGACCTGTTGGGTGTTATCTGCGGATCCGAAGGGCAATTGGGTGTCGTAACTGAAGCAATGTTGCGCATCCTGCGCAAACCTGAGGGCGCGCGTCCCGTTCTGATGGGCTTTGACGATAATGAAGTAGCCGGTCAATGCGTCTCTGACATAATCAAATCGGGCATATTGCCTGTCGCGATCGAGTTCATGGACCGCCTTTGTATTCGAGCCTGCGAGAATTTCGCCCAAGCGGGTTATCCTGATTGCGAGGCGTTGCTGATTGTCGAAGTTGAAGGATCAGAGGCAGAGATCGATAGCCAGTTGTCGAAGATTATCGAGATCGCCAAGCGGCATAATCCGGTTGAGCTGCGAGAAAGCCAATCGGCTGATGAAAGCGCCCGTATCTGGCTGGGGCGGAAATCGGCCTTCGGCGCGATGGGGCAAATCAACGATTATATGTGTCTGGATGGGACGATCCCGGTCTCATCGCTACCCTTCGTCCTGCGCCGGATCGGGGAGCTGAGCAAAGATTATGGCCTGCCAGTCGGCAATGTGTTCCATGCCGGTGACGGCAACATGCACCCCTTGATCCTGTTTGACGCCAACAAACCCGGCGATCTTGAGAAATGTGAAGCGTTCGGGGCGGACATCCTGAAGCTTTGCGTTGATGCGGGGGGCTGCCTGACTGGTGAGCATGGGGTCGGCATCGAAAAGCGTGATCTGATGACACACCAATATGAACCACAGGATCTTGAGGCGCAGATGGCGGTGAAAGATGTGTTTGACCCGCATTGGCTGTTGAACCCAGCCAAGGTGTTTCCGCTAAAGGCGTCTGCCACGCGCAGGATGGCCGCGGAATAGATGAGCCTTCCCCATCAATACCCAGAGTATTTGCGAAAAGATGAAGTGCCATGACACCTGAAACCGAGGCTGAACTTGCGGACATCGTTGCCGGCCTGGATGGCCCAGTGCGTATTGCCGGAGGCGGCACGCGCGGCCTTGATGGGCCCGAGCCTGTGCTGAACCTGTCGGGACTGCACGGAATTACACAGTATGAGCCGGGCGCATTGACTCTGGTCGCGCATGCCGGGACTCCAGTGACTGAGATCGAAGCGGCTTTGGAGGCCGAGGGTCAGCAACTGGCGTTCGAGCCGATGGATCATCGCGGTTTGCTGGGCACCACGGGGGAACCGACAATCGGCGGTGTTGTCGCGGCCAACATCTCGGGGCCGCGTCGAATTCAGGCGGGCGCGTGCCGGGATTTCCTGTTGGGCGTACGTTATATAGACGGGTTGGGGCAGGTGATCAAGAATGGCGGGCGGGTGATGAAGAACGTCACCGGTTACGATCTGGTCAAGCTCATGGCGGGTTCCTGGGGCACGCTAGGGGTGCTGTCCGAGGTCTCACTGAAAGTGCTGCCTAGACCTGAGGTCGAGACCACTCTGGCAGTCGGGGCCGCTGATGTAGGAACCGCAGTTGATCTCATGTCCACTGCCCTGAAATCCCCCTTCGAGGTGAGCAGCGCAGCCTATGATCCACAGGATGGGCAGGCCTTGTTGCGGATCGAAGGATTTGCCGACTCTGTTGCCTATCGGGTAGGTCGATTGCGCGAAATCCTTGGGGGCGAATGCACCGAGTTAGAGAATTCGAGGAACCGCTGGGTCGATCTGCGTGATCTGCGTGCATTTCAGGATCTGGAAGGTGATGTCTGGCGCTTATCGGTGAAACCCGGCGATGCAGCCAGCCTTGCAGAACGGATCGACGCGGATCGAACCCTATTTGACTGGGGCGGGGGCTTGATCTGGGTATTGGTACCAAAGGGCACCGATCTGCGTGCACGACTGGGTCACTTTGAAGGACATGCAACGCTGGTACGTGCAGAGGCTGACACCATCGTTGAATTTGGGCGGTTCCAACCGGAGAGCACGCAGATTCAGGTTCTAACAAAGGCAATTCGGAAGAGATTTGACCCTCGGAACGTGTTCAATCCGGGTCTGATGGGGTAGGCGATGCAGACGAAATTTACCGAAAAGCAGTTGCAAGACCCAGCGATTCAGCGATCCAACGAGATACTCCGAAATTGTGTTCACTGTGGTTTCTGTACAGCAACCTGCCCGACTTATCAGGTGCTAGGCGATGAGTTGGACAGCCCTCGCGGGCGCATCTATCTGATCAAGGACATGTTGGAGAATGAGCGTGTTCCGGACGAAAAGACTGTCAAGCATATCGATCGCTGCCTATCCTGCCTCGCCTGCATGACCACGTGCCCCTCGGGCGTGCATTACATGCACCTCGTGGACCACGCACGGGAATATATCGAAGACAACTACAAGCGCCCGTTCTCGGATCGGGCTCTGCGCTGGATATTGGCCAGAATCCTGCCTTATCCGACACGCTTTCGCTGGGCTCTAATCGGGGCAAAGCTGGGTCGTCCGTTCCGGTTTCTGATGCCGGATGCCCGGCTAAAGGCGATGCTGGACATGGCGCCGAGATATATTCCACCAGTCAGTCGCAATGATGACCCTCAGAGCTTTGCAGCAAAAGGCGCTAAGAAGAAACGCGTCGCTCTGATGACGGGCTGTGCGCAAAAAGCGCTGAACACCGACATCAACGACGCCACGATTCGCCTGCTGACCCGATTGGGCTGCGAGGTCGTTGTCGCCGAAGGTGCCAGCTGTTGTGGCGCATTAACCCATCACATGGGTAAAACCGGTGAAAGCCATGCGTCTGCTGCAGCCAATATCCGGGCCTGGACACGCGAAATGGATGGTGATGGTCTGGATGCGATCGTGATCAACACCTCGGGGTGTGGGACCACGGTTAAAGATTATGGGCACATGTTCCGCAGTGATCCGCTGGCGGCGGATGCGGGGCGTGTATCCGCCCTGGCGATGGATATCAGTGAGCTTTTGGTGCAGCTGGAGATGCCGGACAGCGACAAGAAAGAACTGGTTGTTGCCTACCACGCGGCGTGTTCATTGCAACATGGGCAAAAGGTTACCTCTTATCCCAAGAATCTGTTGAAATCTGCTGGATTCACAGTGTTAGAGCCTAAAGATAGTCATTTGTGCTGTGGCAGTGCAGGAACCTACAACCTGATGCAGCCTGAGATTTCGGGTCAGTTGAAACAACGAAAAGTGCGCACGCTTGAGGCTAGGAATCCTGATGTTATCGCGGCAGGTAACATCGGATGCATGATGCAAATCGGCTCTGGGACTGACACGCCCGTTGTCCACACAGTCGAGCTGCTGGACTGGGCCACCGGAGGGCCGGAACCGCGCGCATTGCGCGACGGCATGGCTGGGGTACCCCAACTGCGCTGATCGATTGCTGCACTCGCGCATCAGGTCCGGTTGAATTTCATCCAAGGGGCAATTGCCCTATTTTCGCCGCACCAACGGCATACGAATCTTGGTCGGACCTCATGACCGGAGACCCGCGTGCGCAACTGGATCACGGCTATTGTCTTCAGCTTGCTGCCCTTGGCAGGACAGGCGCAGGATACTGGGCTTAGGAGCCTGGAAACCACCGATGCTGGGCGCGAGTGGATGGCAGTTGGTCGGCTGGATATCGACGGCACCGGGTTTTGTACCGGATCGCTGATATCTCCGACTCTGGTACTGACGGCTGCGCATTGTCTGTACGACAAAACCACGAAACAGCGAATTAATCCGGCCCGGATCGAGTTTCTGGCCGGTTGGCGCCTCGGTTCCGCCTCGGCTTATCGCCCGGCGCGTCGAACAGTGGTTCACCCCGACTATGTGTATGAAGGCAGTGTTTCTGCAACGCGGGTGCGTCATGATATTGCGCTGATCGAGCTGTGGCAGCCGATCCGCAACACCTCGGTCATTCCTTTCGAAACCGGACGTCGTCCTGCCCGCGGTCAAGAGGTGGGGGTTGTCTCGTACGCGCATGACCGCGCCGAAGCGCCAGCACTGCAGGAAGTCTGTTCCGTCATTGGGAGACAGGCTGGAATTCTGGTTATGTCCTGCAACGTGGATTTCGGGGCATCCGGCGCGCCGATCTTTTCGTTTGACGGCGAGCGGCCACGCATTGTGTCGGTCGTTGCAGCGAAGGCCGAATTGCAGGGTCAACGCGTTGCGCTGGGCACCGCCTTGGATGAATCGCTGGAATTGTTGCGGGCCGAGCTTTCGCAGGGGCGGGGTATGAACGCCACATTGGACAACAACACCAAAAACCTCGGAGCAAAGTTCATTAAGCCATGATGCGTGTTTTTCTAAGTATCACCTTGCTTGTTTCTATTCTCGTAACTGCCGCACAGGCCCAGACCAGCGGCAAGCGCCGACTGACGGATCGCGATGATCTGTATGGGTGGGAGGCGGTCGGACGTCTGGATATCGGCGAACAGGGCTTTTGCACCGGTACTTTGATCGCAAAGGACATCGTGCTGACAGCGGCGCATTGCGCTGTGAGCAAGGCCACCGGAAAACCCTATGCCCCCGGTGAATTGACCTTTCGCGCCGGTTTGAGCGACGGTCAGGCGCTTGCGGATCGCAAGGTCATCCAGATTGCGACCCATCCCGATTTTGTTGCCAATGCGCCGGTATCGGCGTCACGTGTTCGAATTGATGTGGCTCTAATGCGGCTGGAAGAGCCGATTCCCTATTCGATTGCTGATCCGTTCGCTCTGCACAGCGGCCGCGTCAGCAACAGCGAAATCAGCGTCGCCTCGTATGGTCGCGGTCGGGCCGAGGCGATCACGCGCCAACGCTCTTGCCGCATCCTGCAACGCGGGCAGGGGCTGATCAGCTTTGATTGCGATATTACATTCGGTTCGTCGGGCTCCGCTATTTTAGCAAAAAAAGGCTCGCGTTGGCAGATCCTGTCGGTTGTTTCGGCGGGCGCATCGGATGGTCAACGCAAGATCGGCTACGGGATGGAGCTGTCGGGGATTGTCTCGGAACTCAAGGCGATATTGCGTCGTGACGCGCCCCGACCCACGGCAACAATCCGCAGATTGCAGCCGGGTTCAGCCAAGTCCAGTTCGGGTGCTAAATTCCTCAGCGCGGGCGGGTCTTGAACCCGGTCCTTTTACTTCCCATCTGAGTTTTACCGGATCGCCAAAGCTGGGGTCCGGCATAAATCACCGCCCGTCCATTTCGGAGGGCAATTTCGTGAATCGCTCAAAGATGAGGATACGACATGCGTACATTTGACTTCGCACCACTTCACCGCGCAACCATCGGTTTCGACCAGATTGCAGACATGATGGACCGGGTTTTGACCAATGACGTGGCTCAGCCCAGCTATCCCCCTTACAACATCGAAAAGACCGATGCTGATACCTACCGCATTTCGGTCGCTGTTGCAGGGTTTTCCGAGGCCGATCTGTCGGTTGAGGTAAAGGAAAATTCTCTGGTGGTTTCCGGCAAGAAAGCTTCGGACGAAAAAGAGCGCAGCTACCTGCACCGTGGCATCGCCACCCGCGCGTTCGAGCGCCGCTTTGCTCTGGCCGACCACGTTCGCGTCACCGGCGCGAGCCATGAGAACGGCATGCTGAACATCGATCTGAAGCGCGAAGTGCCAGAAGCCCTGAAGCCGCGCCGGATCGAAATTTCGTCTGGCAAGGCCATTGAAAAGGACGTGGTTGACGCCAAAGCCGTGAACTGAGGCCGTTGATCACTTAGCGACAGTCCCGCCTCTCTGGATTGTCGCACCACACGCCCCGCGTTCCTCCAGGCGCGGGGCGAAGTTGTATCCATCGCAACACGGACATGGTGGGCAACACGTTTTCACGAAAATCTGGCAATAGTTTAGGTCGTCAGGCTAGTCTCTTCTGGAACACTTCAATGAACTGAATTTTGTTCACTGCCTACAGAGGGAGACGAAATAGATGCGAATGAAATCCGTTTTTGCCGCTATAGTCTGTGCCGTTGTTGCATCGACCACACTGACCGCGACACCAACCCGTGCCAACGATACAGGAGCGCTTATCGCTGGGGTCGCGTTGGGTGTGCTGGGAGCGTCGATCGCCAAACACCATCACAAGCACGGATCAAAATACCAGAAGCACCCGCACGTTTCGCCCGAGGAGAATGCGATCGGGCTTTGTATGCATCGGACCCACACCGCCATGAGCAATCAAGGCTACTATGCCGTCGATTTTGAGCGGACGCTTTCCTATACGACGAATTCTGATGGCATCGATCTGATTGATTTGGAGGTCGCGCGCTCAAAGGACAGCAATGATGCGCGGAGCCACATAAAAGCCCATTGCGCTATTCAAGATGATGCTGTGGTTAATTTCCGCTACTCAAACTACTGAGCTTGCCCTTCGGCAACTTCAACTTAAGAAATCCAAGAGCTTCTATTTTCCCTTCTGAAAACCAGTAGGCAATGTGTCTCGGCCTTGTCTCTGCGTCTATCTTTTTAGCGTCGAGTTTGTCACAGTCTTGGTGATTTGGAGACCCAAGGGGATGTAAATTGCCATAACATTCCCTATGTCATTGGATGATAAGAAGAATAGGGATAGCAGATGTCGAACCAGCAATTCGAAGCATTGATTCAAGAGACGCAACAGAAAGTCCGCGAAAGCCAGTCGCAGATTGAAGGCTTGACCTCACGGATCGAAGCGGCGCGTGCCAAGATCGGAACCGCAGAGGCAGATATCGACATTGAAAATGCCACTTTGGAAGATGTGCACGCCCATACCGAGGTGATGAACGCCAACATCGCTGAGTTGATCATGGGGCTCGACGACGTGACCAACGCGTTTTCCAAGGATTTCGACGAAATGCGTTCGAAAACCGGGTGGGAGTCGTTCGTCGGCATCTTCGCCAAGGCCAAATCCGAGTCCATGCGGCAGGAACGCATGCGCACGGCCAATATCGACGACAAGCTTCAGGACCTGATCGCCAAATCCGACGTGATCGTGAAGCTGCTCGAAGGGCAGTTGGCGGTTCTGGAGGAGCAACGCGTGAAGGTTGAGGAAAACCTGACCGTCACGCTTGACGACCGTGAGGCGACCGTGGCCGAACTGGAAGCGCTGCGCGCTGAGATTCAGGGCATGGACCCGACAATCATCACGCTGGAAAACAAAATCTCCGTTGAACAGGACGCGGCCGCGCGCACCCAGCTGGAAACCGAACTTGCCGAGCTGAACAAGCAATACAACGCCAAGGTTCAGGAAGAGCAGGTCAAGCTGGCCAAGTCGCAGACGCTGGAGCGGTACATCGAAAAGGGCAAGACCTGGGTCGATTCATTGCAAAACCAGGCGGCGACGCAGATGGTGCTGATCAACAAGCTGCAGACAGACACCCAGCAGCGCGTGGTGCTGTATGACGCGCTGACCAAATCGCTGAAAACCGCGCAGCAGCAGGACGTGGCCCACCGCATCAACGAGATCGGTGTGCAGACCGACCAAGAGGCGCAGACGGCAATGGCCGCTATCGGCACCGCGACCAACCAGAAAATGGCTGACATGCTTGAGGCACATGAGGACCACATGGTCTTTGCCCGCGACGTGTTGGAGAAAAAGGCCAAGGCCGACGAACGCTTTGCCCGCCGGTTTGCCTCGATTGTCGAGAAGCATGATAAGAATTTGTATGGGGGTTGAGGAAAGGGTCGGGAGTTACCATGAAAACAACGACTCTTTTGCTTGCGACGGTCCTGTTTCTGACGGTGCTAACATGCCTGGTAATAGGTTCCGTGACTTATCAATCTGCAGGTTCCCCCAACTGGCAACTTGTTCAGATAGTTTCGGCTATTGGGTTGGGACTGCCGATATTCGCATGGCTTTGGGTTAGGATGTTCAACGTATTCTTCCCGCTACTTCTTTGGGTATCTTGGAAATACTTCTGCCTGATCGAATGGGCCTTCGGAATTCGAATTGGGGCTTGGTTCGGCAAGCAACTCATTGGCGATCCAATGATCCAAGGTAACGAAAGAGGATTCTGGCCTTTTTTGCATCGAGAAGTAGCGGGACCATTTGAGCCAAAAGAATCGCATGACTGACCCCACCCAAGACCATGTCGGCCTGACCGACACTTTCGCCTCACGCCGTTATTTCCGCAAATTCGAGGTGATCACCGTCCACCTTCTGCGCGTAGCCGCAACGATGGAGGCGGAGGGCGCGATCAGCAAGCAAGAGGTGCGGATCGTGTCGCGCTACCTTTCGGGGCTGCTCTACACCTTCCGCGCGCTATCCATGAAATACCTGCTGGTCGGGCGCGATACGGGGCGGTTCTTTGGCAGCCTCGCCATGGACAAGCGCGACAGCGGATTTCCGGTTGCGGCCGAGCTGTTGACGATGGCCAATGACGCGCAGCAGGCGCAGGTGCATCTGGCGAATATGCCCTCCGAGGATGATCTGAAAACCGACATGGTCCGCACGATCATCGGTGATCAGGAGATCCCGACCAAGCTGCAATTCGCGCTGTCCCAAAGGCTCTATTATGAGGAATTGCTGAATGGTCAGCTGTTCTGGGCCCGCAATGATCCCGAATGTCACTGGATCGGGAATGAGGGCGAACGGCGTAAGTTCATGATCCACTGGGCGGTCTATGACAGCCAGATCAACCTGCCGGTCATTTACCTGATGCAGTTGGAGGACAGCGGCAAGACGGCGTTGCCCAAAGACCAGCGTCGCTGGCCAGAAGTACAGGCGCATCTGATGGCGCAATCACTGGGCGGACTGAAACTGGTCACCATCGCCAAGGGGTTTGATCAGGATTTCGACGACCTGCACCCCAAGCACCTGCGCCGCATCCACGTGGGGCCGATGTATTCCTCGGCCTATACCGAACAATCCGGCCCGCTGCGCCAGGTGCTGGAGGATGCGCAATCTCCGCAAGGTCAGGACTGGGCGCTGGCCTGGACCACCGAGGAACTGGAAAGCGAAGACGTGATCGAACAGCGTGCCGGGTGGTTCTCGACCGTCGAACGCGAGGTTTTTGCCTTGGATCCGTTCGGTGGGCAGGGGGCCGAAACCGGGGCCACGCGCACCCAGCGGTCGATCATCGTGCCGCAACGTCCGTTTCAGGTGCTGGCTGAACGCAAGCCACCGGGCTTTGCCGATGTGCGCAAGTTTGTGGTCAGCAAGGCCGGTCAGGTGCTGAGATATTGAGACCAGAGGCGGGCTGAAACCCGCCCTACGTGATAAGAGTAGGCCGGGCTTCAGCCCGGCATTGCGAGGAAAAACATGAGTTTGACGTCAGATCAGATGGAATTGCGCGAAGACGACATTCGTAAGCACTATCCGGCAGCGACCGCTTTGCTGAGCGGTTTCGAGCACGCTCCGCGTATTGCCAAAGCGGTTGAAACGACTGTCGAACGATCCCCTGGTGTCTCTACCGGGCGGCGGTTTCGGTCGACGACGCCGGGTCTGGTGACACGCCGTACTGCCCGCAGGGACGGGGTGCATCTGGTCGAACGGATCGAAGCGTCAGATGACGGGGATACTCTGGTCTCGCCGCCACAGGCGACTTCGCAACAGGCGATACGACGTGCCATCGCAATCGCTCTGGCCGTGGCCGAGGCTTATGCGGAACAGACTCCGCTGGCGGATCTGAAGCGCGCGAATTTGGCCGGAGATCTAGCTGCCGCCCGCAAGACCGAATTCTCGGAACTGCTGACTGCCGAGGCTCTGATCACCTCGCACACCCTCGGCAATGCGCTGGCGTACTTGATGTCCTCGCATCTGGGAGAGACCACTGTCGATATCGGTGAGATCGAAGAGGTCCTGACCGACAACGGCCAACTCGCCTTGCACGGCGCGCTGTGGGAGTTGGACCAGACCCTTGCCAAACACGCCCCCGATGATGCCCACCTGATCGCGGCCACCAGCGCCTATGCCGAGCAACTGTTGGAAAAGGTCGCTCTACGCGCCCAGTCCGCAGGCCATCTGGCACCGTTCCAGAGTGCCGCCTGGCATATCGAGGCCGATGATCTGACGATCCGGGGGTTCGAGCCCGCCTCAAAAGCCAAATCCACCACTCTGACCATGACGTTCAAGAAGCCGAACGAGGTGGTCGGCAACCATATCGCCAAGTATCAGGCGATGAAGCTGGCCAAGATGGTGATGGCCTATGATTTCGACCGCCGCCTGAACCCGTTCGCGGAACTTGGCGGGTTCATCTTTACCTTCATGGGCGACGGCAAACCGGGCACCGGCAAGACCACTCTGATCCAGATGATGGCCGGGCTGATCAACGATTATTGCCAGAATGCGGGCTATCCGTTCCGCTATCAGAATCTGAGCACCGACAATATCGACAGCTATCAGGGCAAATCCGGCCAGAATGCCAAGGCCTTTATCAACATGATCATCGACCCCTCGGTCATCGGCTTCGGCACCATCGACGATATCGACCAACTGGCAGGCAAACGCGGCGACCGTCAGTCGTCAGCCGGTCAACTTGAAATCACCGCCGTGTTGATGGAGAGCTTTGCCGGCGCCAACACCGTCGTGCGCGGCAACTGCACCTTTGGCATGTTTTCGAACTACCCCGAAAACGTGGACGACGCCCTGCGCCAGCGGGCGGGTGCGCGGTTCCTGGTGGACGGGCCGCAGACGCGCGAGGATTACATCGACATCCTGCACCTGCTGATGGGCCGCAACCACGACATCCCGCTGGGTGAACACGAAGCCTATGCCGCGCAGGAAATCAAAAAGGCTGTCGCTGCCAGTTTCGAAAGCCACTCCCGCCCGCATGAGGACGCTTTGTTGCGGGTCTATGACCGGGTGTCCGGCGAGATTGGCCAGATGGACACGATCGCCAAACTGGGCACCTACCTCAAGGCGATCCAGCAGGCAGACGAGCGGTTCACCGGTCGAGCAATCAAGAACATCACCGATGCGGTCAAGGTCCGTGCGATGGATTTCGAACTGCCCGACGAATGGATGGAAACCCCCGACCTGTTCCTGTTCCGCGACTACGACACCAAAAAGGCGATGATAGAGGACCTGCGCCAGCCGATCACCGTGGAAATGGTGATGCAAGAGATCAACCGTTACGCCGACAGCGAGTTCCGCTATGCCGACAAGAGCGACGAGGTCGCCATTGAAAACGCCGTTCGCGAGATGGGCCGGATGGAAGAGGCCAAGCGGCGGTATCTGGAGGGGAAGGGGAAGTGAACGAAGCGCATTGGGCAACTGGACCTGCCGAAATTCTACGTCATGGCTTTTCACTTTTGGTGAATGATTCGGACACAAACCGTCGACTTGCCATGATCAATATCGACAACGCTGTGGAGCTTATGCTTCAGACTTTCATAACTTTGCCGAAGCGTATCTCTGGAATAGATATATCGAGGAAACAAAGAGACGAGTATTGCCAGAATTTTCCGGGGCTGCTTGATGGTGTTGAGAACCATGCAGCCGAAAAAATTGTTGGAATAGATTTAGGGGTCATCGAGTGGTTTCACAGGCTCCGCAACGAACTATACCATCAAGGAAACGGCCTAACTGTCGAACGCTCAAAGGTAGAGGCTTACGCGGAACTCGCAGAGAAGTTGTTTGAAAGCCTGTTCGACTATTCACCGAAACTGCCCAGCTCCAAATCTACAGAGCGTCTTGGACGGTTTCTACAAGCGTGGATACAGATCGAACGCTCGGTTGTCGGGCAAAATGCGCTTCGTAATGGGAATATCCTCGGACACGCAAGAGATATGCTGGCGCCCGAACCAGATGGGTCTCAGCTATTTTCGGAACTTATAGGTTTCCGTAAGCTAAGAAACATGTTGGTACATGGCGAAGAAGTTCAGGATACAGCATTATCAGAGGAGAACTTGGCTAAAATCGAAGCGATTGCCGCGACATTAGCTAGGTTGCGGGCAAATGATGAATAACCTGCTGCGAAGCATTCGCGACCCTTCAATTGAGGCCCTGGGCAAAGGGAGCCACCAATGATCCGCCTCATCGAAAAAGGCCTGATGTTTGGCAATCTCGTCCACATCTCCAGCCCGGCTCTGGTCGAGCGGTATAACCGCGCGCTGCAGCATCTGGCGGGTAAGACCACGGCTCTGACGGATTTCCATGTGGATATCTCGGGCTATTCGCCCGAGGTGGGGATTGAGCTGGAGGACGAGCTCTACCTCAACCCCAACGGGGTCAACCGACAGTTCATCCTGCTGACGAACGAGCAGAAACGCGCGCCTCTACTGAACGTCAAATTCTCGACCTCGCGCGATATCCTGCGCGACTTCATCGAGATGAACGAGGCGCAGCTGTTTGCCCTGACCGCCACCGATGCTGTGGCCGGAGAGCTGGTGAACTCGGTCATCAAACTCACCACTCCGCGCGACCTGATGAACCTGCGCAAGATCGAGATCGAGGCCGATACCGCAGGCGGCACCCTGCGCAAAGCCCAGCAACTGGCGGGCATGGTCGAACAGTTCAAAACCGAAGAGGACGCTTGGTTCGACGACGTTCTGATCGCCAAGATGATCGAAACTGCCAAGGAAACCGGCGACGTCACCCGCAACCCGGTTCGCCTGCGCCACACGGCCTTTGAGCAGCGCAATTTCTGGACGGCGCATTTCGGCGGGCTCTATTTGTTTCCCGATCTGGATCACCCGGCGGCGATCTGCATGGGCGCAAGGCCGGATGATCTGAAGATCAAATACACGTTTGATCCGTCGCAGCGAAACCAGATTGCCAAGTTCCTCGACTATAACGATCTGGTCGAGCCGATTGTAAAAGCGCGCGGCGTGGATGCCGCCGCGATCCTGCAGCAGAAGATGGATTTCCTAACAATTGACGCCGCTGCCGATGCGGATGTCGATCTGACCGGACTTGACCGCAGCGATATGCGCCGCCTCGCCCGCAATTACTCGGACCGTCTGCCCGAGGCCTATCACGGCCTTGCGCAGCTCTTGCGCTGGGCAACAGATGGCGGGCCGTGGCCACGCATTACCTCGGATCACCCGTCATATTTCTATACCCTACGCGCGGCGGACACGCCGAACCGCGAATTGGTGAACATGCTGCTGGCGGAACTGGCCCCCCTGGACCCGCGCCAGATGTTCATCTGTCATAAGGAGCTGTTCTACAGCACCTACAAAACCTGGCCCGAGAGCAAGAAAGCCTATGTTGCCGACTTCCTCGCGCGCGAGTATCAGGTGGATAAGGCCGGTGCCCGCGCGGCACTGTTCGGTCATGAGCCGGATATGAGCGGTGATGATCGGGTGAGCGAAGCAGTGATCGCTCGGGTTGGCCCTTGGGGCGCGGTCGGGAGGGATTGAGATGTTTGGAGCAATGCGCCTGTTTCTAATCCTGCTGGTTGTCCAAACGATTGCCTATTTTGCGCTGTCCCTATACTCGCGCGGTGTCAGGCGACGGAAGCTTGAGACGTGGTGGGACAGAAAGGGCAAAACCGGCAACAAGGACGCATTTGTCGCGCGCGGTCTGCATGTCTATGACAATTCGTTCCGGCGCAAACTGATTTTGGGTGTCTATATTGTACCTTGGGTGGCGATTGGCGCGCTGATCTACATCGTGAATTACATGTGAGGGTTAAGGCATGGCCTATGTGAAATGGGCGTTCATTATCATCTTCTGGGGCACGATCGCCGTGATCTTGCAGTATTCCCTACCGCAGCACGATGTGGTGCGGATCGTCAACACCTACGAGGAACGTCAGGACCTGACGGACTGGACGCGAATCTTCTGGTCCGAGCCTGAAGATCAATCCACCAGCCTGTCAAACCGCGATGTACAGTTCATTCAGGCCGTACGCGCCAACGGGAAGCCGATTGTCTATCGCAACGAAGACACCGGTTGGGGCTGGCCGCCTTATTTCAAGTTCGACACTGCGAACCTTTACACCGAGGCCAACGATGCCAAGTCGACCAAAGATAACCCCGATTGGGTGGTCGTAACGCACTACGGCTGGCGGAATGAATTCATGTCGATTTTTCCCAACGCAATTTTCATCCGGCATGTCGAGGGGCCGGATGTCCGCATCATCCCGTGGTTCAATATTGTCTTCCTGACTTTGTTTGCTGCGCTGGTTTGGGCCATCTGGGTTCGATGGCGGCGGTTTCGGCAAAAGAAGATCGATCCTGTTTTGGAGAACATGGAAGATGGTCTTTACGCCGCTGGTGATGCGATAGATGAAAAGCGCAAGGGCTTTCGCCGTTGGCTGGACAGTTGGAAATCCAAGTAAAACCGTACACCAAAAGGCGCACGCTGTGGTCTGACTGCTCATCTCACGATGAACTCAGCATGAAGCGCCCCGGCAGCCTTGATGGTTTTCAGGATGTCGATCATATCGCGTGGCGACACGCCCAAGGCGTTCAACCCGGCGACCACTTCGGACAAGGTGGTTGCCTCGGGGATTTCTGCAAGCCCCGTTCCTTCTTCCTCTTCGATCCCAGCGTAGGTGCGCGGAACAACGACTGTTTCGCCTCGCGCAAACGGATTTGGCTGAACAGCAATCGGGGCTTCCTCGACTGTGAGGGTCAAGTTGCCCTGCGATACCGCCACGCGTGAAATCCTGACGTCCCGACCCATGACAATTGTGCCCGATCTTTGATCCACCACGACGCGGGCTTTGCTTTCGGGTTCGACCAGAATGTTTTCAATTCGTCCAATGGCATGCGCGGTTGATACGGCCCGCGTCGCCTCAATGCTCAACTCCACAGTGCCGGAATCGCGCATGAGTGCGACCGCTCGGTTGAATTCCTTATTGATGGCGGCCTCTATGCGGCTTGCAGTCGTGAAATCCGGTTCTCTCAACGCCAGTCTGAACTGAGTCAAATTAGCAAGCTGAAAATCGATCTCGCGCTCCACACGCGCGCCCGAGGGTATGACGCCCGATGTCGGCACCCCGCTTACAACCGACGCTGCTTCGCCTTCAACTGCAGCGCCGCCGGCTAGCACTGTCCCTTGCGCCACGGCATAAATCTGACCATCTGCTGCATTCAGGGGTGTCATGATCAATGTCCCCCCAAGAAGTCCTTTGGAATCTCCAATGGCAGAGACGGTGACGTCAATCTGACCGCCGACGCGCGCGAAGGGTGGTAGGGTGGCGGTGACCAATACGGCGGCGACGTTCTTGGGGCGAAAATCTTCGCCATTCACGTTTACGCCCAGCCGTTCGAGAATGTTGGACATAATCTCTTCGGTGAACGGAGAATTGCGCAAGCCGTCGCCGGTGCCATTCAGGCCAACCACAAGGCCGTAGCCAACCAGATCATTGCCGCGGACACCGTCGAAATCCACCAGATCTTTCAGGCGTATGGCCCCCGCATTGGCAATGCACGGTAAGACTATCAAAAGGAATACGAGTATCTTCATCTTAAGAAATTCACCAGTGACAGGTTGGCGTTGCGAACGGTCACGGAATACAGACTCTCCAGTTGGAACTGCACGGTTTGCAACTGTGCCGCAGTCTCATAGGGATCTGCAGCGATCAACGCATTGCGCGCATGCTCAGCGCTGGTCTTTGCGGCGGCGTTGCGCGTTGCTGCTTGCTCCACACGCGCCTCAGCCGCGCCGACCTGGGCGCGTAAATTGACCGTCGCATCCTGAGTATTGGCCAACTCAACACCAAGCTGCGTGAACAATGCGGTTCGTAGATCAGGTGTCCATCCAAGCGCATCATCTGTGGCCAGAGCCGCAACCGCAACATCGCGCAAAGCGTCCTTGAGCGTGGGGTCTGTCGCAGTGATCGGAAGCGTGATCCGCTCGTTCTCGGAAATCTGCATCGGAGCCAAGGTGTCTGTGCCACCTTGATATATCACCGCATCAAATCCGGCGGGGTCGTTGAACCAATCCTCAGCGGCCTGTTGGATATCTTTTAGGGAGGTCAGCCCTATCAATTCGGCCTGCAGCGCTGTCAATAAGGTTTCAGCGGAGGGCAGAGGTGAGACGTCAGTCGATGTTCCAGAATACAGGCTGCGCCCTCCCGCCCGCGTATTCAGGGCTGAGATCATTGTGTCGAGCTCATTTCGTGCCTGAACCGATGCTTGTTCATGTGTCACGGTCTGGTTCGCCGTGCCAAATGATAGCAGCGACGCTGACATCTCGGCGACCGAGCCGCTTAGCGTTGTCAGGCTCAATTGCATTGCGTCCGTGAATAGCCGCGCCTCGGCGGTGGCGATGGAAAGCGCGTCCAACCGTTCCAGGTTGCGATCTAGATCCAGTAGGTGCGAGTAATCACCACCCAGACGACCCGAGATATCCTGCACCTTGCCGGTGGACATCTCATACGACAGTGTTTCGATTTGTGATTTGATCTCGGCGCTGCGAGTTCTGAGGGTAAGGCCGCGGGCCAGATCCCCGATCGAATTCAGTGTCATGTTCATAACCTCAACAGGGTATCCATCAGTTCATCCACGACAGCGACGATGCGTGCGTTTGCGGCATAGGCTTGCTCGATCTGCATCAAGCGCTGCAGTTCCGCGTCACTGTCAACACCTTGCTCCGCGACGACTTTTTGCATCTCCAGCTGCGCGTTTGCTGCAAAACTGCTGCGCTGGTCAGCTGTGTGTGCGTTTGCCCCGGCTTTGGAAAGCAACGCCTCGGCGATCTCCGCCGCGCGCATCGTGCCTGTCCCAAACCCCACGCTGGGGGCCGGGCGCGAGTCGGTCAGAACGGCCCCAAAAGCTTGCAACTGGCTGGCATCACCCGGCGCACCGGGGGTCAATGCCCCCAGACCCGCGCGTAATCTCCAGCTGTCACCCCCTGCATCCGGGTCGACCACAACATTTAGTGAGATGCGCGACGCAAGACCGGTTTCAGAAACCGGATCAAAGCGGCTGCCGTTATCCGTGAAGACGCCCGGATCGGTCGCGGCAGCGGTCGGGTCCAACCCGGTGGTTTCAAAGCGCTCGATCAGGTCGCGGGCGACGGCGTCCAGATCGGCTTGCGCTTCGACGGTCAGTTCGTCGCGGACCGAGAACTGGGCCATCAATGCGCCGCCTCGGATTTGGGCGAACTCTCCGCTCACGCGAACGGGTCGGCCGTTGATTTCGAGCCCGGACAACAACCCGTTGCCAACGGTCATATGCGGCATGGTATCGCCTGTGGTCGAGAACGAAAACTCGGCCGCGGTTCCTTCCAGCAGGATCAACCCGCCATCGGAATAAAGGGAAATCTGATCATTATCGCGCGCGATCGCGTTGACAGGCACCAACTCGTTGACTTGATCGACCAGAATCTGACGATGATCCAACAGCGCGCCAATATCACCGCCCGAATTGCGGACAGCGGGGATACGAGCATTCAGTTTCTCGATGTCTTTCAGAATCTGATTCAGCGTATCGACCTGTTTGCCTATCGTGCGATCCGCATCGGATCGCATTTGCCGCACCCCTTCGGACGCTGTATTGAGCGCCGTGCTCAATGTACCGCCTGCACGGGCGGCCTGATCCAACCGTTGGGCAGAGCCGGGCAGGCTTGCAGCTGTAATCAGGCTGCTTTCGAATTGGGCCAGTCTGGCCGAGATCGAAGTGGCATCGTCGGCTGCCCCCAACAGTTTCTCGTAACCTGAATGAAATTGCGCCACGGTTTTGGCTGCCATCAGGTCTGCATCGGTCGCACGGCGGTTTGCGATCAGTACCGGATCCTGGTGCCGAGTGATACCAACGACACGAACGCCATTACCGGAAACTGTGCTGGTCGCCAGTTCAAGCGATCTGCGGGCATATCCCGGGGTCAACGCGTTGGCGATGTTTCCTGAAACCACTGCCGCACCACGGCTGGCTGCGCTCAGCCCGCCCAGAGCGTTGTTCAGTGCTGTCGACATATTCATCGGACGCATCCCTTTCGTTGATCAATCATCAGATCAGCGTTTGATATTGGTGGTTTCCTGTAGCATCTCATCCACAGTCTGAATGACCTTGGCGCTTGAGGAGTAGGCCCGCTGGGTCTGGATCATTGAGGTCAACTCGGTGGCGACATCGGTGGTCGATTCCTCGCGTGCAAAAGAAACAAGATCTCCTGTTGGACCTTCACCCGCGTTCCATAAGAAAAAGGTGCCGCTGTCACGCGAGGGGGCATAGGTCTGGCTGTCCAGTGCCGTCAGGCCGTTTGGATTCGGCACATCGGCCAGTGGAATCTGGAACATCCGGCGACTGACCCCAGTATCATAGAAAGCATAGACATAGCCGTTCTCATCAACCTGTACGCTTGTCATCGTGCCAACGGCCGAACCATCGCGTGTGATCGAAACCGGAGCAAAGGTATCGGAAAGCTGTGTAATGCCGTCCGCATCACCGATCTGACCGATGTTGATCTCCATTGGTCCGCCGGCGACGTTGACGACAACGCTGCCGTTTGCCGGGTCATAGGCACCGCCGGTCACGGCGGTGACGCTGGCTAGTGTACCACCGGCTGTACGGCTATCGGTGAAGGTCAGGGTATATTCTCCGATGACAGCGCCGCCCGAGGCTGAATCGCGCAATGTCATGGTCCATTCATTGCTGCTGCCGGTTGCAGGAACGGTGGGGACCAATTCGATATCGACGCTTTCAGACTTGCCCAAATTGTCAAAATACTCGACCGACAAGGGCTGCGTGTCACCCGGAGCACCGGCGTCAGTCGCTGTTGCAGGCAGGTTCATCCGCAGGTTCATGGATGTTGTGGGGGCGCCCGAAAGTTGATTAACGCTTAGCTGAATGGGTTCCAGAGCGGCGGGCGTATCCCTCGGGACGCTGGGGATCGAGCCATCTGGATTGGCACGCCAGCCAAGAAGTACAAGGCCGGATTGTGTGACCAGATACCCCTCCTCATTGGTGCGGAATGAGCCTGTCGTGGTCAGCAGCATCTCATTTGAACCTGACGCGATCTGCGAACTGGGACGGACAGGCAGCATGCCTCTGCCGCGCACGGCCAGATCGGTTGAATTGTTGGTGGTTACCAGCGATCCGCGCTGATCTATCAGGCGTTGGCTGGTGGTTCTGACCCCGCCTGCCGAATAGCTGCCGCCCTGACCAGATGTGACCATGGAGTGAAAGTCGGTCTCGACCCTTTTATAGCCAAATGTCGATGAATTGGCGATGTTGTCAGAGATCGTGGCCAGCCTGTTGGCGTTGGCCTTCAACGCTGCCACACCGGCATTCAGCGAAGAGGATATGGTCATCGATACGCCCTTTTGTTGCGTCATTCGTTGATGCAACACGTACCGCACTGGCCCTTAACAGCCGGCTAACAGCTAAAATGCTGTCTATCCTTTACCCCCTAAGGGTAGCGTAAAAAGATGATCTCAATCCGATTATTGCGTACCGCCATGGGGTTTTTATCCGAAAGCTCTCGGTCCGCGTGCCCAGTCACGCGGTCCAACCGCTGTGGCTGGATGCCTTTGTTCTGCAGCAGTTGGCGGGTGCTTTGCGCCCGCGCGGTCGACAGATCCCAGACCGGGTTATTCGCCAACACGACGGGCGCAGACCGCACATGCCCTTCAACCGCGATTGCGTTTGTCACCAGATCAGAAGACCGCGCTACCAAAAGGGTCAGCGCGCGCATCATTTGGGTTGGCGTGTCTGTCCCCGATTCGAACAACGGTTGATCCTCAGTGGCGAACAGCTCGACCACCAGCCCTTCGTCGGTGACGCGGGTCACGATGTGCTTGCGCATCTTATCGGACACCAGGCTTTCCCCAGCGCGCCCCAGCAACTGCGCCTCGAGCGACGAGAAATCTTCGAACGCACCCTTACCGCCGCCTTTCGCATCCACGCCGGTTGATCCGCGCGCCTGTTTCGCCTCGGTGGGGTTCCGATTGCTGGCACCTGATCCATCCATAACCATGGTTTTTTCCGAAAACATGTTGTCACCGCCGAAGGCACCATCGCCGCCGCCCGAGACCGGATTGACCGGAATCGTGGGCGAAAAATAATCCGCCAGACCCTTGCGTTGCGTCTCGGTCGTTGCATTCAGCAGCCACATCAACATGAAGAACGCCATCATGGCAGTGACAAAGTCCGCATACGCGACCTTCCACGCACCACCGTGGTGAGCATCGCCACCCGATACACGTTTCTTCTTGATGATGATTGGCGCCGCATTGGATTGCGCACCCATCTCCACCACCTTCTATTCACCCGCCTACTGGCCTAGCAGGGCAGGTGTTAAGGTGGGCTTAACACTTAAAACTGTTCTGAATTCTAAGACTGCGACACCGGGTTTACACCAGCGCGCCTTAAAATCAGAGATAATCGATTAAAGCTGTTTTCGATACCATCGGGATCGGCCTTCGCAAAAAAGCTATCTAGCTCTTCGTGGACCCGGACGGCGCGATCCAACAAAGGATCTGTTCCTTCGGCATAGAGACCGGCTTTGATCATCACCTCAGATTGCTCATAACTGCCGACCAGCTTGCGGGTTTCTGTAATCAACTGGTTCTCATCTGCGGTCGCCGCACCTGGTAGGCTGCGTGATACGGATCGGCTGAGGTCAATCGCTGGGAAGCGCCCGCGTTCGGCGATGTCTCGGCTCAGCACGACATGTCCGTCCAAGACGCCGCGCAGAATGTCCGCAATGGGCTCGTCCATGTCAGAACCCGCGACAAGAACACTGAAGACTGCGGTGATGTCACCTTGATCGGCAGTTCCGGGACCCGCCCGTTCGCACAGGTTTGCAATCAGCGGCGTGACCGATGGCGGGTAGCCACGTAGCGATGGGGCCTCACCCATTGCGGCGGCAATCTCGCGATGCGCTTCGGCAAAACGAGTAACTGAATCGGCCAGAAACAGAACGTTTAACCCTTGATCCCGCAGGTATTCCGCCACCGACATGGCCGACCATGCGCACCGTCTGCGTATCAGGGCCGATTGATCCGAGGTTGCGGCCACGACGACGGATCGTTTCAGACCTTCGGCACCCAGGGCGTTCTCGACAAACTCATTCACTTCGCGCCCGCGTTCGCCCACCAATGCAACGACCACAGCATCCGCCTGGACGGAGCGGGCAAGCGTCGCCAGAAGTGTCGATTTGCCAACGCCTGAACCAGCGAACAGGCCGATTCGCTGACCCTGGACAATGGGCAGCATCGTGTTGAGGATGGCCAACCCGGTTTCCATACGACCGCCCAGCGGCTTGCGCGATACCGCAGTTGGCGGGGCCTGCATAAGGTCACGTTTAAGCGTGCCAGGCAGCAGGGGCTTGCCGTCCAGAGGTTTGCCAAACGGATCGATCACCCGCCCAAGCCAATGCATTCCGGGCGCAAAGGCAGGCATCAGGTCGAGAGAGACCTGATCCCCCAGGCTTACGCCATCGGGTGCGGAGGCTGGCAGCATATGGATCGCGCCTGATTCGACATGCAGGACCTCGCCCGGCAGGTCCGGGCCTTTTTGTCGGCGCAGCGTCAGATGATCCCCGATCCGGGCTTGGGCGGTCAGACCATCGATTTCAACCACGCCGCGCGCAACACCGGTCACACGCCCGATATGGTGTACCGCCGACATCCTATCGAATTCGCATTTCAGACGCATCGGATCGAGATCGGCCATCGCAGGTCCTCCAAATAGATTTGTTGAAAACGGTTTCTAAAGGAATCGGGGTTAAGCCTTGATTGAAATTGATCGAGGGAGAAGCCCCGATGTTCAATGACCTGAACGTCTTTAAGACTGCGTACGCAATGGCAACCCATGCCGGACAACGGCAAGCGGTTGTTGCGCGCAACATGGCCAACGCGGATACGCCGGGATACAAGCCCCGCGATATTGAAGCCTTCCAGACAGCGTTTGAAAACACGAGCCGAGAGGTCGCGATGACCGCGACTCGGACGGGTCATCTGAATGGTGATGTGCGCGCTCAGCCTTGGGCTGAATTCACGGTCGCGGCTTCGAGCGATCCGAATGGCAATGGTGTTTCATTGGAAGAAGAGATGCTGAAAGCTGTCGAGGTCAAGCGACAACATGACCGGGCATTAGCGATCTACAAGTCTTCAATCGGTGTGCTGCGCACGAGTCTGGGCCGGGCATAGGGGGTTTCACGATGAGCGATTTTTCCTACTCGTTGGACGCGTCGGCTAGCGCACTGCGTGCACAAGCAGCGCGGTTGCGTCATGTGTCCGAGAACATCTCGAACGCCGATACGCCGGGATACCGGCGTAAGACAGTCCCGTTTGAGACAGTCGAACGGGACGGAAAAGAGATGGTTCAGGCGGGGCGCGTCAAACTCGATCGTCGCGACCTGAGCCGAATTTATGATCCTGGCCACCCTATGGCTGATGAGACTGGCCATTACAGAGGATCAAATGTCGATCTGATGATCGAAATAGCAGACGCCCGAGAGGCGCAGCGCAGCTACGAAGCCAACCTCAAGATGTTCGACCAGACCCGGCAGATGTCATCAAGTCTGATGGATCTACTCCGAAAATAAAGGAATACCAGAATGGATGTTCGCTCACTTACCGCCGCACAGAACTATACGGGTGCGCGCCCTGCAACGCAGGCCGACCCCGAACATCAGGGGACAGCGCAAGGGCTGCGATCCTCGTTTCAGGATTTTGTGGCGACGCTGAAACACAGCGAGCAAGTCACGCAATCTTCGATGGTTGGGCAGGCCGACCCGCACGCTTTGGTTCAGGCGCTGGCGCAGACAGAGCTGGCAGTGGAAACGGCTGTGATTGTTCGGAACAAAGTCGTTGAAGCCTATCAGGAAATCTTGCGGATGCCGGTCTGAACGATGCTGAGCGAAGGTCTGTTCTACGACATCGTGCGCCAGGCGCTTTGGGTTGCAGTCACCACGTCGGTTCCGATCCTGGCGGTGGCGCTGATCTCGGGCCTTACAGTTGGTTTGTTTCAGGCCTTGACCTCGGTTCAGGAGATGACCCTGACCTTCGTGCCTAAGCTGATTGCAATCGTGGTCGTGTTCTGGATGTCGATGGGTTTCATGACCCAGACCCTTGTTACGTTTTTTACCGGGACATTGGTCCCGCTTATTGCCGGAGGTCGCTAATGGACACCGCTTATGTCACCTTGTCCCGTCAATCCGGTCTCATGGATGAGATGCGAATGGTGGCCAACAATATCGCCAATGCCAACACGACCGGGTATCGTCAGCAGGGGCTGGTGTTCTCCGAATTCGTCCGGGATATGCCGGGCAATCCTTCACTATCGCTCAGCCGTGCGCAGGTTCGAAACACTTCTCTGCAACAAGGTGTGCTGACCGAGACAGGCGGGTCCTTCGACTTTGCCATCGAAGGGGACGGTTTCTTTATGATCGAAACGCCCGCTGGGAACCGCATGACGCGTTCCGGCAGTTTCTCACCCAATGCTGAGGGCGATCTGGTGACGATGGACGGGCACCGGGTTCTGGACAGCAATGGCGCGTCGGTCTTTGTCCCGCCCGACGCCGCAATGATCGATGTTGGCAGCGACGGCACGATGAGCGTCGATGGACAACTTCTGAGCCAGATCGGTGTCTACAACGTCGCCGATCCCGAAAACCTGGTGCGCGAAGGAAGCACACATTTCCGTGCAGGCGGGCAGGTGGACCCGGTGGACGAGCCGGTCGTGCTGCATCGGTTTCTCGAAGGATCGAATGTCAATGCCATTGGTCAGGTGACCCGGATGATTGAAATTCAGCGGGCCTACGAGCTCGGGCAGAGTTTTCTTGAGGCCGAAGACGAACGGGTTCGCGGGGCGCTTAAGGCATTGATGCGCTGATTACCGGAAGGAGAATACGACATGCGAGCATTGAAGATCGCGGCTACGGGCATGACCGCACAGCAGATGCGGGTTGAGACAATTTCAAACAACCTCGCGAATATGAATACAACCGGCTACAACACCCGCCGGGCCGAGTTTGCCGATCTGCACTATCAACAGATGGTGCGCGCCGGGGCGGTCAATGCCTCGGATGGAACGGTCCTTCCGACAGGTATTCAGCTGGGGTTGGGCGTGCGCCCTGCCGCCGTCACCGTACAGCTGCAACAGGGTGGGCTCTCGGCAACGGGCAGTGATCTGGATATCGCCATCGAAGGGCGAGGTTACCTTGAAGTCACCATGCCGAATGGCCAATCCGCCTTTACCCGAGACGGAAGCCTGAAACGTTCGGCCGAAGGTCTGATCGTAACTTCTGATGGCTTTGCTGTTGCCCCTGAAATTACCATTCCGGACGATGCCAGATCGATCTCGATCAATGCGGCGGGTGAGGTCTATGCCTATTTCGATGATACGGCCGAGGGGCAGTTGCTGGGCGAGTTTACGCTGGCCAGCTTCTCGAACGCCAAGGGTCTTGAGGCGATTGGTAGCAACCTCTTCAAGGAAACCGAAGCCTCGGGCGCTCCGGTTGTCGGCACCCCGGGCGAAGATGGGCTGGGCACATTGCGGCAGGGCTATCTTGAGGACAGCTCAGTCGATGCGGTGCGCGAGGTCACGGAACTGATCGAAGCGCAGCGTGGCTATGAAATGAACGCCAAAGTTATTTCCGCCGTCGACCAGATGATGGGCGCGACCACGCAGGTGCGGTGATGCGCCTGTTAACCCTCATACTATGCATGATGCCGATGCCAAGCTTGGCCGAGATCGTTGTGCCGACCCGCACGATCCGCGCCAAAGAGGTCATTGTCTCATCCGACCTCGAAATCAAAACCACTGAGGTCAATGGGGCGGTTCGTAGGCCAGAGGATCTTATCGGTCAGGAGGCACGTGTTGCGCTTTATCCAGGTCGGCCAATCCGCCCTGCCGATGTCGGTCCGCCTGCGATCGTGGACCGAAACGATCTGGTGACGCTGGTGTTCGATCACGTCGCGCTATCGATCACTGCCGAAGGCCGCGCGTTGGGCCGGGGCGCAGCAGGCGAGCGTATCCGTGTCATGAATCTGGCGTCTCGCACAACAGTAACGGGCGTAATCCGTCCCGATGGACAAATTGAGGTTAAATGATGCCGAGCCTTTCGAAACCCCTGCTATTTGTCGTTCTGAGTGTTGCGGCGTGTGGACGATTGGACCACCTTGGCAAGCCGCCCAGCCTGACACCAAACACGGAATCGCCTGAGCATGTTGCGATGCTGTGGCCCGGACTACCTTTGCACAGCCAGCCTCAGCGAACCGTTGATCAGTCATCTTTGTGGAGTGGCGGTCAGCATTCCTTGCTTGGTGATCAACGGGCGATGAAAAAAGGGGATATTCTGACAGTCGTGATCGAGCTGGATGAAAAGGCCGAAATATCCAACGACACCAACCGGTCGCGGGCCGGGTCAGAAAGTCTTGCGGTGCCGGAACTCTTCGGCCTGCCGCAGCGTGCAGGTGAACGACTACCTGAAGGGGCCTCACTTGATGATGCCGTTTCAATTGACTCCGCTTCGGTCAGCAAAGGGAAGGGATCGGTCAAACGCAAAGAGAAACTGACCTTGCGCGTGGCGGCAACGGTCGTCGACGTGTTGCCAAACGGTGTGCTTTCGATTTCTGGATCGCAAGAACTGCGGGTGAATTTCGAACTTCGGGAACTGCTGGTCTCGGGCTATGTCCGCCCCGAAGATATCTCGCGCCAGAATGAAATCACCTATGACAAGATCGCGTCAGCGCGGGTGTCTTATGGTGGCCGCGGGCAGATCACGGATGTGCAGCAACCACGCTATGGACAACAGATACTTGATACCTTGCTACCTTTCTGAGGGCCGCGCTTATGGGAAAACTACTACCGATCGTTTTTCTGGTTTTCGGCCTGGCTGCCGGTGCGGGCGCCCGGATCCTATTGTCCCCTTCCGGGGAAGCTGAAGATCTTGCGGAGGCTGGGCAAAAACCCAATGAAGACAAGAAAAACAAAACTAAACCCGGCAAAGATGATCAATCAGAAACACATGAGTATCTGAAACTCACCAAACAGTTCGTGGTCCCCGTGGTTTCCGAGGACGAGATATCGGCGCTCGTCACCATGTCCCTCAGCCTTGAGGTGAGGCCGGGGATTGCCGAAGCGTTTTATGAGATCGAGCCAAAATTAAGGGACCGGTTTCTGCAAGTTCTGTTTGATCACGCCAATATCGGCGGGTTTGACGGCGCATTCACGCGGTCAGACAACCTGACGGCATTGCGCAATGCGTTGCTGGAGGTTGCGAGAAAGGATCTGGGTGAAGATGTCTCGCAAGTTCTGATCATGAGTGTCAGCCGACAGGATACCTGAACGGGTTGGGGTTACGAATCCTGAGCCTTAGATTGTCGCACGCGTCGCTTGTGTTCCTGCAGGCGGCGCGACAGATCTGCAACGGCCAGTTTGCGCCCAAATGCCCCACGCAATTCTTCCATTGCCGCAAGCTTTTGTGATCGCAGGCGCGCCAACTCGGTGTTCAGGTTGCGCCGTGTCAAAGATTCCCAGCCGTGCCACAACAGGTCTGCGCCGGTGACCTGATAGCCATCCGACTGTGAACTCGTCGATTTTACTTCGGCTAATTGAGAATCCAGACGCGTCAATTGCTGAAGCAACTGGGCTTCGCGCTGCAACAAAGGGTGCAATTTTTGGTGTTCCCGTTGATAAACAGCTTCGACGACGGTCAAAAGGTTGTCTATGCGATCTTGCGTCATCCGACCTGACCCTTCGCTCGTTTGCGCATGGCTTCGGCAAACCGAATAGCTGCTGCAACGGGTCGGTAGTATTCTTCGGTAATTTCCTGTCCGATCCCGACGGTCGCGTGCAATGCGCGTGCTGTTGGTGGATCGGAATGAATAGGAATGCCTGCGTCTCCGGCCGTGGCCCTGATTGTTGCCGCGATTTCATCTACCCCTTTGGCGACGCAAACCGGAGCGCTGCCACTTGCTCGCGACCATTTCAGCGCCACCGCATAATGCGTCGGGTTGACGATCACCACATCGGCCTTGGGCACATCCGCCATCATCTGATTGGTTGCTATGTCCTGCGCGCGTTGGCGACGCTGCTGTTTGACGTGCGGATCACCCTCGGAATCCTTGGTTTCATCCTGAATTTCTTTGCGTGACATTCTGTTTTTGCGAAGGTGTTCGGCATGTTGCCACAGATAGTCGATCATGCCGATCGCCAGCGCGATCATTATGACGATAAACAGAAATTGGCTGAGTAAGTTCATCATCAACAGAATTGAGGATCTCGGGGCGGCTGCACTGGCTGTCAGAATCTCGGGCAGGTGGGCGTGCAAAAATAGGGTCAGGCATGTTCCATAGATCAACAATTTAACAAAGCTCTTGGCGAATTCGAACAACCCGCCCCGGCCAAACTTGTTCTTTGCGTTTGAGACGATCGAGATGCGTGAACCGCGTGGTTTCAGCTTCTCCGGCGCGAAGATCAGTGCGCGCTGGGCGATCAGGCTGAGCAACACCGCGACTGCCGGAACGATAAACAACGCGGCGATTGGTGCCAGAGTTGATCTCAGAATCCCAGCGACGGTGGATGTCGCGGGTCCGATGGTCAGCAAGCTTGCGAATTGATCTGATTGGTCGATCAAGACCACGAACAGAGTCCCCAGATGCTCTGCTGTGAATTGCCCCGTGAGCAAAAGTGCGACGAGCAGTCCCATGTATGCAGCCACCACCGACAGATCATTGGACTTCGCCACCTCGCCTTTTTTGCGGGCTTTTTCCAGCTTTTGCGGGGTCGCCTCAAATGACTTATCACTGTCGTCTGATGCGCTCATCTCAGCCCTCCAAGCGGGTTTTGGAGAAAGGCGAACAAAGCGTCAGACCAGGTTGCCAGGATCAATGGTGCCCCGGCGAAAAGCAGGAAAAGGCCTGCGAAAGTGATTGCTGGGGCACCGACAAAAGCGACCATGAGCTGCGGCATGGCGCGGTTAATTACGCCCAGTGCGAGGTTGTAGATCAGCGATGCGATGACAAAGGGCGTCGCCAGCGCAAAGGCCAGTCCAAAGCTGCGGGCGACTTGCGCAACGCCCCATTGCGACAGATCAGGCGCAGTTGGAAGCGCGCCCATCGGAAACAGCATATAGCTGTGGATCATGAACTGCGCTGCACGGATATGAAGGCCAAGCAATACCGCCAGCGCCAAGCCGGCCAGCGTCAGCAGATACCCCATCGCCGGGACAGGTTCTGCGGCCGCTCCGCCCAGGATCTGAGACAAAGATGTCGCTTGCGCCGCGATTGAACCTGCAGTTTGTAATGCAAGGACAAAAAGGCGCAACCCGATGCCGAGCATAAGACCGATCAAGACTTCGATGGTGATTAATCCAATCATTTTGTGAAAGCCCGGCATAACACCCGATGCGGGTATGGCGGGAATGACAATCATTGTGAAAGCAACTGCCACGCCCAGTTTGACCCGCACAGGGACGCTGCGTTCACCAAAGGCCGGTAGCAGCGAAACCAATGCGGACACACGAAGAAATACGGCGAACAGATGCCACAGGTTTTGCCCCAGATGTGGCAAAAGCTCTGACGGGACTGAGATCACGCGGGCACCGTTCCGACCAAGGCGGGGCGCGCCTCAAGCCCGATCTCTTCAAAAGACAGGACGGGGTTGGCGACGCCGCGCGCGTGCATAATGGTCCTGAGCAATCTGCGTCGGCGGGTCGTGGTTACGACCGCCGGGAACAACCCGTGATCTGCTGATTTTGCGACGCTATCGACAACCCCATCGGCCAGCTTATTGAACAGGTTGGGCGGTAGTGCCACGTCGATACCTGCGTTCGCGGCGTCGATCTGGTAGGTGGCAAATGTGTCCTCCCATTCCGGCGCGAGTTGGATCAGAGGGATCGAGCCGTCCTCGCGCTTCATGTCGGCAACCAGTTGAAAGCCCAGCCGCTGGCGGACCAGTTCGCAGATCCCTTCGGGCTGGGTGGTGGTCAATCGTGCTTCAGCCACGCTTTCAAGGATCAGCGCCATGTTCCGGATCGAGACCCGTTCGTCTAGCAACAGCCGCAGAACAGCATGCAGTGTGTCGATCGGCACCTTGTCTGGGATCAATTCGTCCAGCATTTTGCGGTTGGCTTCAGCCCGGGTCGGATCGCTAAGCCGCGTCATCTCGGACAGCAGGCGGCGAAGGGATTTCAGGGTCAAAAGGCGCGAGAAATTCTGTTTGATGATCTCAAGCAGATGGGTCGCCAGAATTTCAGGAGGGGTGACGATGGTGGCCCCATTCAGTGCGGCGACCTCCTGGTCCTTGGGCAATATCCAGCGCGCCGGGGCACCGTAGACGGGTTCGGTCACATCGGTGCCATCAGGTAGAAAGTCGTGCCCGTCCTGTACCAGCGCGAGCACAAGTTCAGAATTCAGAACACCACGGGCCTGTTCGACCCCTTGTACTTTGATCACATAAGTTCCGGTCGGAAGATCGGCGCGGTCAGTCAATCGAATTTCGGGCAGGATAAGCCCAAAGCTTGAGGCGACATAGGTCCGCATGTTGGCGATCCGCGCGTCAAGGCCGGTACCGGGGTTCAGCACCATGCTGACCAGATCGGGGGCGAATTCCAAGTGAACGTCGTCGAGGTCCAGGATATCACCGATGGCCTGTGAAACCGGAGTGTCAGACTCGGCCTCGGGGGTCTGAGCCTCTGCCTCGCTGGCGTTGCGTTTTCTGAGGCCTGAATAAGCCGCATAGCCCAGCACCCCGGCCCCAAGAATGAACGGTAAGAACGGCAAACCGGGCACCAGGGCGAACAGCACCATCAGAACCGCTACGGTGCCCAACGCCGCCGGGTGGCGTCCAAGTTGCGAGAAGATCGCATTGTCGGTTGCACCCTGCGTACCGCCACGCGCCAACAGCAAGGCGGACGCAATCGAGATGATCACTGCTGGTATCTGCGATACCAACCCGTCCCCAACGGTCAGGATTGCATAGGTTTCGAATGCGGACGATACCGGCATCCCATGCACGATGACCCCCATGACCAATCCCATCACAAGGTTGAGAAGTGTGATCAGCAACCCGGCAATCGCATCGCCTTTGACGAATTTCGACGCGCCGTCGAGCGAACCGAAAAAGGTGGTCTCCTGCTGCTCGCTCTCGCGTCGTTCTTTGGCTTGCTGGTGATCGATGGCTCCAGCCGACATGTCACTGTCGATGGCCAACTGTTTGCCTGGCATCCCGTCCAGCGCGAACCGGGCACCCACTTCGGCCATGCGGGCCGCACCCTTTGTGATGACCATGAAGTTCACGATCAGCAGAACGCCAAACACCACAAGGCCCAGAAAGATGCTGCCGCCCATGACAAACTGGGCGAAACCTTCGATCACGTCACCAGCGGCGTTGGTGCCGGTGTGCCCCTGACCGATGATCAGCTTGGTTGAGGACACGTTCAGCGACAAGCGCAACATCAGTGAGGCCAGCAAGATCGTCGGGAAGGATGAGAAATCCAGTGGCCGTTCGATGAACAGCGTCAATGTGAAGATCAGTATCGCCAGCGCAAAGGATGCCGCCAGCCCCACGTCCAGGACCCAGGCTGGCATGGGCAGGATCATCATCACGATGACCGCCATCAGCGCCAGCGCCAGCAATATGGTCGGAGAGAACAAGGTGCGGGGATCGATTCGGGGCACTATCTGCTCCTAATTGAAAGCGATAAAGGCGGTGGCTGTAGCGGTTTCGGGAACCAGTGACCCCAGCGCGTTCTGGCCGACCGGATGAGCGTTCAGCGGGATGAGCGGACTGGCAGATGCTGTGAATGGGTCGCGTTCGTGGGCTGTGCCCGAGCCATCCAGCTGCGCCAGGACGGTCTGAAAACGATCAGAATATGAGGCCGCAAGGTGCTGCGTGCGCGAGTGGTAGGCCCCGGCAGCGGCAGGCCATGATCCAAGTTCCGCATAAAGCTGGGCCAGAAACCGTGCTGCATAGGTTGCGTTTTCATCCGGATCGAACATCGCGTCGATCGAGCGAAAAGCCTTACCATGCCAACGATAATTGATCTGAAAGCAACCGACATCAAAGCTGCGTACACCGGATTTGAAGATGTCGAACACGTAAGACTTTGCCTCAACCTCGGAGGCAAACCAATATCCCTGTCCTTCACGATTGACGGTCCATGGCCAGGGTTCCAGTAATCCGTTCTGCGTGCGGCCTGTTTCTACGCGGGCAATTGCCTTGAGAACATCGAGCGGGACGCCTTCGGCCTGCGCAGCCCGCCGGGCCGCTTGATCACACAGCGCCGATGTTGGCGATGCGTATCCGGCCTGCGCCAGAAGGGCCTGCGCCAAGAGCGCGGAAACTAGTAGGTTTTGAGTTGGCATTCTGCCGGTCCGGAATTCTAATCAGTCCGGGCCAAGCTATCCAATCATCTGTTTACAGAGAGTTAGCGCGCCTTAGTTTCGATCAATCTTTCGGCCAAAAACCACACTGGTGTTGGTACGCAATACGCCGGGGATGCGCGCAAGTTCGTCGACCAGAATATCAAGATCATCGATCCGTGGCGCTTCGGCGGAAAGCAGCAGGTCAAATTCGCCATTGATTGACAAACACAGTTTGACCTCGGGATAAGCTTCAAGCCGCTTGATGATCCGTGTGGTTTCTTTCTGCTGCACTTCAAGCAGAACGATGATCTGAACGCGTGGCGTATCTTCGGTTTCGCGCAGGACGACCGAGTAACCTGCGATGACGCCCCGCTCTTCCATTCGATTGATGCGTTCATGCACCGTTGTTCGGGCGACGCCAAGCTTAGAGGCGATGAGGGTCGTCGAATCGCGTGCATTGTGTTGCAAAGCGGCGATGATGCGTCGGTCAAGCTGGTCCATTGCGGCTCCGGGTTCAGGCAACTTCGCCTCGGTTTAGGGTAGTTTGGTGTTCGGGCTCAAGGCTGGTGCGGATAACGGGGATGCAGTTCATCAATGATGATCGGATGCGCATGAGGTTTTGGCCCAGACAGGTGGGGGTGATCCTGTGGAAGGTCAGGATGGTTATGGACCACCGCATTGTCTTCGCGCCGTGGCCAGGCAATGAGCACAAATACCAGACCCAGAATCGCGGCAGTTACCATTCCGGCCATGGCCACAGTTACGCCAAAGCGGGTCATCAGCCACCCGGCCAAGGGATAAAGCACCAGCCAGCAAGCATGAGACAGAGTGAACTGTGCGGCAAACACGGCGGGTCGATCTTCGGGGTGGGCTGATCGGGTCAGTAGGCGGCCCGAAGGCGTCAGCATGCTGGAATACCCAAAACCAATCAATAGCCATGTCGTTGTCAGCAAACCTAATGTCATCGGCAGAGTGACAGATAGCAGCGCTGCCATCGCCATGGTGCCCGTCGCCAATGATGCACCACCCAGCATGACGCGACGCTCTGGAATGTGATCCAGAAGGCGTGGCAGTGCAAATGCCGCGAGCATCGAACCGCCACCGAACCCGGCCAGTGCGATGGCAACGGCGCTTTCAGAAAGACCAAGATCGCCGCGCACGATCACGACCGTGTTGACGATGACCATCGAACTGAGCGCGGCCGCGCTCCAACTCAGCGCCAGCAGCCCCCGCAGGCGCGGGGTTTTAAGGTAAATTCGAATGCCGCGCGTGGTGCGGTCATAGATGCCACGCGGCTGGGATGGTTTGGGTGAGGGCAAAGTTGCAGACACCACAAGCAAGGCTGAGGCGACAAAACCGACACAGGTGCCCAGAAACAGGCTGTCGAAACTGACGAACAGCAGCAAGGTGGCGGCCAGCATCGGGCTCAGCAGGCTTTCCAGATCGTAAGCCAGCCGCGACAGGGACAGGGCTTTGGTATAGTCCTGTTCGTTGGTCAGCACATCCGGGATGGTGGCCTGAAACGCGGGTGTAAATCCGGCTGAGGCGGATTGCAGCACAAAGATCAGCACGTAGACCTGCCAGATTTCGGACACGAAAGGCAGGCAGAGCGCAACCACAGCGCGCACCAGATCCAGTGCGACCAGCATCCGGCGACGATCCAGCCGCTCGGCAAAGGCAGCAGCAAGCGGGGCAACGGTGACATAGGCGATCATTTTGATCGTAAGAGCGGTACCAAGGACCATCCCGGCGGCCTCTCCGGCCAGATCAAAGGCTAACAGCCCCAAGGCAACCGTCGCCAGCCCGGTTCCGGTCAGCGCCACGATCTGCGCGGCCAGCAGATGTCTGTAAGTGCGGTTTCTCAGGATGCTGAGCATTGTCGGAATTTCTCAATCGCGGTGTCGCCGATCCATAGTTCAAGTGTTGGCCACAAGGTCAAGGGGACGCTTTTCCAAGGACGGCGTTGAGTTTGCGGGCCAAACCGCCTATCTCGGGGCCGAAAGCGCACAAAGGACAATTCCGTGGCGAACCATCTGTATAAAAATGACCTGCCGGACGGGTTGGATTTGGGCCCCATCGTGGCCATCGACTGTGAAACTATGGGGCTGAATCCGCATCGAGATCGCCTGTGCGTGATCCAGATGTCAGGAGGGGATGGCAACAGCCATATCGTTCAGGTCGAGAATGGGCAGACGCAGGCACCGAACCTTTGCGCGATGCTGGAGAACCCGAATGTTTTGAAGCTGTTCCACTTTGGTCGCTTTGACATCGCTGCGATGTATCACACCTTTGGGGCGCTGGCCGCACCGGTTTATTGCACTAAGATCGCCAGCCGCTTGGTGCGCACATATACCGACCGGCATGGTCTGAAGAACCTGTGTCAGGAACTGATCGGCGTCGATATCTCGAAACAACAACAGATGAGCGATTGGGGTGCGGACACACTGACCGATGCTCAGTTGGAATATGCTGCGTCAGATGTTCTGTACCTGCATCAGCTGCGCGAGGCTCTGGACGGGCGGCTGGCCCGCGAAGGTCGAGCCGAAATGGCACAGGCCTGCTTTGACTTCCTGCCGATGCGTGCGAAGCTTGACCTCGCAGGCTGGCCCGAAACCGATATTTTTGCGCATTCATGACTGATACCGAAGCATTCCTCAGAACCGCCCGGCAGGTTGTCACCGACGAAGCCCGTGCGCTGGATGTCCTGGCCGATGGCTTGGACGAGCACTTCGCCGAGGCCGTACAGCTGATCCTGCAAGCCACTGGCCGCATCATCATCAGTGGTATTGGCAAGTCGGGACACATTGGCCACAAGATTGCAGCCACTTTGGCCAGCACCGGAACACCGGCGTATTTCGTCCATCCTGCCGAGGCCAGCCATGGTGATCTTGGCATGGTGTCGAAAGGCGATGTGGTTCTTGCCATCTCGAATTCTGGCGAAGCACCGGAACTGGCCAACCTTCTGGCCTTCACCCGTCGCTTCGGAATTCCGCTGATCGGTTTGTCCAGCAAGCCCGAAAGCACGTTGATGAAACAGGCGGATGTGCATCTGCTGATCCCGTCACTGGGAGAGGCCTGTGGTTTTGGGATGGTGCCCTCAATCTCGACGACGCTGACACTGGCGATGGGCGACGCGCTGGCGATTGCGCTGATGAAGTACCGGGATTTCAAACCCGAAGATTTCCGCGCTTACCACCCCGGTGGAAAGTTGGGGGCGCAACTGTCTACTGTGCGTGATCTGATGCATGAAGATTTGCCCTTGGTGACCGCTGGCACCCCGATGAGCGAGGCGCTGCTGGTCATGAGTCAGAAGAGCTTTGGTGTTGTGGGAGTCACTGATCAGGCAGGTCGTTTGCTGGGTATTGTGACCGATGGCGACCTGCGCAGGAACATGGACGGGCTATTGAGCAAAAACACCGAAGAGGTGATGACCGAAAATCCAATGACCATTGCGCCAAGTGCCATGGCGGAGGAGGCAGTTGCAATCATGAACGATCGCAAGATCACGTCACTCTTTGTGGTTGATCCTAACACAAATGGCCCAGCCTTGGGTCTGCTGCACATACATGACTGTCTGCGTGTAGGATTGGGTTAGGAAGATGGCTGAAGTTGATCGCCATTCCCGATGGGTGCAGTTCCTGAAGGTGCTGCTACCGCTTGTGGCGATTTTGTTGCTGTCTTCTGTCTTTCTTCTTTCTCGCAGCGTCGACACCAATGTCTCGGTGCCGTTCAGTGATCAGGATATTGACGACCGGCTGACAGATCAGGTGGTCACGCGGCCCGACTATAAAGGTGTCACCAGCAAGGGCGAGGAAATCCGAGTCGAAGCCCGAAGGGCCAGTCAGGGTGGCGATGGCGACACGCCGACGGCAGCCGAAGTGCAGGGTCGCTTTGGACTAAGCAATGGGGGCGAGATCACACTCGAGTCCAACACAGGCATCATCAGGCCAGACAAGGGTACTGCAACGTTTGCAGGGGATGTGGTCATCACCACCAGAGACGGCATCCAGGTCACCACCGACCTGTTGAATACGTCGCTGGATGAAATACGTGGTGATAGCCCTGGACAGATTGACGGAACCGGTCCGATTGGCGACTTTACTGCCGGAAGAATGGTGTTTGGGACCGAAAAAAAGGACGGTCCGGTTCATATTCTTTTTACAGGCGGCGTGAAGTTGATATATGAGCCGCAAAAAGCAGAAAGATAACTTGTGTTCGATTTACGTGTCGCCTTTTTGTGTCTAGCCGTGGCTGTCGGAGCCACACCTGTTTCTGCACAAGAGGCTCAGGTGGCGTTCGGCTCGGTCAATGCCGACCCGACGCTGCCGGTCGAAGTGACGTCCGAGACATTGAACGTGAATCAGGAAGATGGATCGGCCGAGTTTATCGGCAACGTCATTGTCATCCAGGGTGAGATGCGCCTGACGGCAGACCGGGTTCTTGTCATCTATAACGAAGAACGCTCGGCCATCGAACGGATGGAGGCCACCGAAAACGTGGTTCTGGTCAGTCCGCCCGACGCAGCCGAGGGCGATTGGGCAGAATACACCATCGACTCCGGCGTGATTGAGATGAAGGGCAACGTGTTGCTGACGCAGGGCCCAAGTATCATCAGCGGCGACGAGATGATTGCAAATCTGACGACGGGAACCGCGACGATGTCAGGGCGTGTCAAAACCATTCTGCAACAAGGTGGCAACTGATGAACCGGCCCGAACTCTCCATCGCTGAAGGTTCTTCCGGTCTGAAGATCGAAAAGCTACGAAAGTCTTATCGCAAGAAGACCGTCATTCGCGATGTGTCCATGGAATTGAACCGCTCCGAGGTCGTGGCGTTGCTAGGCCCGAACGGATCGGGCAAGACCACCACTTTTTATTCTGTCGCGGGTCTGGTTTTCCCCGAAGCAGGCACGGTCACGATTGATGGGCAGAGCGTCACGACCCTGCCGATGTATCGTCGTGCCCGGATGGGGATCGGATATCTGCCGCAGGAGATGTCGATTTTCCGCGGGATGAGCGTTGAAGACAACATCGCTTCGGTTCTAGATATCACGGTTAAACATGCCCATCGCCGCAAGGAGCGGCTGGAAGAGCTGCTATCGGACTTTTCCATCGAACACCTGCGCCGAGCGCCTGCATTGGCATTGTCCGGCGGGGAACGCCGCCGGGTCGAAATTGCGCGCTGTCTGGCCGCCGATCCGAAATATCTGCTGTTGGACGAACCATTCGCGGGTGTCGACCCGATCAGTGTCGGTGATATCCGGCATCTGGTGGCCGATCTGAAAAAGCGTGGCATCGGAGTGCTGATCACGGATCATAACGTCCGGGAAACGCTGGAGATTGTGGATCGGGCCTATATCTTGCATGACGGCCAGGTTTTGATGTCAGGCACGCCCGACGAAGTTGTCGAAAACGAAAATGTTCGCCGGGTCTATCTGGGTGAAAACTTCCGTATTTCATAAGGTTGTGCGGAGATGCGCCTGACGCATGACGGAAATCACGTATATACACACCTGTTTTGATTGACTCTTCCCTCACCTCTTGGCTCAATTGGCATATGGCATTTCTTCGGTTCCAAACTGGATCTCGATCTCCCTTCGTTGAAGGGCCGGGCCAACGGCAACCGCAGAACATGCCGATACCCCCCACCCGATAAAAACAAGTCAGTCGCGTTATGCGACGTCAGAATGGGTGTGAATTGTGAAGGAGATCACATGCGTTACCAAATCAGCGGAAAACAGATCGACATCGGTGCGGCCCTGCAGACCCATGTGCAGACCGAACTGGGCGAGGTCGTGGGCAAATATGCCCAGCGGCCCACAGACGCCAACGTCGTCTTTTCCCGTTCGGCGCATGAATATGTATGCGAAACCACCGTGCATCTGTCGACCGGCCTGACCGCACAGGCCAAGGCGCACGCGACCGAGATTTACGCGGCATTCGAAGGCTGCTGCGACAAGATGGAGACACAACTGCGACGCTATAAGCGCCGCCTTAAAGACCACCATAAGGATCGGTCCGAGCCGGTTGAACTCTTTGGCGCGTCCTCTTATATCCTCGCCTCTGACGAATCGGAGACGGCAGACGAACCCGAATCGCTGCAGCCTATGATCGTGGCTGAGATGGAAACCAAGATCCCATCGCTCAGTGTTGGTGAAGCCGTCATGCAGATGGAACTCGCTGGTGCTCCGGTACTGGTGTTCCGAAATGAGAACAAGGACGGATTGAATGTCGTTTATCGCCGCGAGGACGGCAATATCGGTTGGATCGATCCGTAACAGGCAAGACAAATCGGCCTGCCCCCGAATAGCCGGGGGCACGGCTTAGGAGCAAAATGATGGAGCTTTCGAGCATTCTAAAGCCAGAAGCGGTGCGTGTACTGTCCGCTGCTTCCAGCAAGAAGCGTTTGTTTCAGGAAATTGGCGATGTGGGCGCCGCGACGCTTGGGCTGGATGCTCAGACGATCGTAGACAGCCTGCTTGAGAGGGAGAGCCTTGGCCCAACTGGTGTTGGACATGGTGTTGCACTTCCGCACGCACGGCTTTCCGAACTGGAATCGGTTTCGGGCGTGTTTGTCATGCTGGAAAAGCCCATCGACTTCGGGTCGGTCGACCGTCAGCCGGTCGATTTGGCGTTTTCCCTGTTTGCGCCAGAAGAGGCGGGGGTTGAACACCTTAAGGCGCTGGCGTTGGTCTCGCGCACGCTGCGCGAGCAATCGGTCTGCGCCAAGCTGCGGGCCAACCCTGACCCGGTAAAGCTATATGCCATTCTGACTGAAGCGCAATCGATGCAAGCTGCCTGATTGGCCCACTTATCAACAAAAAAAGCCCCCGATTTGTCGGGGGCATTTTTTTGTTTCTTTAGCTGGCGTGATCAGCCGCCGGATCCCATTTCCAGCGTCCACCAGATCTTGCCACCGCCTTCTTGGTGCCAGGCGAACCCCATCTGGGTGGCGCGCGGGTCCATGATCACAGCACGAGGACCGGGTTCCTGCATCCATGCGGCCAGCGTTTCGGTCTCGGTCTCAAAGGTTTCCGAGATCGCTTCACCCAGGAATGTACCGAAGTAACCGGCGCGCGCCGCGCGATCCAAAGGAGACGAACCGTCCGAACCGAAATGCCATGGCCGATTCTGTCGCGCCATGTCTTTCGCATGAGTGGCGGCAGCTGCATTCAGTTGCGAGTTCAATTGGACCTGTTGCAAGCCAGATGCCTGCCGCAAGGCATTCACCGAATCCAGCATTCTGAACTGTAGCTTTTCAGGGTTGCCACGAATTTTGTACACGGATGGCAGCGGCCTGCCATCGGCGCCAATAGCGGATGTGCCCGAATCGGTACATGCCGCAAGTGCGACAAAACAAATCGCTAGTAGAGAAAGAATACGTGTCATGATCGGCCTAAATATTGTGTCGAGAAGGGAAATAGCCTGCTTGACCGCCCGGAGCAAACCTACAATGCCCCAACCTTGCGTGATTCTGCCGGTTTGATTTGCGACTGAAGCATTCTGGCCATAAAATGCCTTAGATTTTGCATTTGCTGTTAGCAGAGGACCGATCTCCATGGTCAAGAAACATATTCTTACATCGACGCGCCGGGGATTCCTGGCCGGTGCAACCGCCAGCTTGGCCTCGCCTGCGTTGGCTCAGTATATTCCGGGCGACCCGCTACGCCCCGCCCCGGAACCGGAAGCTCCGGTACGCCGCAATGTGTCGGGATTCCGTGCGCTGGACTGGCAGCCCTATTTTTCGAACACAAGAAACGGCGCCATTCTGGTGGATACCGTATCCAGAGCGCTGCATTATTGGTCAGATGATCAATCCGTATACAAACTGTACCCCTCTTCGGTGCCTCTGACCGAGGAATTGACCCGTCGCGGACGCACCAGTGTCATTCGCAAGGTGGAAGGCCCAAGCTGGTCACCGACGCCATCGATGAAGAAGCGCAACCCTGAATGGCCGGATTATATTCCGCCGGGTCCCGATAACCCGCTGGGAACACACGCTTTATATCTGAGCTGGAAGTATTATCGCATCCATGGCACCCACGATACGCGTAAAATTGGACGCCGGTCGTCGAACGGGTGCATTGGCTTGTTCAACGATGACATCGCCGAACTGTTTTCTATGGCCAAGGTCGGCACGCAAGTGTTGCTAATTTGACGACATTTTCGCGCACGAACCCGCTTGCGGGACAAGTTGCAATTGCAATCCGCCTGCATTGCTGATTAGAAAAACTCACGAGGTAAGTCTTAGATGCGTGGTTTCGCTATTGGGAATCGCGCAAATTCTGGAGGTTAATATGAAGAAACTCGTTCTCGCTGCTGCTCTGACCGCTGCTGCTTCGACCGCATATGCTGGCAACCTGGAAGAGCCGGTTGTTGAAGCACCTGTTGTTGTCGAAGAGACCCAAGGTTCGTCGCAGGGCATCATCCTGCCGCTGATCCTGCTGGTTGTTGTTGCCGCAGCTGTTGCAGCAAGCTAAGTCGACGAGACTTTATGCACTTAAAAGGCGGTGGTGCAAACCACCGCCTTTTTTCGTGTCTGGCGAAAGCGCGCGATTAGTCTAACCAACCACGCAGATTGTCTTCGATCACCTTGCTCAGCGCGGCGATATGCGAATCATCGTCGTTAAGGCAAGGGATATAGGTGAACGATTCACCGCCTGCCTCTTCGAAGCTCTCTTTGATCTCTTCGTTGATCTCTTCCAGCGTCTCAATGCAATCGGCAGAGAAGGCAGGTGCGATGACGGCGATGTTCTTCTTACCCTGACGCGCCAGATCAGCCACGTGATCGACGGTGTAGGGCTTCAGCCATTCTTCCGGTCCAAAGCGCGATTGAAAGGTCGAGATCAGCTGATCATCCGTCCATCCCAGACGCTCTTTCAGTAGCCTTGATGTTTTCACGCATTGGCAGTGATAGGGGTCCCCTTGCTGCAAATAGCGCTGGGGCATCCCGTGATACGAGCAGACCAGGACATCCGGTTTTGTCTCCATATCTGCATAGGCGCGCTCGACAGAGCTCGCCAACGCATCGATATAGGCAGGTTCGTCGAAATAGGCCGGAACAGTTCGGCTGGCAGGCTGCCATGTCTCTTTCATCAACGCGCGGAAGAACTGATCATTTGCTGTAGCAGTCGTGGCACCGGCGTATTGCGGGTAGAGCGGGAAGAACAGGATGCGATCACAGCCTTCTTCTACCATCTCTCGGACCTTCGACGGAGTTGAAGGATTGCCGTAGCGCATGCAAAAATCCAGCATCACCCGATCGCCATACCGCTGCTGCATCGCTGCGCGCAGCTTGGCAGTCTGATCTTTGGTGATCGTCATCAACGGGCTTTCGCCCTTATCGTGATTCCAGATTGACTTGTACGCCTCACCCGAACTGAAAGGCCGCTTGGTCAGAATGATGCTTTGCAGAATCGGCTGCCACTTCCACGCCGGGTAGTCGATCACGCGCTTGTCCGACAGGAACTCGTTCAGATACCGCCGCATAGGCCAATAACTGTAGTCATCTGGAGTTCCCAGATTAGCCAGCAGGATGCCGACGCGGCCCATCTTGACCTTGGGATGGTCTGCAGGGGCATGGGTTGGACGAGTGGCATCAAACATTGAAAGCTTCCTGATTTGTGGTGTCTGGCCTGAGATATAGGGAAAAGGCCGGTCGTCAATCGGGCAGTTTGCCCTCATCCGTACCTAGCGCATCAGCCAGCCGCATCTTGGCGGATCCCGGACGCAAAGGTTTGGGTTGGCTGTCATCGGGGGTCCAGCCCGTCAGACAGATCAGTTCAAAGGTTGCCGTCAGGCGGCCCTGTGGCGATTTGTAATGTCCGGCATAGATGTCTTGCGCTTTGTCAAAAACAGCACGTCGGGTCGCGTGTTTCAGGCGATCGGCCAATGCGTTGGTTTCTCCCATTGCACGCAGGTCACGCATCAGATGCAGCAGATCGCGGTATTCCGCAGACAGTGTCGCCTTGTCGGCGACGGGCAAAGCCAGCCCGGCCCGCTGCAGCAGCCCCCCCAGATCACGAAGCTCGGCCATGGGAGCAATACGGGGGCTGAGACCGCCAGTCACCTCGATCTCGGCTTGACCCAAGGCCGCGCGTAATTCCTTTAGGGTGTCGCCCCCTAAACATACCGCTAACAGCAATCCGTCGGATTTTAGGGCGCGATGGCATTGGATCAGTTGGCCGACCGGGTCGTTTGCCCAATGCAGTGCCATCGCATGTATCAAGAGATCATGCTCTCCTGGAGTTAGGTCGAGAACATCTTCATCCCTGATCACCCGGGCCTCGGGCCACAACCCCTCCCAGATATGGGGAAAGGGCGTCACGACGGCGGGTGCCTTAAAGGTTTTGTTAACCATGGACAGACGATCCTGCACTTCGTCTACAGCGGCACGGTGCAGGAAAAGCGCGTCGTCCCGCGCGCGGCTGCGGTGAAGCGCAAGGACGGCGCGGTCAAACAGAGAGGGTGTAGTGTCGGACGGAAGCTTCATAAGCCGCAAGTATCGCATTCGTCAGGGGATTCAAACCGCTGTCGAGATGATCTACCCACCGCGTTGCTTGTCCTGCGGAGCACTGACCGAATCCGATTTTGGCCTCTGCGGTGCATGCTGGCGCGACACGCCGTTCATCGGTGGCACCGTCTGCGAAAGCTGCGGCATGCCACTTCCCGGCGCGCAGGACGGGCACCGGATTGAATGTGATGACTGCCTAAAGGCGCCACGCGCGTGGCAGGATGGTCGGTCAGCATTGCTGTATCAAGGGGGCGCCAAGGCGCTGATACTTGCCCTGAAACACGGGGATCGGTCCGAGTTGGCCCGCCCTGCCGCCCGCTGGATGGCCCAAGCCGGGCACGAGCTGTTGCGCCCGAACATGCTGATCGCACCGGTTCCGCTGCACTGGACCCGGCTGATCAAGCGTCGCTACAATCAATCGGCGCTGCTGGCGGGGCATCTGGGCCGGGAAGCGGAGTTGAGTGTCTGCCCCGATCTTCTGGTACGCACGGTACGCACCCCTGTTCTGGATGGAAAAACTGCGGTTGAGCGATCCCTTGCGTTGTCCAACGCCATATCCCTGCACCGAAAACGTGCTCCCATGATCAGAGGCCGGGATATTCTTCTGGTCGATGATGTTATGACCTCGGGTGCGACGTTGGACGCCTGCGCGCGTGTCTGTCGCGCGTCAGGGGCAAATCATATTTTCGTGTTGGTACTGGCGCGCGTTGCCAAGGATGCCTAATTCGCCCAAGAATGTGCGAAACCCAAAGGGACGGAATATGAAGCCGGTAGAAATCTACACCTCGCCGCTGTGCGGCTTTTGTCATGCGGCCAAGCGGTTGTTGAAACAGAAAGGCGTCGAATTCAAGGAAATCGACGTGCTGATGCATCCGAAACGCAAACCTGAAATGATCCAGCGCGCGGCAGGAAAACGCACTGTGCCGCAGATTTTTGTGGGCACCACCCATGTTGGTGGGTGCGACGATCTTTACGAGCTTGAACGTCAGGGCAAGCTGGACCGCCTGCTGGCGGCTTGATGAAAACCGCTTTGCTGCAGATCACCGCGTCGGATGATCCGACCGAGAATCTGGACATGGTGCGAACCATGATGGCCGATGCGGCTGCGCAAGGTGCGCAGTTCATTCTGACGCCTGAAGTCACGAATTGCGTCTCAACCAGCACCACTCGGCAGCGCGAGGTTTTGCAGCATGAAGAGGACGATATCACTCTGGCGGGCCTTGGTGAACAGGCCGCCAATTTGGGTGTTTGGCTGCTGATCGGGTCACTAGCGATCAAAACGCATGATACCGATGGCCGCTTTGCCAACCGTAGCTTCATGATCGACCCGCAGGGGCAGATCGTGGCGCGGTATGACAAGATTCACATGTTCGACGTGCAGGTCACGGAATCCGAGACCTTCCGCGAATCGAAGAACTACCGCCCCGGCCAGAAAGCAGTGATTGCTGACACCGATTTCGGCAAGGTTGGTTTGACCATCTGCTATGACATCCGCTTTCCGCACCTCTATGCCGCTCTGGCGCAGGCCGGGGCACGGATTCTGACGGTTCCTGCCGCGTTTTCTCCCGTCACCGGCGCGGCCCACTGGGAAGCGCTGCTGCGTGCGCGGGCGATTGAGACCGGCTGCTGGGTGCTGGCTCCGGCGCAGACGGGTGAGCACCCTAAAACTCGAGGAAAGACCCGTTATACCCACGGCCACAGCATGGTTGTCGCCCCGTGGGGCGAGGTGCTGATCGACGCAGGCACCGATCCGGGCATTCACTTTTTTGATTTGGATGATAGGTCTGTTACAGAGGCGCGTCGGCGCGTGCCTTCACTAACACATGTCCGCCCCTTTGACGGACCCTGATCCAGAACCGGACCATGACTGACGAAAAGAATGCCCTGGCGGTCACGCTGTTCAGCGAGATCCTGACCGCAGATCAGCTATTGCGCAATCGGCTGAGCCGGGTGCTGCCCAAAGGTATGGAAATCTCGCATTTCTCGGTGCTGAACCATCTGGTGTTTGTCGGCGACGAGCGCACTCCGGCGCAACTGGCCAGAACATTCCACGTGACGCGTGGGGCGATGACCAACACTTTGGCCAAGCTGGAATGGGCCGGATACATCCACATCCGCCCCGACTGGGACGACGCCCGCCGCAAGATGGTGGCGATCAGCCCTGCTGGCCGGAGGGCGCGCGATCAGGCGATTTCGTCGATTGCCCCGCTGATCAACCGCGTCGTTGGAGAGCTGGGGCTGGAGCGGGTCCGCAGCACGCTGCCCGTGTTGAGGGATTTACGGTTGCAGTTGGAGGGGGAGTAGGGGCTTTGCGCCAACTGCGCCAAAGGATCGCAAAAGATGACGGATGAAATTTGGGTTTCCGACATTACCGTCGGGATGGACCTGCAGAGGCCATTCCGGGCGCTTGTCCCTGATGATTTTCCTGAAGAACCAAGTGAGCGCTTCAAGGCCTTCAGGTGGCAGCCCGGATCAGGTTATCATGCGAACCTGTATCGTTGGCAGCGCCTCGGGGAACCGCTAGAGCAGCAGGATATCTTGCCGGATTTCTTTCAAGAGGTTGCACCTGAAGATCATGATTTTGAGCCTCACTACGGCAAGTATTCTCCTGTAATCGCCTTGTTTGGAATTCTCGCGGTCCGATCAGATGTGGCCGATGTCCTCAAGAACTTCGACTTAGGAAAAGGGGGGCTTTATCCCGTCAACCTATTCGAAAAAGACAAGATCACACCGATTGAGCAGAACTACTCGATCCTGTGGATCGCAAACAAATCAGGCACGCTGAACATTGCTGAGTCAAAGGGCCTTCTGCGTCGCCGACCCGATCGGGATGACCTTTTCCGACTTCCTGAATGGAAGGATGTCAAGCCGAGGGATGTTTTCTGCAATGCGGATGCGGCGTCCGGGATCGACATTTGGCGCGACCAGGGCGTACCACATCGTGTTTTTCTAAATGGGCTTCTTAAACAAGCGTTAGACGAAGCTGGGTTTGCTCCAGCATTCAGTTTTCACCGTTTGGCCGTCAAATAGGCAATTGTAAGATGGGTGCAATCGCCCATCCTACCTCGGCTTCACACTCGCCGTCACGTAATTCACGCTCAGATCCCGGTCCGAGATCGACCAGCTCCACAGGATCGGGTTGAACACGAAACCCTTGCGGTCCACCGGCTCCAGCCCGGCCTGACGCAGCAGGTCGAACAGCTCATCGGGGGTGATGAACTTGTTCCACTCATGCGTGCCGCGCGGCAGCCAGCGCATGACGACCTCGGCCCCGAAGATGGCCATCGCATAAGATTTCGGGTTGCGGTTGATGGTCGAGCAGATCAGCAACCCGCCCGGCCTCAGCAAGTGCTGCGATGCGGTCAGAAAACCCAACGGATCGGCCACATGCTCAACCACTTCCATGTTCAGCACCACATCGAACTGTTCGCCTGCGGCGGCCATGTCCTCGGCGGTGGTGTGGCGATAGTCGATCTGCAGCCCGGATTGCTCGGCATGGATGCGCGCGACGGGCAGGTTGCCCTCGGCGGCGTCGGCTCCGACGACCTCGGCCCCAAGGCGCGCCATGGGCTCGCTCAGCAACCCTCCGCCGCAGCCGATATCCAGAAGGCGTAGGCCCTCGAATGGGCGCGGGGCCGTCAGATCCCGGTCAAACTCGCCCGCGATCTGCTGTGTGATATAATCCAGACGGCACGGATTCAGCATGTGCAAAGGTTTGAATTTCCCATGCGGGTCCCACCATTCTGCGGCCATCGCCTCGAATTTTGCGATCTCGGACGGGTCAACCGTGTTCGGATGCGCTTGCATTCCTGTCTCCGTGTGCTCTTTTACGCTTAAGGACTATATAGGGCCGTAATGGATAAGTACCCGGACCAAAAGCGCGCAGTTCAATATCTTTACCCGCCGATCGATCCGTTCGATCAGCGCGTGGTCGATATGGGCGATGGGCACCGTATTTATGTGGAACAATGCGGTAATCCCAATGGGATACCAGTGGTGATCCTGCACGGCGGGCCGGGCGGCGGCTGCAGCCCGGCGATGCGACGGTATTTCAACCCGGATGCCTATCGGGTGATTCTCTTTGATCAGCGCGGATGTGGTCGGTCGCGGCCAACCGCGTCGGTCGAAAACAACACGACATGGCATCTGGTGGCGGATATCGAGCGTCTGCGCAAATTGTTCGACATCGAAGATTGGATCGTCTTTGGCGGCAGCTGGGGCGCGACACTGGCGTTGATCTATGCCCAAACACATCCAGATCGGGTAAATCGGCTGGTATTGCGCGGCGTGTTTCTGGCCACACAGGCCGAGCTGGACTGGTTTTATGGCGGTGGTGCGGGCAAATTCTGGCCTGAACAATGGGCCAAGTTCACCTCTCTCTTGCCCGAACATGAAGTAAATGACGCAATTGCGGCCTACAACAAGCGCCTGTTTTCGGGCGACCGCGCGACCGAGATCCTCTATGCCCGCGCGTGGTCGCATTGGGAAAACGCCTTGGCTTCGATCCACACCAACGGGTCGGTCGGGGAAAGCCCCGGCGAATACGCGCGAACTTTTGCGCGGCTTGAGAATCACTATTTCACGAACAAGGCGTTTCTTGAGTATGACGGGCAAATTCTGGATCAGATGGATCGGATTGCCCATATTCCCGGTCATATCGTTCAGGGACGCTATGACATGATCTGCCCACCGCAGGCTGCATGGAACCTGTCCGAGCGCTGGCCCAATGCCGAACTGAAGATGGTGCGGCAAGCCGGTCACGCCCTGTCAGAACCGGGCATCAGCGCGGAACTGGTTCGGATCATGGATCGCGTGTCGGAGGAAACGGTATGACTCGCATCGACCGTCGCGCATTATTTGCCTCGGGCGCCGCCGCCGCTTTGCTGGCGGCGACAGGAGCGTCTCTGGCCGATACGCCGAAACAGGGTGGCACCTTGCGGCTGGCGGTGCCACGCGACAACAGTCTGGAACAGGTGGCTCGGGGCGCAGTCTTTGACAGCCTGACCGAGATCGCGCCCGATGGTACCCTGCGCGGAGAGCTGGCTACAAATTGGCAGACCGATGCTGATGCGCGGGTCTGGAACTTTGATCTGCGCGATGATGCTGTGTTCCACGATGGCACCAAGCTGGACGTGAACGATGTTCTAGCTGTTCTGGAAGATATTGGTCAGGCCGAGGCCATTGCACCTGATCGTGTGCAGTTGCAATTGGCTGAGGGCAACCCGGGACTACCATTCTTGCTGGCTGGGTCACGGTTTGTCATTGCGCGAGGGGGCGTGACGCCACTGGCTCAGGCCAACGGCACAGGATGCTACCGGGTTGAGCGGGCCGAGGATGAACGTCATTTCCGCGCACGCATGGTGTCCAATCACTACAAAAGCGGAACGGCAGGATGGGTTGATACGCTTGAGATTATCGTGATCCCGGACGCCGGGGTGCGGGCCGAAGCATTGCGCGATGGATATGTAGATATCGCAGCGCTCCCGGCTGGTGAGGAGCTGACCGCGCAACGCGGGCTGCGATATCATCCGTCTGAGGCCGAGATGGCGTTGGCAATGGCCTCTCATGTCGGTATGCCGCGCCAGATCAGCCGGGCTGCGCTGGATGATGGGCGCATCGCCGAACGGTGGTGGCTGGCGTAAATTTGATCACGATTTGCGCCGGGGGTTGCAGACTCAGGAACTCCTGCGTATATGCAGTTGCAACAGCGGCGCGTCGGACTTCTGGTCCGGGGCTCCACCGGAAAATTCGACGGGCCGCGCGCCCGTTTTTTTGTGCCCGATAGCAGGGTAGAGAACCTGAATGACAAACGACCTGATAGCCAAAGCTGCCATCGACCGGCGACTGGCCGAGATCATCACCCCTGTGATCGAGGATCTGGGGTATGAGCTTGTCCGCATTCGGCTGATGAGCGGCAAGACCACCACGATGCAGATCATGGCAGACAAGCCCGATGGCGGCATCGAAGTGGATGACTGCGCCGAGATTTCCAATGCGGTCAGCGCCACGCTGGACGTCGAAGACCCCATTTTGGACGCCTACACGCTTGAAGTTTCCAGCCCTGGAATTGACCGCCCTCTGACCCGTCTCAAAGATTTTGAGACGTTCGAAGGGTATGAGGCCAAGATCGAAACCGCAGAACTGATCGACGGTCGCCGCCGCTTCAAGGGCGAATTGGCCGGGATCGAAGGGGATGAGGTTCTGATCAACATCCCCGAGGGAGACGAGACCATTACCATCGGTCTGCAATTTGACTGGCTGAGCGACGCCAAGCTGGTTCTGACCGATGACCTGATCAAGGAAATGCTGCGCCAGCGCAAAGACGCTGGTGCCCTGAACGAAAACGCTTTCGACGAGATTGAGACCGAAGGGTCCGAAGAGGAGACGAACTGATGGCAATCACCTCAGCCAACCAGCTGGAGCTGCTGCAGACCGCCGAGGCCGTGGCCCGCGAAAAGATGATCGACCCCGGTCTGGTTGTCGAAGCGATGGAGGAATCGCTCGCACGTGCCGCCAAAAGCCGTTACGGCGCGGAAATGGACATCCGCGTGTCCATCGACCGCAAGACTGGCAAGGCGACCTTTACCCGTGTCCGCACCGTGGTCGAGGATGAAGAGCTTGAGAATTATCAGGCCGAGATGACCGTCGAGCAGGCCAAGCAGTACATGGAGGCGCCCGAGGTTGGTGACGTCTTCGTTGAAGAAGTCCCGCCCGTGGAAATGGGCCGTATCGCTGCTCAGTCCGCCAAGCAGGTCATCTTGCAAAAGGTTCGCGAAGCCGAGCGTGATCGTCAGTACGAAGAATTCAAGGATCGTGCCGGCACCATCATCAACGGTGCGGTCAAGCGTGAAGAGTTTGGCAATGTGATCGTCGATCTGGGCGGTGCCGAGGCTGTTCTGCGCCGCAATGACAAGATCGGTCGCGAAAGCTATCGCCCGAATGACCGTGTGCGCGCCTATATCAAAGAGGTTCGCCGCGAGGTGCGTGGTCACCAGATCTTCCTGTCGCGCACTGCGCCGGAATTCATGGCCGAGCTGTTCAAGATGGAAGTTCCGGAAATCTATGACGGCATCATCGAGGTCAAGGCCGTTGCTCGTGACCCCGGCTCGCGCGCCAAGATTGCCGTGATTTCTTATGACGGCTCGATTGACCCCGTCGGCGCTTGCGTTGGTATGCGCGGTAGCCGCGTGCAGGCCGTGGTAAACGAGCTGCAGGGAGAGAAAATCGACATCATCCCGTGGAACGAAGATCAGCCGACTTTCCTTGTCAACGCTCTGCAGCCCGCCGAAGTTTCAAAGGTGGTTCTGGACGAAGAAGCCGGCAAGATCGAAGTTGTGGTTCCCGAGGAGCAACTGAGCCTTGCCATTGGCCGTCGTGGTCAGAACGTGCGTCTGGCCAGCCAGCTGACCAATCTGGACATCGACATCATGACCGAAGCCGAAGAATCGGCGCGCCGTCAGAAAGAATTCGAGGCCCGTACCCAGTTGTTCATGGAAACGCTGGATCTGGACGAATTCTTCGCTCAGCTGCTGGTTTCTGAAGGCTTCACCAACCTCGAAGAAGTGGCATACGTTGAAATCGACGAACTGCTGGTCATCGACGGTGTGGATGAAGGTACCGCGCAAGAACTTCAGACACGTGCACGCGAATTCCTGGAAGCTCAGGCCAAGGCGGCGCTGGATGCAGCCCGTGCGCTGGGTGCCGAGGACAGTCTTATTGAATTCGAGGGCCTGACACCCCAGATGGTAGAGGCGCTGGCCAAGGATGATGTGAAGACTCTGGAAGATTTCGCAACCTGCGCCGACTGGGAACTGGCCGGTGGCTGGACTACGGTCGATGGCGAACGCATCAAGGATGATGGTGTACTGGAGCCCTTCGGCGTGACGCTGGAAGAGGCGCAGGATCTGGTCATGACCGCGCGCATCATGCTGGGCTGGGTTGATCCGGCCGAGCTGGAGCAGGCCGAAGAAGACGGTGAAGCAACCGATGAGGAGGTCGAGGCCTGATCTCAGGCCTCGGGTGGCTGACATGGGTCGCGGTGGCGTCCATAAGGATCGGTCGGAAGGCCCTGAACGCAAGTGCATCGCCACGGGCGAGGTTCAGCCCAAATATGGCTTGATCCGCTTTGTGACGGGGCCGGATGGTCAGGTCTTTCCCGATGTCGCGGCGAAATTGCCGGGGCGTGGGGTTTACGTGGCGGCGGATCGCGCGGCGCTGGACAAGGCGGTGAACAAGAAACTGTTCTCGCGCGGGTTTAAGGCGCAGGTGAGTGCCGCCAAGGACCTGACCGATGAGGTCGAGAAACAGGTGGCGCGTCGTGTGATCGAACTGATCAGTCTGGCGCGCAAATCCGGAGATGCGGTCGCCGGGTATGAAAAGGTCAAGTCGTGGCTGGACCGGGAAGAGGCCCAGGTGCTGATTCAGGCCTCAGACGGATCGGGGCGCGGCAAGTCGAAACTCAGCACGCCGCACTTCGGGAAATACATCGGCTGGCTGACCGCAGACGAGCTTGGGGCGGCATTTGGGCGCCAAACCGTGATTCATGCGGCCTTGGCCTCTGGCGGACTCGCCAAACGTGTTGTAGAGGAAGCGCAGCGCCTGCGTGGCTTGCGCGAAAAGGATGACGGCGGCAAGGGCCGCTCGGAAGGGTAAGAAGCTTTATGAGCGATAGTGACGGCAAAAAGACATTGGGTCTTCGTGGCGGGGCACGCCCCGGAAATGTGAAACAGAGTTTCAGCCACGGACGCACCAAGAATGTCGTGGTGGAGACCAAACGCAAACGCGTGGTCGTACCCAAGCCGGGCGCGACCAAACCAAGTGGTGGTGCGACACCTTCGGGTGATCCTTCGCGTCGCCCAGCGGGTATTTCCGATGCGGAAATGGCGCGTCGTATGAAGGCGTTGCAAGCCGCCAAAGCGCGCGAGGCTGAAGAGGCCGCCGCCCGCGAGGCGCAGGAAAAGGCGCGCGAAGAAGAACGCGCACGCCGCCGGGCCGAACAAGAGGCCAAGGAACGCGAGCAGCGTGAAGCTGAAGAGCGTGCTCGGGCCAAGGCCGAAGAGGAAGAACGCAAGCGTAAAGAGGCCGAGGAAGCAGCCCAGCGTGCTGCTGCAGCGCCCGCCCCCGCCGAGCCCAAAGCCGCGCGCAGCCCATCCAGCAAGCCTGCACCTGCTGCTGCACCGCGCAAGCAGGATCGCGAGCGTGAGCAGCGTGGCCGTGGCAAGGGCCGTGACGACAACCGCCGCTCGGGCAAGCTGACACTTGGTCAAGCCACTGGCGGCGAAGGCAATCGCCAACGCTCGATGGCTGCGATGAAGCGCAAGCAAGAGCGGGCGCGCCAGAAAGCAATGGGCGGTACGGTAGAGCGGGAAAAGGTGATCCGCGATGTGCAGTTGCCCGAGGCGATCATGGTCTCGGAACTGGCCAACCGAATGGCCGAGCGTGTGGCTGACGTTGTCAAATCGCTGATGCAGATGGGCATGATGGTCACGCAGAACCAGACCATCGATGCTGACACCGCTGAACTGATCATCGAAGAATTTGGCCACAAGGTCACGCGTGTCTCTGATTCGGATGTTGAAGACGTCATCAAAGAGGTCGAAGACAGCGATGACGATCTGCAGCCCCGTCCGCCGGTCATCACCATCATGGGTCACGTTGACCATGGTAAGACCTCGCTGCTGGATGCGATCCGCGACGCGCGTGTTGTTGCCGGCGAAGCCGGTGGAATCACGCAGCATATCGGTGCCTATCAGGTGAAAACCGACGGCGGCACCACGCTGACCTTCCTGGATACGCCTGGCCACGCGGCCTTTACCTCGATGCGCTCTCGCGGTGCTCAGGTCACGGATATCGTGGTTCTGGTTGTTGCCGCCGATGACGCTGTGATGCCGCAGACGATCGAGGCGATCAACCACGCCAAAGCGGCCGAAGTGCCGATGATCGTGGCGATCAACAAGATCGACAAGCCCGACGCGAACCCCGACAAAGTCCGCACTGACTTGCTGCAGCACGAAGTGATCGTCGAGAAGATGTCGGGTGAGGTTCAGGACGTTGAGGTCTCGGCCATGACTGGTCAGGGTCTGGACGAATTGCTGGAAGCCATTGCACTGCAGGCCGAGATTCTGGAACTGAAAGCCAACCCAGATCGCGCCGCCCAAGGTGCCGTGATCGAGGCGCAGCTGGATGTGGGCCGTGGTCCCGTCGCCACCGTTCTGGTTCAGAACGGCACGCTGCGTCAGGGCGATATCTTCGTTGTGGGTGAGCAGTACGGTAAGGTCCGTGCGCTGATCAACGACAAGGGCGACCGCGTCAAAGAAGCTGGCCCCTCGGTTCCGGTCGAGGTTCTGGGTCTCAACGGTACGCCCGAAGCAGGTGACGTGTTGAACGTGACCGAGACCGAAGCGCAGGCCCGTGAGATTGCTGCTTATCGTGAGCAAGCCGCCAAGGACAAACGCGCCGCTGCCGGTGCCGCGACCACCCTTGAGCAGCTGATGCAGAAGGCCAAGGAAGACGAAAACGTCACCGAGCTGCCAATTCTGATGAAAGCGGATGTGCAGGGCTCTGCCGAAGCCATCGTTCAGGCGATGGAGAAGATCGGCAACGACGAAGTACGCGTGCGCGTGCTGCACTCGGGCGTTGGTGCGATCACCGAGACGGATGTCGGTCTGGCCGAAGCCTCCGGTGCACCGATCTTTGGCTTCAACGTGCGTGCGAACGCATCGGCGCGGAACACCGCCAACCAGAAAGGCGTCGAGATTCGCTACTATTCGGTGATCTACGATCTGGTGGATGACGTGAAAGCGGCCGCATCTGGCCTGCTGAGCGCCGAGATTCGCGAAAAGTTCATCGGTTACGCCGAGATCAAAGAGGTCTTCAAGGTCACCGGCGTCGGCAAGGTTGCTGGCTGCCTGGTCACCGAAGGTGTTGCCCGCCGCTCGGCTGGCGTACGCCTGCTGCGCGACAACGTGGTGATCCACGAAGGTACGCTGAAGACCCTCAAGCGCTTCAAGGATGAAGTGGCCGAAGTTCAGTCGGGACAGGAATGCGGTATGGCGTTCGAGAATTACGACGATATTCGCGCCGGCGACGTGATCGAGATTTTCGAACGCGAAGAGGTCACGCGTACGCTGGACTGATCCGGATCTAGAAAAAAACTTGAAACAGCGGCCCCACTAGGCCGCTGTTTTCATTTAGGTTAGTCCGTGCGCGACGACAGAAACGTGCCCGAGGGCATGATGATGTCAAAATGATGCTTGCCCTTCTGCAGATCGAAACTGACCGAATGTCCGGCCTTGCGCAGTAGTTCAGCATAGTCACGGCTTTGGCGGATAAACTCGGGCGTATCCCGCTCGGCGACTGTCACCCTGTAACGGGGTCCTGGCGCGGGCAGGTTGAGGCAGGGTGAGAGATCGTGAACCTCGACCTTGGTTAGTTGCAGCGGATCATTCACCGAGGTCAGGCTGATCGGAACAAGGTCATAGATCCCGCTAATCAGGATTACATTGCGCACCCGCAGGCCAGCCTGCGCAAATGCCTTCGAAGACGTCGCCATCACCATCGCAACCAGATGGGCACCTGCACTGTGACCCGATAGCGTGATGTTTGATGGATCAAAACTCAGTGTTTCGGCCTGTGACGCAAGCCACAACAAGGCGGTACGGCATTCTTCGACCATCTGCCCCAATCTGGCATCGGGGGCGAGCGTATAATTCAGCGTGGCAAAGGCTTGCCCGTTCTCATGCAATACCGGTGCCATAGGGGCCGACTCACGCTGGCTAAGCGCCTGCCAATAGCCACCATGAATAAAGACATGCAAAGGCGCGTTGGCGCCAGGTGCGGGGAAGAAATCCAGAACTTGCGTCGGGCTGTCGCCATAGGAACGGTTTTCCTGCATCCTAATTTCAGACCGTGCCTGTGCGCTGAGGGCTGAATAGCTGGCTAGATATGGCGTCAGATCGCCTCCGATCATTGAGCTTGGGGAATACTCCTGCTCAAGCTCTTCTTGGGTGAATCCGCGATACAGCATGGCCTATTCCCCAGTATACATCAGTTCGGTTCGCACGTCGTAGAGGTCGTGGAAAAACCGCAACTCCAGCGCTTTGCGCAGGAAGGCCACGCCGCTAGATCCACCCGTTCCGGGCTGCATTCCGATCACGCGCTCAACCGCGGTTGCATGATCGAATCGCCACCTCTGGAACAGAGATTCCACATCCATCAGTTTTTCGGCCAGCGCGTAAAGATCCCAGTATTGTTCCGTGTTGCGGAACACTTCGACCCAGATTTTGACGATACGCGGATCGCCGGAATAGGGCTTTGCGTAATCCCGCTCGATCAGATCATGCGGCACGTCAAACCCTTGCCGGGCCAGCATCCGCAGCACTTCGTCATAGAGCGAGGGTTTGGTAAGAGCCGCGTTCAGCATCTCCATCACTTCTGGGTCATGCGCATGCACTTTCAGGGTCGCGGGATCTTTGTTGCCCAGAATGAACTCGATTTGGCGATAGCCATAGCTTTGAAAGCCTGACGAACTGCCTAATGCGTCCCGAAACGTCATGTAGTCCGCGGGAGTCATAGTCAGTAGCGTCTCCCACGCGGCGATCAACTGCCGTTGGATCGCCTTGATCCGGTCGAGGTTCTTCATCGCGGGACCGAAATCGTCCTGCTGCAAGAACCGGCGGACTTCGACAAGTTGATGGTGCATCAGTTTCAGCCACAGTTCGCTGACCTGATGAATGATGATGAACAACATCTCATCAGGTTGGGCCGGGTCCTGAAAGGTCTTTTGCAGGTTCAGCAGAGTCTTAAGTTGCAGAAAATCCCCATAGCTTTTGCGGTGAGTTTCTGTGAAATCGGTGACCAGAGACTCTTCGATTCCCCGTTCTGTATACCTGTCTTTGTCGCCCATGTGCTCCTCCAGACGCGCGGGTTTATCCCTGTTTAGGGACAAAACCCGCACGGTTCCAGAGCGTTAGGTCCAGTCCAGAACCACCTTGCCTGATTGACCGGATTTCATGGCCTTGAATCCCTGGGCAAAGTCATCGACCGCGAACTGGTGGGTGATTACGCGGCTGACATCCAGCCCGTTCTGCAACATGGCGATCATCTTGTACCAGGTTTCGAACATCTCGCGCCCATAGACACCCTTGATGGTGATAGCTTTGAACACGATGCGCGACCAGTCCACCGGAGATTTTCCGGGCGGAATCCCCAACAGTGCGATCTTGCCGCCCATAACCAGCGCTTCGACCATCTGGTCCAGCGCGGCTTGCGAGCCCGACATTTCAAGCCCGACATCAAAGCCCTGAGTCATGCCCAGTTCCGCGATGACATCCTGCAGATCCTCTTTGGACACATCAACGGTGCGTACCGTTGGTACCACGTGTTTGGCCAGTTTCAGGCGGTCGGGGTTGATATCGGTGATCACTACATGCCGGGCACCGGCATGACGGGCAACGGCGGCGGCCATGATGCCGATGGGGCCTGCGCCAGTAATCAATACGTCCTCGCCCAGCAGATCGAAGCTGAGTGCAGTGTGCACGGCATTGCCCAGTGGGTCGAGGATCGCCCCGATCTCATCCGGTACGTCGTCAGGCAGGGGCACCACGTTAAAGGCAGGCAGTTTCAGGTATTGCGCAAAGGCACCCTGTTCATTCACACCGATACCGCGCGTGCCGGGATCAAGGTGGAACTTGCCCGCACGGCTCTGGCGGCTGTCAGGGGTGATCAGATGCCCCTCGCCTGAACAGCGCTGGCCGACCGTCATCCCTGTCACGTTGCGACCCAATTCAACAATTTCACCCGCGAACTCGTGGCCGGTGATCATCGGGATCGGCACGGTGGCCGCAGCCCATTCATCCCAGTTCCAGATATGAATATCCGTGCCGCAAATCCCGGTCTTGTTGATGCGGATCAGAACCTCGTCGGGGCCGATCTCGGGTACCGGGGCCTGCACCATCCACAGGCCTTCCTCGGGCTTGGATTTCTCAAGGGCTTTCATCGTGTTGGGCCGCATCAGATTATCCCCAATTCTTTGCCGACCCTGCCAAATGCCGCGAGCGCCCGGTCTAATTCGTCGCGTGTTAGAGCCGCATTCATCTGCGTTCTGATTCGGGCCTGACCACGCGGCACGACAGGGAAGAAAAAGCCCGAAACATAGACGCCTTCGTCAAACAATCGCGATGCCATATCCTGCGCCAGGGTCGCTTCACCCAGCATGACCGGGATGATCGGGTGTTCGCCCGGAAGTAGGTCGAAGCCCAGATTCTCTAACCCGGCGCGCCAGTACTTGGCATTGCCGAACAATTGGGCGCGCAGCATGTCACCTTCTTCAACCAGACGGATTGCCTCAAGCCCTGCGGCAACGATGGACGGCGGCAGCGAGTTTGAGAACAGATAGGGCCGCGCCCGCTGCCGCAGCAGGTCGATCACTGGCTGCGGCCCGGCGATATAACCGCCGATTGCCCCCCCAAGTGCCTTGCCCAAAGTTCCCGTCAGAATATCCACGTCGACGCCGAAGTGGTCCGGCGTGCCCGCTCCGTTTGGCCCCATAAAGCCGGTGGCGTGGCAGTCATCGACCATCACGATGGCGTCGTATTTGTTGGCCAGCTCGCGAATCTTCGGCAGATTGGCCAGATAGCCATCCATTGAGAACACGCCATCGGTTGCGATCATGATATGCCGCGCCCCGTCCTCGCGCGCTTGTTTCAGCCACGCTTCGAGGTCATTCATGTCGTTGTTCATGTAGCGATAGCGTTTTGCCTTGCACAGCCGTACCCCGTCGATGATCGAGGCATGATTTAGACTGTCAGAGATAATGGCGTCTTCGGGCCCTAACAAAGGCTCAAACAACCCGCCATTGGCGTCGAAGCAGGCAGCGAACAGAATTGAATCGTCCTTGTTCAGGAACTTTGCCAGCTTCTGCTCAAGTTCACGATGAATGTCCTGCGTACCGCAGATGAACCGGACCGAGGCCATGCCGAACCCCTTGGGCTCCATTGCGCCTTTGGCGGCGTTGATCAGCGCAGGGTGATCGGCCAAACCCAGATAGTTGTTGGCGCACAGGTTGATCACCTGCTTGTCGCCCACCGTAATCTCACCGCCCTGAGGCGAGGTGATCATCCGTTCGCGCTTGTAAAGACCCTCTGCCTCAATCTGCGCGAGTGTATCCGAAATATGGGACAGGAATGCTTCAGCCATGGCGACCTCCGTTAATCTGAGTCGCACGTCTAACATAGCGGATGAAATTCCCAAATAGGAGAATTACAGTATTTGGGAAAAATATCCGTGAAGGCGGAATCTTGCCCGTTCAGGCGTTTTTTACGATCAGGAAAACGCGGGCCGGGTTTTCAGCGCTTATCGAATGCGTAATATCGGCGGCATACCGGGCGGTATCCCCTTGTTTCAGATCGCTGGATGCCGTTCCCGAAGTGACACGGACGGCGCCTTCCAGCACAGTCAGTTGCTCTCGTGCGCCGCGCGCATGAGGCTGGCTGTTCAGGCTCCCATTGGCCTGAAACTGAATATCATAGACCTCGTGTCCTCCGGCCTCTTCGGGGGGAGAGAGGATGCGAATCCGGCATTTCTCGCCCATATTGTCGATACTGGGCACTTCTGCTTGACGCAGCAATTCGATCTGGTCGGTCGTTTTGGCGTCTTCCAACAGTCCGGCGAAATCCACCTGCAGAGCGCGCGTCAGGTTCCACAGGGTAGAAATTGTGGGGCTGCTTTCACCACGCTCGATCTGGCTGACCATGGAACGCGAGACGCCGCTGAGGTTGGCGACCGCCTCTAGCGACAGGCCTTTGGCGCGGCGCGCCTCTTTCAATCGGGCGGGCAGGCGCGTCAGAATATCGTCTGTGTTTTCCGTCATGACGGAATCCATGGGTGTTGCGCAACGTAATGTCAATTCCGGCGTGACAGTGAGTCTAATATGAAGATCATGCTGCAGGTGCATAATGGGCGCGAGACTTGGAGGAGAAAACATGACGGACATAGTAATACTGGACGGTGCGCGCACAGCCATCGGGACCTTTGGCGGTGCGTTGGCCTCGACCGCTCCGATCGATCTGGCGACCGTGGCGACCGAGGCGGCAATGGAGCGTTCGGGCGTTGAAGGCGCGCAGATTGATCATGTTGTCTTTGGTCATGTGATCAACACCGAACCGCGCGACATGTATCTGTCGCGAGTCGCCGCAATGCAGGCGGGTATTCCGAACGGGACTCCGGCGATGAACGTGAACCGGCTGTGCGGTTCGGGGGCGCAGGCAGTAGTGTCGGCGGTGCAGGCGCTGATGCTAGGCGATGCCGAGTTTGCAGTGGCGGGCGGTGCCGAAAGCATGTCGCGCAGCCCTTATGTCGTACCGCAGGCCCGTTGGGGGGCGAAGATGGGCGATGTCAAATCGCTCGACATGATGCTGGGCGCGTTAAACTGTCCATTCGGCACCGGGCATATGGGGGTGACCGCCGAGAATGTGGCGGATGAACACCAAATCAGCCGCGAACAGATGGACGCGTTTGCGCTGACCAGCCAGACCCGTGCGGCTGCGGCGATTGAGGCCGGGTATTTCGACAGCCAGATCGCGCCGGTGCAGGTCAAGGTCAAGCGCGACATGGTCGACTTCAAGGTCGATGAACATCCCAAGGCCACCACTGCCGAGGCGCTGGCCGGATTGCGCCCGGTATTCCAGAAAGATGGGCGGGTGACGGCGGGCAACGCCTCGGGCATCAATGACGGCGCGGCGGCGATGGTGTTGGCGACAGCGGATGCTGCAGAAAAGGCGGGCTTGAAACCCAAAGCGCGCGTGATTGGCTATGCCCATGCCGGCGTGCGACCCGAGGTGATGGGCATCGGCCCGGTTCCCGCAGTGCAGAACCTGTTCGCAAAGACGGGTTTGTCTGCGGATGATTTCGACGTGATCGAAAGCAACGAGGCGTTTGCGGCGCAAGCTCTGGCCGTCAATCAGGAATTGGGTCTGGACGCTGCAAAGGTGAATCCGAACGGTGGGGCTATTGCACTGGGCCATCCGGTGGGCGCCACAGGGGCGATTATCACGCTTAAGGCGTTGTATGAGTTGGAGCGTATTGGCGGATCGAAAGGTCTGATCACCATGTGCATCGGCGGAGGGCAGGGGATTGCCCTCGCCATCGAGCGGCTCTGAGTTGGGTCGGGGCAAGGGGGGCTGTCTGCCCCCCATCGCGCCGGGGCGCGATTCCCCCCCGAAGGTATTTTTGGCCAGATGAAGCGGTCGGGTTGGTTTAGCTGAGTGCGAAGATCACCAGCGTCGCGGCTATGCCTGCGGCCGCGCCGATCGCTGCTGGCAGAAGGTTCGCGATGAAACCCGGGGTCTTTGGGTCGTCTTTTTGAGTCTGGGCAATCAGGGCATTTTCCACCAGACCGGGCAAGCGGGGGCCGAAACGGGCAAGCACCAGGGCGGTTTTGCCGAAATCGCGCAGGGCGGCGCGGGGGCCGATGGATTGTTTGATGTAATCCTCGACCACCGGTCGGGCGACCTCCCAGATGTTCATGTGATCATCAAGCGAGCGGGCGACGCCTTCGACCACCACCATGGTGCGTTGCAGCAGGATCAGCTCGGTGCGGGTTTCCATGCCAAAGCGTTCAGTGACTTCGAACAGGTAGCTTAGCAGCCGACCCATCGAGATATGGGTGGCGTCCATGCCGAAGATCGGCTCACCTACCGCGCGCAAGGCGCGGGCGAATTCGTCGACGTCCTGATTGGCAGGCACATAGCCTGCTTCGAAATGGACTTCAGCCACGCGTTTATAGTCGCGGCGGATGAAACCAAAGAGAATCTCGGCATAGACCCGGCGAGTGTATTCATCGATATGGCCCATGATGCCGTAGTCATAGGCGATAATGTCACCGTTCGCAGCGACCTTGAGGTTGCCTTGGTGCATGTCGGCGTGAAAATAGCCGTCGCGTAGCGCGTGCAACAGGAACAGGCGGAGCACGCGCTCAGCCAGATCGCGGCGATTATGTCCGGCAGCGTCCAGCGCGTTGTTATCTCCCAAGGGAATGCCATCAGCCCAGCTGAGCGTCATGACGCGACGAGCGGATAGCGACCAGACCACCGGAGGCAGCCAGAATCCAGCATCATCCTTGGTATTGGCAGCGTATTCCGAGGCGGCGGCGCTTTCCAGACGCAGGTCCAACTCGCCGCGTACTACGCCGTCGAAATGCTCGATCACTTCCATCGGGCGTAGTCGGCGCGCTCCGGGGGCGCAAAGTTGTACCATACGCGCGGCGAAATAGAACGCGTCTACATCCTTGCGGAAGGCGCGCTCGATACCCGGTCTCAGGACTTTGACAGCAACGTCTTCGCCTGTGCTGGTCAGCTTGGCCTTGTGAACCTGAGCAATCGAGGCAGCGGCGATGGGTTCACTGAACTCACTGAATATCTCTGACGTCGGTTGGCCTAACTCTTTCTCGACCTCTGCCATTGCTTCAGCTTTGGAAAAGGGCGGCAGCTTGTCTTGCAGAACACGCAGTTGCTCGGCCAGTTCATTTCCCACCACGTCGGGGCGGGTCGAAAGCACCTGCCCGAATTTGATGTAAGCCGGACCCAATGCGGTCAGGGCACGGGTGGCGGGCGGCATCTCGGGGTCGCCCTTGTAGCCCAGCCATTGGAACGGTTTGCCCAGCGTATGCGCCAGAATACGTACGGCGCGCGGCGCTTCAAACGCGTCCAGCACCACATTCATGGCACCGGTGCGTTCCAGCGTGGCGCCCGTCCGGACCAGGCGAATGATGTTGTGGGGGCCGCGCATCTAGATCTTCCAGCCAGAATGCAGTGCGGCAATGCCCATGCTCAGGTTGCGGTATTTGGCGTTTTCGAACCCGGCGGTGCGGACCATGTTCAGGAATGTCTCCTGATCTGGGAATTTGCGGATCGATTCCACAAGGTATTGATAGCTGTCGTAGTCGTTGGCGATCAGCTTGCCCATACGCGGGATGACATTGAAACTGTAGAGGTCGTAAAGCTTCTGCAGCCCGTCATTGGGTAACTGGCTGAACTCAAGCACCATCAGACGACCACCGGGCTTCAGAACGCGATAGGCCTCGTTCAGCGCCTCTTGCGGGCGGGTGACATTCCGGATGCCGAAGGAGATGGTGTAGACATCGAAGGTGTTATCCTCGAAGGGCAGCGCCATCGCATCGCCCACCACCCAATTCAGGCTGTCGGACATCTGGTCGGCCTCGGCGCGCTGGCAGCCTTCGACCAGCATCGGCTCGGTCAGGTCCAGCACGGTAGCATGGCCGTGGCCTGCGCGCTTCAGAAAGCGGAACGAGATATCGCCGGTGCCGCCCGCCACATCCAGAAGCCGCTGACCGGCGCGCGGGGCAAGCCAGTCCATCATCGCGTCTTTCCAGACCCGGTGGATGCCCATCGACATCACGTCGTTCATCACGTCGTATTTCGAGGCGACCGAGTTGAACACGCCCTGTACGCGGCCGGCTTTTTCAGCCTCGCGCACGGTTTCGAACCCGAAATGGGTGGTCTTGTCGTTGGTGTCGGACATTTGCCTTGCCGTTTGTCGAATTTCGCCTCTGTTATAGGGCGATAAGAGGCGGGCACAATGCGGCCCTTTGGAATAGGAGCCCTGTAATGCCCGAATTGCCCGAGGTCGAGACAGTAAGACGCGGCCTGAGCCCCGCAATGGAGGGCGCAGTGATCGAAAGGGCGGATGTGAATCGCCCCGATTTGCGTTGGCCTTTCCCGGCTCGGATGGCCGAGCGGCTGACGGGGCAACGGGTGGATCGGCTGCGGCGACGGTCGAAGTACATACTGGCGGATCTCAGCAGTGGCGAGACGTTGTTGATCCATCTGGGCATGTCGGGGCGGATGACGGTCTCTGGCGATCCGCTCGGACAGTATGCGCATGAGCATCCGATGGCGCAGAAACATGATCACGTGGTGTTTCATATGGCCAATGGCGCACGCATCACCTTCAACGATCCGCGCCGGTTCGGGGCAATGGATCTGCTGCCGACGGCAACGGCGGAGCAGCACAAGCTGCTATCGGTTCTGGGACCTGAACCGTTGGGTAATGATTTTCACGAACAGCACCTGATAGACGCCTTCAAAGGCAAGAACAGCCCGGTCAAATCGGCGTTGTTGGATCAGGGAATCGTTGCCGGTTTGGGTAATATTTACGTCTGCGAAGCGCTTTATCGCGGCAAGGTGTCGCCACGTCGCAAAGCGGGACAGATTTCTGCGCCACGCGTTGCGGCCCTTGTGCCGATCATCAGAAAAGTGTTGCAGGACGCGATTGAAGCGGGTGGGTCATCGCTGCGTGATTTCCGCCAAGCCGATGGAGAACTTGGATATTTTCAACACAGCTTCGACGTCTACGGCCGCGAAGGAGAGCCTTGTCGAACCGAGGGTTGTGGCGCTGAAATCAAGAGAATCACCCAGTCCGGTCGCTCATCCTTCTATTGCGCGCAATGCCAAAGATAACTTGATCCAGCGAAATCGCGTGATAAGGAATCGTACCTGAACGGAACAACCGGAAGCTTACACCTCATGGCTTTTGAGACGATCATCGTCGAAATCGAAGACCACGTCGCCCTTATCAAGCTCAACCGCCCCGATGCGATGAACGCGCTGAACACCCAGTTGCTGGGTGAGCTGTGCGAGGCGCTGGAAGATGCGGATAGCAATGACAAGGTGCGCTGCATAGTCATCACCGGCTCGGACAAGGCCTTTGCCGCCGGTGCGGACATCAAGGAAATGTCCGAAATGAGCTTTGTCGATGTGTTCGACGTTAATCTGTTTGCGGACGCCAATGATAGGGTTTCCGCGATCCGTAAACCTATCATCGCTGCCGTTGCCGGTTACGCGCTGGGCGGCGGGTGTGAACTGGCGATGCTGTGCGATTTCATCATCGCTGCCGACACCGCCAAGTTCGGCCAGCCTGAGATCAATCTGGGCGTCATCGCGGGGCTTGGTGGCAGTCAGCGTCTGACCCGCTTCGTTGGTAAGTCCAAATCGATGGACATGAACCTGACAGGCCGCTTCATGGACGCTGAAGAGGCCGAGCACGCGGGATTGGTCAGTCGTGTCGTGCCCGCCAAAAAGCTGATCGAAGAGGCAACCGGTGCGGCGCAGAAGATTGCAGAGAAATCGCAGATCACGGCCATCGCGGCCAAAGAGGCTGTGAACCGCAGCTATGAGCTGCCGCTGAGCGAAGGCATGCTGTTTGAGCGTCGGGTGTTCCATTCGATGTTCGCGACAGAGGACCAGAAAGAAGGCATGGCCGCGTTTCTGGAAAAACGTGCGGCTCAGTTCCGCGACAAGTGATCATAATCGTCGCTTAGTGATATTAGGCGGGCAGACCCCGCCTTTTTCCCTCATCACATACTGGAAGAATCAGCTTGGCAAACCTGCCAAACTTGGATAGAGACCGCCGTCATACATGCGCGTGCGGCCCGCTTGGCCCGACTCACACTCGTGATTTCTGATCCGGTGCGGATATGTCCGTGGCGCGCAACCCAAGATAACCGTACCGAACAAAAGGTCAGAGACACATGGCAAATTCGCCCCAGGCAAAGAAACGCGCCCGTCAGAACGAGAAGCGCTTCGCCGTCAACAAAGCGCGTCGTTCGCGCATCCGTACCCACCTGCGCAAAGTTGAAGAAGCGATCGCATCCGGCGACAAGGACGCGGCTACCGCAGCCCTGCGCGCCGCTCAGCCCGAGTTGATGCGTGGCGTCACCAAAGGCGTCTTCCACAAGAACACCGCAGCCCGCAAAATGTCGCGCCTGTCGGCGCGCGTCAAAGCGCTGGGCTGATTCTTTGGGAAAACGCGTCAAGCGTTGATTTGCGAAAAAGGCGTCGCTGATTGCGACGCCTTTTTCATTGTTGCCGGAAAGCCGCGTCTTCACGAAGCCGAGAGATTCTTTCGCCCAGAACCCCGAGTCAATATCAGAGTTTCGTTGCCCGGACCCTTGGGCTCTTGCTACGACTTAGTCAGCGATTCACTCGCTTGGGGGGACAGGCTGTTCCAAGGATCTGACCGACGGGCATCGGAAAGATTTAGGAACGAATGTTCGAAAGCTGGCTTCGGTCAGTTGGACGATCTGCTCTGGGTCTCGGGTTAGCCGAAGATCCTGGCCCTGTCGATAAATTGGAATATCATGCGCATCCCGGATTCCGGGTGTGCCCCCATTTTGGGGCCGTGCTGTATTGGACTGCGATGATATTCGAGCGTACCCGCCAGACCATCAGGTTTGGCGAAACGTTCCCTTGTGTGTGAGCGCCATAAAGGCCCGTAATTCGGGACACATTAAAAAAGGCCTTAAGGCCAATAATGAATGGGATGCGTGAGGCGCCGAATGACACAAGAGAAATGGGGACAACTGCGTAGCAAATTGATGAAGGCGGTTGGGAAGAACAATTTTACCACCTGGATTGAACCCTTGGAGTTTCAGGAGTTGCAGGATGGTGTAGCGGTGTTCTCGGTGCCGACCAACTTCATGGGCAACTATGTCAGTCAGAATTTTGCGGACCTTATTCTCTATGAGCTGAACACATCGGGCGAAAAGGTTCAGCGCTTGGCGTTTCGCACAGCGGCCAATTCGTCAGGCCGTCCCACATTGGTGGAAGAGCCCAAGCCATCTCCCGCGCCAGAAACCCGGCCCGCTGTTACAGATACAGCCAATGATGCGCTTGAAGCACTACAGGCTGCGCCACTGGATGCACGGTTTACCTTTGATAGCTTTGTTGTTGGCAAACCCAACGAACTTGCACATGCCGCAGCTCGCCGCGTATCCGAGGGCGGCCCGGTAACTTTCAATCCGCTCGTGCTCTACGGCGGTGTTGGACTGGGTAAAACCCACCTGATGCACGCGATTGCGTGGGAGTTGAAAACCAAGCACCCCGAGTTGAATGTGCTTTATCTGTCAGCAGAACAGTTCATGTATCGCTTTGTTCAGGCTTTGCGTGAACGCCGCATGATGGATTTCAAGCACTTGTTCCGTTCGGTCGATGTGCTGATGGTCGATGACGTGCAGTTCATCGCTGGCAAGGATTCGACGCAGGAAGAATTTTTCCACACGTTCAACGCGCTGGTGGATCAGAACAAGCAGATCATCATCTCGGCCGACCGCGCTCCGGGCGAAATCAAAGACCTTGAGGATCGCGTGAAATCGCGCTTGCAATGTGGCCTTGTCGTCGATCTTCATCCCACAGACTACGAATTGCGTCTGGGAATCCTGCAGAACAAAGTGCAGCAGTACAGCAGCACCTATCCCGATCTGACCATTGCTGATGGTGTATTGGAATTCCTTGCACACCGTATCTCGACCAATGTGCGCGTGCTGGAAGGGGCGCTGACCCGCTTGTTCGCCTTTGCCTCGCTGGTCGGGCGCGAGATCGATATGGAGCTGACGCAGGATTGTCTGGCCGATGTACTGCGCGCCTCCGAGCGCAAGATCACCGTCGAAGAGATCCAGCGAAAGGTCTCGGATTATTACAACATCCGCCTCAGCGATATCATCGGCCCTAAACGCCTGCGGTCCTATGCGCGTCCGCGTCAGGTGGCGATGTATCTGTGCAAGCAACTGACCAGTCGGTCGCTACCTGAGATTGGCCGTCGATTTGGCGGGCGAGACCACACCACGGTCATGCATGGCGTGAAGCGCATCGAAGAGCTGAAGTTGACCGATGGCCAGATTGCCGAAGATGTTGAGATGCTGCGCCGGGCCTTGGAAGCCTAAACCTCACTGAATCCTTGAAAAACACCCCGGACTATTGCGTTCGGGGTGTTTTCTTGTGCGCTATTGTCCACGGTTGAGAATGATCTGGTGTGTTTCACGCGCGCTGCTCTTGACCACCGAGGCAATCCGACCCAGAAATCCGTAAAAAATCCTTGTGCCTCAGGGCTGAGACGCTAACGTGCCAGTCCCGCCTATTTCGGCACGCAAGTCAAAGGAACAGAGGGTATGAAGATCAGCATCGAACGCGGCACCCTTCTCAAGGCCGTTTCGCAGGCCCAGTCAGTTGTCGAACGTCGCAACACCATTCCCATACTTGCCAACGTGCTGATCGAGGCCGAAGGCGATCAGGCGCTGTTTCGTGCCACCGATCTGGACATCGAAGTGGTCGACAAGGCCCCTGCGCAGGTCGAGAAAGCGGGCGCCACGACTGTTGCGGCCACAACGCTACATGAGATCGTGCGCAAACTGCCCGATGGGGCGCTGGTGACCCTAACCGCAGATAGTGCAGCTGGGCGGTTGACCGTGGAAGCGGGGCGCTCGAATTTTTCTCTGGCCACGCTGCCGAAAGAAGATTTCCCGGTTATGGCGTCTTCAGAATACCAATCGAACTTTACGGCGTCGGCGGCATTGTTGCGCAGGCTGTTCGATAAATCGAAGTTTGCCATTTCCACGGAAGAGACGAGATATTATTTGAACGGCGTTTACATGCACGTTGCGGATGGTTCCGAGGGCGGCAAGGTACTGCGTTGCGTGGCGACTGATGGTCACCGCTTGGCACGGATCGATGCGGATCTGCCGGATGGTGCAGCGGATATGCCGGGCGTGATCGTGCCCCGCAAAACCGTGGGCGAACTGCGCAAGCTGCTGGATGATGACGAGATGGACATCGCCGTCTCGGTCAGTGAAACCAAGGTGCGGTTTGCAACGCCTGACATCACGCTCACCTCGAAAGTGATCGACGGAACGTTCCCGGATTACACACGTGTCATCCCGCAAGGTAACACGCGCAAGTTAGAAGTGGACGCGGCTGAATTCGCGCAGGCCGTGGATCGTGTGGCGACAGTTTCGTCCGAGCGGTCGCGGGCCGTCAAACTGCAGTTGGATGCGGATAAGCTGATTCTGTCAGTGAATGCACCCGACAGTGGTGCGGCTGAGGAAGAGCTGGCAGTTGCTTACGGGGATGAGCGCCTGGAGATCGGGTTCAACGCTAAATACCTGCTCGAAATCGCGTCTCAGGTGGATCGTGAAAATGCGGTGTTTATGTTCAACTCGGCAGGTGATCCGACACTGATGCGCGAAGGCAACGACCAAAGCGCAGTATACGTCGTAATGCCGATGCGCGTCTGATTGCCTCGACTGGGTGATCTCTAATGAAAGAGAGGGGTCATGGGATTGGCCCTGACCGAGCTTACGGTCTCGCATTTTCGGTCTCATAAGCTGGCGCGCTTGTCGTTGGACGGGCGGCCAGTCGCGATCCATGGGCCAAACGGTGCCGGTAAGACCAACATCCTGGAAGCGGTTTCTCTGTTTTCACCCGGGCGCGGGATGCGGCGGGCAAGCGCCGCTGAGATGACACGGCGCCCCGAGGCGCTGGGGTGGAAGCTGATTGGGCTATTGAATGCGCAAGGACAGAATTTCGAGATTGAAACCTGGTCCGAAGGTGGTGCGGCGCGGCAGGTGCGGATTGATGAGAAAGCCTCAAGCCAGATTGAATTGGGAAAGCTGGCGCGGGTAGTTTGGTTAATCCCATCGATGGACCGTCTCTGGATCGAAGGGGCCGAAGGGCGACGGCGGTTCCTCGACCGGATCGCGCTGAGTTTTGATCCGGCACATGCCGAGGCATCTCTGACCTATGAAAAAGCGATGCGCGAGCGGAACCGGTTGCTGAAAGAACAAGTTCGCGATGCCCATTGGTACGCGGCGCTGGAAGGGCAGATGGCCGAGATGGGGCATCGCATCCACGCTGCGCGATTGAGTGCGTTGGAGCATCTGCGCTCAGCACAGGATAAAGCTGAGACGGCCTTTCCGTCAGCGGATCTTGAATTGGTTCAAACCGAAGGTGCAATGCCTGAGACGGCGGAAGACTTGCGAGAAGCTTTGGATGAAAGCCGGTTTCGCGATCTGGCCGCCGGGCGGACTTTGGTCGGCCCGCATCGATCAGACCTGTATGGCGTATATTCCGCCAAGGGCGTTCCAGCCAAAGATTGCTCGACCGGTGAGCAGAAAGCACTGCTGGTGTCGCTGATCCTATCAAACGCGCGAGCGTTGGCGGAGATGGTTGGAGCACCTCCTATTGTATTGCTGGATGAGGTGGCCGCGCATCTGGATGCGGGTCGGCGCGCTGCGTTGTATGATGAGATTTGTGCGCTGGGCGCACAGGCCTGGATGACGGGCACCGGGCCTGAGCTATTTGCGGAATTGGGGGATCGAGCCCAAACGCTGGTCGTTACCGAAGGCGACGAGGGCTCGGTCGTCCGCGTTTAGGCAGGCTCGCCGACTTTGCGTTCCCAAAGGAAGCCGCGCATCACTTCGTCGACCGGGGTTTTGGCCATGTGGTTGACGTAGTTCGACATGGTTTTTTGTGCCAGACCCAGCACGACATCCAAGACCGCACGGTGGGAATAGCCAGCGTCAAAGAAGGCCTGCAACTGTTCTTCAGTCGGGTTTCCACGGGTTTCCATCACTTGCAGGGTAAAGGTGCGTAGCGCTTCCAGCTTGGCCGTGGGCAGCGGCGTTTCGTTGCGCAGCGCCTCGGTGATCTCGTCAGAGACCTTCATCATCTTTGCGATGCCGGTATGCGCAGGCACGCAGTAATGGCATTCGTTTTCGACATTGATGGTTTGCCAGACAACGGTTTTTTCGTCGTTGTTGAAATCGGTCTGCAGAAACAGGCCGTGCAGAACCTGATAGCCTTCCAGATGCTGGGGGCTTTCAGCCATTACTTTATGAAGACCGGGCAGGCGGCCGAATGCAGCCTGAGATTTCTCAAGCAGCGGCTTGGACCCTTCCGGGGCGGTTTCTAGGTCGTGAGACGGGAAATTGGCCATGTCAAAACTCCTGTTTCTGGCGCGATGAGTCGTATTTAGGGTTTCTTGAGCGATCACTCAAGTATATAATTGAGCGAACGTTCAAGAATTGGTGAAACGATGCCCCGCAAACCCTCATATGACCGAGACGCGCTTATCGCGCAGGCGCGAGATATTTTCTGGCGTCACGGCTGGGCGGGGACGTCGCTTAAGGATCTCGAGCGAGAGCTGAAGCTGAAACCGGGCAGCTTCTACGCGGCGTTCGGGTCGAAAGATGCGCTCTACGCCCTGGCGTTAGAGCGGTATACTCGGGAAGGGGTTGCCAATATGAAGGCTTTGGCGCAGGAATTGGGCCCGCTTGCTGCTCTTAAGGTGCAACCTCGTCGTGTGATCGAGGCGTCGGAGCTGCCGACAAAAGCCTGCATGTTGGCGAAGACTTATGCGGAATTGCAAGCCAAAGACCATGATCTGGCTGATCAGGCGCAAACCCATATGGCTGACATGAAAGCTTGTTTTGCGGACCTCTTTCGCAGCGCGCAGAAGGCCGGAGAAATCGCGCCAAGTCATGACCCGGATCGCTTGGCGGCGCGCTATCAATCCGACCTTCTGGGGTTGCGATTGTCAGCCGAACGGGACGATGTGAACGCGGCAGAAATTGCCGAGGATATTGCAGCAGACCTTGATCGGCTTTGATCCGCAAATTAAGCGGATCAGAACCACAAAATATGGGGGGAGCACGTGACAATCCCCACCAGAAAACGTATAAGTTACCAAAATAATATAGGTACTAACGGCATGTCCGAAGACGCACAGGCACCCCAAGAATACGGCGCTGATTCCATCAAAGTTCTCAAAGGCTTAGAGGCAGTTCGCAAACGTCCCGGTATGTATATCGGGGATACGGATGATGGTTCGGGTCTGCACCATATGGTGTACGAGGTTGTCGATAACGGAATTGACGAGGCACTGGCCGGTCATGCCGACCATGTGACTGTAAAAATTCACGCTGATTCCAGCGTTTCGGTCAGCGACAATGGACGTGGAATCCCGGTGGATATCCACCCCGAGGAAGGCGTTTCAGCGGCTGAAGTCATCATGACCCAACTGCACGCTGGCGGTAAGTTCGACAGCAACTCGTACAAGGTGTCAGGCGGTCTGCATGGAGTGGGCGTCTCGGTGGTGAATGCGCTATCCGATTGGCTGGAACTGCGCATTTGGCGGGCCGGCAAGGAACATGTGGCGCGTTTTGAGGGCGGTGAGACGGCGGAACATCTGAAAGTCGTCGGCGAGTGCGGCGATCGCACGGGAACCGAGGTACGATTTCTGGCTTCGACCAACACGTTCTCGAACCTCGAATACTCGTTTGAGACGCTGGAAAAGCGCTTGCGCGAGCTGGCCTTCCTGAACTCGGGCGTGCGGATCATCCTGATCGACGAGCGCCCTGCTGAGCGGCTGGAAACCGAGCTGTTCTACGAGGGCGGCGTCAAAGAGTTTGTCAAATATCTCGACCGGTCCAAGACCCCGGCGATGCCCGAGCCGATTTATATCAAGGGCGAGCGTGACGATATCGGCGTGGAAATCGCCATGTGGTGGAACGACAGTTATCATGAGACCGTGCTGCCCTTCACCAACAACATCCCGCAGCGCGATGGCGGCACCCATGTGGCTGGTTTCCGAGGTGCGCTGACCCGGACGATCAACAACTATGCGCAGTCCAGCGGGATCGCGAAGAAGGAAAAGGTCAGCTTTACCGGTGACGATGCACGCGAAGGACTGACCTGCGTGCTATCGGTGAAAGTGCCCGACCCGAAATTCTCTTCCCAGACCAAGGACAAGCTGGTCAGCTCTGAGGTGCGCCCAGCGGTCGAAGGTCTGATGAACGAGAAGCTGGCTGAATGGTTCGAAGAGAACCCGAATGAGGCTAAGGGGATTGTCGGTAAGATCATCGAGGCGGCTTTAGCGCGCGAGGCCGCCCGTAAAGCTCGCGAATTGACCCGCCGCAAGACTGCGATGGATGTGAACTATCTGGCTGGTAAGCTGAAGGATTGCTCTGAAAAAGATCCGTCCAAGACTGAAGTTTTCCTGGTCGAGGGGGACTCGGCTGGTGGTTCTGCCCAGACCGGTCGGGATCGGCTGACTCAGGCTGTTCTGCCTTTGCGTGGCAAAATCTTGAACGTGGAACGGGCGCGGTTTGACCGGATGTTGTCGAGCCAAGAGATCGGTAACCTCGTGATGGCGCTTGGCACCGGCATTGGCCGCGACGAATTCAACATCGAAAAACTGCGTTACCACAAAATCGTCATTATGACGGACGCAGATGTTGACGGCGCGCATATCCGCACCCTCTTGTTGACCTTCTTCTACCGGCAAATGCCAGAGTTGATCGAGGGCGGGTATCTCTACATCGCTCAACCACCACTATACAAGGTTTCTAGAGGTAAATCAGAGGTTTACTTGAAGGACCAGGCCGCGCTGGATGATTATTTGATCAATCAGGGCGTCGAAGGCGCAGTACTTAAATTAGGCTCGGGCGAGGAAATCATCGGCCAGGACCTGACCCGCATAGTGGATGAAGCGCGCCAGCTGAAGCGAGTGCTGGACGCCTTCCCAACGCATTATCCGCGCCATATTCTGGAGCAGGCTGCTGTAGCCGGTGCCTTCGTGCCCGGCGCTGTTGATGCCGATTTGCAGGGCGTGGCCGACAAGGTCGCGGCGCGCCTTGACCTGATTGCACTGGAATACGAACGCGGCTGGCAAGGCCGCATCACACAGGATCACGGCATCCGCCTCGCGCGCATCCTGCGCGGTGTGGAAGAAGTGCGCACACTGGACGGCCCCATGTTGCGCTCGGGTGAGGCCCGTAAAACCGGCAGTTTCACCCAAAGCCTGCAAGAGGTCTACAACACCCCCGCAACGTTGGTGCGTCGTGATCGGGGTCAAGTCATACACGGCCCGCTCGACCTGCTGCGCGCGATTCTGGAAGAAGGCGAAAAGGGCTTGTCGCTGCAACGCTACAAAGGTTTGGGAGAGATGAACCCCGATCAACTCTGGGAAACAACGCTGGACCCGGACGCGCGGACCCTGTTGCAGGTACGCGTGGATGATATGGTCGAGGCCGATGATCTGTTCACCAAACTCATGGGTGATGTGGTAGAGCCACGCCGTGAATTCATTCAAAAGAATGCTCTGAGCGTGGAGAATTTGGATTTTTGAGCGGTTGTCGTTGTGCCTATTAATTGGCGCTGTTGGCATGGTGTTGAGCAGGGTGCTCTCGATTGACGAAGCCTACGAGTCGATTAGTTGGAGTACAGTTTTTCTACTCGCTTCACTGATCCCGTTGGGCCAGGCAGTCCAGAACACCGGCACTGCGGATTGGATTGCCGCGCATGTGTTGGCCCTTCTGAAGGGGTGGCCGATCTGGTCGTTGCAAGCAGGAATAGCCGTTTTGGCAACGGCATTCACCCTGGTCATGTCCAACGTAGGTGCGACCGTCCTGCTGGTGCCGTTAGCGGTTTCTATTGCGGTATCGGCGGGTGGTAACCCGGCTGTATTTGCCCTCACAGTAGCAATTTCAACGTCCAACTCATTTTTGATCCCAACACACCAGGTGAACGCGTTGATCATGGGCCCAGCAGGCTACCGGGTGGTGGATTTCGTTCGCTCCGGTGGAATTATGACTCTCCTTTTCTTGGTTGTCTCAATGACCGGGCTTGCGGTTTTCTTCTGAGCCGCCTCTCGGCGATCCGTACAGAAGAACTCGCAATATAAGGTTTTTGAGACCAAATTTTTGGGCGCGGATTCAATACGTCTGCAAAAAGGGCCTCCTCCGCGAGGGACCGAAGTAATGTGTCCAACTCAACCAAACCTGAAGTCGGTATACGCTGGAACTGGACCGTTCTTGTTTTATCGATCACTGTTATTGGACCAAGACCGTCGGCATTTTTGGAGAGTTCACGATGAAGTTCCTTCGTACACCGGACCATCGGTTTGACGGGCTGCCAGATTTCAACTTTGGCCCGAACTATCTTGATGTGGATGACACCGAGGGAAGTCTTCTCCGACTGCATTATTTGGACGAGGGACCGGCTCATGCATCACTAGTATTGTTGATGCATGGAGAGCCAACCTGGTGCTTCCTTTACCGGCGCATGATTCCGTTATTCAAGGACGCTGGCCATCGAGTTCTGGCTCCTGATTTGATTGGGTTTGGAAGGTCGGATAAACCAACAGAGCGATCCGACTACACCTACCAACGCCATGTAGACTGGATGTCCGAGTGGTTGCGGAAGGTTGACCTGACGGGCATCACGTTGGTTTGCCAGGACTGGGGTGGACTAATAGGCTTGCGGTTGGTTGCGAGTATGCCCGAGCGGTTCTCGCGCGTAGTTGTGGCAAACACGGCCTTGCCCACCGGTGACGCACCCTTGGGTGATGCATTTCTTTCATGGCGGGAATACTCACAATCCGTACCCGCATTTAATTCGGGACGCATCGTATTCGGCGGCACGACATCTAAAATTTCAGAAGAAGAGGTCGCAGCCTACAACGCACCATTCCCGGATGCGCGCTATCTGGCAGGCGCTCGCGAGTTTCCAGTGTTGGTGCCCGACACACCTGATAATCCAGCTTCTGAAGCCAACCGAGCCGCATGGGAAACCCTCAAGACCCTCAACACCCCGTTTCTGACTGTTTTTGGAGAAGACGACAGGGTTATGGCGGGCGTAGACAAACTCTTCCAAAAGTCGGTCCCTGGGGCAGTTGGTCAAAATCATATCCTTGTGCCTAAAGCGGGGCATTTCATCCAAGAAGATGCTGGCACTGAGCTAGCACATGCGACTTTGAAATTCATTGAGCAGACATAGCAGCTATCAGATTAGTGTCTTCCCCTGCGGCCTCAACTCACACCAAATTTGCGACGCAAATGCTCAGCTAAGGCTGTTATGCGACGTGGTTGGGCCCGGCTCGGTGGAAACATCATTTGCAAAGGTTTCGGCGGTGGGAGGAAGTCGCGCAAGACAGCAACAAGTCTGCCAGATCGAACATCGTCGCCCACATCCAGCTCGGACTTCAATACGACCCCATGGCCTGCAATCGCCCAATCGCGGATGAGTGAACCATCATTGACTATTCGATTTCCCTTTACCGAAACGCGCTGGGCATTTGGTCCTGATCCAAACTCCCAAACGTTGTCGATCATGTCGCCAAACCTCATGACCAAGCAGTTGTGGTTTAATAGATCTTCTGGTTTTTCAGGCGTTCCAAATGAGGCCAAGTAACTTGGGGACGCACATACGAAACGTTGGTAGCTTCCCAGATTTCGCAACCTGAGCGAGCTGTCTGTGATGTTGCCGAAGCGAACGGCGAGGTCAAAACCCTGGCCTACGAGGTCGACATAACCGTCCGAGAGGGACAGTTCGATTGAGACGGCAGGGTTCTTTTCGGTGAATTCGGCAATAACCTCGGAAACAAAGCTCCGTCCCAAGTCAATAGGCGCGCTTATGCGAATTGGACCAGACAGAGTTTCGGCGACGTGCCGAACAAGTGTGTCCAGGTCCGCAACCTCACTGAGAACGTTTCTTGCTCCATCAGCGAGTGTCCGACCTTCTTCGGTCAAGCTGATAGAACGGGTGGTACGGTTGAACAAAACCACACCGTAATGTGCCTCCAGAGCCGCGAGCCGCTCGGACACTGTCGTGCTCGACATCCCTGTCTCGCGCGCCGCGGCCACAAGACTGCCTTTCTCGGCTATGGTCAGAAACAAGCGAAGATTGTCTAAAAGCATTAAACGGAATTTCCGGATTATATGTTCGATCTTGCCCTGTTTATCCCGAAGGAACTGCGGCGTAAATCTTGCGCATCGCTCAATAACACAAGGGATCTGTTCCAATGGCCAAGCTGACAATCGTCGCCAACATCAAAGCCAACGCTGACAAAATTGACCTCGTAAAGGCCGAGCTGATCAAGCTCATCGACATAACCCGAGCCGAAGAGGGTTGCATCGACTATGACCTGCACCAGGACAACGACAACCCGGCTCATTTCGTGTTCTACGAAAATTGGGAAAGCCGAGAGCTTTGGCAAACCCACATGGGTGCTCAGCACCTTGCGGCTTACCTGGAAGCAACAGAAGGCGCCGTTGCAGAATTCACGCTAAATGAGATGACAGTCATCGGTTGATAAAGAACCGGACAAAGGAGCACGTTATGAAAGCCGTGGGATACCTTAAGACAGGATCGATTGATCGGCCGGACGCCTTAATCGACTTCGAGGCCGACAAACCGACGCCAAAGGGACACGACTTGTTGGTCAAGGTGCAGGCCGTGTCAGTAAATCCAGTCGATACGAAAACTCGTCAAAAACGTGCTCCTGCAGGTCCAGCACCCGATATTCTAGGGTGGGACGCAGTAGGGACCGTCGAAGCCGTTGGCGAAAAAGTTACGGCCTTCAATGTTGGAGACACTGTTTGGTATGCCGGGGCGATCAATCGGCCTGGAACCAATGCCGAGTTTCATCTGGTAGATGAACGTATTGTCGGAGCCGCGCCAAAATCCATACCAGCGACAGCGGCTGCGGCGATGCCGCTTACGACGCTAACTGCTTATGAGATGCTGTTCGACCGCTTGCGAGTCCAGGATGCCGTCCCCGGCGGAACCAGTACATTGCTGATTATAGGCGGCGCAGGCGGTGTCGGGTCAATCACCATTCAATTGGCACGGGCCCTCACTGATTTGACAGTGATAGCGACGGCGTCCCGACCCGAGACACAAGACTGGGTTCGAGAGCTTGGGGCACACCATGTCATCAATCATTCGGAACCTTTTGGCTCACAACTCGAGGCGCTAGGGATCGAAAGCGTGGATTTCATCTATTCAACAAACCAGTCCCAGCTTTATGCTTCCCAAGCTGGAGAGGTGATGACACCTCAAGGTCGCTTTGGGTTGATCGATGATCCTGAAACCTTCGACATCGCGCCGTTCAAACCCAAATCGATCTCATTGCATTGGGAGTTCATGTACACTCGGTCGCTTTTTGGGACTGGAGATATGAATCGTCAAAGCGAAATCCTGAGTCGGGTCGCCGCGTTGATAGACGATGGAAAGATAAGATCCACAGCGACCGATACACTTGGTACAATCAATGCCTCAAACTTAATGAAAGCGCATGCTATCCTCGAAAGCGGCAAGGCCAAAGGAAAGCTTGTGCTTGAGGGTTTTTAGATGAGAATTGAGCGGCTGGATCATGTGAATATAGTGACGACTAGGTTGCCTGAGATGGTTACTTGGTATGAAAATGTCCTGGGTTTGAAACCCGGGGCCCGGCCCGATTTTCCGTTTCCCGGAGCATGGTTGTATGCGGGTAATCACGCCGTGGTTCATCTTGTGGGTCACGAAGGAACACCTAACGTTGGCTCTGAAGTGAGGCTCAAGCTCGAGCATTTTGCGCTCTCAGCCACGGGGTTGAGCGCATTCGAAGAAAAACTGATCTCGAGTCAGATCCAGTATCGCAAAACTGAAGTCCCTGGGGCTGGAATGGTGCAAGTCCATGTGGCCGATCCTGATGGAAATCACATTCACATAGACTTTGAAGAAACCGAATAAGTGGCAAACCCGCGAAATAGTCGCAACGCAAAATCAAGCCGGTAACTTCTTGCCGATTAGGGAATGAGGTCCTTGCCGGGTTGCTTCCAAGACTTGCGTGGGACAACATTTTTTGGGCGGTGCAAACGTCGATTTGGAGATCAGTATGCCGGACATCAAAACTAACAAGAAAAACGTCATCGCTTTCTACGAAATGATGTTCAACGAGTGTCGACCTGCCGAGGCCATAGATATCTTTGTTGGGGAAACCTATACGCAGCACAACCCGCATGTTGGCGACGGCAAGCAAGCTTTTGTCGAATATTTCGAGCGCATGGCCGCCGAATACCCGGGAAAGCGTGTGGACATCAAACGTGCGTTTGCTGAAGGCGATCACGTTATTCTGCATTGCCATCAAATCTGGCCTGATGGTTTCGAGTACGCAGGGATCGATATTTTTCGCCTGGATGTCGATGGGAAGGTTGTCGAGCACTGGGACGTTCTTCAGGAGGTTCCGGCAAACAGCGAGAATGAAAACGGCATGTTTTGACTTAATCGTTCTGAATGCGGTGCATGGAACTGCGAAAGGTCCTGTCGGCTGAACCACGGTAGTCAAAAGGCATAAGTCTGATCCAAGAGATCCGCCAAAGCGTATCTTCCAAGAACCCTTTAGCAAGGAGATAAATATGCTCCCGACCAGCATTCTTGCGGCGACCCTTGGATTATTCGTAGCCACTTCGCTTCAAGCCGGAGTTCAAATTCGCTTCATAGAAGGCGCACCCAAAGACCGTTTTGTTCTGACAAATGTAGGAACGTGCGAAGTAGAAACCTCGACCGTTAAAATTGACTTGTCGCAATCTGCTGGACGTCTGATTTTCGACGTTACCGAAAAAGGCGCGGGTGTAGAGGTATTCCAACCGCTCGAATTCGTTGAGGGTGCGGATGTACTGCGTCAATTTCCTTCGGTCGTGGACGGGCAGAATACAATTGAACTTGAGATCGTTTCCCTCGCAGCCGGGGACAAATTAGCCTTTACCATCGATGTGGACGACACGATCGGGCAACGCGAAATCACCGTAACGGAGTCGGAGATCGAAGGCGCCACGGTGTCATATACCGACGCGGATGAGACCAGTACTGCGACCTTCTCTTCCGAAGCGCTTGTCAACGTGACGACCAAGGGCTGCTGAAAGCTATCCCACAATGTCGAATTGGATGGTCCGCATAGCATTTCTTGCGCTCGTGTTGGGAGGCGGCATCCTGATCGGGATATTGACCGCGCCTGGCGATTGGTATGCGCAGCTTTCTAAACCTGCTTTCAATCCACCAAATTGGATATTTGGCCCGGTCTGGACGGTGCTTTATGTCTTGATCGCCATGGCGGGTTGGCGTCAGTTTGAAACAGACCAAAGCTCGACGCCCATGAAGCTGTGGTGGGCGCAGATGGGTCTGAACTTTTTGTGGTCCCCAACCTTTTTCGTAATGCAACTACCGTGGATTGCCTTTGTGATCATTGTCGCGTTGCTGATTGTGATCGTCATGTTCATCGCTCTGGTCAGGAGCTCGGATCAGGTTTCCGCACTAGCCTTCCTGCCGTACTTTGCATGGGTCGCATTTGCCACTGTCTTGAACCTTTCTATTGCAATACTGAACTGAGAAAAAACGATATGCGTGGAAACTTCGCTGGGCTTGCTTCAGGTCTTGTTATCATCGGATCTACAATGGCACAGGCTGATGAAAATCTTGCAGAAGACTTCTCCAAGTCTCCGGAGACGAGTTGGGACTACGTTGCCGACACCGTCATGGGAGGAGTTTCTTCAGGACAGGTGCAGTTTCGTTCGGAACGTGATGTTGCGTTCGCCCGGTTGACCGGAACCGTCAGCACAAAAAACAACGGCGGCTTTATCCAGTTCCGACGCAAGTTGTCTGATCGACCAGATGAGGGTGTATCGGGCGTCAGGCTGTTGGTACGGGGGAATGGCGAGCAATACTTCGTCCACCTCAGGACACGTGGCACGGTGCTTCCATGGCAATACTATCAGGCCGCGTTCGCAACTTCTGACAACTGGACCGAAGTCTGGTTACCTCTCTCAGGCTTCAAGGCTTCAGGTGCCATGTTGCGCGCTATTCCCGTTGCTGACGAAATCACCTCAGTTGGAGTTGTAGCCTACGGGAGAGATCACGAGGCCCGCGTAAATGTCAGCGAGATTGGTTTCTATTGAAGGTTTCCCAAGAGAGGGCTGCAATCTTCAAATAGGTCTGTTTGGAACCGCGCGGGATCTAAATTTACAAACCATCTTCCCGATGGAATACATTCCGTTGATGCCCGAGCATCAATTTGGACAGGTCTGATCAGGCTGCTCAACAACAGCAACCGACATTGCCAATCCAATTGTCTTTGCTCATCGTTTCCAAGCGACTAAATTGGGTCCATGGAAGAAGTCACTCGACTGACCGAATGGATGATTACAGAAGGTCGTCGCTCCGGTGATCCTGTAAGGGTGGTGTCACAGTTTTGTTCCTCCTTGATCGAAGCCGGAGTGCCGCTATGGCGGGCAAACATTGGCCAGCGCTTTGCCAACCCATTGCTTATTGCCTGGGGGGTAGTTTGGACGCCTGAAGGCACCGACAGCTACGACGTCACGCATGAGACGATGTTGACAGATGGTTATGTCGGGAGTTCATTCGAGTATATTCTTGCGAACAGAAAGCCACTTCACAAAAGTCTACGGCGACTGGACTCGGAAACAGAGCATTCATCCTATCTTGAATTTGCAGAGCAGGGTGGCACCGACTACTACGCTACTTTGCTCTATTACGGCGATGGATCGCTGCATGGATGTACGTTCGTTACTCAGGCAAAGGATGGATTCTCGCCCGAACATCTTTGGCTGATTGAAGCGGCCTTACCGGCCCTTTCTTCCGCGTTGGAACCTGTCACGATGCGAAAATCGTCTAAAGGTCTGCTTCGAACTTATTTAGGAGATGGACCTTCCGAGGCCGTCTGGAGCGGCAATATAAAGCGCGGAGAGCGAACAACTTTGGATGCCGTGGTGATGTTCTCTGATCTGCGAGGCTTTACAGCACTTTCCGAGACCTCTCCGGAAGAAGATATCTTCGACACGCTTAGCGACTATTTTGATCTGGTGGTTAAAGCCGTAGAGGACAACGGTGGAGACGTCCTCAAGTTCATGGGCGATGGCATCCTGTCGATCTTTACTATTGAAGCGCAAAAAGACCATGCCGACCGCTGCAGAATGGCGGCTCTTGCAGCGCAGAGTGTGCTGAGTGGTTTGAACGATCTCAACACCAGACGAGACGGGTTTCAAAAACCGCCTTTGGATGTTGGTATTGGAATTAACGTCGGGCAGGTCAGCTATGGTAATATCGGCAGCCCCGGCAGGCTTGATTTCACAGTTCTGGGCGGGGCGGTGAACGTTGCAAGCCGAATTGAAGGTTTAACAAAAGCAATTGGTCGGAGGGTGTTGGCGACGTCAGCCGTTGCAAGTGCTGCTCCGAGCATGTTCGTTAGCTGTGGGGATCACGAAATACGTGGCCTTGCGCAGCCCATTGAATTGTTCTTTCTCACTGAAGATGCACAATAATCAGCTATAGTTATTCAAAACAATCTACCTTCGGCATCTTACGACATTAGATGATCGCTAGAAATGAAACACAAAGCGCAAAAATCCACTAAGGCGCGGCAAGCTGAACCTAACTGTTCGAGTAACCGGAAAACGGGACTTGCCCGTTAACGTTCAGCTTCCCAGGAATGATAAACATGTCCATTGACTTTGGTAGCAGGCATTATCCCGCCAGCAGTTGATAAAATGAATATCTAGTCTGTGTTAAGAACTGGATATTGGGAAATATCTGCGACTGATGACCTATTTCTTTTTTGCTGCCATCTTCGCAGGCGCCGGTGACGGCCAAGCGATCAAGTAGTTTGCAGAAACCTAAAGCTGGGACCCAATTGGTAAAATACTTAATAGCCCGGCAACTATGTGATCCCAGGCCGATCCTGTCGGCTCGAATTGGTACTCAAGAATGGTGCCATCATTGGCTCTTGTCGTCCATTTAAGCTGGCCAGCTTGCTCGAGCGTCACGTTATATGTATATGCGGGTAGTGCGTCGTCCAAGGCTCCCATCGTCTGCGCAGTCAATGCTGGCGAGTCAATCAGAATTCCCATCTCGGTGTTGATGTTGACAGATCGCGGATCCCAGTTGAATGAACCCACGAACAAGTACTGGTCATCAATTGCAAATGCCTTGGAGTGCAGGCCTGACCTGGATTGAGCCCAGTTAATACCGCGGCGTTGGACTTGATAAGCGTCGGGTCGCAGCTCGTAGAGTTCTACTCCACCGCGTAGCAGTGCTCGGCGTTTCTTGGCGTAGTGTGCGTAAACGGGTGCGACGTCGTTAGATGCAAGTGAATTGGTTACAACCTTTACGTCGACCCCACGGTTCTCGAGTTCGGTCAGCCATTTTACACCGTTGTTGCGTGGCACGAAGTAGGCGGACACGATGTTCACTTCACTGCTGGCATTCTCAAAGTACGGAAGCAATTGAGATGCAAGAACGGGACCTGAGTTCTCGAGGCCCGCGGCCTTTGAAGGCGGATCAGCATAAAGTTTCGCTGGCAGCCAATCCAGTAACAGGGCGCCATCCGCGAAGTTCTCTTTTGCCGACTTTCTGAGCGCTGCGCCGTACGGCGTTTGTTTCGCTTCCTCGACGAGTTCATTCAACCTGCTGCGCGCATCGCTCAGGTCAAATTCTTCGGGTTCTCCGACAACCACGCGAGCCGGAACAGCGAATTCGCTGTTCCAGTAAGCGTCAAAGCTACGTGACACTTCGCGTACAACTGGGCCTGCGGCCAGCACATCCAGATCAGCATAGTTCATTTCTTCCCGCGCCAAAAAATACTCGGCACCGATGTTTCTCCCACCCACAATCGTGAACACGTTGTCTGCTGTCATGGACTTGTTGTGCATTCTGCGATTGATGCGTTTGAAATCAGTCAGACCCGCGATCAAAAGGCTCTGATCTCGCCAGAACGGGTTGAATAGCCTTATTTCAATGTTTTTGTGATTGTCCAACGCAGCGGTCATCGCGTCGTAGCCCGACGTATCCATATCATCCAACAACAGCCTGACACGAACACCCCGATCCGCCGCTTGCAATAGGCTGGCAGCGAACAGGTGACCGGTTGGGTCGTCGTGCAGAAGATAGTATTGCGCGTCTATCGTTCGCTCGGCCGCAGTGGCCAACAACAGCCGTGATACGAGCGCTTCTTCTCCATCACTGATCAGCTTGATGCCTGACCGACCGTCTTTAGGATCCCCAAGGCGATTGCCCGCCTGACCCAGAGCCGTGCTGGAATTTGCCGGTAGCGCAGCTGATACCGTCTTTTCATACGTGCGGGTTTTCGGAGCGCAAGCGACAAGAAACAGCGCGCAATAAACACTAATCACGAACTTCCACAGCGCCATTGGCTTTCTCCAACCCTATGCCCTAGGTGACTACGCCCGAGCGCGCGATTGCAAGTTTGTTCTATGAAGCCTGAGGTTGTTTTGTTCGCTAGTGTTGATTTCGTAACTCTCACAAGCGCCATGTTGTTGGTTTGCGATTTCGACACACCCCTAGATCCAACGGACTATGGCAGAACCCAGATGCGTCGAACCACACCGCTCGTAACCAGTTTCCGTGTTATAAGTCTCTGATCAGGTAAAATGATGCTCTCTGATTTTGGAAGTTTAGGTGCTCTTAGCATTGACGTGTTACGATTCCGCCCCACAGTTTTGACGCAGATTTTCGGAGCATGCAGAGTGTTTGTGATGACCACCGCCTTATTGATTTTTGCTGTGTCGACCCCGGCCACGGCATTGCAGCTTCGCGAAACAGGGCGTTATGAACTTAATCAGCCCGCAAGTCTTGACTACGATCCGACCTTTTGTGGGTTGTGGATTGCGAACGAGGGGCCCGAGGCAATTCTCGTTACATTGCAAGGTGATGAATTGCGCCGTATATCCAGCGATCTCTTTCGGATCAAAGCAATTGCTGTTGAAGGGGATCACTTGTTGCTGGGCGATGGTCTCGGCAGTCTTCAACGTGTCACCAAGGACGGATCACGCCTGGGAGCACCCTTCGAATTGGAGGGTGGTTTCGCGGATACGGAAGGAATTGCGATCAACGCCAAGGGACAGATCGTGACCGTAGAGGATGACCCCGAACGGTTGTCGTGGTTCACTTCAGAGGGTGCTTTGACGGCGAGGTTGGATACCATGAAGCTCTCTCCTCCCTTGAGTGAGGCGCAGGGCATCGCGATTGATCCGCGTACCGGCCACATGTTGATTGTTGATGACTGGGAAGGGTCAAACAGCCTGTATGAGTTCACGGCAGATGGCCGACTTCTCGCCCAGCAAAGTTTGTTAGAATTCGGAACCGATCCAGAAGGCATCGCCATTAGGCCGGGATCCAACCAACTGTTCGTGGCATTCGACGGTGGCGCGAAGATTGTGACATTTGACTACATACCCACTTTGCCTGAAGGATCGCCGCCGCTCCCGCCGGGCGCGGATTGCATGATGTTCTGAAAATTTGGTTGCTTGCTTCGGCTGGCGCAGGTTTCGGCTAGTCGCGCTCGCTGTCCAAAGTTTCGCGTATGAGCGTCAGATTAGGCAATGATTCATGGAACGGTTCAGGCCCGAGTTCGGACAAAACTGGAGCCAGGGATTCCGACATCCGCTCCATACAAGCTTTCAAAAACTCAGCGCCTTGCGGTGTAGGCCGAGCAATTTTCGAACGCTTGTCATTGGGGTTGGCTTCAAGAGTAATCAGGTCATGATTTTCAAGACTGGAGAGCATGTGCGTCATCGAAGTTTTAGGCACTTGAAACGCGTTCGAAAGTTGCTGTGGAGTTTCACCCTCGGGACGCCGTACCAGATGGCCCAAAATTCCGAATTGAGTCGCCGTCATTCTACCAGGCAAGAACGCTTCCAGCTTGGTCGAGATCAATTGATTGATGATCCCGACCTCGGTGAAGAATCGGTAAACTTCGTTGGTCTCATCTTCAGGCTTCATTCAGAATTCGTGTCTCCAGCGGCCAGCGGGGTGTGGGAATTGGTTCAGGTCCATACCCCAAACGCAGCAACATTTGCACCGTGTGGCCCGGTGACGCAAGAAGCTCATGCGCCAGAGCGTATTCATCGGCCATCTCAGGATACTCTTGAAGTGCCTGGCTGACCGGATGAACGCCTAGGCCCATTTCGGTTGTCTTCAGGTAGAAACGCATCAACTGACGTCCTGCATCAAGTTGATCGCTTCGCGTATTTGTGGCTGTCGCGAGGACTGCGTATTGCGGCGTCGCGTCTAGCATGGCGAAGTATCCTCGCATGTGTGATTGAGTGCCTGGGTGGTCAACGTTCATCAGGGTCTCGTTGTCCAATAGGCCAGTAAGTCGCAGCGTTTCCAGCATGGGATCACGCAGTTCAATCCCGTCTGGGTTTGCGTTGATTTCTGCTTTGCCGATCCGCATCAGGTCGACGGATTCTCTAAGGGTCTGTGGAGTTCGCATTTCGATTTCAAAAGCGCGTTTTGTGAGGTCTCGAATACGGGCCACTAGATCCTCATCGGAAATCAGAGTGGCATAGTTTTCAAGGACCGATATTTCCGCCTCAGAGAGCCGCTGTTCAGTGTACGGTTCTTTGTTGGAATGCCGTTTGAGGATTTGATCTGAGAGTGGATCGGATGCCGCGCCAGATACAAACATCGCTTCTGCGATAGGTCCGTCATTCCCATCTGGCAGTAACTCAACCTCTGTATCAAACCCGTGAGCACCTGCTGCCAGAACCATCGTCTCAACAAATGCGCCGAGGCCAATATAGAGCTGGCGGTGGTAAGGGTCGGTTTCAGGAAGCTCACGTTCAGGATCACGGTGGATGCGCACTTTGTCTTGCCCAACCAACTCGATCAGCCAAGGTTGCAAATTGTGTGGATTGGGGGCGAGAATTGCGTAGGACAAAGCAGCCTTGCGTGGGTCATCATACGGTTTTGGCGTCCACGGAGCTAAAGCTTCATGGGGTGTACGTGTCGTGAGAAACCCAGCCGCGCCCGTTGCCGCCAGTATTGTGCCTCCGCCTAGAATCTTGAGAAAACGTCTTCGGTTTGGCATCTTGACTCTCCAATAGTACGATATCGAACTAAAATAATACGAAATCGTACTATTTCAACCCCAATCGATGCAGTGATTGTTTGAGCGACTAGAAAAAAGAAAATCAGAGCAGCCGGAGGCAACTGTGGGTTGCCGTTGTCGACAAGTATTCGGAGCGCCTTTAGTACCGGAAATAAGCAGTTACTTTAGTTGACTAACGACCGGATACGAGAAGATCAGAGGCTGTTGAGCCGATGCTTTTCGAGTATCTCGCAAAGCATAGCCTTGGCTTGCAGCCTGTGTTCTCGATGACGTTCACGGGCGACATCCGGACGACCTTCACTAATCGCTTGGAAAACAACCCGATGATCTTCATTGGATTTGACGGGCAGGGGTCTGATGAACAAGGTCGTTGCGCGCGCGCGGCGCACCTGGTCGCTCATCATGGCGACAATCGCTTCGACCCGTTTGTTGCCGCCCAACCGAACGAGCTCTTGATGAAATAACTCATCGGCCTCGGCCCAGGCTTCAAGATCTTCGGCTTCGATGGCTCGGTCCATCTTCGCAATTGATCCAGCAAGTACTGCCAGTTCATCTTCTGAATAACCCGCTTCGGCAGCGCGTTGTGCAGCGAGGCTCTCGAGCTCCGTCAGGATGTCGTAGATTTCACGCATATCGCCTGATGAAACCGGCAGTATCCGCACGCCTTTGCGGGGCCGCATCTCCAACAACCCCTTGCTTTCCAACATCAGCGCAGCTTCCCGTATCGGGGTGCGGGACATACCAAGGGTTTCGGCGAGTTCCGACTCCAGGTGGTCAGTTCCGGCTGCAAGTTCGCCGGACAGGATCATCTGCCGCAAATCCCTAACGGCGCGTTGCGTATTGGAAAGAGTTTTTGCGTCTTGACCCTTCACGGCGTCTCCAGGTTGATCTTTCGTCCCTCCGCAGCCGAAAGATAGATGCTCTCTTCGATGCGGATCACGTCCAAATAGTCTCGGGCCGTGTTTTCCAGCGGCGTGCCCTTTACAAGGCCTGAAACGACGTGACTTTGCAAGGCGTGGACGCAATCGCCGCCAAATCCATTATGATCGCTTGGAGGTAGAATTTGCTGCTGCGCCTGCTTTCCAAAAGCGCGGAGTTCAACTGAACCATCGCCGTTAAGAACCAATGATCCTGTTGTTCCTTCAATGAGAGCTTCACCCATAGTTTGACGCAGGTTTTTGGCGCTGTGGTCAAGACACCTGTTCCCATCGAACAGAGCTTTCAAACCATTGGGATGATCAAACAGGATATAGCCGGCGTCCTCACCCGCGATAATGGGGTTCACTTGGCGCAAGTCCGCATAAACTGCGATGGGCGCATCGAACAAGAATCGGAATGTGTCTACCCAGTGAACTGCTGTTTCATGAACCAGGAAACGCGGCATGTCCTGAAAATACGGCTGCCGGTCAAGATAGGCGCGTGGTCCTTGTCCGTCGCCAGGCCGAAGCCGGAAAGTAGCTTGTAGAGGTGTACCAATTCGACCCTCGGTCATCGCCTCTTTGATCGCGCGATACCAAGGTTGAAAGCGAAAGTTCTCGTGTACAACAATAGTTGCTCCTACCGCTTCGGCCTCTGCAACAATTTTCTCAGCTTCATGCAGCGACATGCAGAAAGGTTTTTGGCAGATCAACCACTTTATTCCAGAGTGCAGCGCCGTTCGGATGGCATCGGCCTGCGCCAAAGGTGGAAGGATGATGTCCACGAGATCTGGTTTTTCCGCCTCCAGCATTTTTGACAGATCATCGTAAGCGGCCAGTCCTGTTTCTTTCGCCTTTTTGATGTCACGGTTGCAGGATGCAATCGGAACCGCTCCGGGCATTCGAGACCAGCTTTCGTAGTGGAACTTGCTGAAATACCCCGCACCTACGCACGCGACCGTGATGGCTTGTTGAGTATTCATGCCAACAATGCTTCCAATACCGATGAGGCTGCGTCCTGCGTTCCGGCGGTGCCACCAAGGTCACGCGTCAGGTTTTGACCGCTTTCAGTCACCTTTTCCACGGCTTCCCGTAAACGTTCGCCATCTTTGGACAGTTCTGGATGATTATGGGTCAACCCTAACCATTCAAGCATCATTGCTGCAGACAGGATCATCGCAAAAGGATTGGCAATGTCTTGTCCCGCAATGTCCGGAGCAGAGCCGTGACAGGGTTGGAACACGGCATGGTTCAACCCGATATCTGCTGAAGGAGCCAATCCAAGACCGCCCATAAGGCCGGCGCCAAGGTCAGAAAGGATGTCGCCGAACATGTTTTCAGTCACCAAAACATCGAATTCCCAAGGCTTCTGCACCATCCAAAGCGCAGTGGCATCAACATAAGCATGGTCTGCCCGCAATTTGGGATGGCGAGCGGCTTCAGCGTCAAACATCGATCTGAAGAATGCAAAGGCGCGGAACACATTGGCCTTGTCGACACAGGTAACCCGCCCCTTGCCACGCCCTGAAGCCTTTCGGTTTTTGGCAAGTTCAAACGCGAACCGGAATAGCTTTTCAGATATCTCGCGCGTGATCAAAAGGGTTTCACGTGCCTCGTCTTCGGTGACTTCCCCCGCGCCTTGAGTGAAGAACAACCCTTCCGTGCTTTCACGAATCAAGACAAAGTCGATCTCTTTTCCGGGAGGCAGCGCCAAGGGGGTCATTTGTCCGCTGCTAACCTTTACCGGACGCACGCCGGCAAAAAGGCCGAGCTGCTTCCGCAGGTCGATCTGTGGTGAAATCTCGGTTCCGTCAGGGTAGCGAACATCCGGCAAACCCATTGCAGATAGCAGAATCGCATCAGCCTTGCGTGCAGTTTCAAGTGAACCAGTCGGAAACGATTCTCCAGTTTTGGCGTAGTGGGCTGCGCCCGCCGGAGCGTCTGTAAACACCAGTTCGTAGGAAGGACTGCCGCGCGAGAGCTGACGCAGAATTTCAAGCGTAGGGGCCATAATTTCCGGGCCGATTCCGTCCCCGTGGAACACCGCGACATCGTAAGTCTTTTTCATCTTGGCCCGCTTCCTTCCAGTTTCGCATTCATAGCGCGATAGCAGCTTTCGCTACAGTCCGTTGACAATGCATTCTTTAATGTATACGCAAATAAATGCAATAATAAACGCAAGGATGTTTGGGAGGACTTGGAAATGAAACTGAAGCTAGGGCAGTTGGCGGCCGCAGCCGTGATTGCAACCGGGATTTCAGGGGCTGCTACCGCGCAGGATTACCCTTACCGTGATATCACCACAGCTGTGGTCTGGGGGGCCGGTGGCGGCACGGACACGATCAACCGAATGATCATGGCCGAAATGGAAAAACACCTTCCAGTCTCGATCAATGTGATCAACCAAACCGGTGGGGTCGCAGGCTCCAACGGCATGGTCTACGTCATGAACCAACCAGACGATGGCTATACACTGGTTGGTCTGTCTGAATCGAACGTCACCGCTGCTGTGCAGGGCGGTTGGGACAAGAAATTTGACTTTTGGTATCCGTTTATTGTTGGCGGATCACCCGATCTGATCTCGGTTCCGGCGGACAGCCCTTACAATACTCTGGAAGAACTGGTCGACGCTGCCAAAGCCGCTCCTGGCACTATTCCCGCTGCCGCGTCCGGCGCGGGTTCGATCCACCACTTGAATCTTCTCGCCATCGAGAAAGGGTCCGGTGCAGAGTTCAAGTTTGTTCCATACAAAGGCTCAGCGCCCGGGCAGGAAGCGGCGATAGCAGGTGAGGTTGCGTTGGTTGTGACTTCGCTGGCTGAACAAGCTCCTTTGATCGAAGGCGGACAGTTGAAGCCACTTGCGATGTTGACACCGGAAGATGCGCAGATTGCCGGAGCTACAGTGCCATCTGCCTTTGGCATCTATGACGGTCTCGACAAGTATCTGCCACTAAAACAAGCCATCGGATTTGCCGTTCACAGCTCGGCTGGAGATGATGTGAAGGCGGCCCTCGGCGAAGCGTTCGAGCAGGCGATTGCATCCGATACCGTCGCTGAATGGGCTGAGGCAAACAATTATGATGTCGGTGGTCAACACGGCGAAGAAGCTCAAGAATTGTTTGCGAACCTTGAGGCTACTTTTGCCTATACCTTGCAAGATTTGGGCGCTGCCACGGTCGATCCAGCCTCGCTGGGTATCGAGAAGCCCTAATCCGATCAACTTTGGAAGGGCGCGTCTGATCGCGCCCTTTCCTCCAGGAGGCAGGCATGGACAAAATCGACGAAACACTGGTCATGCGGACCCGCGATTTCTGGGCTGCGATTGTTCTAATAACAGTGTCCGTCTTTTTCCTTTGGAAGACGTTGGACATCCCACTTTGGGGTGAAAACCGCGCAGGTGTAAGTGGGTCGGACTGGTACAACTCGGCTGCAATTGTACCGTTGTTCATCTTCTGTGGATTGCTTGTGTTGTCCTTCGTCTTGCTGGCTAATTCGATCCGCTCAGGTGGAGCCCAGAACGCACTCACGGCTTTGGGGATTGGATGGGATAAGTCGGAAGCCTATCGAGCAACAACAATAGGCCTGATCCTTCTTGCATACGTCGTCGGGCTGGTTCCCAGAGTGGACTTCATATTGTGCTCGGGGTTACTGATTACAGCTTTGACTTACGGCTACTACGGCGGTCACGCGCGGCGTGCTTTGGTAGCCTGTATCGCAGTTGTTTCTGCCGGGGTTTTTGCGTTCGCCGTGTTTCCCGCGCAGGCGGAATGGAATGCACACGGTGATGATTGGTTTACACTGGCCCTATGGGTCTCGCTATCACTTGTGGTGTTGACCAAAGCGGCTTCCGAACGCGTTTTGCGGTTTGTGCCAGTCGTCGCAATACTGGCCCCGCTGATCCTCGTCTGCGCGATGGCCTTTATTTTCCGACAGAACGTGCCCGCGCGCGGGGGGCTGATCTTCAAGCAAATCGAATACCACTACTACGTGACGCTTCGTCCGTTATGGAAAGACTGACCGGATGGACTTTATCCTTTCGCAACTGGCTGGGTTTGGGACCGCATTCGTTGGTCTGGCAGTGGACCCGCTGACCTATCTGTATTTGATTGCTTCCGTGTTCCTAGGCATCACGTTCGGCGCATTGCCCGGCCTGACCGCAACGCTGGCAGTGACGATCCTGACGGGATTTTTCGGCAACAAGATCCCATTGGACTATTCGCTTATCGCTTTGCTCGGGGCCTATGTCGGCGCGATTTACGGCGGCTCTTACCCGTCTATTCTGCTGAACATACCTGGCACAGCAGCCAGCGCGGCGACGGCCATGGATGGCTACCCTCTGGCCAAAGCAGGTCGAGGGGGCGAAGCACTTGGTCTGACCACAACGGCCAGCTTTATCGGTACGGTTATCGGGACGATCACGCTTTTGATTTTTGTCTGGGCACTGCTTTTGGTTTCGAAGAACATCGCGAGTCCGGAAAAAGCACTCTTGGCTTTGTTTGGCATCCTTCTATCTGGCACACTTATGAGCGAGGATCTGGTGATCAAGGGATGGATCGCCGGTCTGATCGGGCTTGCAATGTCTATGGTGGGGCTCGATCCGCTTCTGTCTGAGCCGCGCTATACTTTCGGCTGGTCTTACTTGTTGAGCGGGTTTCAGGTCGTGCCAGTTTTGATGGGGGCCTTCGCCATCCCCCAAATCATCGACGGCTTGAGGCATGTTGAGGCCGGGAAAGTTCTGGCCCTGAAAGGTCGCATCCTTCCGAACCTACGCTCCATCCGACGCTACCTGCCCACCATTGGCCGGTCAGGAGTGATTGGGACCGGGGTGGGAGCGCTTCCTGGCGTCGGCGAAGATGTCGCCGGTTGGGTCAGCTACGGTGTCGGCAAGACCGTATCTGCCGAGGGCGACAAGTTCGGAAAAGGGTCATTGGAAGGTCTGCTATGCTCTGAAACAGCAAACAACGCCTGCATTGGGGGCGCGCTAATCCCGCTTTTGGTTTTGGGCATTCCCGGTTCACCACCCGCCGCGGCTTTAATGGGGGCTTTCAAGATCAACAACGTGATCCCGGGCCCCACGATAGACCCCGAGATCATTCTGCGCGTAGTCGCAATCCTGGTGTTGGCATCCCTGACTATGTTCTTGATGGGCCTGTTCACTGCTCGGGTCTTTATCAAAATACTCGCCATACCGCAGACCATCTTCTTGCCGGTTGTGATGGTTCTGACAACAATCGGGTCCTTCAGCGTCGGTGGTGGCATCAATGATCTCTACCTGATGCTTGGTGTCGGCGCCGTCGCCTATTTTATGAACCTGATGAAGTACCCAATCGCCCCGCTGGTTATTGGGGTTATACTGGGAAGCCTGTTTGACGAAACTTTCCGCCGATCGCTGTTCTTGTCGGACGGGGATCTTTCGGTCTTCTTTTCACGACCCGGTGCGGCCATTCTACTTGTGCTCAACGTTGGTCTGATCCTCAGCCAACTGCCCGTGGCAAAGCGCGCTTTCTCACGTCTGAAAGGACTTTCCGTCTGATGTTTGTGGTTACCGTCACCTTCACTCTCAAGCCCGGTACGAGAGAAACCTTTTTGCCGCTAATGGTCGAAAACGCTTCAACCTCTTTGCGTGAAGAACCCGGATGCCAGCAGTTTGACGTTTGCCTAGGCGACGATCCCGAGACAGTTTTTCTCTATGAGGTTTATGATGACAGCGTGGCGTTCTCCGCCCACCTGGAAAGCGCGCATTTCCAGTCCTTCGATACGGCTGTGGCTGATATGATCGCCACCAAGACTGTTCACCAGTATTCCGAGGTCATCCGATGAACGATTGGGAAATTCACGCCGTGAAATACGCGGATCGCAATGCCCGCACTCGACGCGACAGCTTCATATTGGATGACAATCACGATGCACCTCACGCGATGGACTATTTCGTTTGGGTGCTCAAGCGTGGCAACAAAGTTATACTGGTCGATACCGGATACGACGGCGACGAGGCAGCCGCCCGTGGACGTCCTATTGTGATGGACCCACGCGAGGCTTTGCGCCCATTGGACATCATGCCTGAAGCGGTGACCGAGGTTATCGTGACCCATCTTCATTATGACCACGCTGGGGGGCTGCATATGTTCCCAAATGCGAAGTTGCACATGCAATCGGCGGAAATGGCCTTCGCCACAGGTCCCTGCATGTGCCACGACCACTTACGCGCGCCTTTCTCGGCGGGCCATATCTGCGAGGTTGTAAAGCGTCTCTATTCAGGCAAGGTCGTGTTCTACGACGGAGAGGCCGAGATAGCAGATGGGGTGACCGTACACTGTATCGGCGGGCATTCGCGGGGGTTGCAATGTGTTCGTGTAAGAACAGCAGCCGGGTGGATGGTACTCGCCTCTGATGCCTCACACTATTACGAGAATTTCATGGCGCGCAAAGCCTTTCCCATCGTCGTCGACCTGCAGGACATGATGGATGGTTTCGAGACACTCGAGAAGTTAGCCTCACATCCTCGACTTATCGTGCCCGGCCATGATCCACTTGTGCGCGAGATTTTTCCCGTCGGAGCAGCACCGCACATCCATAGGCTGGATCCAGGGCCGACGAAGGACATTAAGATATGCTAATCGGCGTCATAGCGGACGATTTCACTGGTGCGAGCGATATTGCGAACACCTTGGCAAAGGGCGTCGAGCCGGAAGGTGGATTAAGAACCGCGCAGTTTCCAGGTATTCCGGATACCCCGGCCGACAAAGAGATTGAAGCGGGTGTCGTCTCACTCAAGATCCGCACTGCACCTGTCGAAGAATCTGTTGCGGACAGCCTGCGAGCCCTGCGATGGCTTAAAGATCAAGGATGCCGCCAGTTCATCTTCAAGTATTGCTCGACCTTTGATTCCACTAGGCAGGGAAATATCGGCCCGGTTGCGGAAGCGTTGGCCAACGAACTGGGCGCGCAAAAGGTGGTTTTCTGTCCAGCCTTTCCGACAACGGGGCGCACAATCTATCACGGCCATCTATTTGTGTTCGGCAAGCTGTTGAACGAGTCCGGGATGGAAAATCACCCTCTTACTCCGATGACGGATGCCGACATCAAGCGTTGGTTGCAGTATCAGACCCAAGAAGCGGTTGGGTTGGTTTCAATTGACGCCGTGACGCAAGGACCAGAGGCGATTGCTACTGCTTTGCGGAACGTCGACGAACGCTTTGTGATCGGTGATGCGATTTCGGACGAGGATTTGCTGGCCTGGGGCGAGGCTCTGAAGGATGCCCAGCTCATTACTGGGGGATCTGGGATAGCGCTGGGGCTGCCCAAGAACTTCGTCAGAAAAGCTTCGTCCAAAAGTGCTGGCAGTGTGTTTACAGGTATCGCTGGGCCTGCCGCTATCCTTGCAGGGTCTTGCTCAGGTGCGACCCGTGGTCAGATCGATGTTCATGCGGAATCCCATCCGACCTTCTCCATTGACGTTCCGGGTGTTATGTCCGGGGATGTGACTAAGCAAACGCTTCTGGATTTCTTTGAAACGCATTTAGGTCAGGCACCGCTCGCGTATTCATCGGGAAGCCCGGAGGATGTGCGGGCGATCCAAGACCAATTCGGTCAGGAAGCGGCTGCAGAAAAACTGGATAGTCTCTTTGAAGATACCGCCCGAGAACTTGTCCAAAAGGGCTACAAGCGATTGGTGGTGGCAGGGGGAGAGACGTCGGGAGCTGTTGCCAAGGCTGTCTCTGAGGCACTGGGGTCACCGGCCATGTCAATTGGGCCAGAGATTGACCCGGGCGTACCAGTCCTGAGCGTTGGAAAAACTAAACCCATTGCGCTGGCTCTAAAGTCTGGAAACTTTGGCGCTCCTGACTTCTTCACTAAGGCCCTCAGAATGATGGAGGTTGGCAAATGAGTTCCGAAGAACAGGCGCTGCGAAAGCAGATGTCGGACCTGTGTGCATCTCTGTTTGCGCGCGGATTTTCCGTCGGCACTGCGGGCAACGTCTCTGCTCGTCTGCACGACGGCATCCTCATGACGCCAACGAATACGACCTTGGGCGATATCGACCCCGAGCGCATCGCCAAGATTGATTTGAATGGCAACCACGTCTCCGGCGACAAGCCGACCAAGGAGATCTTTCTGCACAAAGCCTTTTATGAGACGCGGCCAGAAGCTGGTGCAGTGGTGCATCTGCATTCGACCTGGGCCACTGCACTGTCTTGTCTGGAAGACACCGATCCTGACGACTGTATTCCACCGCTTACGCCATATGTGGTTATGCGTGTCGGCACAGTCAAACTGGTTCCATACGTCAAGCCGGGCGACCCGACGTCCGGTGATTTGATCCGTGAACTGGACGGCAATTATAGTGCTGTTCTGCTGGCCAATCACGGACCCGTCGTATCGGGAAAGGACCTCTTCTCAGCGGTCTGTGCAGCAGAAGAGCTGGAAGAAGCAGCCAAATTGCTCATGGCCTTAAGAGGGATGCCAACCCGCATGTTGGATGCAGTACAAGTGGCAGAACTCAAGGAGACTTTCGGAACGGTTTAGGCCGACACCGAAATGGGGAGTTCGCAAACTTTTGGGCAAACCGTGAAAAACTATGCGTAAGTAGCACGCAAAGTTATGAGCAATCTTCCAAGATTGCCTTTACTGAAATCAATGCCGGAAATGCAACATTATGGGAGCACTTACAGCGGTTTGTAGGTGTACCCATAGCTTTGCATTTCGTTTAAAGATTTGCATCTTTGGCCCATAACCTTAAGCACAGCAACCATACATTGATCTTGGAGTTCAAAGGTAATTGCTTGCCTGGTAAATTCTTGGTTGGTCCCCAGACGCAATCGTAGTTCCTGTAGCCCAATTGCAAACGTCTGCTTCGGGCCCTGAGTTTCGCTTCGGCCCCAAAGGAAAATCCTGCTGCCAAAAAAGGAAGAACTATGGGTGGCGGATCAAAAGTGAGATGGTGGAGCCTAGGGGAAACGCCGCCGAACGCCTAATGTGCTGATAGTAAACACTATTGTAGTGTGGTGGTTTGTACTGTGCCTCACCTTAGTGCCACACCCGAACATAGGCAACTAGTACGTTTGGGCCGATGTCTTGGGCCACGTTCCCACTCTGTTGCTTCCGTGGCCCAAGTGCGCATGTGACTAGTTGGTCGGTGTCATGTCGACGATTGTGGGCTCGCGATTGCCACTTGTTGGGAATACTATCATCTCGTCACCAATCGCTTCGAAGTCGATTTGTTTGAGATCGACCATGTGTACAGTGCGGTCGTACATCGTGTGATAGTAGTAGGTCAGGTCTAGTGAGTTGCTTGCAGTTGTTACCTGTGTCGCGCTGTATAGCAAGTCCTCAGACTGTACATCGTCCTGAGCACCCTCTGCTGCGTCGGCTGGTATGTTGAAGTTATCGAGTATTCGGAACGCCTCGCGCACAGTGTCATATCCGCCTTCTGTCTCACGTGCCGTTTGAGAGAATGCAACCGCGCGGACGAACCGCGAAGGAGGAGTGAAATCACCGGGTAGACCAATCATTCCGCTTCCTGCGCCCAGCGGGGCAAAGGTGACGCCGCTGGCTTCGACTTCGGGAAGGCCGATAGCCGTCAGATTTACATAGTTGTTGAGGTTGGTCATGTGCCAGTCGTAGTTAGGCGAGTTGGTGATGACACCAAGCGGAGCCTCAAAGACGGTCAGTTCACCGTCAATGTACTCTACGACGATCCGTCCACCAAAGCGGTCTGCGACCAACATGTGGAACGGAAACGGGAAACCGAGTGTCTCGTCAACAACTCCTACAACACGTATGCCCTCAAGACCGGCCTGTGCCTCCTCAACTGTCTCGAACATAGACAGGACGTAGGCAGCTAGAAGGTCGCCGGGTATAGTGTTGTCAGCAAGATCGGGTAGATACTCTTGGTATTCTGTAAACCCCGGCAAATAGAACAGTCCGGCGGTCAATCCAGCCTCATTGATACCATCAGCAGGTGCTCCGTGGTCCAGCATACTAATGCCAACCATCCCAAAGCGTCCTGTCCAATCGGCCCCTTCTTGTCCGTCGGGCATCTCCCCTGCGCTGTAAGCAAAGCCCCTTGGTATGACGTTGATCTTGGTCTCAAGATCGAATGGCCCCCATTCCGCTGTTCTTGCGCGAACGATGCTTCCGTCCGTTCCTGTCAGCATGATCCCTGTACAGGCCCAAGCCATTGAAACGGATGCAACCAAGGCGACGCCAGCGCGTGCGCCGAGCTTTATCAATCTGTGCACCATCTTCGTAAGTCTCCTGCTGCTGAATTGGGTAACAATAAGGAAAGCCTACATGCGTGACACTAACATGTCTGCCTGCTACGGCCACCTCTAGCCTAAAGCTTTCGCCATCAATCACTTCCCACATGAAGTCGCTGACGTACGGTGCTGGGTAAGGGTTTCCGGGTTCGGTCATCCAGTGGGTCATGTTGGACCGCACGATCATATCAGACCGCACCCACATGCCGGGTCTGATATCGTCCGGTATGGCGTCAGTGGGGCGGTCTTCACCCCATGGTATCGGATCGCTCCAGCCAAGAGCTTTGTTCAGGTCTGTCATGGATTTCTCCTTTTCATCGATTGATGCGCATCCCGTCAGATCGACTGATCTACCGGCGACCACCCTTGGAGGCGGGTTGGTGGTCAGGCGGGATTGCCTGACGCTCTGGATGCTGGTTTCGTTTGCAGAATACGTATTGATCTTATGGGAATAGCTCCCATAGGACCCCCCTAAATTCGAAGGTCAGTGCTCCTTAGGACGATAGTTTTCGCTGGTACGACAAGCTTAGTGTGCTCGATTTAGCGCGTTGGTGATGCATCACTCTCGACGACCTGTTGCCGCTCAAAGCAAGGCATGGGTGTTCAACTACTAATGAACTGACGCCGAACTACAAGTTCCTGAAACTAGTTCGCATTCGGAAGGAGGTATGGCGTACGACGGTGGTTTTCACTCAGCTATTCGTGGGGACAAAAGTTGGCCTATGAAGACAGCGTAAGCACGGCCTGCAACCATTTCCGAAATTGCCTCGATGTCATGATTAATGATTGCATTGCCAATTCCGAGAAACTCTTCATTGGCTCTTTGGGTCGCATATTCACTCTGTGTGAACGCGGCGATGGTTTGAAACCCGGCGTACTTTCCAATTTGATAAACCACTGATCCAAAGGGTACGGTTCCAGCTAATTCATGAACCCAAATCTCGGTCTCAACAGCAACCCCATAGGCAGTATTGAGGAGTTCAGAATATTCACCGGCATCCAAGAACTCATCCGTTGTTACTGCGCTTGACCATGGGAGAGTTGGCAGTTCCTCATAGGATTGGACCATCGTGGGACTTGAGGACCGTGTTGCATCTGCCCTGTTGAGCGAGTTGCTGGCGGCTAGTGGCGAAACAATATGCGCGTTTGCAAAAGCCAAAGGATATTGGTTCATAGCTTCGTCCACAGTCAGGCTGTCATCACGATGAAGGCTAATTGCTCCCCGTCGCATTCGGCCATCTTCGCTAACTTCATCGATATCAATGAAGCGTGATGGGCTGATCATTTCGCCTTCTACTCTTCCCCAGAAACGATCTTCAAACAGCCAATAGCCAACAAAGTGTTCTTCTGTACCACTTGTTACTTGCATCAACACTGTGCCCGGCGGAAACACTCTCCAAGTAGCAGTGCTTGCTCGTGGGTGTCGGAAAGCCCGAACTCCATCAACTTCCTGTAAATTGATGAGCTCTGATCCAGTGAAGTAGTATTTGAGGTTACCTGCTTTCCAGAAACCGGCAAGTTCGGCGATGTTCGTTGGCCTCGGTATTTCTTCAGCGCTTCTATGTCGTTCCCTTTCGACATCCTGTTCGGTTCTGACAGGTCTGATTACAAACGCAGGACCGCCACGGGCTTCCCGGCTCCTGATCCCGTTTCTTTCGCTCGCAGGGAAGGCACTCAGATCGGCATGAGGCTCGACAGCAATCGTACCGTTACCATCGATATCCAGTAATCCAGAATGAGCGGCGGCCTTACAAGGGTTCGAACCCATCTTGTAGATACCATCGCCATACAATCGCCCATCTGTACTACCTGAGCATTCACAAACGGTTACTCGCCACGGATGGCTATAGTTCCCGCACCAGTCATACGCCCCCGATTGAAGCGCATTTGGACCGTGTTGTGCGTTTGCAAAGCCGGTTGCAGCGTGAGTAATCGCTATTAGAAGTGCCGCTCTTTGGATCAGGTTTTTGTTTGAGAACCGCGTTTTCAGCATCGTTTTAACCAAGACTGGTTATTATGATCCGCAAGGGCGATAGTTTAGAACATTACCCAGTTCTGGTTGCGTCATGATCAAGCGCTTATCTTGCAGCTCAAGTTTAACTTTTAGCGAGTTCTCCGTAGTCGCGGCTTGAGCATGCGACTTCAACTTACAGTGCTGTGTCGTTTCGAACAAATTGCTTCCCTGCGAAATTTGCTGGTCGAATTTGCAATCCCCAGTCGCGCCGCCATAATAGTACTTTAGTCCAGTGGTACTGATTTCCACATAATTGTCGTTGGAAGCGCAAGCTGAGTTGATACCATCTGCGCTTGCAGTTCCGACAGTGTTTTCGTCAACAAAGCGCCCGATAAGTGGGCTTTCAACCCGTTCTTGAGCTGCAGACTTTCCTTGACCTGAAACTGCCGAACCAAGAATTTTGCAGCGTTCGACGCTACGGCTCAGTACTTCCAAAAGTTCCTTGCGGTCCGCTTTATCAGCCGCAGATAAAATTACTTCCCTCACTTCCGCGCTGTTGCTTCCAAGAAAAGCTGTTCCATCCGAAGTAAAAGTTTCCTGCTCTACATAAATCGGATCGGTTCGTTCGGTTGTTATCCTAACTGTGTCATTGAAGCGAAGCCTTGTGTTTACTTCGACGCCATACAATCGAGCCAAATCTATGGTGTATTTGGTATCAATCCTTTTCCCTTTGAAAACATTTACTCCACTGTCGTCGATGGCCAACTCGCAAATGCCGACAGGGTCTGCTTTTAAGACTTTGTACTGGGTCGAAGTTTCTAAAATCTCGGAAAGCGTTTGGATATCTTTCCAAGCGTCCTTTTCGATGTCTTGTTCGTCGGTCACTTCAGATGAGGGGTCGGATTTATTGGCAAACGCGGCATTAAAGCACTCTTGCCTGACCTCTTTGTTTTCAATGGCCGCGCAGTCTTCAACGGTCTGAGCCTCGGCGTTTGTTAGTCCAAGGAGAAATACTGCGAAAGCAACTAATATTCGAACGAAATGCATAACTTCCAACACTCGGCAACCCAATAACTTACCTATCATTAACACAAATCGGAAGACTGTCTTAGAAATTCTTGCCGGGGGACAATCTCAACTATTTCCGACCATCAGTGCTTCTCCAAAAAGCATTTGCCGGTCACGGACAAAGTCCGGGTTGGCCAGCTACCTCACTTCAACTTTTCTTGGTGCCTTGCAAGAAGTGCAATTCAATGCCTATGGTTGACGAAATTGGATGTAGTTTTTTTTGTAGCGAGGTTTTTCTTATGCGTTATTCACCTATTCCGCCGTTGGGTGGCGCGATTTTGTTGGCGTTTACTTCGACTTCCTTCGCAAATGATTGTGCCTCTATCGAAAACGATATTGAACGCTTGAATTGCTATGATAGTGCCAATCAAAGCTACACTTACGATGGAAATACTTCAGGCAGTTTGGCTCAAATTTTCTCGCACAAAGAAGCAAAAATTGAAAACTTGATGGCAGTAAATCCAAGTGGATGCTCCATGGAGTACTATCGACAAAGCATGGATGACGGGTCGCTGACAAAGTGGATGATTGCCTTAAGCAACTTGGACGCAAACTCAATTGAGAAACACAATACGTCTAATCCCTACTACGAAGGTCGGTTGGTCAAGATATCGAGTAAGCGAGGCACGCTGATCGATAAGGTCGCGCTGAATGCTCAGGGGCAAGTTACAAAAAATGAGCCGGAGCGCACAACCATCTTGGTGGTTGCTGAGAAGGAAGATGTTCCTGAAGCAGTAGGTCTCTTGAAAGCGTTTGCACAGCACTGTCAAAGATAGATTTAGTCGGTTTTCCAGTTGGTGTTGCATCAATGTTTGTGAAGGTCGGCAACCTTTGTCACGTAGGTCCAAGCTGGACCGAATGCTTAAACCAATTGGTTGTGTTGGATTACCCGAATGTATGACTGGAGGCGGTTCAACTCGGTACAAATTACCCAATCCGCAGCAGTTGATATCACTCGAATTCAGAACTATGTGGGGGTTTGTGTGGGGTCGAGAGACCCTGACACGTGAAAAGCGCAGTGTTTTCAAGAGAGGTATGGTGGAGCCTAGGGGAGTCGAACCCCTGACCTCTTGCATGCCATGCAAGCGCTCTCCCAACTGAGCTAAGGCCCCATATAGGTACCGTCGTAACGGTGGACGGACGTTTATGAGACGCCGTCGATGAGTGCAAGTCCTAAAATCGGAATCGGCAAAAAATTCAGACCGACTTCGCGGACCGGGTCGAGGCGGCGGGGCCGCCTCGGGATCCATCAGTTTTCGTCTTCTGACGACATGTCCTTAATATCGTCGAGTGAAACGTTATCGCCATCGTCATCGTCGTCCAGCAGATCATCGTCCAGTTCGACATCGACGTTGTCGTCATCATCCAGAACGATATCTTCGTCCGACGACGCTTCGCGCGCCTTGACCGATGCGGCATCTTCAGCATCCGCGGCGATCATCCGGCTTTTTCCGGTGTCCAGCTCCACGACCTCGCCCGTATAGGGGCTGACGATCGGGTCCTTGTTCAGGTCGTAAAAACGTTTGCCGGTTGTCGGGCAGACACGCTTTACGCCCCATTCTTCCTTGGGCATATCAAATCCCCTTGATATCAGGTGAATCTCATCAATGATTCAGGTCACCTGCCACATGCGGCAGACACTGTCAAAGCCTTTGCGCAAAGGAGGCCCACCCATGGGGCGACACGCATTGCCCGGAACACCTCCGGTGCCGCTGACACTGCGCAGATCGGCGCGCGCACGGCGGATCAGTTTGCGAATTTCCCAATTGGATGGACGGGTTACGCTGACCTACCCGACAGGGGTGGCCGAAGCCGAAGCGCTGGATTTCGCACAGCAGAAAGAGGGCTGGATCCGCGGGCACCTGCAGGATCGACCTAGCCTTGAAGCAGTTGGCGTAGGGCAGTTCATTCCGATCGAGGGTACGGCGCGGCGAATCGTTCCTGCATCGGGGCGGAGGGTCTTGCTGAGTGGCGATGCGATCGGGGTTCCGCCCGGTGCCGAAGCACGGCGACTAGCGCGGTTTCTAAAGGAGCTTGCCCGCGATCGTCTGACCGGTGCGTGCGATGATTACGCGGCGATGCTGGGGCGGTCGTACAGTAGCCTTACTTTGCGCGATACGCGTTCGCGCTGGGGGTCGTGCAGTTCTGCGGGCGGGTTGATGTTCTCCTGGCGGTTGATCCTCGCCCCGACAGAGGTTCTCCATTATGTGGCCGCGCATGAAGTGGCGCATCTTGCCGAAATGAACCACTCACCTGCGTTCTGGGCGCAGGTCGAGCGTATTTTTGGCCCTTACAAAGAACCACGCCGCTGGCTGCGAGACAACGGGGCTGAACTGCACAGATATCGCTTCGACTCCGTCGCTTGACCTCAGCGCGATTTGTGATCACATAAACTCATGTTAACCTCACGCCCCGCCGAGTCTCATACGGCAACCCATGATCGCGTTTATCGCGCCCTCAGATCCCGCATCATGCATGGAGAGATTGCCCCGGGGCAGGCGTTGACGCTGCGCGGGATTGGCAAGGAATTCGGTGTGTCGATGACTCCCGCGCGCGAGGCGGTGCGACGTCTGGCGGCAGAAGGTGCTTTGTTCCTGTCCACCTCCGGTCGGGTATCAACGCCGGAACTCACGCGCGATCGGATCGAAGAGCTGGCGGCGCTGCGCGCGCTGCTTGAGGTTGAACTGGCCAGCCGGGCCCTGCCGCGCGCGCATATGGCGCTGATTGACCGGTTGCAAAGCATCAACATGGCAGTAGCCGAGATGGTCACGAAACGCGATGCAGTGGGATATATCCGTGCAAATCTGGAATTTCACCGCACGCTGTATCTACGCGCACAGGCCCCCGCGATGCTTGCCATGGCCGAAACCGTCTGGCTGCAGCTGGGTCCCACGATGCGTGCCCTATACGGTCGGTTGCGGAGGACCGAGCCACCGCACTACCATCGTCTGATCATCGCAGCGCTCAAGGCCGGGGATGAGCCTGGGTTGCGACTAGCAGTGCGTTCGGATGTGACCCAGGGCTTACGGCTGCTTGTGACCTGAGCGGCTTGTTGCCCATCTCTCAACTCAGTTGATTTAGGATGTCGCTTTGCTGGCTTGAGCGACCGGGCTGCGCTATTCTGAACGCAAATCACAACAAGAGCAGATTTAACCATGATTAATCGAAGAGTGTTTTCCTTAGGGCTTGGTTCAACCCTGTTGGCGGCCTGTTCCACAGGCACCGCACCCAACAGTGCTCCGGCTTCGCGGATGCGTGCGGTTCCGAACGCAGGATGGGATGCCTGGGTGGCCAGTTTCAAAAATCGGGCAGCGTCGCAGGGCATTTCACAGACGACCCTTAACCGAGCGTTTCAAGGCGCAGGATATCTACCCGACGTGATCGAACGCGATCGCAATCAGGTCGAATTCAAACGCTCGCTTGAGGATTATCTGGCCATTGCCGCGTCGGACGAGCGGATCAGCACCGGCAAACAAATGCTTGTGCGGCATGCAGGAACCCTGTCGCAGATCGAAGCCCAATACGGTGTCGACAAAGAGGTCGTCGTGGCTGTTTGGGGCCTGGAAAGCCGCTATGGCGCACGGCGGGGCGATGTACCGGTGATCTCGGCAACGTCGACTCTGGCCTATGACGGGCGGCGCGGAGCGTTTTTTGAGAAGCAACTGGTGGCAGCACTGAAGATCATTCAAGAGGGCGATACGACCCCGGCTAACATGACCGGCAGCTGGGCCGGAGCGATGGGCCATACACAGTTCATTCCGACATCTTACCTTGCTTATGCAGTCGATTTCACCGGCGACGGGCGGCGCGATATCTGGTCCGATGACCCAGCAGATTCACTTGCCTCAACGGCGGCTTATCTGGCACGTGCCGGTTGGGTGCGAGGGCAGCCTTGGGGCGGTGAAGTCGGCACGGTTTCGGGCACGCCGGCGGCAGTGCTGCAACCGCAGACGCCTGGCCCACGTATTGCTGTGTTCCGCAATTTTCAGGTGATCAAGCGCTACAACAATTCGGACAGCTACGCGATCGGCGTAGGTCATCTTTCTGATCGCATTGCTGGCGGCGCGCCGTTCCAAGCGTCATTCGGGCCGGATGCGACCGGTTTGACGCTGGAGGATCGTAAAGAACTGCAGCGCCGCCTGACATCCGCGGGCTATGACACACAAGGCGCAGATGGTGTTATCGGCAAGAATACTGAGGCGGCAATTAGCGCCTACCAGCGCGCCAACGGGTTGTCCGTGACTGGCCAGCCTTCGGTGGCTCTGTTGCAGCGGTTGGGTGGCTGACGGGTTAAGCCGCCAGCCCTTTCGAACCGATATCCAGGAACTTCTGACGGCGGTCCTTGATCAGGGCTGCCGCGTCTTTCCCATCAAGCTCTTCCAGCATCGAGGCAATTGCAGACCGCACGGCTTCGACCGCCGCCGGGCGGTTGCGATGTGCACCGCCCTTGGGCTCGGTGATGATGTGGTCACAAACGCCCAGCTTGTGCAGATCCTGAGCGGTAAGGCGCAACGCTTCGGCGGCCTCGCGCATTTTTTCGGCATCTTTCCACAGGATCGACGCGCAGCCTTCGGGCGAAATCACCGAATAGACCGAATGCTCCAACATCGCTACGCGGTTCGCAGTCGCAAAAGCGACCGCGCCACCAGAACCACCTTCGCCGATGATTACGGACACCAAAGGAACGCCAATCTTTAGGCACATCTCGGTTGAGCGCGCGATCGCCTCGGACTGGCCACGTTCTTCCGCCCCCTTGCCGGGATAGGCCCCAGCTGTATCGATCAAGGTGATTACCGGCAGGCCAAAGCGGCCCGCCATTTCCATCAGGCGTACGGCCTTGCGATAGCCCTCGGGGCGGGCCATGCCGAAATTGCGTTCAATCCGCGATTTGGTATCGCTGCCTTTTTCGTGGCCAATCACCATGACGGGTTGATCGTTGAACCGCGCCAGACCGCCAATTACCGCCAGATCGTCGGCAAAGTTCCGGTCACCTGCCAGTGGGGTGAATTCGGTAAACAGCGCATCCACGTAATCGTTGCAGTGTGGACGTTCAGGATGACGCGCCACCTGACATTTCCGCCATGGGGTCAGATCGGCATACAGCTCGTCCAGAAGCTTGGCGGCCTTGGCATCCAGCGCGGCGGCCTCTTCCGTCACATCCATTTCTTCATTGGCACGGGCCAGCGCGCGCAGCTCTTCAGCTTTGCCTTCGATCTCGGCCAGCGGTTTTTCGAAATCCAGATACTGGGTCATGACGCCTCTCAACGCGGAAGTTCCCTGCTATATGACTAATGCTTGTCCGGGATGCAACTCAGCAAGATTTGTGGTTGTGGAATATGCGATCACCGATGGGCAAAGTGAAGGAAGGATACTGATGGCTGCCAGCTATGAAGATCGCGAGCTGCGTGTGTTGACCTACATTCATGACAACCCCGCCAGAGACTTGTCTCTGGACGCCCTGGCCGAGGTTGCGGCCATGTCGCGGTTTCACTGGCATCGCGTGTTTCGCGCCATTACTGGCGAGACCTGCGCGCAGGCCACCCGTCGGATACGCCTGCACCGTGCCGCCTGCTGGCTGGTGCAAACAGACAGACCGGTTACGCGGATCGCGACCGACATTGGCTATCCGAACCAAAAATCCTTTGCGCGGGCCTTTTCCGAGGCCTACGGCAGCAGCCCCACCGCGTTTCAACGTGCGGGGCAAATACTGCCGGCCCATCCAATGTTCAAAACTGGCGGATATCCGATGCATCCCGTAACAACCCGAACCGAACCGTCTCGCCGTGTTATAGCGCTGCCGCACAAAGGGGCTTATGCCGAGATTGGCCGCAGCTTTGAGGCCTTTGGTGCCCTGTGCGAATCCCGCAAACTGTGGCCGCAAGTCGGCCCGATGATCGGGCTGTATCTGGACAGTCCGGACGATGTGCCCGAGCACAGATTGCGCAGTTTTGCAGGTGCTGAATTCTGCGGTGATGATACGCCCGAGGGGCTGGAAGACCTTGAAATTCTGGGTGGCAAAACAGCGGTGCTGACCTTCAAGGGACCTTATTCCGGCCTTCACGGCGCGTATCAGGCATTATTTGGCAATTGGTTGCCCGAGTCTGGCGAAGAACCTGCGGACCATCCGTGTTATGAGATCTATCTCAACGATCCACGAGAAACGGCCCCCGAGGATCTGTTGACCGAAATTTGCCTGCCGCTCAGGTAACCTAATTCGGCCACAGCACCGGATAGAGCGAGGCCACAAGCAGGGCCGCCATCGTCCAGTTGAATGCCAGCAATCGGTGCGGGTTCGTCAGGATTCGCGCCATTTGCTGTCCAAGAACCGTCCAGGTGCTGACCGAGGGCAGGTTGATGGCTCCGAACACCAGCGCGACCAGCAGAATCGCGTTGATCGTTTGGTCGGGCGCATAGGCGGCTGTCGCGGTCAGCGCCATCGCCCAGGCTTTTGGGTTGACCCATTGGAAGGCTGCAGCTTGCAGAAACGTCATCGGGGTGCCCGCAGCATCGGCACCTTTAGCGGGCGCTGCATGCGCGATTTTCCATGCCAGATACAGCAGATACAGAACCGAAAGAACTTTCAACACGGTATGACTAATCGGATACCGGTCAAAGACCTGAACCAGCCCCGCCCCAACCAGAAGCACCATAAAGGTGAAGCCCAAACCGATACCCAGCATATGCGGGATCGTGCGGCGAAAGCCGAAATTCGCACCTGATGCCATCAGCATAAGGTTGTTGGGGCCTGGAGTGATTGACGAGACAAAAGCAAACGCGATCAGGGCCATCAGGATATCGTAGGTCATGGCTGCATTTTCTCGCTGAACCCGGCAAATGAAATTGCGTATTCGTGCGTTCAAAGGTTAATGTTGCAATAAATGGCGAAGATTGATCAGATTAACCAACATATATTGCAAGAGCTTTCGCGGGACGGTCGCATCAGCAACCTCGATCTTGCCGAGCGGGTGGGCCTGTCCCCATCCGCTTGCTTGCGCCGGGTGCAGGAGCTTGAGCGGGCAGGGGTCATTTCCGGCTACCGAGCGGTGCTGAACCCGGCGGCGCTGGGGGTGGGTTTAGTTGCCTATATCGGCGTTGGTTTGGGCGAGCACACAAAAGCGGCGCAGGAAGGGTTCGAAAGGGCCTTGCAACAAGCGCCCGAAGTGGTGGAATGTCACAACATCACCGGCACGATCGAATACCTGTTACGGGTCGAATGTGCCGATCTGCCTTCCTACAAAACCTTCCACACCGAGGTGCTGGGTACACTGCCGCATGTGACCTCGATCACCTCATATGTTGTGATGGGATCGCCCAAGGATATGCGTGCGTGACCATTAAAAAGTGATTTTTAACCATCTTGCGAGGTCAAAGTTCAGCGCCTAGTGTCATCTCAACAGGATCGTCGGCAGGGATTAACCCCGAAGCAGGCGCAAATTCAGGGAGTAGACCATGACATTTTTCCGCACCGGAGCGCTGGTGGCTGCCTTGGCAATGTTTGCCGGCGCTGCGACAGCAGCACCTTTGAAGTTACAGCCAGCTAGCCCTCAGCCCAGCCCAAAAGCCGGCTTGAATGTAAAATACAGTTGGGAAGGTAATCCGCCTCGCAAAATCCAGAACCTCTCGAAGGTCAATCATCTATTGAAGAAGGCAAAGCCGGGTCAGCCCCTCCGAGGTTTGGACTACAGAGACACGAACGAAGGTGATCCTGTCCTGACCTACAATCAGGCGTTCAATGTTGCCGCGGAAATCAGTGGGTATATCCGCTTTGATTCACCCGGTGTTTACGAGCTTGAAACCTGGTCGAACGATGGGATTGACGCCTGGGTCGGCGGTCAGCAGATCGGCTATGTCAATGGCCGTCAGGGCTGCGAAGCCAACCAACGCACCGAGGTCGAGGTGCCGCAGGCGGGTTGGTATCCAATCAAAATCAAGTATTTTCAGAAATACGGTACCTCGTGCCTGATGATGAAATCAGGAAAGAAGGGTGAGCGTTTCACATGGACACCAAACAATGTATTTGGACGCTGATCAGATCGATTGGGGCGCTCAGCTGAGCGCCTTTTTTCTTAGCTACCCGCCGCGATTAATTCTGCCTGCGCCACAATAACCTCGGCTTGCTTAATCGAAGCGATATCGACCAAACGCCCTTTGTAGACCGTCGCGCCTTCACCGTTGGCTTTTGCCTGTTCCATGGCGGCCAGAATCTCGCGCGCTTCGGACACTGCTTCATCCGACGGTGTGAAGACCTGATTGGCCAATGCGATTTGCTTGGGGTGGATGGCCCATTTGCCGACCATCCCCAGCGTGGCAGACCGTTTGGCCTGCGCGATATAGCCCTCATCGTCTGAGAAATCGCCAAACGGACCATCCACCGGCAGCACGCCATGGGTGCGGCAGGCGGCGACAATTGCGGCCTGCGCCCAGTGCCACGGATCGGACCAGTGCTTCTCACCCTCGCGCAGCATATAGTAGTTTTCCTGCGTACCCCCGATGCCGGTTGTCTGCATGCCCATTGAGGCTGCAAAATCTGCGGCGCCAAGGCTCATGGCCTGCAGGCGCGGGGATGAGGCTGCGATTTCTTCGACATGCGCCAGTCCGGCGGCGGATTCGATGATCACTTCGAATGAAATTGGCTTGGTTCGGCCCTTGGCACGCTCGATTGCGGTAACCAGAGCGTCCACGGCGTAGACATCGGCCGCGCAGCCTACCTTGGGGATCATGATCTGATCCAGACGGTCGCCTGCCTGTTCCAGCACATCAACCACGTCACGGTACCAATAGGGTGTATCCAGCCCATTGATCCGAACCGACATGTATTTATTGCCCCAATCGACTGTGTTCAGCGCCTCGATTACGTTAGCGCGAGCGGTATCCTTGTCGGAAGGAGCCACCGAATCTTCTAGATCCAGATTAATGACGTCTGCAGCTGATGCAGCCATCTTGGGAAATAGCTTGGTGTTCGAGCCCGGGCCAAACAGTTGGCAGCGATTGGGCCGGGCCGGAGCGGCAGGTTGGATGCGGAAGCTCATTTGGACCTCATGCGAGTAAGGAAATTGCGTTCAGGGTTGGTCATGGGATATTAAATTGCGCAATGCTGCGCAAGCTTGATTGTGCATATGCGGCAATGCGTATGCAGCAAGATTGAAGATACTGGCAAAATGGGGTGCTTAAAGTTTGATCAGTTTAAAAACTTCGAACAATCTTGTGTAAGAATGCCCAAATGCGCAAAAACTTCCCGCTGTGGGCTGGCAGGCAAGAAGAATTTGAGAAACCCTCGTCAAAACGGTTCTCTAGCTTAAGCCAAAATCAAAGGAGTGCACCGCAATGATCGAGACACCGTACCTGTTGTTTTTGGGCGATGCGCCCGACTTGTTGGCGGCCAAAGTGGCCATTGGTATCCGGGACTGGCGTCCTGAGAATGCAGTGGGTCAAATAAGGCTGGATGGTTGCAAGACTGATTTGGGTCTTACCGAAATGACACTTGCCGAAGGTAAAGCTGCTGGTGCCAAGACTCTTGTCATTGGTGTTGCCAACCGGGGTGGGGTCATCAGTGAGGCCTGGAAAGAGGTCCTGATCGCAGCGTTGGAAATGGGTTATGATCTGGCGTCGGGCCTGCACAACCTGCTGCGCGACGAAGGCGATCTGGTTGCTGCGGCGCAGACTCACGGCTGCACATTGCACGACGTCCGCGTACCGACCGTAGGATATCCCATCGCAAACGGCCGCAAGCGTACCGGTAAGCGGTGCCTGGCCGTTGGAACCGACTGCTCTGCCGGCAAGATGTACACTGCGATGTCCATGGACGCTGAAATGCGCAAACGCGGCATGAAATCCACCTTCCGGGCCACCGGTCAGACCGGAATTCTGGTCACGGGTCAGGGCGTCCCGCTGGATGCGGTTATCGCCGATTTCATGGCGGGATCCGTTGAGTATTTGACACCGGACAATGATCCGGATCACTGGGATCACATCGAAGGGCAGGGCTCGTTGTTCCATGTGTCCTATTCTGGCGTGACCATGGCGCTGATCCATGGCGGTCAGCCCGACGCGCTGATCCTGTGCCACGAGCCGACCCGGACCCATATGCGAGGATTGCCTGAGTATTCGCTGCCGACGCTGGAGCATTTGCGCGACACAGCACTGCCGCTGGCGCGTGTTGCTAACCCGGAATGCCAGGTTGCGGGCGTGTCGATCAACACCCAGCATCTGAGCGAAGACGACGCACACGCATACATCGCCAAGGTTGAGACCGAGATGGGTATCCCAGCAACCGATCCTTACCGGTTTGGTGCCGGTAAACTGGTGGATGCGCTGGCCGCACTGTGATCTAAGCAGGTTGCCGATCGCCCCTTGCTGTCGGCAACAGACATCACTTTCGATGAAAGGTTGAACGCGTGCAGATTGACGTTTCCCGCGATGTATTTCGGCTGGCGCAGGTATTCACTATCTCGCGCGGCTCACGGACCGAGGCAAAGGTCCTGACGGTTCGGATCTCGGATGGTGTGCATCATGGTTGGGGCGAGTGCGTGCCCTATGCGCGCTATGACGAAACGCTGGATTCAGTCGAGGCCGAGATTGCCGGCCTGCCCGACGTATTCTCTCGCTATTCCCTGATGGATCTGCTGCCTGCCGGCGCGGCTCGGAATGCATTGGATTGTGCGCTTTGGGACCTTGAGGCGAAACGCTCCGGCAAACGGGCGTGGGAGCTGGCGGAACTTGCCGCACCGGGGCCTGAAGTTACGGCCTATACTCTTTCCCTGGACACTCCCGAGGCAATGCAGGCACAGGCGGCAGAAAATGCGTTCCGACCCTTGTTGAAGATCAAACTTGGTACACCGGACGACATGCCCCGGCTTGAGGCTGTGCGGGCTGGTGCGCCGGACTCCAAAATCATTATCGACGCCAATGAAGGTTGGTCTGCTGAAGTGTACGCCGATCTTGCGCCGCATCTTGTGCGACTGGGCGTTGCTCTGGTTGAACAACCTCTGCCAGCCGGTGAGGATGATGCACTGATCGGCATGGATCGTCCGGTGCCGGTATGTGCCGACGAATCCTGTCACGATCGGGCCAGCTTGCCTGCGCTAAAAGGCAAATATGATGTGGTGAACATCAAACTCGACAAGACCGGCGGTCTGACCGAGGCGCTGGAGCTGCGCAAGGTCGCGCTGGCCGAGGGCTATGGCATCATGGTCGGATGCATGGTTGGAAGTTCGCTGGCCATGGCACCTGCAACGCTGGTCGCGCAGGGTGCGATGGTGACGGACCTTGACGGACCGCTTTTGTTGGCAGAAGACCGCGACACACCCCTGATTTTTAATGACGCCGGAGTGCATCCGCCCAAAGCGGCACTTTGGGGCTGAGGAGAAGAACATGACCCGCACCGTTTATGTGAATGGCGAATACCTGCCTGAAACCGAGGCAAGCGTCTCGATCTTTGATCGAGGTTTCCTGTTTGCAGACGCCGTCTATGAAGTAACCAGTGTGCTGGATGGTAAGCTGGTCGATTTCGAAGGCCACGCGGTGCGGCTGAAACGCTCGCTGGACGAGTTACAGATGGCTGAACCCTGCAGCAAAGAAGAACTTCTGGAAATCCATCGCAAACTGGTCGAGCTGAACGACATCGAAGAAGGTCTGATCTACCTACAGGTTTCGCGCGGCAGTGACGGCGACCGGGATTTTGTGTTTCCGTCAGTGGATACCAAGCCGACGCTGGTTCTGTTTACGCAGAACAAGCCGGGTCTGGCCGACAGCCCTGCGTCGAAGAAAGGGGCCAAGGTCATTTCGATCGATGACATCCGTTGGGGCCGCCGCGATATCAAAACCGTGCAGCTGCTGTATCCGTCCATGGGCAAGATGATGGCGAAAGCGGCTGGCTGTGACGATGCCTGGCTGGTTGAAGATGGCTATGTCACCGAAGGCACCAGCAACAACGCCTATTTCGTCAAGAACGGCAAGATCGTCACCCGCCCGCTGTCCAACGACATTCTGCACGGCATCACCCGCAAGGCGGTTCTGCGCATGGCAGCCGAGGCGCAGATGGAGATTGAGGAACGCCTGTTCACCATCGACGAGGCGAAAGAGGCGGATGAGGCCTTCACCACTTCGGCCAGCGCCTTTGTCATGCCGGTGGTTGAGATTGATGGCGTGGCACTGGGTGATGGCACGCCGGGCCCGATTGCCAAACGCCTTCGCGAGATCTATCTGGACGAAAGCCGAAAGGCCGCAATCTAAACCAAATGCCCGCAAGTATGGCGGGCATTTTTCGTTTTCGGGGCGTCAGCCTTTTTTCGTGACGTTCTCTTCAAACGCGACCTTGAAGGCGGCTTGTTTCTCGGCGTTCGCTTCGGTCTGGTAGTTGGCCTTCCACTCATCCATGCTCATGCCATAGAAAATCTCGCGCGCTTCGTTTTTGTCCATGTCGATGCCCTTGGCATTGGCGGCTTCCTGATACCAGCGCGACAGGCAATTACGGCAGAACCCGGTCAGATTCATCATATCGATGTTCTGTACGTCGGTGCGATCCTGCATCAGATGCTGCTGCAAACGGCGAAACGCTGCGGCCTGAAGTTCGATTTCAGTTTGCTTGTCCATTGTCGGGCTCCGAATGATTGTCTTGCGATCTGGACCTGACCTAGCAATCCGTGGGCCATGTTACAACGAACAGCGGGGGCCTTAAGGCCCCTTGGAACGTCAGGTTTGGGTGCTTTATGCCAGTTTGAGGGCCAACCACGGCACAAGGCAAAAAATGATTGTCAGGATTTTGTAGTTCGCAAGATACCTGAAATAGGCCCTCTTTACGTCGGCCCGCTCCATTTGGAACATTCTGCCATGTACGCCTGCGATCCAGTCCTGCATGATGATGATCATCAGCGTGCTGAACAACAAAACCGCAATGTTAAGGGCGGTCATCCAGCCGAAGACAGTTGTCAGGAATTCCTGAGTCATGGTCGTCTCCTTTCCCTTAATATATGGGTGTCAGTATATTGGCTCACAATATTTCGAGGATCGGAAGCGGCATGAAGTGACCTTACGTCATAGTCCGCTATCGTTCAGTGCATCCTGCAGAATAACGGCCAATCGTTCGGCCCAGCTGCGTTGCCCGTCATGATCCGCAATCAGATCATTACGCAGCTCGATCAGTGCATTAGGACGGCCGAAACTGCTGCAATGCTTGTCGATCGCATCGCCGGGTAGCACACCTATATAGGGTTCATTTATCCCAACGCACAGATCATCCTCGGCGTTCAACCGGTTGATCAGCGGGCGCGAGAACCGCTCATCCGGTGTGTGCAAGACGCCGATGTGCCACGGCCGAGGATCGCGGCCACGGAGCTGGCGCGTAAAGGAATGCATCGAGATGATGACCGCATGCGGCAGGGCCGCAAGCTGCGCCAGCGCATCGTGATAGGGCCGGTAACACATATTTAGACGACGCTCACGCTCGGTCGCATCTGCGTGGCGGTTACCAGGAATGATCGAACCGTCATAGAGCTTCATCAGCAGCGTTGGATCGTCCTCGCCCCGGTTGGGGTCAATTACGAGGCGCGAGAAGTTGGCTGCGATTACCGGGGCGTTCAGAACCTCACCCAGATGTTTTGAAACCTCGTAGGCGCCGACGTCATATGCGATATGGCGTTCCATATCCTCGCGTGGCAGACCCAGGTCTCCGCCGCTGATTTCGGGCGGCACCATGTTGGTGGCATGGTCACAGGTAATCAGCCAACGCGACGAGCGATCCGCGCCGTGAACAAAAAACGGAGAGTATGTCATGAGCCTGTCATCTTGTTTGTCGCAGGTGTAGGACAGTTGCGTTGGAAAGGGAATTGCGCAATAAGCAGCCTGAGCAATGTTTGCGGTAACATTTACGCGTTTGAGGAGAGCCTGATCAATGCGACGCCTGAGAAATGTGAAAATCGTGGCGACGCTGGGACCGGCGTCCAATGACTATGACACCATCCGTGCGCTGCATGAGGCGGGGGCCGATGTATTCCGGCTGAACATGAGCCATGGCAGCCACGATGAGATTCGCGAGAGGCACCGTATAATCCGGCAGATCGAAAAGGATCTGGAAAGCCCGATCGCGATTCTGGCTGATCTGCAGGGGCCAAAGCTGCGCGTTGGCGTGTTTGCAAATGATGCGGAAGAACTGGAGGAGGGCGCCGCATTCCGTCTGGATCTTGATCCGGCAGCCGGGGATATCACCCGGGTCTGCCTGCCACATCCCGAAATTTTTGCCGCATTGGAGCCAGGTGCGCGCCTGCTGGTCAATGACGGAAAGATTCGTCTGATCGTGCAGGATTGCGGTCAGGATTTTGCACATTGCACGGTCGAAGTCGGTGGCACGATTTCGAACCGCAAGGGTGTGAACGTGCCTGACGTGGTGCTGCCATTGGCAGCGCTGTCGGCCAAGGATCGCGACGATCTGGAATTTGTCTGCCAACTGGGTGTGGACTGGTTGGCGCTGAGCTTCGTTCAGCGTGCCAAGGATGTGTTCGAGGCGCGCGCGTTGGCGGATGGCCGAGCATCGATCTTGTCCAAGATCGAAAAACCTGCTGCTGTCGAAGCTTTTGACGATATCCTTGACGCCTCAGACGGGATCATGGTTGCGCGGGGTGATCTGGGCGTCGAACTGCCTGTTTCGGCAGTCCCCCCGATCCAAAAACGTCTGGTGCGTAAATGCCGTACAGCCGCGAAGCCTGTGATTGTCGCAACCCAGATGCTGGAAAGCATGATCGAAAGCCCAATGCCCACACGGGCCGAGGTTTCAGACGTGGCCACCGCGATCTACGAGGGTACCGATGCAATCATGCTGAGTGCTGAATCGGCTGCTGGTTCTTATCCCATCGAGGCGGTTCAGACGATGAACAAGGTTGCCATCGAAGTTGAAGCTGACCCAACCTACACTCAAATTATTGCCGCGTCGCGTACCGCCAAGGGTACGACCATCGCTGATGGTATCGTGGCTGCGGCACGCGAGATTGCCGAAAAGACTGACATCAAAGCCATCTGCTGCTTCACTCAAAGCGGGACCACCGCCTTGCTCACCGCCCGTGAGCGTCCCGGTGTGCCTATCATCGCGATGACCCCCGCCACCGGCACCGCCCGCAGGCTTTGCCTGAGCTGGGGTTGTCATTGCGTCTTAACCCCTGAACAAGAGCGGTTCAAAGGTGCGGTCGTCAGCGCCGCTCGCGCCGCCCGTTCGGGTGGTTTCGCCGCTGAGACTGATCAGATTGTGGTCACCGCCGGCGTCCCTTTCAATGTTCCTGGCACCACCAACATCTTACGTATCGCCCCTTGTGATGAACGGCTGATCTACAACACTGACCCGGGCTAAGCCCGGATCACCACTACTAATTTCAGTTTGATACCAAGCGTATGCCTAATATTTGGGCATATAATAATATTTATTTACAGTACCTTAGAAGTTTGAGGGTTGTATCCAGCAATAATCTCTCTGTTTTTGCGTGTTTTTTCGGGATACTTGCCCTTAGGGCGGTCTACTCAAGCAAGTTCCAGGTTCCGGCTGCCCTGCCGGGGGCGAGGGCCCCGGCCAAAGCAACAATAACGGAGGAACGGCATGACAACGAAAATTGTCATAGGACTGGACGGGACAGAAACCGGAGAACGCGCGATCGCCTTTGCCAAAGACTTGGCCGGGCGTATCGGTTCATGCGAGCTTCTGGCGGTTTACGTCATCGAATGGTCTCCTTTCACATTCCAGACACCAGAAGAGAACGCCCTGCGCCACAAACGGCGCGAAGAAGAGGTTGCGTTAGCTACGTCACGGATCATCGAGCCAGCGGTCGAAGCGTTGAAGGCTGCAGGATTCGAGGCGCGCGGCATCGTCCGTCACGGAGATGTGGCGGAAACGCTGAATGCAATCACGGTTGAAAACGGTGGCTCTCAGATCGTTGTGGGTCGGGCCTCGGCAGATGGGTTTAAAAAACGCCTGTTTGGCAGTTCGACCCAGAACCTTGTCATGCACGCCGATGTTCCGGTTACGGTCGTGAACTGAGGGGAGAGATTATGATGAATATTCAGAACAAACTGAGTCTGGCAGCACTTGCCGCTCTGGTTGCGAGCCCCACTGCCGCACAGGAGGCGGTCGGGTTGGACGATAAAATCAACCAGGCCTTTGCTGATTTCACCGGGCCTTTCGTCAGCTTTATTTTCGCCCCGTTTCCGGGCACCGGGTTCCCTTGGATCGTGGGTTGGCTGGTCATCGCCGCGACCGTCTTCACGCTTTATTTTGCCTTTGTACAATTGCGTTTCTTCGGTCATGCGATCAGCCTTGTGAAAGGTGACTATTCTGATCCCAATGATGCGGGTGAAGTTAGCCACTTTCAGGCGCTGGCAACGGCGCTGTCCGGTACAGTTGGCCTCGGTAATATTGCCGGTGTTGCGGTCGCCGTCGGTATCGGCGGGCCAGGTGCAACTTTTTGGATGATTGTCGCAGGCCTGTTGGGCATGGCGTCGAAATTCACCGAATGTACGCTGGGTGTAAAGTACCGCAACGAATATGATGACGGCACCGTTTCTGGTGGTCCAATGTATTATATGTCGAAAGGGTTCAACGAACTGGGCCTGCCGGGCGGTAAAATTCTGGCCGTTCTGTTCTCGATCTTCTGCATCCTTGGCGCGCTTGGTGGGGGCAATATGTTCCAGGCCAATCAGGCGCATCAGCAGATCGCAGGCATCGTCGGAGATTACCCGGGCTGGATCACTGGCCTGGTCTTTGCAGGCATCGTCTTTGCAGTGATCGTGGGCGGCCTGAAATCCATCGCGCGCGTGACTGAGAAAGTCGTTCCTTTCATGGGCGTGATGTATGTGGCCGCGGCTCTGGTGATCATTCTGATGAACGCGGATCAGATCGGTTGGGCCTTTGGCCAAATCTTCGCGGGAGCCTTCACCGGTCTTGGTGTTGCTGGCGGTATGGTCGGCGCATTGATCCAGGGCTTCCGGCGTGCGGCGTTCTCGAACGAAGCGGGCGTTGGTTCAGCGGCGATTGCCCACTCGGCGGTTCGCACCAAAGAACCGATCACCGAAGGGTTCGTGTCGCTGCTGGAGCCGTTCATTGATACGGTCGTAATCTGTACCATGACCGCGTTGGTGATCATCATCACCCAGCAGCTGATCGTCGATCCGGAGACCGGAAACTATATGCTGAACGAAGCCGGTAATGCCATCGCAACGGTTGACGGAAACTCGGGTGTCAGCCTGACTTCAGCCGCCTTTGGCAGCGCGTTCAGTTGGTTCCCTTACGTTTTGGCAATCGCAGTAGTTCTGTTCGCCTTCTCGACCATGATCAGCTGGTCCTACTACGGCCTCAAGGCCTGGACCTACCTGTTCGGTGAGGGTCACACCAAGGAACTGGTGTTCAAGGTCATCTTCTGCGTCTTCGTAGTCATCGGTGCAGCGGCTAACCTTGGCCCCGTTATCGACTTCTCGGATGCGGCGATCTTTGCCATGGCGGTTGTGAACGTCTTCGCGCTCTACTTCCTGATGAAAGTGGTACGTCAGGAACTGGCGTCTTACGCCGAACGGCTGAAGAGCGGCGAAATCCGCAAATTCGAACATTAATCCAAACTACCGGGGCGGCGCGCGTCGCCCCGGTGCCTAGCCAGCCTGCAAAAAGCGCAGATTCTGGCCCAAACCCCCTTGCCAGTATGACCGAACTTGCGTAAACGGCGCTTCTGATCGCGTGACCGGCCGAGATGGCATGCCGAGTCGCGTTTGAAACCGAACCCCGAAAGGAGACGGAAATGCCTAAGATGAAGACAAAGTCGAGCGCCAAAAAGCGCTTTAAGGTGACTGCGACCGGTAAGGTCCTTGCTGGCCAGGCCGGCAAACGGCACGGCATGATCAAGCGGACCAAGAAATTCATCCGCGACGCCCGTGGCAACACCACCCTGTCCGCCCCCGACGCCAAGATCGTCAAGGGCTACATGCCCTACGACCGCTAAGAGGAGATTAAGAGATGTCCCGCGTTAAAGGTGGAACCGTAACTCACGCCCGTCACAAGAAGGTCATCAAGGCTGCCAAAGGTTACTATGGCCGCCGCAAGAGCACCTTCAAGGTTGCCCGTCAGGCCGTAGACAAGGCCAACCAGTACGCAACCCGCGACCGCAAGAACCGCAAGCGCAACTTCCGCGCGCTGTGGATCCAGCGTATCAACGCCGCTGTCCGTTCGCATGACGAGGCACTGACATATTCCCGCTTCATTAACGGCCTGAACCTGGCCGGTATCGAAGTGGACCGCAAAGTTCTGGCTGACCTGGCTGTGCACGAACCGGAAGCGTTCGGCGCGATCGTCGCCAAAGCACAGGCCGCGCTGGCTGCCTGAACCTCTTTCGAGAGACAGTGAATGAAAGGCCGTCCCAGTTGGGACGGCCTTTTTTTGAATCCGTAACGGGTGTCGACTGCGCCAGGTTGCCAAATTGAGCTTTCTAGGGCGACGAAGATAGACATCTCACCGCCTCCAACATCCTGGGCTGAATTGTACTGCAGACAACGCACCAAGCTCCGGCATCAGGGTGCAATGGTTGATGCGAGCGATCCAATCCGCCTTGAGAAATGGTAGTGTGCAACGCCCGTGAAATGCCGTGAATTCAGTGGGATGACTTTATGAGATCGTTCAGACCATGGCAGGCATCGCAGGTGATGCCCGGTATGGGTGGCGGAGACGAAGGGATTCGAACCCTCGAGACGGTTTCCCGCCTACTCCCTTAGCAGGGGAGCGCCTTCGACCACTCGGCCACGTCTCCGCTGGCCGGTATATCCTTGCCTGTCATCCAGATACAAGGCGATTTTCTATGTCTGGAAAATTTTTCTGAATACCGATGATCAAACCCACAAGAAGGAGCGCTGGGGCTACCGGAAGCAGGGGTGCGAAACCCCCGAAATGCTGAAAAACATGCAAAACCTTGCCAACTCCACCTGTTCTGGCGCATATTTGTCTAGTTTTAAGGCTCTAATAACTATTCAGATTTAGCTTTCTGAGGCGACAGATATCGGGCGTGGGGTGTTTGGCACCCTGGTAGGTACCTTTTGGGGGAAGGGGACTTGGGTTTGGCCTGGTTGAAATTGTTTTGTGTTTTCTTGGTTCTAGCGACGCTGCCTGCGTCGGCCATCGCATCAATCGGAAAAGTGCTCAGTGCTAAACCGGGCGCGGATATTATCCGGGCCGGTAAAAAGATACGCTTGCGTGAAGGGATGGATGTTGTTTCAGGCGATACTATTTCGACCGACAGATCAGGCGTGGTTCAATTGGTGTTCGTAGATGAAACCAAGATCGCGGTTGGTCCGAACGCGCGAATGGTCCTGGATGTCTCAATGCTGCGAGGCAATCGGAAGGCAAAAAACTTCACCGTGCAGGCGCTGGGCGGCAGTTTCCGTTTCATTTCGGGCAAAAGCAGAAAGCGCGCTTATTCGATCAAAACGCCCGATGCCACCATGGCCGTGCGGGGAACGACATTTGACATGTGGATTACATCCGGCAGCCAAAGCGCGATGCTGGTTATCGAGGGCACCGTTCAGATGTGCGGCCGACGCGGGTCGTGCCGGTCGGCAAGCCGACAGTGCAGTCTCTTTGCGACCGGTTCGGGCGGTCAGGTGGGGCGCCCGATAGATCAGGAGCAGTATGACAAAGCGCTAAAAGGTGGTTTCCCCTTCATACGCTCGCAAACGCAACTGCTGCCACCGTTTCGGGTGAGTGCCGAAGGGTGTTCGGGCAGACAGGCTCAGGCCCCAAAGATTGAATCTGAAAGGCCAGAGCGGCGTGAAGCGCGGCGGCAAACGGAACAAGGTCGTTCTGAGGTGTCGGCGGCCCGCGAAAGCGGGCGATCCGAAGCGCCAGACCGGGCCTCAGCCAGCGCCGAAGGGCGTTCCGGGACATCAGCGCGCGCAGGTGTAAGCGCCTCGGGTGAAACGAGAACATCCGTAAACGCATCCAGTGGAAATATCGGTGGATCGGGTGTCAGGGCAACGGCGACGGCAGGTAACGCTTCAGCGATAGCTGGTTGGTAGCATCAGGTTACATATATTTTCATGTTCCCCTGCGCCTGGAAGGTGAACGTGGTGGGTAAGATAAGAGACAAAATTGGGCATCGATTAGTATTCAGGCTTGTGGGCTTGGCGCTGATCCTGATGGGCTGCTTCATTAGGGTCGCGGATCCGTATCCCGTTCAAATGTCCAGATTGATTTACTTCGATATCCTGCAGCGGATTTCACCACGGGCCTACAACCCGGATCTGCCGGTCCGCGTGGTGGATATTGATGAAAGGTCTCTGGCAGAATGGGGCCAATGGCCTTGGCCTCGTACCCTGTTGGGTCAGATGGTCGAACGATTGGGCGAATACGGTGCCGCTGCGATTGCCTTTGATATGCTGTTTGCCGAGCCCGACCGATACTCTCCGATGCGACTGTTGCAAGACCCGACCTTGTCCGGACTATTGCAGGTGGATCAGGCCGCGATCGATCTGGACAATGACGTCAGATTTGGGGACGAAGTTGCGAAATGGCCAGTGGTTCTGGGTGTGGCAGCCCGGCAAACCGATAGCGGTTCGGCCATTGTACCGAAGGCGGGGTTAGTCGAAATCGGAGAGAACCCCGCAGCTGGCCTTGTCAGCGTTGCCCACTGGACCTCTCTGGCACCGCCATTGGGGGAAGAAGCGGCCGGGATCGGGGGTGTTAATGTTTCGCCCCAAGGAAGTTTGGGTGTGGTGCGACGGGTCCCTGTGCTTTGGTCCGGGCCCAACGGTGTATTACCTGCGCTTGGGGTTGAAGCCCTGCGGGTGGCCATGGGCGAATCCGTTTATTTTGCCGAAGGATCGCAGGACGAGATCGGCATCATGCTTGAGGTTGGTCTGGGTGATTTTGTGCTGCCGACCACCGAGAATGGCGAGATCTGGGTGCGTTACAGGCGGGACAATCCTGGCCTCTATCTGTCGGCCGATGATGTCATGCGCAGCGGTAGTGATCCAACGCTTCAGTCAGAGATAGAAGGACGGATCATTCTGGTCGGCACCTCTGCGGCGGGCTTGTTCGATATACGCGAAACGGCACTGGGTGAATCTGTTCCCGGTGTTTCGATCCACGCCCAGATTATCGAACAGATCATCCTTGGCGATGTGCTGAGCAGATCGGATGTTACCTCTGCACTTGAGCTGCTGGCGTTCGTGATCCTGGGCGTCGTTGTCACAGTGGTCATGTCCAACTATGGGGCGGTCGCTTCTTTTGCTGCAGGCGGTGTGGCCGCATCGGCCGTGATTGCCATCAGTTGGTTGGCGTTCCAGAACCAGTCGGTTCTGTTTGATGCGACCTTCCCTTTGGCCGGAGGTATGGCCAATTTCGGGCTTCTGGCCGGGTACCTCTTTGTTTCGACCGAGCGGGAGAAGCGGGTGATCCGCCAGACTTTCTCGCATTATGTCGCACCGGAAATCCTCGATGAGATGGAGGCCAACGGGCATCAGCTGCAATTGGGAGGTGAATCTCAGGAGATCACGGTGATGTTTTCGGACATTCGGGGCTTCACGCCATTGTCCGAGTCTGTATCAGCCACCGATCTGGTGGCCTTGCTGAATGCGCTGTTCTCAGAGATCGGGGATCAGATTCTGGTCGAGCGTGGAACGATCGACAAGTTCATCGGCGATGCGGTTATGGCTTTTTGGAATGCACCGCTGCCCGTGGATGATCACCCGTGCCGCGCTGCTTTGGCCGCGCTGAAGATGCGCGGCGCGTTAGATAAGTTCAACACTTTGCCCATCATGCGCGGGCGTCCTCCGATCGCTCTGGCGACAGGCTGCGCAACTGGAGTCGCCTGCGTAGGCAATATCGGCTCGCGGCGCCGGTTCAATTATACAGTAATCGGAGATGTGGTGAATGTGGCAGCGCGGATCGAACAAAACTGCCGACATGTGGATTATGATATTCTGGTCTCAGACTCTATTCGCCGTCTCACCAATTCTGATCTTGCGCTGCTAGAGGCGGGCTTCGTGGATTTGAAAGGCAAAAGCGAGCCAGAGCCTGTTTATGTACTGGTCGGAGATCGAGAAGTTGCAGGCAGTGCATCGTTTCAAAAGCTGCAGACCGCACACATAGGTCTACTAGAGGCGATACGCGCACGGGAATCACAGACCGTAGTCGCTGGGTTGTGCAAGGAATGTGCCAAGCATGCGATGGCGGTTGAGCCAGGTTTGGCATCATTCTATCGCGCGCTACCGGGGCGCATGGCGGATTTCCGATCAGAAGTGCTTCATGCGCGGCCGGTGTTTAGTCATCATCATGGTCTGCGCGAAGGTGCAGAGTAAGTACTTCGCCATATGCTTTGGAAAAGAGAACGGGGCGCTGTTGAAAATCAACTGCGCCCCGCCGGAAGTATCAATCTCGCCCCCTCGAATACCATCTAAAACAACACGGGCTAAAACTTTCGATATATTCGAGATCGACCTTCTATCCCCATATTTAACGAATTCGGCAGGGTAGACAGTGAAGAAGTTCACATTACCCTGAAATTGTTTAAATTTTTTCTTAGCGCCAGTCGAAAAACCCTGGTCCGGCCTGTTTCAGCAGAGAGGCGGCCATTGTCTGACCCAGTTTTGCTCCATCTTCGAGCGCCCCGGTGGCTTCTTCGCTGATCGCCTCGGAACCGTCCGGGCGCAGAACTTCTCCTCGCAAAGCAAGTTGGCCATCCTGAACTTGCGCCAAACCGGCGATCGGTGTTTCGCATGAGCCATCCAGCCCGGCCAGCAGGCTGCGTTCAGCCGCAAGGCGTTGGCTTGTTTCGACATGATGAATCGCCGCCAGCATCTCGGCGGTGCGGTTATCGTCGCTGCGCCGTTCAATGCCGATGGTGCCCTGCGCAATGGCAGGTAGCATGTCATCAGGTGATATGGCAGTCGCGGGGACGTCTTTCATATCCAAGCGGCGCAATCCGGCCATGGCCAAAAAGGTACAATCGGCCACGCCATCGGCCAGCTTCTTCAGGCGAGTCTGAACATTGCCGCGAAACTCGACCACTTTCAGATCGGGTCGCCGATTCAGCAACTGCGCCCGGCGTCGCAACGATGAAGTCCCGACAACTGCGCCCTCTGGCAGATCGTGAATCGAACTCAGAGTCGGCGAGATAAACGCGTCGCGCACATCTTCGCGCGGCAGGAATGTATCCAGCACCAGCCCGTCAGGCTGTTCGACGGGCATGTCCTTGGTCGAATGTACGGCGATGTCGATCTCACCTTTCAGCATCGCCTCTTCGATTTCCTTGGTGAACAGACCCTTGTTGCCAATCTCTTTCAACGGCCGGTCCGCGTCGATCATGGCGCGGTTGTCACCGGTGGTCTTGATTACCACGATCTCAAACGCGTCCTCAGGCAGCTCGAAAGCGGCGCCAAGTCTCTGACGGGTTTCATAGGCCTGCGCCAGCGCCAGCGGAGATCCACGGGTGCCGATTTTCAGAGGCGATGCGGGGGTAGGCAATATCAGACTCATGTGCACAGCTTTAGTCGCGTCACATTGCCCTGACAATGGGGGCAGAGCTTGACAAATTGCCACTGAGGGCCGACGCGTTGCACCAAACCGGAACACTGGGGGCACGAATGGCCGAGACAAAGAAATTGCTACGGGCGCTGGCGGGGGAAGTGCAGGATGTGCCGCCGATCTGGATGATGCGACAGGCCGGGAGGTATTTGCCTGAATATCGTGCAACGCGCGCACAGGCCGGAGATTTCCTGTCTCTTTGCTATAACCCTGAGCTTGCCGCCGAAGTCACCCTTCAGCCCATTCGCCGCTACGGCTTTGATGCCGCGATCCTGTTTGCTGATATCCTGCTTGTGCCGCAGGCGCTGGGTGCGGATTTGTGGTTTGTCACCGGCGAAGGTCCTCGCCTTTCGACAATTACACGGCAGTCGGAGTTTGATGCGCTGAAGCCGGTTGATGCAATTCATGAGACGCTCTCTCCGGTGTATGAAACCGTGCGCATCCTTTCTCGCGAGCTTCCTTCTGAGACTACTTTGATTGGCTTTGCTGGCGCGCCCTGGACAGTGGCGACCTACATGATCGCCGGACGGGGCACCCCGGATCAGGGGCCAGCCCATGCGCTGCGCGAAGAAAACACTGCGCTGTTCGAGGCGCTGTTGGATCGGATCACGGCCGCGACAACTGAATACCTGTCTGCCCAAATCGAGGCAGGGGCCGAGGTTGTCAAAATATTTGATAGTTGGGCGGGATCATTGAAGGGCGAAGCGTTTCAGAAATACGCCGTAGAACCCTGTCGCGAGATTACTGCCGCCATAAAAGCCCGCCATCCGGGCATTCCCGTGATAGGTTTCCCACGCGAAGCGGATCAGGGTTACATCGGTTTCGCCAAGGCCACCGGTGTGGATTGTGTCGCGCTGGACAATTCTGTGTCGCCCGAATGGGCTGCTGCGAATGTGCAAGTCGATGGGTGTGTGCAGGGCAATTTGGCTTCATCGCATATGGTGACAGGCGGGCAAGCGCTTGTCGATGAGACGCGGCGGATTGTCGAAGCCTTCTCAAAAGGACCGCATATCTTCAATTTGGGTCATGGTATTACGCCAGATGCGGACCCTGAGAACGTTCAATTGATGATCGATACGGTGCGCGGGCGGTAAGCCTGGCGAGGGGGCCAGCCTCCTCTTGGCCTGCGGCCAATTCACCCCCGAGGTATTTTTAGCCAGATGAAGCGGGAGGAAGTTCGTTCAAAATCTCATTTGTATGCTCTCCGCGTTTGGGGCTGGGCCGCGGTTGCCAGTTGTAGGTTGAGAATCTAGGAGCGGCTGCGGCTTGACGTGTTTCGTCGTGGTCGACCCATGTTTGGCGAGCCGAATTCATGGGGTGATCTCGTGCTTCTTGTGGACTTAGGACCGGCGCAACGCAGGCGTCTGTCCCCTGGAATAGCGCCGCCCATTCGTCGCGCGGTTTTCTGGCAAAGATTTCGCTCAACCGTTCCGTCAGGTTGGGCCAAGCGGTCTGGTCGTATTGCTGAGCGAACTCCGCATCATCGCTGAGCCCGAGGATGTCCAGAAAGTGAGCATAGAATTTTGGCTCTAGACACTGAACTGAGATGAAGCCGCCATCTGCGCAGGCGTAGGTTCGGCTCCAATGCGGTCCGTCAAGCAGGCTTTGACCCCGGGTGTCGGACAGGTTGCCGGTTTGGCGCAGGCTCATCAGCAAATTCATCATGTGTGCCGAGCCATCGTAGATGGCGGCGTCCACCACCGTGCCTTTGCCTGTACTTCGGGCATTCAAAAGCCCGGCGAGCAGACCTGCAACCAGATACATCGCACCACCGCCGATATCCCCGACTAGTGTTGCGGGCGTCAAAGGCGGTTGGCCGGGCGGCGACGCGTAGGATAAAGCCCCTGAAAGGGCAATATAGTTGAGATCATGGCCCGCTGTCTCAGAAAGTGGGCTATGCTGCCCCCAGCCTGTCATTCGGCCATAGACCAGCTTTGGGTTCAGGTGATGACAGTCTTCCGGCCCCAGCCCCAGCTTTTCCATCACGCCGGGGCGAAAACCCTCGATCAGCGCATCAGCCGTTGCGATCAGCCGTTTTGCAACGCTAAGGTTCTGCGGGTCTTTGAGGTCCAGCGCAATTGATCGTTTGCCGCGATCCAGCAGCGAACGTTCAGGCATACCCGGAGTGACGGCGGACCCTTTGCGATGGATGGTAATGATATCGGCGCCCATATCCGCCAGCAGCATGGCCGCGAAGGGGGCTGGGCCCAGCCCTTCGATTTCGATGATGCGTATGCCGTGCAGCATGTCTTCCTCCTGCGGCGCAGGGTTTCTGTTAGGCGGAACGAATGCAAGCGAAGAATCCCGATCCAGTGCCTTGGTTTGAGCAAACTGGTTGCCTGCATCGATGTTTCAGGGCTAGGTCTTTGTGGTCTGCCGTAGGATTAAAAAGAGGTTGAGAGATGCAGTTAAGCGATACCCGTGAAATTCAGGCGCCGCCTGCCGCCGTTTACGCTGCGTTGCTGGACCCTGAAGTATTAAAAGCCTGCATCAGCGGCGCGCAGGAGATTACCGGCGATCCAACCGAGGGGTATAATGCGACCGTGGTGCAAAAGGTTGGCCCTGTGAAGGCGACTTTCAAAGGCACTGTGACCATGTCCGACATGGTTGAGCCTGAACGCCTGACCATCGCTGGTGAGGGCAAGGGGGGCGCCGCAGGCTTTGCCAAGGGAAGCGCAGATGTAACCTTCGCGCCCAGCGAGGCTGGTGGCACCCTTCTGACCTACGAGGTCGAGGCTAAGGTGGGTGGCAAACTGGCTCAGCTGGGCAGCCGCCTGATTGATGGGTTTGCCAAGAAGATGGCCGATCAGTTTTTCGCCAATCTTCAAGAATATTTCGAAGGTCCGCCACCGCAAGAAGACGCTGCCGAAGAAGAGACCAAGTCAGGCTGGCTAGGTCGCCTGACAGGACGAGACTGAACCCTGCGCACACGCGCATGGCACTGTGCGGAATTGGACTGTTCGACGATGGTCCGTCACGATAGGTTGCGGGGTCAGAACGAGGGTACGCATGACGACCATATTGTCGATCCGGGATTTGCGGAAGTCTTATGCCGATGGGTTTGAGGCGCTGAAAGGTGTGTCTCTGGACATTGAAGAAGGTGAGATTCTAGCGCTGTTGGGACCCAATGGGGCGGGTAAAACAACGCTGATCTCGACTGTGTGCGGTATTACAACACCGACTTCGGGCTCGGTCACCGTAGGTGGCCATGACATCCAGACCGAGTATCGCGCAGCCCGCAAGATGATTGGGCTGGTGCCGCAGGAAATCGCGCTGGAACCGTTCGAGAAGGTCTGGAACACTGTCCGCTTTTCGCGCGGGCTGTTCGGTCATAGCGGAGACAACGCTAGGATCGAGGAAATCCTGCGCAAGCTGTCCCTATGGGACAAACGCCGTAACGCAATCAAGGAACTATCCGGAGGCATGAAGCGACGTGTGCTGATCGCGAAAGCCTTGGCGCATGAGCCAAGGGTGCTGTTTCTGGATGAACCCACCGCCGGCGTAGATGTCGAGCTACGTAAGGACATGTGGGAGATCGTGGCCGAATTGAAGCAGGCTGGTGTCACCATCATCCTGACCACTCACTACATCGAGGAAGCCGAGGCAATCGCCGACCGTGTGGGTGTCATCGACAAGGGTGAGCTTTTGCTCGTGCAGGACAAAGACACATTAATGGCGCAGATGGGCAAAAAGCAGATTGAGGTCATGTTGACCGAGCCCATTTTATCCGTTCCCGACGTTCTGTCCGATCATCAACTGACGCTCAACGGTGCAGGCGATGCGCTGATCTATACTTACGACACCAATGCCGAGCGCACGGGCATCACCACTCTTCTCAATGATGTTGCACAGGCCGGTTTAGTGCTGCGTGATGTGCAGACGCGGCAATCGAGCCTTGAAGAGATTTTCGTCAACCTCGTGTCCGGAGAACCCGCATGAACTGGTCCGCTATTACTGCCATCTACCGGTTTGAAATGGCCCGATTCTTTCGCACACTGGCGCAGAGTTTTTTGTCTCCGGTCCTGTCGACCTCGCTTTATTTCGTGGTATTTGGCACTGCCATCGGCAGTCGCATTCAAGAGATCGAAGGCGTGTCCTACGGGGCCTTCATTGTGCCGGGTCTGATCATGTTGTCCGTAGTGATGCTATCAATCTCGAACGCGTCCTTTGGCATCTACTTCCCCAAATTCTTGGGTACGATTTATGAGTTACTTTCAGCCCCCATCAATTTCATCGAGATTGTGATTGGCTATGTGGGCGCGGCCGCAACTAAGGCACTGTTTGTAGGTCTTGTCATTCTGGCCACTGCGACGTTCTTTGTGGACATTCGCATTGAACACCCGTTTGCTATGGCGGCTTTCCTGATCCTGTCCTGCCTCAGCTTTTCCTTGCTGGGTTTCATCGTGGGTATCTGGGCGGGTAATTTTGAACAGATGTCGCTTGTCCCCCAGCTTGTTGTGACGCCCCTGATTTTTCTGGGTGGGACGTTTTACTCGATCTCGATGCTACCTCCGCTTTGGCAGACGATCACTCTGTTCAACCCCGTGGTTTATCTGATTTCCGGGTTCCGCTGGTCATTCTACGGTATCGCAGATGTCCCGATATTTTGGAGCCTTCTGGCCATACTGGCCTTCACCGGAATATGCCTCGCGATCATTGGCTGGATCTTCAAAACCGGTTGGCGCATCCGCAGCTAGGGCGTTGCATTTTTGCCCATCAGGTGTGTGAAATTGGTTCACGTCGCGTTTATGGCGCTTCGGGTCTCTTGTTTACGGCTCCGGCGCGCTCTACATCGGCTTCCATGAAACTCAGCCTGCCCTTCATGAAAAAGCCGCCACTTGTGGCCGTTGTTCGCCTGTCCGGTGCCATTGGAATGGCCGGGCGAGGGTCGATGAACGCGACCGCTCTGGCACCGGTGTTGGAGAAAGCCTTTCGCAAGGGCAAGCCCGCTGCGGTCGCGCTGGAGATCAATTCGCCGGGCGGCTCCCCCGTTCAAAGCTCATTGATCGGTGCGCGTATCCAGCGACTGGCGGAAGAGCTTAAGATCCCTGTTTACGCTTTCGTCGAAGACGTGGCGGCTTCGGGTGGATATTGGTTGGCGGTTTCAGCGGATGAGATTTGGGCCGATGACAGTTCGGTTCTGGGGTCGATCGGCGTGATATCGTCGGGATTTGGCGCGCATGTTTTTCTGGCACGTCAGGGCTTTGAACGGCGCGTACATACTGCGGGTCAGTCGAAATCAATGCTCGACCCGTTTGCTCCGGAAAAGAAAGAAGACATTGCACGGCTCAAAGTGCTGCTGGGCGATATCCACGAGAATTTCATAACCCATGTGAAATCTCGCCGGGACGGCAAGCTGGACAGCAGCGCTGATCTGTTCAACGGCGAGGTCTGGCTGGCCCGTCGCGCGCAACAGCTGGGCCTGATCGATGGTATTGCCCATCTGAAGCCCAAGATGCAGGAGAAGTTTGGCGACAAAGTCAGGTTCCGCCGCTATGGCCTGCGCAAACCGATCTGGTCGCGCTTCGGCGCGACGCTGGCGCAGGATGCCATTGCCGGTATTGAGGAGCGCGCTGCCTACGCGCGTTTCGGGTTGTAGAGTGATCATCAAAGCAGTCACCTTGTTCCTGATCGCCATGGGCGTTCTGGCGATGTTCGGCAAGCTACGCTTTCCTGGACAGAAACGATTGAGTTCTGCGAAATGTCCGCGTTGTGGGCGGTTCAGGATCGGCAAAGGCCCGTGTCCTTGCGAAGAAGGAGGCCGTGGATGACGGCATGGCTGTTCTCCGGCCTCGGGCTGCTGATCCTGTTGTTGGCAGGTGACGCGCTGGTGCGAGGGGCCGTGAACCTCAGCCTGCGGTTGGGGGTTCCCGCCCTGATCGTCAGCCTGACAATAGTTGCATTCGGAACTTCGGCCCCTGAGCTGCTGATTGCAATCAGCGCCATCAAGGAAAACGCGCCGGGCATTGCGTTGGGTAACGTGGTGGGCTCGAATACAGCGAATATCTTGCTGGTTCTGGGATTGCCCGCGCTTCTGGCGACCTTGCACACAAGCGAGTGCGACAGCCGCAAGAACTACATCTTCATGCTTCTGGCGTCGGTGTTATTTATCGGGTTGGCTTTTTGCGGGGTCTTTAATCTGCTCAGCGGGGCAATTTTGCTGGCTGCGTTGGCTCTGATCCTCGGCAACGCGTTTCGCGAAGCACATGCGCACCGTAAAGCCTGTGGTGAAGCTTGTGCCGATGAGGACGAGCTTGAGGGTCTTGAGGAAGCAGATCCTGACATGCCCTATTGGAAGGTGGCGATCTACCTGATCCTCGGCTTGATCGGCCTGCCAATGGGTGCGCATCTGCTGGTCGAAAATGCGACCGTCATTGCCCGGAACTATGGTGTGAGCGAAACAGTGATCGGCCTTACGCTGATCGCGGTGGGTACGTCCCTGCCGGAACTGTCGACAACCGTCATGGCTGCCCTGAGGCGACAAGCGGATGTGGCACTGGGTAACGTCATCGGATCGAACATGTTCAATCTGCTGGCCATTGTCGGCATTACGACCTTGTTTGGGCGTATTCCCGTCGATCCTGAATTCCTGCGTTTCGATCTGTGGGTGATGCTCGGCGCGTCGCTGTTGTTGGTTCCTTTTGTGTTCTTCAAGAAAGATATCACACGCGTCTGGGGCCTGATCTTGACAGCGCTCTATGTGATCTATGTTGCAAGCCTGTTAGCCTGACCTGACGAGGAGAATGAGCCCATGACCCGAGCATTGGTGACCGGTGCCGGTAAACGCCTTGGTCGTGCCATGGCGCTGTATTTGGCGCAGCGCGGCATGGATGTCGCTGTGCACTATTCCAGTTCGGATCAGGCTGCGCGTGAAACGGTTGATGAGGTTCAGGCGCTGGGCCGAAAGTCAGTTGCGCTGCAGGCCGATCTGCTTGATGAGGGGCAAGTCAGCTCATTGCTGCCGCGTGCAGCTGAGGCGCTGGGTGGTCCGATCACCTGTCTGGTCAACAATGCATCGATATTTGAGTATGACAATATCCACACAGCTACCCGCCAAAGCTGGGATCGGCATCTCGACAGCAACCTGCGCGCACCATTCGTACTGACCCAAGCCATGGCCGAGCAGGGGTTGCAGCCGGAGCTTGATGATCAGGGAGAGCCTCTGGCGATTGGGCTGATCGTGAACATGGTGGATATGCGGGTGCGTAAACTGACGCCTGAGTTCATGTCATACACGATTGCCAAGATGGGGTTGTGGGCCTTGACCCGGACTGCAGCGCAGGCTCTGACACCCGCAATCCGTGTGAACGCGATCGGCCCTGGTCCAACGCTGCAGGGTCATCGCCAAAGTGATGCTCATTTTAGCGCTCAGCGGCAGAACACGATTCTGGAGCGCGGCGCGAACCCGTCGGATATTACTGCTGCGCTGGGATACTTTCTGGATGCACATGCCGTTACGGGGCAGCTTCTTTGCGTCGATGGTGGGCAACATTTGGGTTGGCAAACACCCGATGTTCTTGGTGTAGAATAAGTAAATCTGCTGCAAGTTTTGCACTGCTCTCGTTCCTGTTATCTGAACGTTACAAAAATGTCTTAATTTTCATACACTTGTCTCAGATCAACAAATTTATCGTTTAAAAACAACAGCATAATTTCCTGCCTATTTTTTGTGCAGATCAACGAATAGGCAAGGATTCAAGGGAAAATCACGATGCCCCTAAAGTTATCTGCACAGTTATCCACAGAAGTCGTGGATTTGTTTTCTCTTGATCTGAAGCGCACAAGATTGCAGCCATGGTCAGAGAATCATATCTCAGACTCATGACCGCCAGCACCGATCCCGAATCGTCGACCCAAGCCAACGGCTATGCCTGCATTCAGCGTTATGTGAAAACGCTGGACAGCTCGCCGGGTGTGTATCGGATGTTGGATGGGGACAGCCGAGTTCTTTACGTAGGTAAAGCGCGAAACCTGAAGGCGCGGGTATCGAACTACACGCGCCCGGGGCACTCGGGTCGGATCGAGAAAATGATCGCCGCAACTGCCTCGATGATGTTTCTGACCACTCGGACCGAGACCGAGGCGCTGCTGCTGGAACAGAACCTGATCAAGCAGCTCAAGCCCAAATACAACGTATTGTTGCGGGATGACAAAAGCTTCCCGAATATTCTGGTCGCCAAGGATCATGCCTTTCCGCAGATCAAAAAGCACCGAGGGGCGAAGAAAGAAAAGGGGGCTTATTTCGGCCCCTTCGCCAGTGCAGGCGCGGTGAACAGGACGCTGAACCAGCTGCAAAAGGCGTTCCTGCTGCGGAACTGTTCGGATTCCATGTTCGATAGCCGGACCCGGCCGTGTTTGCTCTATCAGATCAAGCGATGTTCTGGACCGTGCGTCGAACTGATCTCGGAAGCCGACTATCGTGAAAGCGTTAAGGATGCCGAAAGGTTCCTGTCAGGCCGATCTACCAAAGTGCAGGAAGATCTCGCCGCGCAGATGATGGCTGCCTCCGAGGCGATGGAGTTCGAACGCGCCGCCGGTTTGCGCGACCGTATCCGGGCGCTGACGCAGGTGCAGACGTCTCAGGGCATCAATCCCCGCGGCGTGGCCGAGGCTGACGTCATTGGCCTCTACATGGACAGCGGTCAAGCCTGCGTTCAGGTGTTTTTCATCCGGGCCAACCAGAACTGGGGTAACCGCGATTTCTATCCGCGCGTCGGCCCGGATGTGTCACAGGCTGAGGCGATGGAAGCGTTTCTGGGCCAATTCTACGACAATAAGGAACCACCCCGGCAGTTGATCCTGTCTGATGCAATCGAGAATGCCGATCTGATGCAGGAGGCATTGTCGGAAAAAGCTGGACGCAAGGTGGAAATCCTGGTGCCCCAGCGCGGTGAAAAGCAGGAACTGATCGCCGGTGCCTTGCGCAACGCTCGTGAATCGTTGGCCCGGCGGATGTCGGAAAGTGCCACGCAGGCCAAATTGCTACGCGGAGTGGCCGAGGCCTTTGATCTGGACGCGCCGCCGAACCGAATCGAAGTTTACGACAACTCTCACATTCAAGGCACCAACGCCGTGGGTGGCATGATCGTCGCGGGCCCAGAGGGGTACATGAAAAACGCCTATCGCAAGTTCAACATCCGCGGCGACGACCTGACCCCCGGCGATGACTTCGGCATGATGAAAGAGGTCCTGACCCGCCGTTTCGCACGCCTGCAAAAGGAAGACCCGGATCGCGACAAGGGGCATTGGCCCGATCTGCTGCTGATCGACGGCGGCGCGGGGCAGGTGAGCGCCGTGCACGAGATCATGGCCCAGCATGGGGTCGAGGACATCCCGATGGTCGGTGTCGCCAAGGGTGTCGATCGAGATCACGGCAAGGAAGAGTTTCACCGCATCGGGCAGCGCCCTTTTGCGCTGAAACGTAACGATCCCGTATTGTACTTCATCCAGCGCTTGCGGGATGAGGCGCACCGCTTTGCTATCGGCACCCATCGCGCGAAACGCGCCAAGGCGGTTGGTGCAACGCCACTGGACGAAATCCCCGGCGTCGGGGCCGCGCGCAAACGCGCCCTGCTGGCTCATTTCGGCAGCGCAAAAGCCGTGAGCCGCGCCAATTTGGCGGATCTGAAAGCGGTCGAGGGGATTTCAGCCGGGCTGGCGCAGAAGGTTTATGACTTCTTCCACGACAAGGGCTAGGTCTTTCGCCCTCGCCAAAGAATATAGAGGCCCGAAGCCACGATGAGGGCGCAACCGATCCACATGGTCTGATCCAATTGCTCGCCAAACATCACCACGCCCAAGCCGATACCGAACAGAAGCCGCGAATAGCGAAACGGCGTCACAGATGAGACCTCGCCGGTGCGCATTGCCTTCATCAGCGCGGCATAGGCCATGACCCCCATCACGATCGCCCCGCCCATGTGCAGGCTGACATGTGGCGTCAGGGTTTGTAGCGGTGTTCCTTCCCAGAATCGATAAGCCAAACCCGCGACAATGATGCAGAGGAAGCCATAGAACCCCAGAACCTCGGTGCCCAGTGTAGCGGGCGCGGCGCGGCTCGCCAAATCGCGCCCCGCAAAGCCCAGCATCCCCAGCACGGCAAGGATTGACAGGGCCGAGAAGCTGTCTCCGGTCGGTTGGATGATGATCACAACGCCAACAAGACCGATCAGAATGGCGCTCCATCGCCGCCAGCCGACGGATTCGCCAAAGAACAACGCCGCCCCTGCGACGACGACCAGCGGCGTAGCCTGCAGGATCACCGTAGCCGAGGACAGAGGCGTTAGCGCGATCGCCAATACATAGAACAACCGTCCAAGGATCTCGAAGACCACACGTACTTTCATCGGGCGCGACAGTACGTCGGGCTGGAACAGACGCGTGCCACGTATCATGGCAACCGCTGCATAGATCACAGCACCACCCGCACCGAAGAGAACAAGCACTTGCCAGATCGGGATCGACGCCGAAGCGGCCTTGAGCAGCGCATCCTCCAGCGCGAACAGCGCCATTGCGGCGACCATCCAGGCGCTGCCGATCAGATTTGACCGGGGGTCGGTTTGAATATGCAGCGTCATGTCAACTCGGGGGTGATTTCTGGTAGGACCGATCGACAATCTGACGCCAAAGCAATCAAGTGCCAAGATGAAACCTGTTGGGTGCCCGACGCTGCGACGCTTTGACTTTTAGGACAGCAAACGCTTGTGCGGGGTCAGTTTTTTAAGACCCTGTCTTTTCTGTCTTGAACCGGCGATGTAGGGTCCAAGCCATGAAATGGAACCTGCCGAATATTCTGACCGTTTTACGCCTCGTGGCGGCACCCGGTCTCGCCGTGATGTTTCTGTATTTCACGCGTCCCTATGCGGATTGGTTTGCGCTGATCCTGTTCCTGACCGCGGCCATCACCGATTGGTTTGACGGCTATCTGGCACGCGCCTGGAAGCAGGAAACCAAGATAGGCGCCATGCTGGACCCGATTGCCGATAAGGCGATGGTCGTTATCGCGCTGATGATTCTGGTCGGGTATTCAGCTGAGCATTGGACGCCCTGGTTGGTGCTACCCGCCACGGTGATCCTGTTTCGCGAAGTCTTTGTCTCGGGCCTGCGTGAGTATCTTGGCGATGTGGCCGGAACCCTTAAGGTCACCAAGCTGGCCAAATGGAAAACCACGGCGCAGATGGTGGCCATCGCGATCCTGTTCTCGCAAGGCATATTCGAGCACCATTTTGTGATGGCCACATTCGGCATGGACGCGACAACCATTGATCAGGTGCTGGCAGGACAGGTCGAGGATCTGAACAACATCCGCTGGCACCTTGAGGCCATGTTCTGGTCAGGCCGGATCGGGCTATGGCTGCTCTGGATTGCCGCGACGCTGACATTGATCACCGGCTATGACTACCTACGTAAAGCCATGCCCCACCTGAAGGAGAGCTAACCGATGAACGTGCTGTATTTCGCCTGGGTGCGCGAACGCATCGGCCTGCCGAAAGAGAAGGTTGAAACCGAGGCTGCAACGGTCAACGATCTGGTCGCGGAACTGAGCGCGCGTGAGGATCGCTATGCTGCCGCTTTTGCCGATCTGTCGGCCCTGCGCGTGGCGCTGGACCAAGAGCTTTCGGATTTTGACGCCCCACTGACCGGTGTGCGCGAGGTTGCGTTCTTTCCGCCCATGACGGGTGGCTGAAATGCGGATCGTCGTGCAGGAGGCCCCGTTCGATCTGGGGGCCGAAGCCAACGCATTTGCCGCCGGGGACGATGCCAACGGGGCCATCGTGACCTTCACGGGCGTTGTGCGTGATCTGGCCTCGGGCGATCTGGATGTGATGGAGATCGAGCACTACCCGGGCATGACCGAACGCGCCCTGACCAAGATCGCGGAAGAGGCGCAAGCGCGATGGTCACTGGGCAACGTTCTGGTAATTCACCGCCACGGAAGACTTGCACCGGGTGATCGGATCATGATGGTCGCAACCGCCGCACCGCACCGCAAAGATGCGTTTGAGGCGGCGGAATATCTGATGGATTACCTCAAATCCCGTGCGCCATTCTGGAAGAAGGAAATCACCACGTCCGGAGCGGAATGGGTGGCCGCCAAGGACGAGGATGAAGACGCGCTGACCCGCTGGTAAGGCGCCTAGTCCGCGTTGTTGATCCGCCCGCGCATCTCTTCGGCTTCCTGCCGCGCTGCGCGCAGCCCTTCCATCGCGGCATTCAGCTCGGCTTCGGTTTGCGTCAGCTGGTTGGTCAACTCTGCCTCACGCTGCTGCAGATATGTGATGGCCTGATCGCGGGTCTCTTCGGCCTCATGCAGTTCCTGACTCATGCGGTCCAGATCGGCTACGTCGCTTTGGCGGACCCGGGACAGCCGATGGGCCAGCCAGTTGGCGAACCAACCCATGCAGAAAGCTGCGAACAGGATGATGGCGGTGGCGATGATGAATTCTGTTCTGTTCAACTTACTGGTCCTCTGAGCCCGCATCCGGTGCGTCGGTTTCAGGTGTCTCGGTTTCGGCCTCAGATTCGGCCTCGGCTTCCATCGCCTCAAGCCCGGTCAGGGTGTTGGCCACGGGTTCGGGACGGATCAGGCGAAACTCGATACGGCGGTTCTCTTCGCGGCCTTCTTCGGTGTCGTTATCGGCGATGGGCTGCGTCTCGCCATATCCGACCGCAGAAAAGCTTGAGGTCGGCACGCGCCGTCCGCGCAGTTCGTTCAGGATCGACTGCGCGCGCGACTGGCTGAGCTGCTGATTCATCTCTTCACGGCCCTGACTGTCGGTATGGCCCTGAATCTCCAACCGGATCGGGCCACATTCGCGCAGGATGTCCGCGATCTGGTTCAGGGCATCGCGCGAGTCGGCGGCGACAGTGGCTGATCCCGGTTCGAACGCAATCTTGCTGGCGGCCTGAACCTCGGCCAGCTGCTCTTCGCAGACCTCAGGGTCGGGCGGCGCGTCGGCGGGTGCGGGCGGCTCCTGATAGGTGATTGACAGGGTGTAATCCTGCGCCTCGCCCAGCTTGTCCGACAGCATGCCGGCGATCCGGGCCTTGGCGTCGGGATCATGGCTGATGCCCGACAGTGCTACATTGTCCGGCGTAACGGTCAGGGCGCCATTGTGCAGTTGCGACAGTGCCTCCAGCCCGGCCAAGACACGTATGGGCCAATCCGCGGGCAGGTCCGGTGCAATCCGGGTGGCTGTGTGCACCTGCAATGATCCAAAGGCGGCACGTGCAAAGCTGTCGGTCATTTCACGCAGCGTTTCGTCACTCAGACGGCCACGCAGTTGAACCAAACCCTCAGGGCTACGTGTTGCGACGAATTCAATAGGCCCAGTCGGGTCATCCGGTTCGGGTTCGGGAAGAATTGCATGCAAGGCGAAAACCTCGGGCAGCGTATTTTCGAGTTCTCCCACGATGCGGTCGAAATCCAAAGGGTTAGTCCCTTGTGTAGCAATTAGAGTGATATCTGCATCCGACAGAGTAACTGAACCCTGACCAAGTTCGGATAGCGCACGAATGCTGAGCTGCGCTGCATTCGCCCAACGCGGAGACGGTACGCCTAGCCCAATGGTGCAGGAATAGGGGCCGGTCAGTCCGGCCTCTTGTGCTGCAGCGACGATGATGTCGCGCGCAACTTCATCCTGGGCCGAGCACGCATCAAACTGCCCGCCATCCTCATCTATCAAATAGCGCAGCGTGAATGGTGTGATTACCGGGCGAGGTGCCGAAATTGAAAGGCCGATTCGCAGACCTGGTGGCGCGGCGCGGCTCAGGTCTTGTTCCAGCTGGTCTTTCTCTTGCTGGCTATCGGCAATGGCCGTGATACGCACCAACCCTGGGCTGGCAGATATCTTGGCCCGTGGCAAATCCGAGAGCGCTTCGATCGCATAGTCGATTGCCTGATCCCATCCGTCTGGCTTGGGATAGTCGGCACTTTCCATCAGGTCCGAGACTGACGCGTCCCGATCAAGGCGTTGCAGCCTGTCTACCAGATCGTCGCGATCCAGAGCCGCAGGTACTAGCCCGATAATCGAAATTCCGCTGTCATTGCGCAGGATCTCGGTAGAAAAGCGGGGCGGTGTCAGATCGGCGGTGGGAGCAACCTCCATCTCGTCAATGACGCGCGAGGTGTCGACCTCGGTGCCCGCAGCGATCAGGGCGTTGAATCGGGTCGCCTCAGTCGGGGCCGTGCCGGTCAGAACGACACGCAGGCCGTCGGATTCGACTTCGGCCCAATCATGCCCCTGCAAGTTCAAGGCCTTTCGCACGGCCAGTTCCGAGGCGTCTTCGATCTTGCTGACCGCAAATCCAGCGACCACCAGCGATAGAACGGCGGACACCGCGAAAATCAACGCAACAGCTAGGGCGTAAGGCAGACGCATGGGCGAAATCGAGACTCCTCGGGCGGTTGGTTCCGGGACTCATACAGAGCGCAGCACAGAGGTGCAATCAGAGGAAAAGGGCGACGCAGAGGAAGATCAGCGGAATCAAGCCGGTGTCACGATTGGCCCTGAAAAGCTGCAGCAATTTGGCGTTGTCCTCCGTGTCCAGCCCCCGCAATTGCCAGGCCAGATGCCACCCCATCGCCCAGGGCCCGCCAAGGGCGACCGCCAAAGCAAGAACCGATGTCCCGGGCAAAGCCGCGTCGATAATTGCAAAGGCCATTAGACTGACGGTTCCAATCAGAAAATACTTGAGCCAACGGGCGGTATCGGTGCCAAACAGCCGTGCGGTTGACTTGATGCCGATCAGCTCGTCATCCTCGGCATCCTGATGGGCGTAGATCGTGTCGTAGAACAAAGTCCAGGCGATTCCTGACAGATAAAGCATGATCGCAGGCCAGCCCACGGTGCCGGTATGTGCAGCCCAGGCCAGCAATGCGCCCCAGTTGAAGGCCAGCCCCAGAAAAATCTGCGGCCACCACGTAAAACGTTTTGCATAGGGATAGATGGTAACAGGCAGCAAAGACAGAACCCCCATCGCAATCGCGGCCCGGTTGAAGGTCAGAAGGATGGCCAGGGCCAACAGACATTGCAGCACCATCCAGAATGCAGCCTGACGGACACTCACTTGGCCTGAGGGAATCGGGCGCGACCTTGTACGCTCGACCTTCCCGTCAAACTCACGATCAGTAATGTCATTCCACGTACAGCCCGCGCCGCGCATCAAAAACGCACCAATGGCACAACCAACTGCGATCCAAAGATCCTCCCATCGTGGTGCGCCGTCGCTCAGGATGGCCAAGGCCAGACCCCACCAGCAGGGAATCAGCAGAAGCCATGTGCCGATGGGTCGGTCTGCGCGGCTGAGCCGCAGGTAAGGGCGGGCAAAGGCGGGGGCGTGGGTGTCGACCCAATTGCCGGTTACGGCATCGGCGACTTGACCGTCTGGTGTTGGGGCATTGCCTTGCATATGTAGGGTCTCATGAATGCGAAGATCAGACTGTATGTAGAGCACCCTTTGGGTCCGGGGCAATCGGTTCCTTTGACGCGTGAACAGGCGCATTATCTGTTCGGTGTCATGCGCCTGTCGGTTGGGGGGCAGGTCGCGCTATTCAATGGCAGCGATGGCGAGTGGCAGGCAGAGGTAGCAGAAGCAAGTAAACGAGGCGGAATTCTGTCGTGCGTGGAGCAATCGAAACCTCTGCAATTACCGCCCGATCTGTGGCTGCTCTTTGCACCGATCAAGAAGGCGCGGACCGATTTCATCGTTGAAAAAGCAGCTGAAATGGGGGCCGCGCGGATCATACCGGTGCAGACCGAATTCACCAACTCCGAGCGCATTCGGCAGGATCGCTTGCAAGCCCACGCAATTGAGGCGGCCGAACAATGTGGCGGCACTTTTGTGCCTGAGGTCGCTGACCTCCAGCGATTGGATCGTATCCTGGGCGCGTGGCCCGATGATCGCCAATTGATGTTCTGTGACGAGGCAGAAGCCGGCTCGGCCCTGCGCTTGGCAGAGAATGAGAAAGGCAAGCCGTGGGCGATCCTGATCGGCCCCGAGGGCGGGTTTTCCGAGCCCGAACGCAAACGGTTGGCAGAGCTGCCATTTACCCATGTGGTCAGCCTCGGCCCACGCATCCTGCGCGCCGATACAGCAGCCGTTGCGGCGATGACAATGTGGCAGCAATCGTTGGGAGATTGGACGTGACGTGGCAATTGGCGCAGGAAACGGACCTGTCCAGGATCGACTCGTTTTTGTCCCAACATATCCAAACATCGATGTTCCCTTTGGCCAATCTACGGGATTTTGGCCTGTGCGGTACGCATCCCCGGTCGTTGAATGCATGGACGCTTGGCAGCCCGTTGCGTGCGGTCTTTGCCATAACAAATGAAGGCATGATCCTGCTGCAATGTCCCGACTGTTCGGATACCGAACTTGCCGCAGCGATTGACCTTATTCGAGGCCGGGCCCTGTTCGGCATCGCGGCTGAGGCAACGCAGGCTCGTCGGATAATGCAGTTGGCAGGTTGGGAGGGGCGACCCGCGACCCTGAACAGCGATGAGCCGGGGTTTTCCCTGGCGTTGGATCGACTTCAAATACCGGATTTCAGTGGGGCAGATCTCATGCCGCTTACTGATGTAGACCGTTCGGTCCTTGAAGACTGGCGAGAAAGCTACCTCATCGAAGCCATGGATTTTGATCCTGTGCGCGCACAGACGCAGGCTGGGAAGGACATCAAGACCTATATCGAGCGGGATTCTCATCGAGTTTTGCTGCAGAATGGCCTACCGGTCAGCATGACCGGCTTCAACGCCCGCCTGCCTGATGTGGTGCAGATCGGCGGTGTCTACACGCCACCAGATTTACGAGGGCGGGGCTATGCGCGTTTGGCTGTTGCCTTGCATCTGGTTGAGGCGCGCGACGCGGGAGTTTCCAGAGCTGTCCTCTTTGCGGCTTCCGATGCGGCAGCGCGTGCCTATATATCCATTGGGTTCCAGCCTGCGGGTCAATACTCGCTGATCCTGTTCAAAAACCCGGAGGACGTGGCATGAGTTTCTTTCGACCCGAAGCCAAACTGGCCCTATGGCGCTGGCGCGAAGTGCTGGTTGCAGGGTTTGTTCTGATCCTCGGCCTCAGCTGGATCAGCGGCCCTGGTGGATTGCTGGCGTGGTTGGGGTGGCTGCTGATCGTCGTCTCGATGGCACTGGCGGTGATCGGAGTGCAACGCGCGCGCTTTCGCAATGGTGCGGGAGGACCGGGTGTGGTGACTATTGATGAAGGCCAGATCACCTATCTGGGCCCGCTCGACGGCGGCATCGTTGCAGCCCGCGAAATCGAGCGGTTGGCGTTGGATCCGACCTCGCAACCTGCGCATTGGGTTTTGGATCAGCCGGGGCAGCCGACCCTTCACATTCCGGTGAACGCCGAAGGGGCCGAGGCACTGTTTGATGTGTTCTCAGCACTTCCGGGGCTTAAAACCGAGCAAATGCTGTCGGAACTCAACGGTCGTGCGGCACATCCGGTGGTGATCTGGGAACGCACGCCGTCACGGCCTGCGCATCTTAGGCTGCATTGACACTGGCGCGGTTTGCGCTCAGGACTGACCGTCAAGACAGACACATCAGGATCGGAGCACGGGTCACATGTCCATCCCCCAGTCCGGCGGCGGACCGATCGAACGCCATGAGCAACTGGCCGAATATCTGGAATCGGGCTGCAAGCCCAAGGAAGATTGGCGCATCGGAACCGAGCACGAAAAGTTCGGCTATTGCAAAGACACTCTGAAACCACTGCCGTTTGAAGGCAAACGGTCGATTGTGGCCGTGCTGGAAGGTCTGCGAGACCGCCATGGCTGGGCTGAAGTGCGTGAAGCTGGACATTTAATCGGGCTTGAGAAGGACGGCGCGAACGTCAGCCTGGAACCAGGCGGTGCGTTGGAACTGTCCGGCGCTCCGCTCGAGACAATTCATGAAACGTGTGATGAGGTGAACACTCACCTGCGTGAAGTGAAGGATATCGCCGATGAGATCGGTGTAGGCTTTATTGGTCTGGGCGCAGCCCCGATCTGGACCCATGAAGAGATGCCGTTGATGCCCAAAGGCCGTTACCGGCTGATGAACGATTATATGGAGAAAGTCGGCACCATGGGCCGTGCCATGATGCGGCGCACCTGCACGGTTCAGGTCAATATCGACTTCGGGTCCGAGGCCGACATGGTGCGGAAGCTGCGCGTCGCGCTGGCCCTTCAGCCGGTCGCGACGGCACTGTTTGCGAACTCTCCGTTTTTCGAGGGCAAGGTGAACGGCCAGAAAAGCTGGCGCAGTTATATCTGGCGGCATCTGGACGATGCACGGACGGGCATGCTGCCCTTTGTGTTCGAAGAAGGCTTCGGGTTCGAACGCTATGTACAATATGCGCTCGATGTACCGATGTATTTCGTCTATCGCGACGGCCAGTATATCAACGCGCTGGGCATGTCGTTCCGCGACTTCCTGCAGGGCAAACTGCCTGCGCTGCCCGGTGAGACGCCGACTCTGTCCGATTGGGCCGATCACCTGACCACGGCATTCCCCGAAGCGCGGATCAAGAAGTTCATGGAGATGCGCGGTGCCGATGGTGGCCCATGGCGTCGCCTATGCGCTCTGCCTGCATTCTGGGTTGGTCTGACCTATGACCAAACTGCGCTGGATGCCGCTTGGGATCTGGTCAAAGGCTGGGATGCCGAGACGCGCGAAGCGCTGCGGGTCGAGGCTGCCAAGGATGGTCTGCAAGCGCAGGTTGGCAACATCAATATGCATGATCTGGCGCGCGAAGTGGTCTCGATCGCCGAGGCTGGTCTGGCGTCCCGCGCACGTCCCGGTGCGGGAGGTCTGGTGCAGGACGAGACGCATTTCCTGAACGCGCTCAAGGACAGCATCGATACGGGTAAGGTTCCCGCAGATGAGTTGCTGGAACACTACAATGGCGACTGGAATGGCGACCTGACCCGGATTTTCCCCGAATACAGCTATTGATCCCCACCGTCCCGCTTGCATTCGCGGGGCGGGGCCGATAGCAGGTTGGCGACCAAATTCAGAGGGCGTCATGGACGATCTTAAGGCAAAATATCTGGGCCAAATCGCCGAAGCAGGCGATGAAAACGCGCTTGAGGCGATCCGCGTCGCTGCCGTGGGTAAAAAGGGCGAGGTCGCGCTGAAGATGCGCGAACTAGGCAAGATGACCCCCGAAGAGCGTCAAGTTGCAGGCCCCGCGCTGAACGCTCTGAAGGATGAGATCAACTCGGCCCTCTCTGCAAAGAAAGCCGCTCTGGCCGACGCTGCGCTGGATGAGCGTCTGCGCACCGAATGGCTAGACGTCACCCTGCCGACCCGCGCGCGCCGTCAGGGTTCGATCCACCCGGTCAGCCAGGCGACCGAGGAATTGACCGCGATCTTTGCCGAACTGGGCTTCTCGGTGGCCGAAGGGCCGCGGATCGAAACCGACTGGCACAATTTCGATGCCCTGAACATCCCGGGCCACCACCCCGCGCGGGCCGAGATGGACACGTTCTACATGCACCGCGCCGAGGGCGATAATCGCCCGCCGCACGTGCTGCGCACCCATACTTCGCCCGTTCAGATCCGCTCGATGGAACTGCAGGGCGCGCCGATCCGCGTGATCTGCCCGGGCGGCGTCTACCGCGCCGACTATGACCAGACCCACACGCCGATGTTCCATCAGGTCGAGGGGCTGGCGATTGATAAAGACATCTCAATGGCGAACCTGAAATGGGTTCTGGAAGAGTTCGTGAAAGCGTTCTTTGAGGTCGACGATGTCGAGCTGCGCTTCCGCGCCTCGCACTTCCCGTTCACCGAGCCGTCGGCCGAGGTCGACATCCGCTGTTCCTGGGACAATGGTCAGCTGAAGATCGGTGAGGGTGACGACTGGATGGAAATTCTGGGTTCCGGCATGGTCCACCCCAAGGTGATCGCCGCCGGTGGCATCGATCCCGAGGTCTTTCAGGGCTTTGCGTTCGGCATCGGCATCGACCGTCTGGCAATGTTGAAATACGGTATTCCTGATTTGCGGGCGTTCTTTGACAGCGACCTGCGCTGGCTGCGGCACTACGGGTTCGCGGCGCTGGATATGCCGAACCTGCATGGTGGTTTGTCGCGGTAACGCACGAGTCGGGTTAAGGGAACCATCATCTATCGGTGATTTCTGTGGAAAAGTGTTCTAACCGCATACTCAAAAGTCTATCGAAATCGGGAGAGATTCCGCTGCATGATGCTGCTCGGCTTTGCAACTCAAATCCCAGCAGTCCTAAGGACCTTTATCCGTTGGCTCTATTACTAGAAGCGGGTTATTTAGGCACCACATTTAACTACAATCCTCCATCTGGTGCTGAAGAAATGAGGGAGTTTGGGCTAGCTCGATATCTCTACATGCAACTACTCCCTAGAGATGATTCAGGCGACGTTAGATATGAAGGCGTGACACTTACCGGGCCAAACTTCATTGAAACTGAAAAAGTCTTTATGAGGTCAAAAGGTTTTTTGTACCTCACGGAGGTAAGGTCTAGACGAAACGAGAGGCTAATCTCGTTCGTGCTGGGCATCGTTTCCGCGTTAATCGCGATTTGGATGCGCGAATACTTCTTTCCCAGCGGTTAGTTAGGGGTAAAGTAAACACCCTGCAATAATAGTACTCTCGCGGTCTGGCGATGGCGCGTCTTTGTGGCTTGATCAGCCCGCCATTTGCGATAGATGGGTGCCGGGCTGAAGCCCGGCCTACGCGTTGTCTACACCAATATGTTATGTGACAGTGCGGCAGACGTCGCTAGGCTCCGACCTATGATCTATCGATTGCTTTTTCTTCTGCTGACCGCGACTCCGGTCCTTGCGATGGGGCCGTGGAAATCTGACTGTCACGGCGATACTGCCTGTGAGATTGGCGACCGTTCTTACCATGTGCTGGAACCTGATGGTTGGGACGGCGAAACACCTCTGCCGGTGCTGTTGCACTTCCACGGATGGGCGCGGCAGGGCGACGTGGTGGTGAACCATGAACGCATCGCCGGGGCGACCAAGCTGCGCGATGTGCTGCTGGTGGCTCCGAACGGGCTGCGCAAAAGCTGGAACTTCTGGACAGCTGATACCGCAGACGTGCCGTTCGCGGATCGGGTGCTTGAGGATGTGGCCAAACACTATCCCATTGATTCTGAACGCATCTATGTCTCAGGCTATTCTTATGGCGGCGCGATGGCGTGGCGCTTTGTTTGCCAGTCGGGCAATGACATCGCGGCACTGTTGGCGGTTGCGGGCTCGATCCGCCAGACCGAGGATTGCCCGGAAGCTCCGCGCGAAGTGCGCCATGTGCATGGGCTGGACGATACGGTGATGGATTTTCCCTTTGGTCCGGACGGGGACACGACCTATCCGGTGGCGCTGTGGAAAGCCAAGTTCGATTGCAACGGCGCCACGCCGCGCGGGGATTGGAGCGTGAAGCCCTTCCTGACGCTCAGCCGCGTGGCATGGACCGATTGCGGGCAGGGGCAGGTCACGCTGGACACCCATCCCGGCGGGCATTTCATCCCTCATGGCTGGATCGGCTGGCAATTGGACGAGCTTTTGGGCCGCACCCCCACCTATCCATGAGCCGCAGCGCTTGCACCTTGGCGCATTCTTTGTCATTGCCTGTGCCGACTGAATGTTTGCCGAAAAAGGCCCGCTGCAATGAAATTCACTCTGTCCTGGCTGAAAGACCACCTTGATACGGATGCGTCGGTTGATGAGATCGCTGAAGCACTGACTGATCTCGGGCTCGAGGTCGAAGAGATCGTCAATCCGGCGGACCGTCTGGCGGGCTTTACGCTGGGCCATGTGAAACATGCTGAAAAGCACCCCGACGCCGATAAATTGCGCGTTTGCACGGTTGAGACCGATGAGGGCGATCTGCAGATCATTTGCGGCGCGCCCAATGCGCGCGAAGGCATCACCGTGGTGGTTTGTAAACCTGGTATGTATATTCCCGGCCTGGATATCACCATCAGCGTCGGCAAGATCCGTGGCGTCGAGAGCTTTGGCATGATGGCATCCGAGCGCGAGCTTGAGCTGTCGGATGAACATGACGGGATTATCGAGCTGCCTTCGGGCGAGGTCGGTGATCGGTTTGTCGATTGGTTGGCTGAGAACGATCCGTCAAAGGTTGATCCGATGATCGAGATCGCGATCACGCCGAACCGCCCGGATGCGCTGGGTGTAGCGGGTATTGCGCGAGATCTGGCTGCACGTGGATTGGGCACGCTGAAGGTGCGTGACTATGTCCCCGTGCCGGGGGACTTTGAAAGCCCGATCAAAGTGTCGATTGATGAAGATACGCTGGATGGCGCGCCGCATTTCACCGGTCGGCTTATCAGGGGCGTCAAAAACGGCCCCAGCCCGCAATGGCTGCAGGACCAGTTGAAGGCGATTGGTCTGCGTCCGATCTCGGCCTTGGTGGATATCACCAACTATATGACCTTCGATCACAACCGCCCGCTGCACGTATTCGATGCCGACAAGGTGCAGGGTAACCTACGCGTTCACCGTGCCAAAGGTGGCGAGAAGCTGGTTGCACTGGATGAAAAAGAATACTCCCTTCAGCCTGGCATGATGGTGATTTCGGACGACAAAGGCCCGGAATCTATCGCGGGTATCATGGGCGGCGAGGAAACCGGTTGTACCGAGGAGACCGTGAACGTTTTCCTTGAAAGTGCGTTCTGGGATCATGTGCAGATTGCCCTCACAGGTCGGGCGCTGAAGATAAACTCGGACGCGCGGTATCGATTCGAGCGCGGCGTCGACCCGGAATACACGCGCGAAGGGTTGGAGCATGCGACGCAGATGATCTTGGATATCTGCGGCGGTGAAGCCTCGAATGTGGTCGAGGCGGGCAAAGCGCCGAACCACGCGCGGGCCTACAAACTGGACGCGGCGCGCGTGCAGTCCCTAGTCGGGATGGAGATTCCGGAAAGCGAGCAGCGGCAGACATTGACCCGTTTGGGCTTTCGTCTGGATGGCGAGATGGCGCATGTGCCCAGCTGGCGACCCGATATCATGGGGGAGGCCGATCTGGTGGAAGAGGTTGCGCGGATCGCTTCTCTGACCAAGTTGCAGGGTATTCCGCTGCCGCGTACGACGGCGGGTATCCCCAAACCGGTCATGACAGCCACGCAGCGTCGCCAGTCGATGGCGCGCCGGACCTGTGCAGCGCTGGGGTACAATGAATGTGTGTCTTATACCTTCATCGATCAGGCCTCGGCAGCCTTGTTCGGGGGCGGTGACGCAGCAACCATGTTGGAAAACCCGATCTCGTCCGAGATGAGCCATATGCGCCCTGATCTGCTGCCTGGTTTGCTGCAAGCGGCGGCGCGCAATCAGGCACGGGGTTATGCCGATCTGGCCTTGTTCGAGGTCGGGCCGGTGTTCCACGATGGTGAGCCGGGGGATCAACAGACACAGATTGCCGGCCTGATGGTTGGGCGTAGCGGTCCCAAGGATGTACACGGCGCGTCTCGTTCGGTTGACTTGTTTGACGCGAAAGCTGACGCCGAGGCGGTGCTTGCCGCAATTGGCGCGCCCGCGAAGGTTCAGATTCTGCGCGACAGCGATGCCTGGTGGCACCCGGGCCGACATGGAAAAATCTGTCTGGGTCCGAAAAAGGTACTGGGCGTCTTTGGCGAATTGCATCCGCGCGTGTTGCAGGCGATGGACATCAAGGGCCCGGCGATGGCGTTCACCATTTGGCCGGATCAGGTGCCGATGCCACGTAAATCCGGTGCGACCCGTTCTGCCTTGGAATTGCGCGACCTGCAGGCGGTCGAGCGCGATTTCGCCTTTGTTGTAAATGCGGATATCGAAGCTCTGACGTTGGTCAATGCGGCTGCGGGTGCTGATAAGGCTCTGATCGAGGACGTGCGCGTCTTTGACGAATTCATTGGCGGTAGCGTCGGCGAGGGCAAGAAGTCTCTGGCCATTACCGTAAGGCTTCAGCCGTCGGACGCGACCCTGAAGGAAAAGGATATCGAGGCGGTCAGCACCAAGATTGTCGAAAAAGTGGTGAAAGCCACTGGCGGCGTCTTGCGGGGATGAGTTGGTTTTCGCCTCCGGCGGGAGTATTTTTGAAATGATAAAGGGGCCATTGCGCCCCTTTTTCACGGGAGGAGAGAAAAATGCTGAAGGTCTATTTGTCCGGTGAGATTCACACGGATTGGCGCGAGCAGATCATTGCGGGCGCCGATGGGTTGGATGTTGAGTTCAGTAGCCCGGTCACCGATCACGGTGCTTCGGACGATTGCGGTGTCACGATCTTGGGGGCCGAGCCGAACAAGTACTGGCATGATCACAAGGGTGCCATGGTCAACGCGATCCGGACCCGCAAGGGCATATCAGACGCGGATGTTGTGGTTGTACGCTTTGGGGACAAATACAAGCAGTGGAACGCGGCATTTGACGCGGGCTATGCGGCAGCACTGGGCAAGTCGATCATTGTTCTGCACGGGGCTGATCATCAGCACGCGCTGAAAGAAGTAGATGCAGCAGCCCTCGCCGTCGCTGAAGAACCCGCGCAAGTTGTTGAGATCTTGCGCTACGTTCTAACAGGCGCGCTGCCTGGGTAACCCGATGGCCCGTGGCGGCGGATTTGGATCCCGCCGCACAGGCCTTGTGTATCAATCCCGTGAGGGGATGTTCAGTCCTCTTTGCACTGCGGGTCGATCCAGGAACCTGTCCAGATAGCGCGTAACGTTGCCATAGCTTTCCCAGCCTATGACATCCTTGACGCCGTAATAATCTAAACCGCGCAGCCAGGGCGCGATTGCGATATCGGCGATCGAGAATTCTCCGGCGATCCAATCTTGGCCGTCCAGTTGCCGGTCGAGAACGTTCAGCAGGCGTTTGGCCTCGGACACGTAGCGTTCGCGCGGGCGGGGGTCTTCGATTTCAGCCCCTGCGAATTTGTGGAAATACCCAAGCTGGCCAAACATTGGTCCGATACCGCCCATCTGAAACATAACCCATTGGGTGACCCGGTGCTTGTCGCCTTTGTTCTGACCCAGCAGCTTACCGCTCTTTTCAGCGAGGTACAGAAGGATTGCACCGCTTTCGAACAAAGCGAACGGAGCATCGTCAGGCCCGTTGGGATCAATGATCGCCGGGATCTTGTTGTTCGGGTTCAGCGAAAGAAATTCCGGGCTTTTGACATCTGCATCGGCCAGTGTGACACGATGTGCCTCATAAGGCAGGCCGGTTTCTTCCAGCATGATCGACGCCTTTACCCCGTTGGGTGTGGGGAAGGAATAAAGCTGAATCCGCTCGGGGAACTGTGGGGACCATTTATTCATGATCGGGAATTGGATTGTGTCCAGCATGATGGGCTCCTTTTATCGCGCCTGTCTCGGTCAATCTGGTAATTTGTGGCGCTTTTGTAAGGTCCAATTCTGTGCGTGATCGGTCAGTCGATGTTTGCTGGGGAACAGCAGGGGGGAAAACTCGGAAATCCCGCACCTAGACCTGCGCGCAAAATTAGCCCAGACTTTTCAGCGATCCCGCGCCAAAAGGCGCGGGTTTGCTGTTGGCGCAAAGGAGAAGCGTGTGGAAGATGTCGTAACACAGGTGGGCGCATTTGGTCCGCTGATCATGAGCGCGATCAAAGCGTTGATCGTTCTGGTATTGGGTTGGATCGTTGCCGGAGCCATTAGCGGTCTGGTGCGGCGGCGGATCAACGCCACGCCACATATCGACCCGACTTTGGGGAATTTCGTTGCGAGCCTCGTGAAATGGGTGCTGCTGGCGATTGTCTTTGTCGCCGTTCTGGGCATTTTCGGAATCGAGGCGACCAGCATCGTGGCCATTCTGGGTGCCGCATCCCTGGCCATCGGTTTGGCGCTGCAGGGAACACTAAGCGATCTGGCCGCGGGCGTGATGCTGGTGGTGTTCCGGCCCTATAAGCTGGGCCAATATGTCGATATTGGTGGCACAGCGGGTACTGTGAAAGACCTGAACCTGTTCACGACCGAGCTGGTGACGCCGGACAACGTGCAGATCATCGTGCCAAACGGTCAGGCTTGGGGTTCGGTGATCACCAACTATTCCGCCCATGACACCCGCCGGGTCGATCTGGTGTTTGGCATCGACTACGGCGATAGCGCGGATGAGGCTATGAACATCATCCTGGATGTGGCCAAAGCTGACGATCGTATCATGGCTGATCCTGAGCCCTGGGTGCGCGTGACAAACCTTGGGGATAGTTCGGTTGATCTGACCGCGCGCCTGTGGTGCGCAGCGGCTGACTATTGGGATGTGAAGTTCGAACTTACCAAAGCGATCAAAGAAGCGTTTGACGCCAAAGGCGTATCCATCCCGTATCCGCATTCTGTGGAGATTCACAAAGAAGCGTAAGCCTCCCGCCCGGCGATCGGGCATTGAAATGCCCACTTCCGGTTGGGCCGGGCACCGCGCTAAGGCGCGGTGCTTTTTTGTGCGACCCTTGGTCCAGAAAACAACAGCGCCGCGCTATTGGCGCGGCGCTGGGCCCAAGTCTGTAAAGCGTCCTTTGGAAAAGGACGCTTTCAGAGGCGGGAGCGCTCTTAGTTCAACAGAGTTGTTGGATCGACAGAGTCGATGTTGAGGGCGGTGCCCACCGCTTCGTAAGTCAGCTTGCCGGCGTGGACGTTCAAACCTGCCAGCAAGTGTGCGTCGTCCTTACAGGCCTGCTTCCAGCCCTTGCTTGCCAGCGACAACATAAACGGCATGGTTGCGTTGCCCAGTGCGATGGTCGAAGTCCGGGCAACCGCACCGGGCATGTTGGCGACGCAGTAGTGCATGATGCCGTCAACTTCGTAAACCGGATCGGCGTGGGTGGTGGCTTTCGAGGTTTCAAAACAGCCGCCCTGATCGATCGCAACGTCTACCAGAGCCGCGCCGGGCTTCATGGTCGACAGCTGTTCGCGCGAGATCAGTTTGGGAGCAGCTGCGCCCGGGATCAGGACCGCACCGATGACCAGGTCGGCATCCTGGATCAGCTCGGCTGTCGCACCAGCGGTTGAATACTGGTTCTTGAAGGTTCCGCCGAACACATCGTCCAGATAGCGGAGACGCGGCAGCGAACGGTCCAGTACGGTCACATCCGCACCCATGCCTGCGGCAATCTTCGCTGCGTGGGTGCCTACGACGCCTCCGCCGATGACGATCACTTTGGCAGGGCCTACACCCGGAACACCACCCATCAGAACGCCGCGGCCACCGTTGGCCTTCTGCAGAGTCCAGGATCCAACTTGCGGAGCCAAGCGACCGGCAACCTCGGACATCGGCGCCAGCAGCGGCAGGCCGCCATTGGAGTCAGTCACGGTCTCATAGGCAATCGCGGTGCAGCCGGATTCCAGCAGATCGTGGGTCTGGTCTGGATCGGGTGCCAGGTGCAGATAGGTGAACAGCAACTGACCTTCGCGCAGCATTTTACGCTCGACCGCCTGAGGTTCCTTGACCTTGACGATCATATCAGCCGTGGCGAACACTTCTTCTGCAGTGTCGACGATGCGGGCACCTGCCGCTACATAAGCGTCGTTATCAAAGCCCGAGCCCATCCCGGCACCGGTTTCGATAATGACTTCGTGACCGCGGGCCACAGCTTCGCCAGCAGCGTTCGGGGTCATCCCGACGCGGAATTCCTGAGGTTTGATTTCCTTGGGGCAGCCGATTTTCATGTGAGACTCCATTCATAAACTGCCTAAATTATGGGCATAAATTGGCGCAATTTTTGTGAAACCCCACTTGCTAAACACACAATATGCGGGAAAATATTCAGCATATAGACAACTTGACGCAATGGATGTGCGCAAATGACGATTGACGCAACAGATAGGAAGATTCTGGCTGCCCTGCAGCGTAAAGGGCGGATGTCAAATTCGGAATTGTCCGAACAGGCGAATCTATCCCCTTCGGCCTGCCACCGGCGCGTGCAGCGACTTGAGGCTGAGGGTTATATCAAGGACTACGTCGCCCTGTTGGATGCACGGAAGTTGAACGTTCCAACCACTGTGTTTGTCGAGATCACGTTGCAGGGTCAGGCGGAAGAAGTGCTGGAGGCGTTTGAAAAAGCCGTAGCACGGATTCCGGATGTGCTGGAATGCCATTTGATGGCGGGCACGGCGGACTACATTCTAAAGGTCGTCGCAGAAAATACCGAGGATTTTGCTCGCATCCATCGGCAATACCTGTCGCGCTTGCCTGGGGTGGCGCAGATGCAAAGCTCATTTGCTTTGCGCACGGTGTTCAAAACCACGGCCTTGCCTGTCTGAAACCAACTATTGGGGTTAGCCTTGCGTCAATTCTGCCGCTTGTATCTGTCGTGCGGTCGGGCCAAAATCCATGTTTCCGACCTTATATACGACCTCGGCACTTTGCGCTGACACTCCGTGGTTACACTGGCCGTGTACGGTCCGAACCCGATGAACGATAAGGAGCAGACCTTGGCTTACGAAAACAACAGCACGCCGAAAGATTGGCTGGAAGCTGAACTGGAAGACACGCTGGACGAAGATTTCGAGATCGAATTCAGCGAACCCATGCTTTCGATGGAAGTGCGCAAGATTTACAAGGACCAGCATCCTGACATGCTGGATCGCAAGGTCTATTTTCGTAACCTTTTGCGGCTGCAGGCTGAACTTATCAAAGTTCAGGATTGGGTGGTCCATACAGGGGCCAAGGTCTGTATTCTATTTGAAGGGCGCGACAGTGCCGGGAAAGGGGGCGTGATCAAGCGGATCACGCAGCGCTTGAACCCTCGTGTAGCGCGTGTGGTCGCCTTGCCTGCACCCAGCCGACGCGAACAAAGCCAGTGGTATTTTCAGCGCTACGTGCCCCATTTGCCTGCGGCCGGTGAGATCGTGTTCTTCGATCGGTCCTGGTACAACCGCGCTGGTGTTGAACGCGTGATGGGATTTGCCAACGAGGATCAGGTCGAACAGTTCTTTCAGGACGTTCCCGAATTCGAACGGATGCTGGTGCGGTCGGGGATTATCCTGCTGAAATACTGGTTCTCGATTACAGACGAAGAACAGCAATTGCGATTCCTGATGCGTATTCACGATCCGATGAAGCAGTGGAAACTGTCACCGATGGATCTGGAATCCCGCATCCGGTGGGAGGCATACACCAAGGCCAAAGAGGATATGTTCTTTCGCACCAACATATCCGAGGCGCCTTGGTATATTGTTGAAGGCAACGACAAGAAACGCGAACGGCTCAATTGTATCGAGCACCTGCTGACCAAGATCCCCTATGAGGATGTGCCGCAGGAAAAGGTCAATCTGCCGGATCGGCGCTATAACCCCGAATACGAACGGCGCATTTTGCCGGATGAGCTACACGTGCCTAAGATATATTGATTTGGCAGGAAAGTGGTGCGGGAAAAGGATCCCCGCACCTGAACGGTTTGATTAACCCCAATCAAATCCGCAGTTCGTTTCGAAAACAAACACGCCGCACATGTCGTCATTCATGTCTTCGACTGTGGCTTCGACGGTTTCGATCATGTCGTCAGCGAGGTCGGTGTCGAACACCAGATCGAAATCATCCATCTCCGGGGTCGTGTCAGCCTGCTGCACCGGAGACCATTCGAACTGGTCAAATTGGGCTTGCAGCGCATTAACAAACGCTTCGATCCCGGCAAGGAAGGCCTGAACGTCAAAGCAGTCCGCGCCCGGTGCACCATTGTCAACGACAACTTCAGGTGTTTCTGGCTCGGGTTCTTCGACCTCGGTGACGTCGGTCTCCGGAGTTTCGGGTTCCTCGACCTCGACAACGTCGGTATCCGGCACATCGGGTTCCGGGTCTTCAACTTCAGTCACATCGGTATCAGGCGTTTCCGGCTCTTCAGTTTCGGTCACGTCTGTTTCCGGAGTCTCCTCAACCGGGTCCTCGGTCTCGGTAACGTCAGTTTCTGGCGTTTCGTCTGCCGGTTGCTCGGTTTCCGTCACATCGGTGTCGGGTGTTTCGTCCGATGGTTCTTCGGTTTCGGTGACGTCTTCCTCCGGGGTCTCCTCTGCCGGTTCTTCGGCATCGGGAACTTCCGCTACCGGTGTTTCGTCAACTGGTTCCTCAGTCTCGGTCACATCGGTTTCCGGCACTTCTGGTTCGGTCGGGGTGGTAACCTCTTCCTCCTCTGGCTCAACAACTTCTTCAACCGGAGGCGTCACCGGCGGGGTGGTGCCGCCGTTATCAAGATCGACATCGCCCTGAGTCGCCGCAAAGTTCTGCGTCACCATGACAGCGTCGTACCCCTGCATGTCGCCTTCTTCGATCCCGATGCCGATATATTTGAAATCGGGGTTCAGAATGTTGGCGCGGTGACCGGGGCTATTCATCAGGTTCTGGTGCAACTGGGCGACATCATCGCTGATACCGGGTGCGCCACGCTCGGATTGCCAGGCGATGTTTTCTCCGGTGCGCCAGCTCCCGGACAGGTCGAACCCTGCGGCTTGCATCCGTTGGGTCGCGGATGAACCACCCTGACCGGTGTGGTTGAACCGGTCGGTGTCCAGCATCCAGCTGCTGTGGTCCTCGGAAGATTCGTTCAGGTTGCGTTCAAGTTCCAGGGGATCAAGACCGCGGGATGTGCGCTCTTGGTTGATCAGCGCGAGCATTTCGCGCTCGACCGTACTTGCTGTCGACATCAGTGCCTCCGTTTTTGGTTATGTCTGAGTGGACGGCCTCACTTACAGACGATCAAAGAACGCTGAATAGGGCGGGTACGGCGATGGGCGTTTTTCGGCGGCAGAATGCAACCGAACGGCGATTCGCTGCGCTGTAAAATGCCGACTGCGGCGATTGCATTAAAACCGGCAGGTTGCCGCTAGGGTAAAGCCGGGAATTGGCGGGATCATCCGCCCTAAAAACGACAAACCCCCGGGCAGGGCCTCGGGGGTCGTCAAATAGTGTCATCCAAAGCTGGACGAGTCGCAGGAAGCTCTTAGAGCAAACCTTCGCGCTGTGCTTTCTTACGTGCCAGTTTACGGGCACGGCGGATCGCTTCAGCTTTCTCGCGCGCTTTTTTCTCGGACGGTTTCTCGAAATGTTGCTTCAGCTTCATTTCACGGAACACGCCTTCGCGCTGCAGCTTTTTCTTCAGGGCACGAAGCGCCTGATCGACGTTATTGTCGCGAACACTAACCTGCATGTGGTTGTCACCACCTTTCTAGATAGAGTTGCAAGGAAATTGCAGGAAGTGGCCGTATAGCAAAGCACGCCTAACTTGTCTAGTACTGGACCCGCAGCCTCGGAGACCCGACATGACAGCAACCTATGAAGACACCAAAGAGCAGCTTCTTGATGCGATTCTGAACCATGTGCCGTTCGACGGCTGGTCGGAAACCAGCTTTCGTGCGGCCATCAGCGATTGCGATCTGGAGCCCGCGCTGGCCCGAGCGATCTGTCCGCGTGGTGCCGTCGATCTGGCACTGTCCTTTCATGCGCGCGGGGATGCCGCGATGTTGGAGCGGTTGAAATCCGAAGACCTGAGCGGGCTGAAATTCCGTGAAAAGATCGCCGCCGCCGTCCGTTTCCGCCTGCAGGCGGTCGAAGACAAAGAAGCAGTGCGCCGAGGTATGACTTTGTTCGCGTTGCCGATCCATGCCGCGGATGGGGCCAAGGCGGTCTGGGGCACCTGTGACCAGATCTGGATAGCGCTTGGCGATACTTCGGACGACGTGAACTGGTACACCAAACGTGCCACTCTGTCGGGCGTCTATTCTTCGACACTGTTGTATTGGCTGGGTGATGACAGCCCGGATTATCAGGCGACATGGGAATTCCTGGATCGGCGGATCGAGGGCGTAATGCAGTTTGAAAAGTTCAAGGCGCAGGTGAATGGCAACCCGCTGCTGAAACCGTTTCTGGCCGTCCCCAACTGGCTTGCGGGTCAGGTGAAGGCTCCGACGAAGTTGCCCAACAACCTGCCCGGTTCGCTGTCATCGGGAAAATAGTCGCAGCGTTTCCACTTGCCGCTGGGCCTCTGCGTTTTCGCCTGCTAGGCATTGGGCAAAGGAGATATGCCCATGACCCAGACAATGCGCGCTGTCGAGATCACTGAAGCTGGTGGCCCGGATGTTCTGCAACTGACGGAACGCCCGATGCCGGAACCGGCAGAGGGTCAAGTGGTTCTGAAAGTCGCGTACGCCGGGGTGAACCGTCCTGATGCGCTGCAGCGGGCAGGGGCGTATGATCCACCTCCCGGTGCAAGCGATTTGCCGGGGCTGGAAGCGTCAGGAGAGGTCGTCGCCATCGGCTCGGGTGTCGAAGGTCTGGTCGTTGGCGATCGGGTTTGCGCTCTGTTGCCCGGCGGCGGTTATGCTGGATATGTCGCAACGCCCGCCGCTCATTGCCTGCCTGTGCCTGCGGGTATGGGTTTGAAAGAAGCTGCCTGCCTGCCCGAAACCTTTTTTACTGTTTGGTCCAATGTCTTCACCCGTGGCGGCTTGAAACCAGGGGAGCGGTTTCTAGTCCATGGCGGTTCCAGCGGGATCGGCACGACGGCCATTCAGTTGGCCAATGCGTTTGGCGCCCGCGTCTTTGCAACCGCCGGGTCGGCTGAGAAATGTGAGGCTTGTATCAAGCTAGGTGCCGAAAAGGCGATCAACTATCGTGACGAAGACTTCGTGGCCGCGATGCGTGCCGAAGGTGGGGCGAACCTGATCCTGGACATGGTCGGAGGTGATTATATCCCGCGCAACATCAAGGCTTTGGCGGAAGACGGGCGGCTGGTTCAGATCGCTTTCCTGCAAGGTCCGGTGGTCGAACTGAACTTTGCGCTGATGATGGTGAAACGCCTCACCCTGACTGGCAGCACCTTGCGCCCACAAAGCGATTTGGCCAAGGCGCGCATCGCGCAAGACTTGCGTGAAGCCGTGTGGCCATTGCTTGAGGCCGGGAAGGTCGCACCGGTGATGGATTCAGAATTCGATCTTTCTGATGCCGCCGCTGCACATGCGCGGATGGAAGCATCGGGCCACATTGGCAAGATCGTTCTGAAGGTCTCTGGTTAAGCTGCTGCCATGTAGTCAGGCGACCGCCCGGCGATACAGGTGCCATGTGGCGTGGCCTAGAACGGGCATGACGACGATCAGCCCCAGCAACATCGGGATCGCGCCCAGTACCAACATCGCGGCCACAATGGCCCCCCAGGTCAAGATCACACCCGGGTTCTGACGCAAGACCCGGACCGAGGTTACGACGGCCACGGGAACGCCCACTTTGCGATCCAGCAACAGCGGAAAGCTGACCACGCTTAGCGCCAATGCGACCAGTGCAAACAGGAAACCGGTGGCGGTGCCGATGATGATCATGCTCCAGCCTGCTCCTGTGGTGAACACTTCTATCACGAATGCCATGGCCGAGGCCGGAGGTTCTGGCCCTAGGGTTTGCGCGTAGATGCCTTGCGCGACCATCAGCCAGATCATCAATAGCATGACCAGATAGAAGCCCAATGCCAGTATGGCTCCGAAGGAAGGCGAACGGAATACGCCGAACGCGTCCAGCCAATGAACGTCTCCGCCCTGTTCCCTCTTGCGACTAATCTCATAAAGCCCGACGGCGGCGACCGGCCCGATCAGGGCAAAGCCCATGACAAGCGGGGCCAGCAGGGGCACCATGTCTTTGTTGAGCCCAATACCGAACATCAGCAGACCTGCGATTGGATAGATCAGAACGACAAAGATCGCATCGGCCCGGGTTTCGAGAAAATCGTTATATCCAGCTTTTAGGCATTCGCGCAGATCCTGCAGGGTCAGCGTATGCACCGTCGGCAGAGCCTGAACATCCGCGCTGCCGATCTCGGTCACGGATTCAGTGACATGATCGCTGGTTGCCCGCAGATTTCGGGCGACCCAGGTGATTGGGTTACCGATTGTCTTGTCCATGTTCATCCCCTTTTCTGGCGTGGGTGCGCCGCGGGATGCATCCGGCGTGGCAATTCGCGTGACCGGATCAGCCGGCAACGTCTGCCCAATTACAACGTCTCGTTGCATTATAGCACATATTGCGAAATTTTGCCCGATCACCCTTGCAGAGCCGGAAGGATTGCTCTGCCGCACAGGCGTGTTAGCTTTGTTTCCACAGGCAAGGGAGGCATTCATGCAGCAGACAGCACGCACAGTCGTCATACACGAATCCGGCGGCCCCGAGGTTCTTCGGATTGAGGATCGCCCGCTTGGCGATCCCGGCCCGGGTGAGGTGCGCATTCGCCATCATGCCTGCGGATTGAATTTCATCGATGTGTACCAGCGTACCGGCCTTTATCCGCTGGAGTTGCCTCATGCGTTGGGAATGGAAGCGGCCGGAGTCGTTGAGGCGGTAGGCGAAGGCGTTACGCATCTTGCCCCCGGCCAACGCGCGGCCTATGCCGCAGGCCCATCGGGAGCATATTCCGAAGCGCGCGTGATGCCTGCAGCACAGGTTTGTCCGCTGCCCGAGAGTATCTCGTTCCGCACCGCAGCGGCCATGATGCTAAAGGGCATGACGGTTGAATACCTGTTTCACCGCACAACGCCGCTGCGGCGCGGAGATACCGTGTTGTTCCACGCGGCTGCCGGAGGCGTGGGACTGATCGCCTGCCAATGGGCGAAATCCGAAGGCATCAAACTGATCGGGACAGCGGGAACGGATGAGAAATGCAGCCTGGCGCAATTCAATGGCGCGTCACATTGCATCAACTACCGGACCGAGAATTTTGTCGAGCGTGTGGCCGAGATCACCGGAGGCAAAGGGGTTGATGTGGTGATGGACTCCATCGGTGCGGACACGTTTGAGGGATCGCTGGATTGCCTGAAACCCTTGGGCATGATGATTTCATTCGGAAACGCTTCGGGGCCAGTGCCGCCTGTCGATCTGGGAATGCTTGCGCAGCGGGGATCTCTGAAGGTGACGCGGCCAACCTTGTTCACGCATATCTCAGATCACGCCACCTGTCAGGCGATGGCGCGACGCTTGTTTGGCAAAGTGGACGGGCGCGAGGTCAAGATCCATGTCGATCAGGAGTTTCCGTTGGATCAAGTTGCTGATGCGCATCGTGCTTTGGAAGCACGACAAACCACCGGCAGCACAGTCTTGGTGCCCTAGCGGCACGGGCCCGGCGCAAATAGCCGGGCCCTACTTTCTCATCAAAACCGATATGCTACACGCAGTTGAACTGTAGTTGCGTCAACATCGACGCCCGATGAGTTGAAGTCGTCGAACTCATGATACAGAATCTCGCCTCCAACGCTGATATTGGGGGCTACGATCTGCTCATAGCCTGCGCCGATGAACCAGCCATCGTCACTGCCCAGATTATCGGTATCCGCATCGGCATAACCGGCGGTGCCATAAAGCAGGCCCTGCGGGTTCACCTTGTAGCCCGCGCGCGCTTTGAGTCGCCAGACATTCTCGACCGTGGCGGCGCCGGAAAGGTCTACGTCGCTCCAGTCATAGTCGAAGCCACCTCCGACGACCCAATCGCCCAGATCGTAATCATATCCAAGGATGATACCGCCGATCGCACCATCGCCGTCGACGCCTGATACGTTTGTGTCGATGTCCGCATAACCAAACTGCGCACCGCCGTAGAATCCAGTCCAGTTGCCTGAGGATTGCGCCATGGCGGATCCCGCAGCCAATACGGCGACCGAGGTGATCAGTGCCAATCTTCCTGTCATCGTCTCATTCCTTTCGCTCGAAACCTGCTGCCAATCAAATCTAATGGCAGCGTTATGATTGAATCTACGTTCCGGCCCTTAGGCCGGATCAGTGATGTTTTGACTGTCCCGAACAACTTTATTCTGGCCGGTGCCCCGGCGTGGGCCCACTCAGGTTGGGCTCTTTTCTCATATGCTAGATAGGGTGAAACATGATGCCTTCAAACGAAGATCGGCGGCAGATACGATCTGCCGCCGATGCACAAAGGTCTTGTCAGCGAATTATTGCTGTAGTTCAGCCGGGTCTTTGTCGGCGATGTCTTCCCAGTTCGCGCTGGCTTTCTCAACAAAGCCCGGAATGTCGCCTTCCCAACGCTCCTGAATGTCTTGTGACAGGTTCAGATACAGCTTGTTGTCGACGATTTTCCAGTAGTTCGGGTCACCATCGAACTTGAAGCCCATTGCGGTGCCAAATGCGCAGTAGCCGCCGTAAGCAGGCAGATAGGCCTCTGGGTTCGCCTCAAAAGCGGCTTTGTTCTCTTCCGATGCAAAACGGTACAGGGCGTCGTTGTGCAGCGTGGTGATTTTGTAATCACCCTTGGTTGCTTCGCCAACGGTGAAATAGGCAACCGGGTCATAGCCCTGCATTGCCAATCCGGTCGAGCTTGCGTTGATTTCGACGCCAGCCGCCATTGCTGAGCTTGCGATCGCAACAGACAGCGCGACTCCGCTGATGATGGATTTGAACGTGTTCATGACTTCACCTTTCGTAAATAGGCTCGCTGAAGAGCACTGTAATTTTGCCCGGGCGAACCGGATTTGATTGTCGCGACGCCTGTAATTGGCCGTCACAAAATCCCAGTTGGGGAATGGCCCGATCACGTTCAAAGCAATCAATTGTGATTGTGCAATCACAAAGACCGGTTGTTCATTCCTGCACGTCAGGCACCAGCGCCAGGACAAAATCGACCACCTTTTCCGCAGGCATTTCGCAGGGGCGAAGCAATGCGCCGCTTTTCTGTGTGAGATAAAGGTTTAGGCTGATGTAATCCGGCCCGCCCAATTGATGAGCCACCAGTTTGTGAGATTTCCCGCAGGCCATGATCTTATGCGATACCAAATATCGATGCGGCCCAACGGAACCGGTGAACGTGCCGACCGGCAGATCATGGAACGCTTTCAGAAACGCGCTGGGCGCTGTCACGATTTCCCGATTTTCGGTTCTGTCCCCGCCTTGATCCGCGCTAGGTTGGCGCTGTGCCGCCAGTAGAGCAGCAAGGTCAGAGCAATTCCAAGAACGAAGGTACTGCCATCTGTCAGCACCATGATCCAGGTGGTGGATAGGGCGGCGGCGGCCAGCGCACCAACGGACGAAATACGCCAGATCAGCGCCGCGACCAGCCATGTCAAACAGCAGGCGACACCCACGCGCCAGTCAAGTGCCAGCCAAAGGCCCAGAAAGGTCGCAACGCCTTTGCCGCCTTTGAAACCCAGCCAGACCGGAAAGCAATGCCCGAGGAACGCGGCCAATGCGGCGATCTGCGCGGCATCTTCACCAGCCAAAGCGCGTGCCAGCAGAACAGCAACGGCACCCTTGGCTGCATCAAACAGCAATGTCAGCGCTGCCGCTGCCTTATTGCCGGTTCGCAGGACGTTGGTTGCGCCGATATTGCCCGATCCGATTTGCCGCAGATTTCCCAGACCCATCACGCGCGCGACGATCATGCCAAAGGGTATGGAGCCAAGCAGGTATCCTAACGCGGCCCACAGGATGAGCTGAGTCATTGTGCTGTCGATCAGGGGCATCAGGCTCTCCGGTACACTTCTTGTCCAGCGACAAAGGTTGCGGTGACCTTACCCTGCATCCGCTGGCCGTCAAACGGTGTGTTCTGCGATTTCGATTTCAGCGTAAAGCGGTCCAGAACAAAGGGAACATCCGGGTCGAACAGTACCAGATCAGCGGGCGCGCCTTGGGACAGGCGACCACTCTCCAAGCTCAGCCGTTTGGCCGGATTGAGGGCCATGGCGCGGAACAGGGTCGGCAAGTCCAGCTGTTCGGAATGATATAGCCGAAGCGCAGCAGGCAGCAGTGTTTCCAGCGCCACCGCGCCCGAGGCCGCCTCTTCAAACGGCAGTCGCTTGCTTTCCTCATCCTGCGGCGTGTGCATGGAGCTGATCGTATCGATCAGACCGGTTCGCACCGCTTCGATCACGGCTTGCCGGTCATCTTCGGATCGCAGCGGGGGCTTGATCTTGAAGAAGGTGCGATAATCGGACACGTCCAATTCGTTCAACGTCAGATGGTGGATTGACGTGCCTGCTGTGATGTCCAGCCCGTTGCGCTTGGCGCGCTCCAGTGCAGGCAGGGCGCGGGCGGTGGTGATCTGATCGGCGTGATAGGCGGCCCCGGTCATTTCAAGCAGGGCGATGTCGCGGTCCAACCCCATACGCTCGGCCATAGGCGATACGGCAGGCAAGCCTCGCAGTGCGGCGAATTTGCCGCTGGTGGCCGCGGCACCGCTGCTCAGGCCCGGCTCCTGCGGGTGGGCAATCACAAGAGCGCTGCAGGATTTGGCGTAGGTCAGCGCGCGTGAGAACACCTTGGTATTGGTGATGACATGATCGCAATCGGTAAAAGCCACGGCCCCTGCGTCTTGCAGGAACCCGATCTCGGTCATCTCACGCCCTTCGCGCCCTTTGGTCAGGGCGGCCATCGGCAAGACGTTTACCGGCGCGTCCGCTTGCGCGCGGCGGGTGGCGAACTCCAGCGTCTCGGGTGTGTCGACGGCAGGCAGAGTATCGGGACGGGTGACGATGGTTGTCACACCCCCTGCAGCCGCAGCCAGACCTGCGGATTTATAGCTTTCTTTGTGCCGCTCACCGGGCTCACAGACCTTGACGCCAATGTCGACAATGCCGGGAGCGAGGCACTGCCCACCGCAATCGACCACCTGCGTGTCAGCGTCTGGGGCCGTGCCTTCATCAAGCGCTGCGATCCGACCATCGGCAATCTGCAGCCAGCCGATGCTATCTGTGCCAGCTTCGGGGTCGATCAGGCGAGCGTTAGTAAAAATCAGATTGCTCATGCCATGGCCCTTTCGATTGCAGCTTTGGTGGCGGCAGGGTCCGCCTGGTATTTGATAAGGTGTTTGTCGCCGCCTTTGGTGACGATCTGGACAAAACTGCCAATCGTGTTCACTGCCTGAATCTGGTTCAGCGCCACCTTGCGCGAACCGGGGCCGGTCAGCGTGGTGTCTGTCATTTCCCACGTGGCGACCAGTTCTTCCGAGGCCAAATACCACGCGCGGATCCCGATTGCAGCCAACCCCGCGGGTGCGCCGGTCCAGACGTAAGGATTGCCGATCAACCATAGCACGACCATTGCGGCCGCCATTGCAAAGGCGGCGAGCCATGCGTTGGTGCGGACATAAGCGCCCTTGTCCGAGGAGAATGTCACAGGATCAGCCACAAGGCACCTCCGACGGCGATCAGAATCAGTATGGCAATGACGGCTGAACCGATGCGGCTTGGTTTATTATCCACTGGTGGGCTTTGCGGGGCCGAGAACGGTTTTGCGCTTTCGGTCTCAATCGTGCCGCCGGACCAGTTGGTAGCCTCTTCGGTTAACAGGCCAATCAGATGCAGGCGGGGATCGAGGGAGAGGGTTGCAGATCGACCACCCAGCGCCGCACTGCGCAGGACCATCACCCAGCCTTCAATGGCGTCCAACTTCGCGCGATCCAACTGGTCTTCCGAGACACCACAGCCTTCGCTGAGATAGCCATAAAGCCCGAGATCTTCGAGGTCGGATACCGGAAAAATGTCGATCTGTTCTGGATCCAGCCCCTCGACACCCAACACCTGATCAACAGCCCCCGGTTCGCGCAGGAATTTCGCCTCTTCCGGGCGCATGTCCAGCGAGAACAGGCGGATCACGCCGCGCTCATGGGGGGCGATGGCCAGATCGTTCATGCGGCTTCTCGTACGTTGCGCGCTAGCAGGTCCATGGCGGCCATGCGGACGGCGACGCCCATCTCGACCTGCTCTTGAATAACGGATCGGTTGATGTCGTCCGCCAGCGTCCCGTCAATCTCGACCCCGCGGTTCATTGGACCGGGGTGCATCACGATGGCGTCTGGCTTGGCCAGCGCCAGCTTTTCAGCGTTCAGACCGTAGCGGTGATAATACTCGCGTTCCGAGGGGATAAAGCCGCCGTCCATCCGTTCCTTCTGAAGGCGCAGCATCATCACAACGTCGACGTCTTTCAGACCCTCATTTATATCATCATAGATCTCGGCCCCGAATTCCGCGAATTGCGACGGCACCAGCGTCGGCGGGCCGATCAGACGGATGCGGTTTTCCATCTTGCCCAGCAGGATCAGGTTCGAACGCGCCACGCGCGAATGCGCCACGTCTCCGCAAATTGCGATGTTCAGCCGGTGTAGGCGGCCTTTGGCACGGCGGATGGTCAGCGCGTCCAGCAGGGCTTGCGTCGGGTGTTCGTGCCGCCCGTCTCCCGCGTTCAGAACGGCGCAGTTCACTTTCTGCGCCAGCAGGTCGACCGCGCCAGAATGAGGATGCCGTACCACCAGCAGATCGGGATGCATCGCGTTCAGCGTCATAGCCGTATCAATCAGCGTCTCGCCTTTTTTGATCGAACTGGCCTGCATCGCCATGTTCATCACATCAGCCCCCAACCGCTTGCCCGCCAGTTCAAAACTGGCCTGCGTGCGGGTCGAGTTTTCAAAGAACATGTTGATTTGAGTCAGGCCCGACAACACGTCCGAATGCTTAGTCGATTGTCGGTTCAGATCGACATAGGTTTCGGCCAGATCAAGGATAGCGGTGATATCGGATTGCGACAGATGCTCAATGCCAAGAAGGTGACGATGGGCGAAACGCATGGGCGGGCTCCTGTCTGACAATCGGACCGCTTATAGGAAGCCATGCAGGCCAAGGCAACCTAAGGTTCCGGCCCTTCGGTTAGTTTCTCACATCCGCCTTCGGGCAGGCATTGTTCCCCTGGTTTGCACCACTTGCCATAGCCACAATCAATGGCCTTGATCGGAACACAGCCCTGATAAGCCGAGCATTTAAAGCCGGGTCGGCATTGCGAACCGGTTTCTTCACACAGAAACCAGCCGGGGCGCGAACATCCGCCGCCCGGCAAGCAGGATGAACCGGCTCTGCAACTCCTACCATCTGCGCAGGTTGTGGGTGGAGCTGGGACCAAATCCGGTCGGCTGCGCTCGCATTCCCCGCGCCCGTTGCAGAAGCTGCCTCCTGGGCAATCCAGACGCGAGGTGCACTTGTTCGCCCCCGCCGGGGCGCAACGGGTTCCTCCTGCCACGCAGCGCTCGAACGGGCCGCAGGTGCGCCCACCTCCACAATAGGTGTGTCCCGGCGGGATACAGCGGCCATCAAAGCTGCAGCGCTGGCCTGCGGGGCAACAACCGCGCCCGCATTGCAGCTGTCCGGCGCGGCATTGTGTAATCCGATCAAACAGCTGCGCACTCGCCGAACCGCCAGAGGTTGCCAGCAATAGAGCAATCAGAAGGAATCGCAGAAATGACAGCATGACCCTGCCATGGTCGGTGCGACCCTGTGCCATGGCAAGGTCTATTCGCTTTCCCTCGGTCAAAAGCTGGTTAGATTGAGGGTTATGGAATCGGGCTTGGACCATCATACCGCGCGGGCGCTGCTGGAATGGCAGATCGAGCTGGGCGCAACCGAGGCGATCGGCGACGCGCCGGTGGATCGCTATGCGTTGCCGGATAAAGCGGCCAAGGCTAAGAAACCAGCTGCGGTTGAACCTGCGAAAAAACCAGAACCGGTCGATGCCGCAGCTGTTGCAAAACAGGCGGCGAAAACCGCTGGATCGCTCGTCGATTTGCGTGCGGCGATGGAGGCGTTTGATCTTTGCGACCTCAAACGCGGCGCGCGGCAGTTGGTGTTTGCCGATGGCACCCCCGGTGCACGGGTAATGATCATCGGCGAAGCGCCCGGCCGTGATGAGGATCGCGAAGGTAAGCCCTTTGTCGGGCGCGCTGGGCAATTGCTGGACCGGATGCTGGCCGCGATTGATCTGGATCGGCGCGAGAATGTCTACATTACCAACGTGTTGCCGTGGCGGCCCCCGCAGAATCGCGATCCCAAGCCGGAAGAGATTGGCATGATGAAGCCGTTTCTGGAGCGGCATGTGGCGTTGGCCAAGCCCGAGGTGCTGGTGGTGATGGGCAATATCAGCTGTCAGGCCTTGCTGGGCAAACGCGGTATCACGCGGCTGCGCGGGAAATGGGATCAGGCGCTGAACCTACCGGTCATCCCGATGTTCCACCCGGCCTACCTGCTGCGTCAACCGCAGATGAAACGTCAGGCCTGGGCCGATTTGCTGGATTTGCAAGCAAGGCTGAGGGGCGCGGGATGAGAGTTCTGGCGTTTTCCGATCTTCATATGGCGCGCAACCGGGCCGCTGATCTGGTGGTCGCTAGCGCCGAGGCTGATCTTGTCATCGGTGCGGGGGACTTTTGCAATGCGCGGCGGGGCCTGAATGAAGCGATGCAGATGCTGTCGGGCATTGCAGCGCCGCTGATCCTGGTGCCGGGCAACGCTGAGAGCGCCGAGGAACTGACAGCCGCTGCGCCCGAAGGCGCGCATGTTCTGCACGGGACGGGCATGACATTGGATGGTCTGCGCCTGTTCGGGCTGGGCTACGGCGTGCCGGTGACGCCTTTTGGAGACTGGTCCTGCGATCTTACTGAAGCTGAAGCATCGGAACTGCTGGACCGGTGCGAGGCTGCGGATGTTCTGATCGCGCACTCTCCGCCAAAAGGATATGGGGATGTGACATCGCAAGATGTGTCGGTCGGCTCGACCGCAGTTCGGGACGCGGTTGAACGCATCCAGCCCGATTTTGTCTTTTGCGGTCATATCCACGACAGTTGGGGATACCGCGGCATGCTCGGGCGGTCTCAGATCGCCAATCTGGGCCCAAAATCACATTGGTTCGAGGTAACAACGTGATCGAGACAGTTACATTGATGGCCTTCGTCCCAGCCGCACTGGTGCTGAATTTCACACCCGGCGCTGACATGATGTTCTGTTTCGGGCAAGGGTTACGGTCCGGGTCACGCCCAGCGATGATGGCCAGCCTCGGTGTTTCGACGGGTCTGATGGTGCAAGTTTTGCTGGCGGGGCTTGGACTTGGGGCGTTGGTATCAGCCGTGCCTTGGCTGTTTGACGTTATCCGGTGGATGGGCGTTGCTTATCTGTTGGTTCTTGCATGGGGCGCAATCCGGAAAGGGGCAGTGTCGGACGATGCAGCAGTCAAGCCTGCTCATTTCGCGTTTCGCGAGGGGTTGCTGGTGAACCTGACCAATCCCAAGGTCATTCTGTTTGTTTTGGCCTTTATCCCTCAGTTCGTGGACCCAGCAAACGGCCCGGTTCTGCTGCAATTCCTAACCTTTGGTGCAATCATTACTTTGGGCAGCATTCTAGTGAATGGGATGGTCGGTATCTTTGCGGGCGGAGCAGGACGCATTTTGATCTCAAACCCACGCGCTTCACGTATCATTGGATTGGTCACGGGCGGGATATTCGCGGCTCTTGCCATCCGGCTTGCCATTATGGAAAGGGCTTGACGACATATGTCGCGCATTGACGAAAGCATTGAGTTCATCCCCGTCCGTATTGCGGTTCTGACCGTGTCGGATACACGCTCGCTGGACGACGACCGCTCGGGCCAGACGCTTGTCGACCGGATCGAAACGGCTGGACATTCAGTGGCGGACCGCAAGATCATTCAGGACGAACGCGCCCAGATTGCCGAGCAATTGCGCAGTTGGATTGCGGATCCTGAAATCGACGTCGTAATCTCGACCGGCGGCACAGGTCTGACGGGTCGCGATGTGACAGTCGAGGCACATCGGGATGTTTATGAAAAAGAGATCGAAGCGTTTGGCACCGTTTTCACCATCGTGTCCATGGAAAAGATAGGTACTTCTGCCGTGCAGTCACGCGCCACAGGCGGAGTTGCAGGCGGAACCTATCTGTTCGCGTTGCCGGGCAGCCCGAGTGCCTGCAAAGACGCTTGGGATGCGATTCTGGAGAAGCAGTTCGATTATCGCCACCGGCCCTGTAATTTCGTTGAAATAATGCCCAGATTGGACGAACACCTGCGACGGAAGTAGACTGGTTCTGCGTTTAACGGATCATAACCGCTTTGTGGCTTGGCATTTTTTGCGACCCGGCTACCTTTGCGGAAGGCAGCATGTGCGACCAAAGGTGAGTGACCGATGCGATTTCTGCGGCAAAGCCTTGTTGGGGTGTTCCTGGCGTTTCTGACGCTGGGCCTGCTGATCGTTGCCGCACAGATGATCTCGGGCGCGGTTCAGGATGTGCTGACGCGGGACAATCAGGCACCTGAGGCGCGGGAACGCATATTCGCCGTTACCGTACGAACCGCCGAGCCGGAAACCGTCACTCCTTATCTGGAAGCGTTTGGCCAGATTCAAAGCCGCCGCCGGTTAGAGCTGCGCGCGGCCTTGGGTGGGCGCGTTGTATCACTGGCCGAAGATTTTGAAGATGGCGGCACCGTAACGGCGGGAGAATTGTTGGTCGAACTGGACCCAGCCGATATGCAATCGGCTCTGGACCGTGCCAAATCCGATCTTCTGGATGCCCAGTTTGAAGAGCGGGACGCCGAACGCTCGCTGCTGTTGGCGCAGGATGAGTTGAAATCAGCCGAGGCACAGGCCGAACTGCGTGACCGGGCTTTGCAGCGTCAGCAGGACCTGCAGACGCGAGGTGTCGGGGCTGCTGCAAGCGTCGAAGAAGCGGAACTGGCCGCAACATCGGCTCATCAGGCAGTTCTCGCGCGCAGGATCGCTTTGGCGCAGGCCGAATCCCGTGTGGATCAGGCAACAACCCTGTTTGCGCGGGCTCGTATCGCGTTGGAAGGGGCCGAGCGTGACCTGGAGGATATGACGATCCATGCCGGGTTTGATGGGACGCTGACCGAGGTTACTTTGGTTGAAGGCCGCTTGGTCGCGGCCAACGAAAAGCTGGCCGAACTCGTCGACCCCAATGCGCTTGAGGTCGCGTTTCGGGTTTCCACCGCGCAATTCGTGCGGTTGCTGGACGCGCAGGGTGATCTGATCTCAGCCCCGGTGACTGTATCGCTTGAGGTCACGGGGACCGATCTCACTGCCACCGGCCGGATCAGTCGCGATAGCGGCGCGGCGGGTGAAGGGCAAACCGGGCGTCTGATCTATGCGCGTCTCGACGACGCGCCGGGATTCAAGCCGGGGGATTTTGTCACCGTTTCGATTGAAGAACAGCCGCTCGATAATGTGGTCCGTCTGCCATCCTCGGTTCTGGACGCCACGGGCAACGTGCTTGTTCTCGGCCCCGATGACCGGCTGGAACCGTTGGCTGTGCAATTGATCCGTCGTCAGGGCGATGAGGTGCTTTTGCGTGGTGAAGGCCTGGAAGGCCGCGAGGTTGTGATTGGCCGGACGCCTCTGCTGGGTTCGGGTGTACGTGTGCGGCCCCTACGGATTGAGGCGAACGCTGAAACTGATCCGGGCATGGTCGAGCTTTCGGACGAAAAGCGCGCTCAGCTTGTGGCTCAGGTCGAGGCCAGTGATGCGATGTCTCAGGAAGACAAAGCCCAAGTATTGGGCCAGTTGAGCGAGGCCAAAGTGCCCGCCACCCTAATACGCCGTCTTGATGACAACCGGGCTGGGGGCTAAGCGCCATGATCCGCGACATTCCCAACGCGGCGGGCGGTATCCTCAGCTATTTCACCCGGCACCGGACTGCGGCCAATCTGTTGCTGCTGATCATGCTGGTGCTGGGGGCCGCCGCGATCCCCAACATGCGGGCGCAGTTCTTTCCTGATGTGATTCTCGAACGCGTCGATGTGAACGTTCAATGGGACGGCGCAGGCCCCGAGGATGTCGACAATGGCATCATCCAATTGCTGGAACCTGCGCTTTTGGCGGTTGAGGGCGTTGCCAGCACGGAATCAACTTCTCGGGAGGGAACGGCGCAGGTCAGGCTGGAGTTTGAGCCGAACTGGGACATGTCTCGCGCGGTTGAGGAGGTCCGGACCGCCGTCGATAGCGTCACCAACCTGCCCGAAGACGCCGAGGAACCAACCATCAGGCGCGGCGCTTGGCGGGATCGTGTCACGGATGTGGTCATCACGGGGCCCATCGAAGCTGAACAACTGGCCAAATTCACCGATGAATTGATAAGCCGCCTGTTTGCGGTTGGTGTCACGCGGACAACGATCCGGGGACTGGCCGCGCCGCGTGTGGTGGTCGAAGTGCCCACCGCACAGTTGATCGCCAATGATATCTCGCTTTCGGATATTGCCGAGGCCATTGCGGCAGAAGTCACCGCGAACCCCGCGGGCGATGTCACAGGTGCCAATGCGCGTATTCGGACAGGTGTTGAGAAACGCACCCCGGAAGAGATCGAAGGCATCGCCCTGCGCAACTTTGCCGATGGCTCAAAGCTGGTTGTGGGCGATGTGGCTGAAATTCGGGTCGAGGGGGTCACGCGCAACCGCAGCTATTTCGTCGGCGACAATCCGGCGATGTCGATCCGCGTCGACCGGTCCAATCTTGGCGATGCCATAGGTATCCAGCGCGATGTCGAGGATGTCGTGGCCAAGATGCAGGCCAGCCTGCCCGAAGGTATCACGGTTGAGCTGATCCGCACCCGCGCACAAGCGATCACTGACCGACTGGATATTCTGGTCGACAATGGGCTGGTCGGGCTTGGGCTGGTGGTTTGTCTACTCTTCTTGTTTCTGAACGCCCGCATCGCTTTCTGGGTGGCTGCCGGTATTCCGGTGGCAATGTCTGCGGCGATTGCGCTGATGTATCTGGGCGGGTTGTCGCTGAACATGGTGTCTCTGTTCGGTTTGATTATTACCTTGGGCATCGTGGTTGATGACGCCATCGTCGTGGGAGAGCACGCCGATTTCCGTGCCCGCCGTTTGGGCGAAGCGCCAATCGTAGCTGCAGAACGCGCTGCCCGCCGTATGGCGATGCCGGTGTTTGCTGCAACAGTGACCACGGTCATCGCCTTCTTTGGTCTCACCGCCATCGGTGGCCGCTTCGGAGAGCTGATCCGAGACATCCCGTTCACCGTTATCGCTGTCCTGATTGCCTCACTGATCGAATGCTTCCTGATCCTGCCGAACCATATGGCCCATGCCATCGCGCACTCGGCTAAGGAGCATTGGTATGACTGGCCCAACCGGGTTGTGAACAAGGGCTTCCGCTGGGTGCGCGACCACCTGTTCCGCCCGTTGGTCGCGTGGGTGGTCTGGGCACGGTATGTGGTTGTTGCACTGATGGTGGTGATTCTGGCCAGCCAGATTGCTCTGTTCATTCGGGGCGACGTGAATTGGCGGTTCTTCAACGCACCGGAACGCGGTTCGGTCACTGGCAATTTCATCATGGTCGAAGGGGCGACGCGCGCTGAGACGCTGGAAATGATGCGCATGGTCCAGAAAGCCACGGAAGAACTGGGTCAGGTTTACGAAGAACGCCATGGCCGCAACCCGATCGAATACGTTCTAGCCGAGGTTGGCGGTTCGGCCGGATGGGGGCTGCGCGCGGCGGACGGCAAGGATGACGATTTGCTGGGTGGCATCTCGATCGAGCTGATCGATGCCGACTTGCGCCCCTATTCCAGCTTTGAATTTGTGGGCGAGCTGCAGGATTTCGTGCCGCGCCACCCGAAGGTTGAGCTGCTTAGCTTCCGTGGTTGGCGTTCAGGGCCCGGTGGCGACGCGATTGACGTGCAGTTCTATGGTGCGGATGTGAACACGTTGAAATCTGCATCCGAGGACCTCCAGGCGGAACTTGCGAAATACCCGGAAGTTTCAGCGCTTGAGGATAACCTCGCCTATGACAAGGAAGAGTTCATTCTGGACCTCACCGCGCAGGGTCAGGCGCTGGGTTTCCGCATCGAAACACTGGGCCGCGTGTTGCGAAACCGGCTGAACGGGATTGAGGCCGCGACCTTCCCGGATGGTCCGCGTAGCACCGAGATTCGGATCGAACTGCCCGAGGGCGAACTGACTGCTGATTTCCTCGAACGCACATTGATGCGGACTCCGGATGGCGTTTATGTCCCGCTCGCCGATATCGTCTCGGTCGAGCGTAAATCGGGTTTTTCGACCGTCCGGCGCGAAAATGGTCTGCGGGTCATCTCGGTGAATGGTGATATTTCCGAGGACGACCCGGCGCAGGCTGCCGAAATCGCCCGCGCCATGCGCGAAGAGATATTGCCAAACATCGCCGCCGAACGGCAGGTCGAATGGCGCATGGCTGGCCTGAGTGAGCAAGAGGATGAATTCCTGTCCGAGGCCCGCACAGGCCTGATCCTGTGTCTGACCGGAATTTATCTGGTATTGGCTTGGGTCTTTGCCAGTTGGACAAGGCCCTTGGTGGTCATGGCGATCATTCCCTTTGGCCTCGTGGGCGCGATCTGGGGGCATTACCTGTGGGGCGTGCCGTTAAGCATGTTCACCGTCGTCGGCCTGTTGGGCATGACCGGGATCATCATCAACGACTCGATTGTTCTGGTGACCACAATCGACGGATACCGGAAAGAGCGCGGGTTGGTGCCGTCAATCGTAGAAGGTACGGCAGATCGTTTGCGGCCTGTGATGCTGACCACGCTGACCACGGTACTGGGGCTGACGCCCTTGATGTACGAAAGTTCGCAGCAGGCACAGTTTTTGAAACCGACCGTGATCACACTGGTCTATGGGCTGGGCTTTGGCATGGCCCTGATCCTACTGCTAGTGCCTGCGTTGCTGGCCATCCTGAACGACATCTCACGCCCGATGACATCGATGAGACGGGCCTTGCGCGCGCCGGACAGGGTGGTACGCAATGCCGTGCGCGCAACGGGTGCAGCGTTGGCGATCTGGCTGGGTGCCTCGATGATCTGGCCCGTAGTGACAGGTGCGCCGTTGGTGCTGCTCTCGGGTCTCTACCCCGCCGCCGAAGGTCCAAGTGTGCTGCAAATGGGCTTTGGCGTTTTCGTAGCGGGTGCGACCGTGATCCTGCTGGTAGGTGTCGTGCTGTCCAGCGTGCTTTATGCACGCTTGTCGGATCGGGTTGAGGCTTAGTCGATCTCTAGAGCACGCCGCAAAAGATCGGGAACGCGGTCGCTCATTGGCAGGTCGCCGCTGGTGATCTGGTCCACCGGAAACCACTGAGCGTCCTGCGCGTCGTCTGCAGCGACAGGCGTGCCGGTTACATAGCGACACGCAACTCCGACCAGCAGGTAGTGCGCCCGGGTCTGCCCGCTATCATCGCGCAGCAAAAGGTCGAGATTGTCGAGATAGACCAAAGGCTCAGCAATCACACCGGTCTCTTCCCGCAGCTCGCGGGTGGCGGCGTCCAGAACCGTTTCACCCCATTCCACATGGCCGCCTGGAAAGCCCCACAACCCCTGATCGGGTTGCTTGCTGCGTTGCACCAAAAGTACCTGGCCATCGTGCAGCACGACAGCCAAGGCACCGATCTTTGGGGTCTGGCTCATCCGGTCAGCCTGCGCTGCATCCTTGGATATCGACAGCGTGGTTTGCCCCCAGAACCGTGATGCGCACTTCGGACCGATCCAGCGCGAATGGCCCGCCGGAGGCACCGATAATCTCCGAGCTTGCGATCAGGGTGTTGCCCTGACGGCGTGTATCGGGCTGCGATGCCCAGAGTGCCGGGTTTCCTGGTTCAATGACGGCGAATTCGGACCCGCCCGCTGAAGGCATGGTGATACGCGCCTCGATCCGCATTCCGTCTGCAGTGGGAGTCAATTGGCACGTCGCATCCGCCACGCCTGCTTCGCGTTCGGAAAACGGGCGCTGGGCGAGGGCTGCGGCGATGGCCGGATTGCGTGCAGCGTCGGCATCCATTGTGTGATCGAATTCCAACCGACCCGGCACGCAGACATCCTTACACACGCCCAAGTCCATCTCGCCGCGCAAACGCACGGGTTTGGCAGGGTTCTTAGGCGTGATTTCAACGGGCAGTACAAGTTGATCCTCATACCCGACCGAGCGCAGCCCGTTCTGATCAAACACATGCGGCGCGGGCCATGTGAAGGCTATGTCTGCAATATTGCGAGAGCCTTTCCAATTAAACTGTGGCGGAATGCCCGCATCGCCGGGTGCGCGCCAATAGGTCTTCCACCCGTCCTTGAGCTTTAGACGCAAGGCCCCCTGATAGGTACCTTCGGCGGTTTTGCCGCCGTCCAACACCTCAAGCTGAACCAGATTATCAACCCCCTGCGCAGTGGCGGGGGCACCAAAACAAAGGCTGACGGCCAGCACGGCTGCAGCAGATTTGCAAAGCGCTTTCATATGCAGAACATGCGCATTCCGGTCGTGATTGCCAAGTCACGTTCCGGTCACTTCTGTGAAATGCACGGAAATCCCGGCTGATCCCTTGCCATTCCCCGGTTCACAGGGTCATTCTAGGGATATCCTATGGCGCAAGAGATATCTGCTGATGGACCTTACGGGAAAACTGTTGATTGCGATGCCCGGAATGGGCGACCCGCGATTCGAGCATTCGGTCGTCTATATCTGCAGCCATGGTGATGACGGCGCGATGGGATTGATCGTGAATAAGCCTTCGGACTTGCGGATCAAGACCTTGCTGGAACAGCTCAACATCCCGTGTCGGATACCCGTAATTGGCGAACGGCTGGTGCAGTTTGGCGGCCCGGTCGAGATGTCGCGTGGCTTTGTCCTGCATAGCGCAGATTACGAGGCGAATCTGCATTCAATGCAGATTTCCGAAGATTTCAGCATGACCGCAACGCTGGATGTGCTCGAGGATCTGGCCTCGGGCAAGGGGCCGCTAAATTCGATGCTGACTTTAGGTTATTCCGGCTGGGGGCCGGGTCAGTTGGAAGATGAGATCGCGATGAATGGTTGGTTAACGACTGATGCGTCGTCGAAACTGGTCTTTGATGTCCCTGATGACGAGAAATGGGAGGCGGCTTTGGCTACGCTTGGTGTTGATCCGCTGACCCTATCAGCCAGTGCAGGCCGCGCCTAATCGCGAGGGGCTGCTGCGCGGCGTAGACGGTCGTTGATGGCCGCACCTAATCCGTGATGGGGAATTGGTGATACGGCGATTGGCCGACCGGTATCGTTAAGTTTGTGAAGGGCGGCAAACAGGTTGGCGGCGGCCTCGGGCAAGTTGCTGGTGCTGGAGAGGTTCAGATCACAATCAACGGGGCCAAAACCCAGCAACACCTCGTCCCCCTGCCGTGACCGGGCGTTTAGCCGCACCGGCGCGTCCGGCGCGTAGTGGGATTGCAACTGCCCCGGCGCGGTATGCAGATCGCCGGGTTGGTGGTGATGCAGTTCTGCCTTTAGAACCTCTTCGATTTGTTCCAATGCGACACCACCTGGACGCAACAAGGCAGGGGTGCCGGCCAGACCCACAATAGTGGACTCAAGCCCGACACCGCACGGCCCATCGTCCAGAACTGCGGCTATGCGTCCCTCCAGCCCCGCTCGGACATGGGCCGCCGTCGTTGGGCTGATCTGACCAGAGGGGTTGGCCGATGGCGCTGCCACAGGACCGTCAAAAGCGGTCAGTAAAGCGTGCGCTGTGGGATGCGCAGGCACGCGAACGGCCAGAGTATCCAAGCCAGCTGTGACCAGCGACGAAATCCCGTGATCGGGGCGCAGAGGAAGAACCAGAGTTAACGGTCCGGGCCAGAAGGCATCAGCCAACAAATCAGCCTGATCGGTCCATTCGACGAAGCGTTTCGCGGTCTCGGTTGAGGCGACATGGGCGATCAGTGGGTTAAAACTGGGTCGCCCCTTGGCCTCATAGATCGCGGCCACAGCCTCGCCGTTCCGTGCATCGCCACCCAGTCCATAGACGGTCTCGGTCGGGAAAGCGACCAGCAGCCCCTGCCGCAACAGGTCAGCGGCCTTGGCGAGCCCGTCGGCGTTTGCTGGTAAGTCTTGAGTACCGAGAAGGGTCATGGATCGTGACGCCGCGTTTTGGTTGCTTGCAGTTCAGGTAACGGTAGGTAATCGTGCCAGCCCAGATGAATACCGGCGTGGGGCCGGGATTCCAACCCCACGCTGACAACTTGCCAGAACCAGAGGGAAACCATGCCCTATCGCGCCCCGATCTCAGACTATGAATTCCTGTTCCGCAACGTGATCGGCTTTGACCAGATCGCCGCGACCGAAAAGTTCTCGGAAGCCAGCGAGGATGTGGTTAGCGCCATTCTGACCGAAGCCGGGAAGATGTGCGAAGAGATCATGGCCCCGCTTCAACGCCCTGGTGATCTGGAGCCCGCGCGGCTGGAGAACGGCGTGCTGCGGACCTCTCCGGGCTATGCCGAGGGCTGGAGGGCGATTGCCGAAGGCGGCTGGATCGGGATGAGCGGCGATCCCGAATATGGCGGTATGGGTCTGCCCATGACCATGACCACTGCCGTGAATGAGATGATGAGTGCTGCTTGCCTGTCGCTGCAACTGGCCCCGCTGATGACCCAAGGTCAGATCGAGGCGCTGGAGCATCACGCAAGCGATGCGTTGAAGGCGCTCTATCTGCCCAAGATGATGGCGGGTGAATGGTCAGGCACCATGAACCTGACCGAACCGCAGGCCGGATCGGATGTGGGCGCGCTGACCTCGAAGGCCGAAGACAATGGCGACGGCACCTATTCGGTGACCGGGCAGAAGATCTATATCTCTTGGGGCGACAACGACTTTGCCGAGAATGTCTGCCATCTTGTTCTGGCCCGCCTGCCAGACGGTGTTCCGGGGACCAAGGGGATTTCGCTGTTTCTGGTGCCGAAATACATCCCCGACGAGAACGGCAACCCCGGCGTGGCCAATGACCTCAAGGTGGTCTCGCTGGAACACAAAATGGGCCTGCACGGCTCGCCAACCTGCGTGATGCAATATGACGGGGCCAAAGGCTGGCTGGTCGGCAAGGAACATGGCGGGATGGCCGCGATGTTCACCATGATGAACAACGCGCGTTTGGGCGTGGGTGGCGAAGGTGTGGGTGTCGCCGAAGGGGCCTACCAGCATGCGCTGGCCTATGCGTTGGAGCGTAAACAGGGCAAGACGCCCTCGGGCGCGATCATCGACCATGCGGATGTGCGGCGGATGCTGATGTCGATGCGCGCAGATGTGTTTGCGGCGCGGGCGATCATGCTGGCCAATGCAGCTGCAATCGACATGGCGCAGGCCACGGGTGAGGCCGATTGGGCGGCACGTGCGGCGCTGCTGACGCCGATCTGCAAGGCTTTTGGCACCGAGACCGGCATGCGCGTTTCCGAGACCGGCGTTCAAGTGCATGGTGGCATGGGCTTCATCGAAGAAACTGGTGCTGCACAATATTATCGCGATGTCCGTGTGACCGCGATCTACGAGGGCACCAATGGTATTCAGGCCATGGACCTCGTAGCGCGCAAGATGATGGATGGGGGTGAGGCGGCCTCGAACCTTCTGGATGAGATCGAGGATCAAGCCGAGAAGGCGCGCGCCACGATGCCTGAACTTGCTGGTCCTGTTTGGGAAGCTTCCGAGTCGCTGCGGGAAGCGACGGAGTGGCTCGTTGCTCAATCGGATATGAACAACCGGTTTGCTGGCGCGGCTTCGTATCTAAAAGCGTTCGCGCGGGTTCTGGGCGGGCATTACCATTTGTCAGCGGCTCTGGCCGATCCCGATGGACCGCGCGCCAAGTTGGCACGCTATTATATCAATGTGCTGCTGCCTGAACATACGGGCTTGCTTGCGCAGGCGCAGAACGGGGCGGATGACCTCTATGCCCTCAACCCAGAGGAACTGGCGGTTTGATGGATGGCGAGGCTCCGCAAGTGATGCGATATCCGTGGGAGGAACCACCCGCTCCTGGCGAATGGGTCGAAGTTGCAGAAGGAGTTCTGTGGATCAGGCTGCCTTTGCCGATGGCGCTGGATCATGTGAATGTCTATGCATTGGATGATGGCGACGGCTGGACCATCGTCGACACAGGGCTTTCTTCAAAGAAAACACGGGGAATCTGGCAGGCCCTGATGGAAGGGCCATTGGCTGGCAAACCCGTCCGTCGCGTTGTCGTGACTCATCACCATCCTGACCATGTCGGCAATGCGGGCTGGTTCCAGTCCGAGCATGGTGCAGAACTGGTCACCAGTCGTACCGCATGGTTGTTCGCGCGTATGCTGACGCTGGATGTGCAAGAGAATTGGCCGAAGGAAACGTTGGATTATTACCGCAGCGCGGGGATGGATCCGGACGTGCTGGCCGGTCGGATGGCCGAGCGTCCGTTCAACTTTGCAGACGCCGTGTACCCTATGCCGCTGGGATTTACCCGTGTCAAACAGGGCGACGTGATCCGCATGGGTGGCCGCGACTGGGATGTTCACATGGGCAACGGCCATGCGCCTGAGCATTGCACCTTCTGGAGCCGCGAGGACAATCTGGTGCTGACCGGCGATCAGATCCTCAGTTCGATCAGTTCCAACTTGGGCGTCTATGCCACCGAGCCGATGGCCGATCCGGTGGCCGACTGGTTGGAGGCGTGTGAACGCCTGCAACCGCTGGCCCGGCCCGATCATTTGGTTTTGGGCGGGCACAAACTGCCGTTCACCGGGTTGCCGATCCGCATGCGGCAGTTGATCGATAACCACCACGGCGCGCTGGAGCGTCTGCTGAACGATCTCGATCAACCCAAAACTGCCGCCGAGTGCTTTGCCCCGCTGTTCAAGCGCCAGATCAGGGGCGGGGAATACGGCCTCGCGCTGGTCGAGGCGGTTGCACATATGAACCATCTCTACCACATTGGAGCTGTCGCCCGGACGCGGCGCGCGGACGGAGCTTGGGAATATCAGCGCAAAGGGTAGAGCAATGGACAAGATCGAAACCTCAGCCGAGGCAGCGGAATCTGCGGCGTTGCCGCGGTGCTATGAGGTGCACGCCAACCCTGAAGCGGCATCGGGGAACAAGGATTTGCCCAAGCCATTGCAAAAGCCGGTCGAAAGCAAAAGCCCTGCTCAATGGGCCTATGAGCGGCTGATCATGTATATTCAGAATTTCGAGAAGACTCTGGATGGCGATCACGAGGTTGCCATGGGATTTACCGGTGGTGATGCCGGTGTAATGCGGATCGAGGGCATGGGCTATTTCGATCCGGATGTGATTACCTTCTATGGCTCGGACGGAGGCGGCGCCAAAACGCAGCTCGTCCAGCATGTCAGCCAGTTGAATGTGATGCTGCGTGCCTTGCCGAAATCGATCGAGGATAAACCAGCCAACCGCATTGGTTTCCGGCTGGCGGCTGATCTGGAAGAAAGCTGACGCCCACTCTTGCAATTCACACTTACGCAGCCTTGAATGGATAGACCATTCAGGAGGCAACCGCGTGACCAATTTCTCAGCCGTTACAACTGCCTACCGGGGCGCATGGGCGCGGCGGCGCGTGTTTGTGCCTGTTTATTTCGCCGTCCGGTTGCTGCTGGTTGCACTGATCGCTCCGGGCGTTGCCATCGCCGTCAATCTTGCTGTCTCATTGTCTGATCAATCGGCGCTGACGGATCAGGACATTGCGATGTTCCTGCTGTCACCAGCGGGCTTCATCGCGGCGGTTGTAGTTCTCAGCCTGTTCTTACTGGCCGAGGTCTTTGTCTTCTCGGTCATGGCCGGATCATTGCGGATGGGTGAGCGTGACCCTTGGCGCGCGGGCAGTGCTTCCATCCGGTTGATCCTGACGCGTTTACCTGCGCTTTTCGGCTTTGCCGCACGGTTCATTTTGCGTGTGCTGGTACTTGCGCTGCCTTTTGTCGCCGTGGCTGGCCTGATCGCCTGGTGGATGCTGACTGAATACGACATCAACTATTACCTCACCTTCCACCCGCCTTCATTCTGGGTGGCGGTAGTGCTGATCGGATTTGTGGTGCTGTGTCTGGCTTGGGTTCTGATCCGCAGGCTCTCGGCCTGGGCGCTGTCGCTGCATCTTGTATTATTTGAGGGCTGCAAACCCGCCGAGGCCTTCTCCGCCAGCACGGATCGAATGGAAGGCAAACGCGGTCGCCTCAAGATCGAGCTTGGCCTTTGGCTTGCGATGCGTCTCGTGATCGCCGCGCTGATTGCCTTTGTGGCCGGACTGTTGTTCGATCTGGTACCGTTGCAGGAAAGCACGAACCTGCGCTTTGCGCTGATCTTCAGTATGATCGTAGCGGGCCTCTGGTCGCTGGCTGGGCTTGTGCTTGCAGCCGTCGCTCTGGGAGCATTGGCGGTTCTGCTGGATGGGTTCTTCGACACACAAGGCCGAGAGGTCCCTCATCCCGAACCAGGCAACCTGCGCGCGCCGCTTTACGCTGTGGTCGGTGGCGCGGCAATCGCCCTGCTGATCGGGCTCTGGTCCGGGCAGGAGTTGCTGGTCCGCATTCAGGCCCCCGATCATGCGGATGTCATTGGTCATAGAGGTGCGGCGGCGATAAGGCCGGAAAATACCATGGCGGCAGTGTTGAAGGCTATCGAAGATGGCGCCGATTGGGTTGAGATCGACGTTCAGGAGACCGCGGATGGTGTGGTCATCATCGCGCATGACAGCGATTTCATGAAACTGGCTGGTGTGCCGCTCAAGGTCTGGGACGCGACCATGGAGGATGTGGCCGAGATCGATATCGGCAGTTGGTTCGGCCCCGAATATGCCTCGGAACGGACGCCCACGCTGCGCGATGTTCTGGAAGCTGCGAAGGGCAAATCCAAGGTCATCATCGAGCTGAAATACTATGGCCATGACGTCGACCTGGAAAACCGAGTCGCCACAATTGTCGAAGAGATGGGGATGCAGGACGACATCGCCACCATGTCGCTGAAATACCCGGCAGTACAGAAGATGAAAGCGCTGCGCCCCAATTGGCGGGCAGGCGTTCTGGCCGCGACCGCCATCGGCAATCTGTCGGGGCTTGAGGGCGATTTTGTGGCCGTAAATGCGGCGACGGTGTCTCCGGGTCTGATCCGCTCGGTCCATGAGGCGGGCAAGGACATCTATGTATGGACGGTGAATGACCCGCTACAGATGTCGGCCATGGCATCGATGGGGGTCGACGGGCTGATCACCGATCGTCCTGCCATGGCTCGCGAAGTACTTCGTGTTCGTGCCGAGATGGGACCGGGCGAGCGTCTGATGCTATGGTTGGCGACGACATTCGGGTTGTCCATTGATACTGCCGAGATGCGTGATGCGGAACCATAAACTGGTCGCCCTTCTGGCCTGTTGCGCGCTGCCTGCAGCCGCGCAGGACCTGATGCGTAGCGTGGAAATGCCCGCTCATCGGGCATTGGCCGACACGATGGAAGGTGCTGAACTGACCCCCTTTGAAACGGATGGCTGTTCGGGCGGGTTGTCGTCGAGCTGGCGCTTGGTGGCCGAGACCTTTCCAAAGTTCAGCCTGCTTTATGAAGAACACCCGCCATGGGAGTACTGCTGCGTTACTCACGATCGCGCCTATCACAACGCAGGTGGCGCGTCGCAGGCTGGGGCCAGTTATAACGCCCGCCTCGCTGCCGATGACACCTTGCGCGCCTGTGTCAAAACCCACGGCGAAAGCCATGCTGATGAATATGCCGAACGCTATGATATGACGCCGGATCAAATCCGCTCGGTCCATTCGATCACGTCTGAAGCGATGTACATGGCGGTACGTTTTGGGGGCGGTCCCTGTAGCGGGCTGCCGTGGCGCTGGGGGTTCGGTTATCCGGGCTGCACCATCTTTGGCCCAACTGCGCGCGAATGACGTCGTGACAGGCCCTGAATTTTGCATTATCCAACATTTCAAACACGCGAATTGGGATTCTAATAAACATGGCTGATCACAAGCACGGCGAGATGGACATCACCGTTCAAACAAAAACCTTTGACGGTTTCATCAAATTCACCACGTGGTGCGTGGTGGCAATTGTACTCCTTTGCCTGTTCCTGGCGGTCTTTGCGGCCTAAACGGTACACGAGGCGCATCTCTTGTTCAGGATTCTGATTGCCTGCCTGCTGGCAGTGACAATTGCGGGTTGCGCGGGATCGCAGCGCCCGCAGGCTGATCCCTCGGAAATCGTGGCCCGGTCCTATCGTGATCCGGGGCCATCGACACTGACGCTCTATACGATGATCAGCACGCGCACCGGATCGGGGGCACACACGTCGCTGATGATCAGCGGCAGCGAGCGGGTCATATTTGATCCTGCCGGATCGTTCCGGGCGGATGTGGTGCCGATCAAGAATGATGTCCTTTATGGCATCACGCCAAATGTCGAACGCGCCTATCGTAGCAGTCATGCGCGCGAGACGCATTATGCCCGTATTCAGACGATCGAAGTGACGCCACAGCAGGCCGAGATCGCGCTGCAACTGGCCAAGCAGATGGGCCCGGTTTCGCAGGCTTTTTGTGCAAATTCAACCTCGCAATTGCTGCAACAGGTCCCGGGGTTCGAGCAATTCAAAACAACATTCTACCCGGTGAAGCTATCCGATCAGTTTGGTCAGATTCCAGGCGTTGTCACCACGGACTATCGTGAGAATGACTCGGCTGATCTTCAGCAGGGGCTGGCGGAAAACAATGCGCGCCTCAATCAGCTTGAAGCGATCTCAACCAACTAGGTACAGCAGACCGTAAAGCGTGGCGGCCCCTGAAAAGATGGCCGCTATGACGTTCTTCGTTACAATTCCCACCGTCAACGCAACTGCCGCAGCCGCCATGCGCGGCATATCCGGTTGTCCTTCGGTGGCCGTGGGCCAGACTACCAAAGGTGCGATCAGGGCAGGCAGAATCGCCACTGCTGTGTACCTCAGGTGCCGCAGAAGCCAGGGCGGCATCGGGCGGTCGCCAACCAGCCCGATAAAGGTAAAGCGCAGAAGGTAGCTGCCTATCGCCAGACCTACGATGATGATCCACATGGTTGTCGGGTCGATCTGCGTCATGACTTTTTCCGCTCTAACATCAATTCAGCCCGTGCACCTGCCATCATCCCGGCTATCCCTGCGATCAACAGTCCAAGATTGAACGGCACTGCCACGCACAGCAGGGCGACAACAATCGCCACCAGCGCGGCTACAACATGCGCCATGGTGCGCATCATCGGTCCGATCATGGACAAGAACGTGATCGGCAGCGCAAAATCCAGAGCCCAGCTTTCCGGAATCTGCGCCCCCAGAACAGCACCCAGATAAGTGGCGAGTATCCAAAGCGGCGTGATCGGCGTGACCGAGCCGACAAAATACGCCATGCGCTGAGGCACGGACATATCCGGTTCTTTCTCGAATCGGACAATCGAACAGGCGTAAGACTGATCAACAATAAGATAGGCTCCAAGGGCCCGTTGCCACAGCGGAGCCGCCCCCAGATAAGGGGTCAGTGAAGCCGAATACATGGCCACCCGCAGGTTCACAGCCAGGGCCGAGATCAGAACGATAACCGTTGGTGTATTGTCCTGCAGCAATTGCAATGCGGTGAACTGAGCAGCGCCGGCAAACACCGTGGCGGAAAAGGCCATCGTCTGGATGATATCCAGCCCTGCTTCTGTGGCAAAAACACCAAACAGAAGGCCAAAGGGCATGGCGACGAAGATAAACGGCGTCCCGTCGCGAAAACCTTTCCAGAAGTATGACTTGGATGTGGCAGAGGCCATGGCTAAATCCTATGGTGACGCGAGCAGCAGTAGCCGTCTTGGGAAGGGGTTGCAATTGGCCACGGAGATCGACCTGTCAGACTACCTCATTGCGCCCGATCCGGGGGCTGCCCGCCTGACGCGCGGTGTCGAGGGTGTGGACCAGAATGGTGAGATAAGTCAGATCTCAGTGGTCGAGGAACGCCCGCTGACCATTTTCCTCAACTCACAGGAAATCGTGACGGCAATGACCATCGGCGACTATCCTGAATACCTTGCGCTCGGGTTTCTGCGTAATCAGGGGATGCTGCTTGCAGATGATGAAATTACTCGGGTCGACTATGACGACGATCTGGAAACCGTGGTCGTGCGTACAGCGCGTGAGACCTCATACGAGGACAAGCTGAAGAAGAAGACCCGCACCAGCGGTTGCGCAGTAGGCACTGTGTTCGGAGACATGATGGAGGGGCTAGAGGACGTGCGCCTGCCACAGGTCTCGGTGCGCACCTCGTGGCTGTATGAGTTGGCATCCAAGATCAACCGCACCCCGTCTCTGTACCTTGAGGCGGGTGCCATCCATGGCACGGTGCTTTGTCATGAAAGCCACCCGTTGGTCTATATGGAAGACGTGGGCCGCCATAACGCGGTCGACAAGATCGCAGGCTGGATGCTCTCCGAGGGTGCGACTGCGTCTGACAAGATCCTCTATACGACCGGTCGTTTGACCTCGGAAATGGTGATCAAAACGGCGATGATGGGCATCCCTGTTCTTGCTTCGCGATCGGGATTCACCGCCTGGGGTGTCGAGATCGCGCGCGAGGTCGGTTTGACTCTGATCGGCCGGATGCGCGGGCAGCGGTTCGTGTGTTTGTCGGGCGAAGACCGATTGGTGCGCGATGTTGATCCGTCGAGCGTGGCGATTGAGGACAAAAAACATCGCAGGAAAAGTGCCGATGGCTGAACAGTCGCAAAAACCGCTGGGGGTTATTCTGGCAGGTGGCCTCGCTACGCGGATGGGGGGCGGTGATAAAGGGCTGTTGCAGATCGGCGGGCAGAGCCTGCTGGATCGGGTGATAGACAGGCTGCGCCCTCAGGTCGGCGGGCTGGCTTTGAACGCCAACGGCGATGCCGAACGGTTTGCCCGCTTGAACTTGCCGGTTGTTTCGGACTCGATCGAGGGCTTTGCAGGACCGCTGGCCGGCGTTTTGGCCGGGCTTGATTGGGCCGCTGAACAGGGCGCTCAATCTATCGTGACGGTTGCGGCGGATACTCCGTTCTTTCCGCATGATCTTGTGGCGCAACTGGTGCACGCATCCGAAGGTCAGAAATACCCCCTTGTTCTGGCAACCACCCCGCGCACGGGTGACGAGGCTTTGAAATCCGGCGGCGGCAAGCGGGTCAATCGGCACCCGACCTTTGGGCTCTGGCCGGTGGCATTGCGCGATGATCTGAGGGAGGCGTTGAACGCTGGATTGCGCAAGGTTGTCCTGTGGACTGACCAGCATGATGGGCGAGAGGCGCTGTTTTCGGCCCTGCCGTTTGATCCGTTCTTCAACGTCAACACTCCCGATGATCTGGCCCGCGCTGAAACCTTGTTGGAGCAGGTATGAGGGTCTACGGCGTCACCGGTTGGAAAAACGCGGGCAAAACCGGCCTAGTGGAACGGCTGGTGGCTGAAATCACCGGACGTGGGTATACCGTTTCCACCGTTAAACATGCGCATCATTCCGTCGACGTCGACCAGCCGGGTACCGACAGCCAGCGGCATCGCGCGGCGGGTGCGTCCGAAGTGCTGTTGGCATCCGGCCAGCGGATCGCACTGATGCAGGAGTTGCGCGGTGCGCCCGAGCCGAAGCTGGACACCTTGCTGTCGCGTTTGTCTCCGGTCGATCTGGTGTTGATCGAAGGCTTCAAGCGCGAGCGTCATCCCAAGATCGAAGCGTTTCGCTCTGAACCCGGAAATCCGCTGATCGCCACGGAGGATGAGACGGTTCGCGCGGTTGCAAGTGATACGCCTTTGGAATTGGATTGCCCGGTGTTTGATCTGGATGATACGGCGGCCATTGCAGATTTCATCCTGGAAGAGGTCGGATTATGAGCACGCCGGATATCTCACCTCCGCCCTTGCGCAATGATTGTTTCGCCTTGCCTGCAGGGGTGAACTGGACACCCGTTGATGAGGCTCTGGCGCTTTTGCGAGACAGATTGTCGGTGGTAGCTGGGGTTGAAAACGTGCCCGTGATGCGGGCGGCGGGCCGAGTTCTGGCGGTGGACGTGTCGGCCAAACGATCAAACCCGCCTCAGCCCAACACCGCTGTCGATGGGTACGGATTTGCCGGTCCGGTGCCGGACGGACCCTGTGTCATGCCTTTGGTAGAGGGCCGGGCGGCTGCGGGTGTACCCTTTGACGGTGAGATCCCAGAGGGCCATGCGATACGCATTCTTACCGGAGCTGCACTGCCAAAGGGTGTTAATACGGTCATATTGGAAGAGGATGTGACCTTTGATCATGGGCACATTGCATTCCGAGGTCCGTTGAAACAGGGCGCGAACACGCGAAAGGCAGGCGAAGACGTGGTTGAAGGCGCGCTGACCTTGCCAGTTGGGCGGCGTTTAACACCAACGGATCTGGCGCTTTTGTCGGCGGTTGGTCTGGCTGAGGTTTCCGTCCGCAAGGTTTTGCGCGTCGGAGTGCTATCGACCGGGGATGAGTTGGTCGAGCCGGGTGACAGCGCCGGACTGGGGCAGATTTATGATGCCAATCGTCCGATGCTGCTGTCGCTGGCCGAGCGGATTGGATTCAAAGCGGTTGATCTTGGGCGCGCCGAGGATGATCGCGCGGCGCTGAAACAGCATTTGGATCGCGCGGTTCAGCAAGTGGATGTAATCCTGACCAGTGGCGGCGCCTCCGCCGGCGATGAAGATCACGTCTCGGCATTGTTGCGAGAGGCCGGGGCGATGCAGGAATGGCGCATCGCATTAAAACCCGGGCGACCATTGGCGCTGGGCATGTGGGGTCAGACGCCGGTGTTTGGCTTGCCGGGCAATCCGGTGGCAGCACTGGTTTGCACGTTGATCTTTGCCTGCCCGGCACTAAACCTGCTGGCCGGTGCAGGCTGGCAAGAGCCGCAAGGCTTCGACGTGCCCGCCGCTTTCGAAAAGCGCAAGAAACCGGGGCGTCGCGAATATCTGCGGGCACGAATCCGTGAAGGACGGGCCGAGGTGTTCCATTCGGAAGGATCTGGCCGGATCAGCGGGCTGAGCTGGGCCGAAGGCTTGGTCGAAATCGAGGACGGTGCCCGCGATATCAAGCCCGGCGATCTGGTGAGGTTCATACCCTACGGGAATTTTGGGCTTTAATCGAACGTCCCTGCGACACGCCCCACCAGCATGAAGGCACGCGCTGTGCGGGTTTCGCTCAGGGCTGTAAGCTCGGCATCGCTGGCATTAGGTTCGAACTCGACGATCATATGGTCAAAGCGGCGCAGGAAATGGTGTGCGGCATCGCGAAAGATCGGATCCTGTTTCATCCGCGCCGCAGTCAGCGCCAGTGACGAACGGTCCCGAATGCCACCCAAGGCAGCCACCGACCGCCCGCGCGCGCCTTGGGCAAATTGCCGCCAGACTTCGGGTCGCGCCATATCGGGGCGCAGGTCATCCATATAGATGCCTTCCTGGCTGAGAAGGGTCAGAACATCTTGTGAGGCCTGCACAAGTTTCGAGGTCTTGCGATCTTTCAATGCAAACCGCAGCGCGTTAAATCCCTCGGCATCGCTTTGCGTCTCGGGGAAGTTCAGGGCGCGGATAAAGATGTCGGTGGGCAACGGGGGCGCCATTTCTTCCGCTGAGGTGCCAAGTTCCAACGAAGTCTGATTGGCCATGTCCGGCGCGGGCCTTTGGGTGCGCCCGGGTTCACCGCGATTGGTCGAGAATGTCGCCAGCGCGCTCTCGGTCTTTTTTGCGCTTTCGGCGATTTCATCCAGTTTCTTGCCGACCGTCGGCTCATACGTGCTGGCCGCGCGTTGTTGCTGTACGACATAGCTGTTGCGGATCGCATCGATGGCTGTCTGCAGGCGGGCGCTTTCTTCGCGCATCACGCGGCTGGCGCGCATCGCGAGGGCTGCGACCCAGATCATTGCGACCGGCATGAACACCGCCAGGAAGGTGACGATGAACCCTCCTTGTTGCCCGCCGGGCAGTACCAGAAACACGACCGACACCACCAGCCAGATCAGGCTGAGAACAACTGCTGCAATCTCGATCTCGGTGACCGAACGGTGCGCCGGACGGTCGTAGATACCCAGCGAGGTGGGTTTCTCGGGTTCTTGCTCGGGTTCAGACCCTGACATGACAAACGCTCCGGTCAGGCGTATTCGATACTCAGAACTTCATAAGAGCGCACGCCTCCGGGGGTGCGGACCTCGACACTGTCGCCTTCTTCTTTGCCAATCAGGGCGCGGGCGATGGGGGATTTGATGTTCAGAAGGCCCGCTTCGATATTGGCCTCATACTCACCCACGATCTGCCAGGTCTTTTCTTCGTCGGTATCTTCATCCACCAACGTGACCTTCGCGCCGAACTTGATGGCCCCTGACAGTTTGGCCGGATCAATGACATCTGCCAGCGACAGGATGCCTTCAAGCTCTTTGATGCGGCCTTCGATAAAGCCCTGCTTTTCGCGCGCCGAGTGGTATTCGGCGTTTTCTTTCAGGTCGCCCAGTTCGCGGGCTGAGGCAATCGCCTCGATGATCGCCGGGCGCTCGACGGATTTCAGATTCTTCAGCTCTGCCTCGAGCGCGGCATTGCCCGAAGGCGTCATGGGGATCTTTTCCATTGTCTTGTCGTCCACGCAGAAATTGTTACGCCCCGCCGCACAATAGCGTCGGGGCGAAGGATGGGTTGGCATTTACCTGACCCAAATGAGGCGTGAATTGCAAGAGGGGCGGTGTGCGTTGTTAGTAAACTCGCAACTTAGCGCCGCCGTTCCGGGGGGCGGGTGCGCCTGTGGCGCTGTCCCAACAATTCTCCACTTCGCCAACGGCTGGCTTCGTGCCCAAGCCACAGCATCTCAATCATACTGAACCACTTCGAATTCGATGCCATTGTCATCTTCGAAATAGAACCGCTTGCCTGGCTCATAGTCTGCGTGGTTGTGCGGTTCAAATCCCGCTTTGCGGACCTTTTCCTCGGTGGCGTCGATATCCTCGACCAGCACACCTACATGGTTCAAGCCGCCCACGTAATCATAGCTGCATTCGCCTGATGGCTTGGGATCGCCGGGGGCGTAGAGTGCCAGATAGGTATGAGGGCTGCCCACATGCACCGTATAGCCACCGGCAATAGCAGGGCCTTCCCAGCGTGTTTTCCAGTCAAAGACTTTCTGCATCCACGCCGCAGATGCCTTTGGGTCGCGGACCGTGAAATTAGTATGTTCCAGCGTCGCCATCATGGGATTCTCCTTCCAATTTGAGGCTTGTCCCGACTCACTGTAATTTCTAAACCTAACTTTAGGTCAAGAGATTTCTTTGGGAGGATGTAATGGTTGTTTCGGAAGGTCTGGCGATTGGAGCATTGGCCCGGCGCACTGGGTTGGCAGTGTCGGCGATCCGATACTACGAGGCGCAAGGTTTGATATCTCCATGGCGTAACGCGGGTGGGCAGCGGCGTTATCAGCGCGCCGATATCCGACGGCTAAGCTTTGTGATGATCGCGCAGCAATTCGGTCTAACTTTGCCCGAGATCCGCGAGGTATTGTCGGGCTTGCCAGGAAACCGCACACCGACGCCTCAGGACTGGAAGAGTATCAGCGAACGGCTGCGCACGCATCTGGATCAGCGAATCGATACGCTGATGCGACTGCGCGACAATCTGGATGGATGTATTGGTTGCGGCTGCCTCAGCCTGCCGAAATGCAAGCTTTACAACCCCGATGACAGGGCCAAATCCCATGGTAGCGGTCCCAGATACCTTATGGGGGACGCACCCGAAGCCTGAAGTGTCGAATAGCGGCGTTGTTACGCCGTGTTTCGATTGACCAAAGTCTTTATGACCATGTAATCAGCCGTGAAACAATATTGCGCCGACCGCATGAAGAAAGCGCCAATTCGGAAAGTTAGCTAAGGAGCCCGCGATGGCCGAGATTGAACGCGAAGCGATGGAATATGACGTGGTGATCGTGGGTGCTGGCCCTGCGGGCCTGTCTGCGGCCATCCGTCTGAAACAGCTGGATGCCGACCTGAACGTCGTGGTTCTAGAGAAGGGTTCGGAAGTGGGTGCGCATATCCTGTCGGGTGCGGTGCTGGACCCTTGTGGTCTGGATGCTCTGATCCCCGATTGGAAGGAAAAGGGTGCCCCGCTGAACGTGCCTGTGCATGAAGACAATTTCTACATGCTGGGCGAGGCTGGCAAGATCCGCATCCCCAATTTCCCGATGCCGCCGCTGATGAACAACCACGGCAACTACATCGTTTCGATGGGCAATGTCTGCCGCTGGATGGCAGAGCAGGCCGAAGAACTAGGCGTCGAAATCTTCCCCGGCATGGCCTGTTCCGAGCTGGTCTACGGTGAGAACGGTGAAGTCAAAGGCGTTGTAGCCGGTGTATTTGGTCTGGAGCCAGACGGATCCTACGGCCCCAACACCGAGCCGGGCATGGAACTGCATGGCAAATATGTCTTCCTGTCGGAAGGCGTGCGCGGCTCACTGTCCAAGGAAGTCATCGCCAAATACGACCTGTCTGCCGGTAAAGAGCCGCAGAAATACGGCGTCGGCATGAAAGAGATCTGGGAGATCGACCCGGCCAAGCACAAAGAAGGCTCGGTCACGCACACCATGGGTTGGCCGCTGGGCAGCAACGCGGGTGGCGGGTCGTTCATCTATCACCTTGAAAACAATCAGGTCTATGTCGGTTTTGTGGTCCACCTTAACTACAAGAACCCGCACCTGTACCCCTACATGGAATTCCAGCGCTTCAAGCATCACCCGATGGTGGCTGACCTGCTTAAGGGCGGCAAGCGTGTGGCTTATGGTGCCCGCGCGATCACCGAGGGTGGCTACCAGTCGATGCCGAAACTGGTCGCACCGGGTGTTGCGCTGTTGGGTTGCTCGGCGGGCATGGTCAACGTGCCGCGCATCAAGGGCAACCACAACGCGATGCTGTCAGGCAAGGCCGCGGCCGAGGCCGCCTATGATGCCATCAAGGCCGAGCGTTCGGGTGATGAGCTGACCGCTTATGAGGCCAACGTTCGCGATGGTGCAATCGGCTCGGATCTGAAGAAGGTGCGCAACGTCAAACCTCTTTGGTCGAAATACGGCCTGACCGCCAGCCTGGTACTGGGCGGTATGGACATGTGGACCAATACGCTGGGCTTCTCGCTGTTGGGCACGCTGGGCCACGGCAAGAACGACGCGGAATCGACCGAAGATGCCAGCAAGCATCAACCCATCGACTACCCGAAACCCGATGGCACACTGTCCTTTGACCGCCTGACGAACGTATCGTTTGCGGCCACCAATCACGAGGAAAGCCAGCCTTGCCATCTGAAACTGGCCGACCCGGACATCCCGGTTAAGGTCAACCTGCCCAAATTCGACGAGCCGGCACAGCGTTACTGCCCCGCAGGCGTCTATGAGATGGTCGAGGATGAAGACGGGCCGCGATTCGTGATCAACTTCCAGAACTGTGTTCACTGCAAGACCTGTGACATCAAGGATCCCAGCCAGAACATCACCTGGACTACACCGCAGGGCGGCGACGGGCCGAACTACCCCAATATGTAGGCAAGAACACGGGCGTTGGCAGGGTCGTGAAGGCTCTGCCATTGCCTCTCGCCCAGCAAAGCCCTAGCTTGTCGGTCAGTCAACGACAGCAAGGCAGATTATCAGTGGTTTCCCTGGTTCGACGCGCGGCTCTGGCCGTGATCCTCAGTTCTTCAATCGCGTTTCCTGCGGTATCGGATACCGGATCGGGGTCGTATCTGGCCGGGCGTCAGGCGATTTATGAGAGCGACTATCCCGCTGCCGAGCGTTACTATGCGCAGGCGCTTCGCGCTGATCCCCAAAATCCGAAACTGCTGGAAAACGTGGTCGTCGCCCGGCTCGCCTTGGGTGAGATTGAGCGGGCCCTGACCGTCGCCGAAGTTATCGAGGAAAATGAACTGCCCAGCCAGGCCGCTCGGATGGTGATCGCCGCCAATCTGGTGGCAGATGGCAAGCTGGATGAATTTCTGGCTCGCGATCCTGAAACGCAAGGGGTTGGACCGCTGGTTGATGGCCTGATGATTGCTTGGGCTCATATGGGGCAAGGCGCCATGACCAAAGCGATGGAACAATTTGACGTTGTTACCACGCAGGAAGGTCTGAAAGAATTTGCACTTTATCACAAGGCCATGGCGTTGGCGTCAGTCGGAGACTTTGAGGGGGCCGAGGCGATCCTTGCCGCAGATGATGGCCTGGTCGCCCGTTTTTCACGCCGGGCTGCGCTGGCGCGTGCCGAAGTGCTGTCGCAGCTGGATCGCAACGACGATGCGCTGGAATTTCTGGATAACGTCTTTGCCGCCGGCAGTGATCCGACCATCGAAGGTTACGTCACCCGGCTGTCTGATGGCGAAACGCTGCCCTTTACCCATGTCCGTTCTGCACAGGATGGCATGGCCGAGGTTTTCTTCACCGTTGGCGCTGCGCTGAGTGCCGAGGCCGCGCAGGATTATGTTCTGCTATATGCCCGCGTCGCGGCCTTTCTGCGGCCTGACCATATTGATGCGCTTTTGCTAAGCGCTGAGTTGTTGGATGGGCTGGAACAATATGATCTGGCGGTTGATGTCTATCGGCAGGTGCCTCCGGACAGCAGCGATTATCATGCCGCCGAGCTGGGGCGCGCCGAGGTCCTAAGTCGCTCTGACAGAAAAGAAGCTGCCGCCGAGGTCCTGCAAAACCTTGCCGCTCAAAGCCCTGATTTGCCCGGTGTGCATGTAGCTTTGGCCGACCTGCGGCGCCAGCAAGAGGATTACGCGGCAGCGGTCACCTCTTACGACAAGGCGATTGGCCTGACGGAAGAGGGTGCAGGTGGAAACTGGTTCCTGCATTATGCCCGGGGGATATCGCATGAACGTCTGAAGAACTGGGACGAGGCCGAGGCCGATTTCCGCCGCGCGCTTGAGTTGAACCCGGACCAACCACAGGTGCTGAACTATCTCGGGTATTCGCTGGTCGAGCGGCGCGAGAAATTGGACGAAGCGTTGAATATGATCGAACGCGCCGTCGCAGCGCGCCCTGACAGCGGCTATATCGTTGACAGCTTGGGCTGGGTGTTGTTCCGCCTGGGCCGGTACGACGAAGCAGTCGACCACATGGAGCGCGCCGTTGAACTGATGCCGGTCGATCCGGTGGTAAATGATCATCTGGGCGATGTTTACTGGGCCGTAGGTCGCGGGCGTGAAGCCGAGTTCCAGTGGAAACGAGCCCTGTCTTTCATTGATCCTGAAGATACCGACGGCGAAGCCGATCCTGAACGCATTCGCCGCAAGATTGAAGTCGGATTGGATGCGGTTCTGGCCGAGGAAGGCGCCGAACCCCTGAAGGTCGCCAATGAAGGCTGAGGCATTTGCCCCCGCCAAGATCAACCTGACCCTGCATGTGACCGGCCAACGCGCGGATGGCTATCATCTGCTTGATTCGTTGGTTGCCTTTGCCGATGTTGGGGATCAGTTGAGCCTCAGTTCCGGCCCCGAGCTGTCTCTGTCGGTCACGGGTGAGTTTTCGGATGGCGTACCGACCGATGATCGTAATCTGGTCTGGCAGGCCGCCGAGGCCGCAGGCTGGAGCGGTCGCATTCATCTGAACAAACAACTGCCGCACGGTGGCGGTGTCGGGGGCGGCTCCTCGGATGCTGCGGCGGTTTTGCGCACCGTGACGAAGGGGGGAGAGTGGCCCGATAGCGTGTCGCTGTCGCTCGGCGCGGATGTCCCGGTATGCGTACACGCCGCGGCAGCGCGTATGCGCGGGATTGGTGAACAGATTGAGCCGATGGCGTTGCCGCCCCTCCCGGCGCTTTTGGTCAATCCGGGTATTGAAGTTTCCACCGGCCCGGTGTTTTCCGCTTTGCACAGCAGAGACAACGCACCGATGCCTGCTGAGATCCCTGCATTCAAAACACTGGAAGACTGCGCCACGTGGTTGCAGGTTCAGCGGAATGATTTAGAGGCACCTGCAATATCTGTAGCGCCGGGCATTGCGGAGGTCATAGCGGCGTTGGAAGACACCCGAGACGCGTTGATGGTTCGTATGTCGGGTTCAGGCTCAACCTGTTTCGCACTTTATCCAACGCTCAAAGCAGCCCATTTTGCCGCCTATGAGATCGGCGCGGCCAAACCCGGCTGGTGGTGCCGCGCAACGACGCTCAGTTAAGGCGCGATACGACGTAATCGGCCAGATCGCCTAACAGGGTGCGGATTTCGTGATCCGGAAGAGGCGCCAGCGCAGCCTTGGCCTTGGCCGCCCAACCAAACGCATCCGTGCGGGTTGCGTCCAGCGTGCTGTATTTGGCCATCAGTGACAAAGCGTGATCCAGATCGCCCTCTTCCTGCCGCCCGCGACCGATCGTCCGTTCCCAAAACGCGTGTTCCTCGGAAGTTGCCTGAGCCACGGCTTTGATCACTGGCAGGGTCAATTTACGTTCACGGAAGTCGTCGCCAACGTTTTTGCCTGTGGCCGCACTATCGCCCTGATAATCCAAAAGATCATCTGCGATCTGGAACGCGATTCCAAGCGCGTCACCATAGTCATACAGCGCCTTGACCTGAGCCTCAGTCGCGCCTGCGATCACACCACCCACTTCGGTTGCAGCAGAAAACAGTGCCGCTGTCTTGCCGCGCACAACCTGCAGGTAGACACTTTCATCCGTGCCCAGATCGGTGGCCGCTGTCATCTGCAGCACCTCGCCTTCGGCGATTGTGGCCGACGCATTTGCAAGGATATCCAGAACCCGCAACGAACCGGTTTCGACCATCAACTGGAAGCTGCGGGAAAACAGGTAATCGCCAACCAGAACACTGGATTTATTGTCCCATAGCAGGTTTGCCGTGGGTCGCCCGCGCCGCTGCCCGCTTTCATCGACGACATCGTCATGCAGCAGGGTTGCGGTATGAATGAACTCGACCGTTGCAGCCAGCTTGACGTGATGGTCGCCTGAATAGCCGAACAGCTGCGCCGCCGCCAGGGTCAGCATCGGGCGCAGACGCTTGCCGCCCGCCTCGACCAGGTGCGCGGTCACTTCGGGAATGCGCGGGGCATGTTCCGACGCCATACGCGTCCGAATCAGCGTATTTACTGCTGCCATTTCGCCCGCAAGCATCTCTGCCAGACGCTCATGCGGTTTCGAGATCGTGCTGACGTTCATCACTCTCCTGATACAAGGCTCGACATCCCTGTCACCTTGCCCTTACATCCATCCCCATGAAAGAACTATTGCGCAGCACCGATCCGACAATCCTAGCCTTTGCAACGGCTCTCCTTGAGGGCGAGGATATAGACTGCTTTCAGATGGACGTAAATATGAGCATCCTAGAAGGCGGCATCGGAATCTTTCCCCGTCGCCTGATGGTGCGGGCAGATGATCTGACCCGCGCCGAACGGGTCATGCGCGATAACGAGATCCCGCTAGGGCGATGAGCAGCTTTTCCGACAGTGATCTGACCTGCAATGATTTTCTGGGCGGGCGTGTGCGTCTGTGGCAGCCGCGCTCAGGATATCGTGCAGGGGTCGATCCGGTCTTACTGGCGGCATCGGTGCCGGCACAAGCTGGCCAGTCGGTGCTGGAATTGGGCTGCGGGGCAGGGGCTGCTATTCAGTGCCTAATGGCGCGAGTGCCGCACCTGAAGGCAACTGGGGTTGAACTGCAGGCTGGCTATGCAGATCTGGCCCGCCGCAATTCGGAACAAAACGCAGCGATCACCGTGGTTGAGGCGGATTTGAACGCACTACCGAATGATCTGCGACAAGAACAGTTCGATCATGTGATCGCCAATCCGCCCTACTACCGGGCAGGCGCGCACAGCCCTGCCACCGATGCGGGACGGCAGATCGCACTGGGTGAAGACACGCCGCTTGAGGACTGGATCAATGTCGCCGCCCGACGTCTGGCGCCGCGCGGTTATCTTCACATGATCCAGAGGGCAGACCGGCTGCCCGATATGCTTGCGGGGTGCGCGGGCCGCTTGGGCTCGATTCAGGTGCTACCTCTGGCCCCCCGTGCGGATCGCGCGTCCGAGCTGGTGATTTTGCGTGCCAGAAAGGGCGGGCGCGCCGCCTTTCGGCTACACGCACCGCTGATTCTGCACCTCGGTGAACAGCACGTAGAAGACGGTGAAAGCTATACTCCTGTGGTTTCGGCGGTGTTGCGCGATGGGGCGGATTTGACCGGGCACTTTGCCTGATCGGCAATGACCAGCCGAATTTGTCGGATTTATTATAGAATTCGTGCGTCTGCAGCGTGACAGGCTGGAAATGATGTGATCAACTTCTTACGTGACACTTACAAACCAGAGAAGGAGGACCGCCATGAGCGTGAGCGCACATCTGACGGAGTTGAAGAAAAAACACGAAATTCTCGGTCTTGAAGTGGAAGAAGCGCAACGCTCACCTGGTATTGACGATCTCCATATCGCACAGCTGAAGAAGCAAAAGCTGAAGCTAAAAGAAGAGATCGAACGCCTGTCGACCTAAGGTTCTAGGCCTTCAGGCTGGCGCGGGCCGCGATGGCAGCGCCACCGGTGACAAACAAAGCCGCGATCGCCAGACCCCAGGACGGGGCGGCGATCCCGGCCAGAACCAACACAAGCGTCGATAGCAAAGGTGCCGCGTATGAGGCGGTGCCCAGTATTTGAATGTCCCCGCGCTTGACGCCGATATCCCAGACATAGAACGCCAGCCCAACCGGTCCCAGGCCAAGTGCAAAGGTCGAGGCCCAGCTAAATGTGCCTTGCGGCCAGGTCGTTTCTTCCACTGTGAAATGCAAGGCCCATGAGGCGATGGCCGTCAAAATGCAGAACACCGCGACCGAACTTGTCGGCACATCACCCAGCCGTCGCGATAGAACCGAGTAGCTGGACCATGTAAGCGCGCACAGCAAGGCCAGCCCGTAGCCGGGTAGATGCTGGACCTGAAACCCTGCGCTGCCACCACCGGTGATGATGACAGCGGCTCCGGCAAAGCCAAGGCAGGCTCCGATAAGGTGACCAGGTTTCAGATGTTCTCCGGGCAGCAGACCTGACAGAAGAACGATCAGCAAAGGCCAGAGATAAGCGATAAGCCCGGCCTCGGCTGCAGGGGCCATGCGAAGGGCTGAAAAGTACAGCGCGTGGTAGCCAAAAAGGCCAATTGATCCAAGCAGGTATGTCGTCCACGCGACCCGGCGCAGTTGACCCAGCCCGCCGCTGGCGAATGTCCAAATCAGACCCAGCGTACCGCCGATGGTAAAACAGATCGCGTTCAACAACAAAGGCGGCGTCGGGGCCGAACCCACAGTGAACAGCGCCAGCAGAGACCACAGCAAAACGGCGACAAAACCAATCGCGGTCGCGCCCATTCTGCTCATTCACCAGCTACCTTCTCAACAGGGATGATTTCAAACTCATCCGATATATGCGCGGTCTTTTCAATCTCGGAAATGAACCAGTCGCGGAACGCTGCGATCTGCGGTCGCTTCTCTGCCCCTTGCAGGCAGAGGAAACGAAATCGCCCGGCGGTCTCCAGTGCCACTTTGAACGGCGCGACCAGTCGCCCTTCGGTCAGGTCTTTCAGGATCATGGCGCGCCGCCCCAGAACCACGCCCACCCCGGCCACGGCAGCGTCGATGGCGTGATCGGCGTTCGAAAAATGCGCCCCATGGGTCGGAGTGAAATCCAATCCAACCGCACGGAACCACGCGGGCCAGTCGCAACGCGGCTTGAGGAAACTGATCGAATCGTCATGGATCAGGGGGGCGTCGCGCAACGACGCAGGCGTGGGGATTTGTTCGGCCAGCTCCGGGGTCATAACCGGTGTCAGCCACTCCTTGCGGACGGGAACCGAATAGAGCCCCTCATCCGGCCCGTAGCCAAAGCGGATCGCCACGTCCACGTCATCCCGTTCAAGGTCCATGTTGCGCAGAGTGGCCGAGAATTTCAGATCAATGCCGGGGTTTGCCCGGGCAAATTCGTACAGACGCGGAGCTAGCCATTTCGCCGTCAGGGCAGGGCCAGCGGTAACCGTTAGGCTGGTTTCATCCTGCAGCCTCCGCGTCGCTTGCCACGCGGCTTGCAGGGCGGCAAAGCCATCTGCGGTTCCGGGTGCCAATGTGCGCCCGGCTTCGGTCAGTTCGACGGCGCGATTGAGCCGGCGAAACACGGGGTGGCCCAGATGCTCTTCTAACGACTTGATTTGAAAGGACAGGGCAGCCGGGGTCACGTTCAGCTCCTCCGCCGCCTTGGCAAACGACATATGTCGTGCGGCGGCATCGAAGGCGCGCAAAGCAGTCAGCGGAGGCAGGCGGTCGGTCATGACAGTTAAGTTTTTCTGAACTGAAGGATCGAAAACTCTCGTTTGTGCAATTTAAAATCAAAGGCCATGTTGATGGCAAGACAAATCCAACTTGATTGAGAAGGGTTCAGCATGATCGAGATGACAACAAACCCAGCCATTCAGAACGCCATTCACCGCGCGCATGAAGAGCGCGGCAAGGCGGTTGTAGGATTCTGGTCCTGGCTATTCGGTTCCCGCTGATCGCAGCGCGCGTGATCTTACGGGATAAAAGAAGGGCCGGTCCTTGATGGACCGGCCCGTTTTCATTCTCAGGTCGCCGGTTTAGACGAAGAACTGTGCTCCGTTTGCGGAAATGGTCGAGCCGTTGATGAACTGCGAATCGTCCGACGCCAGGAAGGCCACGCAACGCGCGATTTCTTCCGGTTCACCCAGACGACCAGCCGGGATTTGGCCGATGATCGATTCGCGTACTTTTTCCGGCACCGCCATGACCATTTCGGTCGCGATATAACCGGGGCAGATCGCGTTGGCCGTGATACCGGCCCGCGCACCTTCCTGCGCCAGAGACTTCACGATGCCCAGATCGCCCGCTTTGGTTGCGGCATAGTTGACCTGCGCAAACTGGCCTTTCTGACCGTTGATCGAGCTGATCACGATGATACGACCAAATTTACGCTCGCGCATACCCGGCCATACCGGATGCACGGTGTTGAAAACACCAGTCAGATTGGTGTCGATGACCTGATGCCACTGTTCAGGTGTCATCTTGTGGAACGGTGCGTCGCGGGTGATGCCTGCGTTGGCGACCACGATGTCGATCGGGCCGACCTCGGCCTCGACTTTTTCGATACCCGCTTTGGATTCGTCGTAATCCGCAACATTCCATTTATAGGTTTTGATACCGGTTTCGTCGGTGAACTTTGCGGCGGCTTCGTCATTGCCTGCATAAGTGGCGGCAACATTGTATCCTTCGGCCTTCAGCGCCTTGGAAATTGCTGCGCCGATGCCGCGGGAACCGCCGGTTACGAGTGCTGTACGTGCCATTTAGGACTCCTCCAAATTTAGTCGTCTTGGTAATTCTGTTACTCTGAGAGTTAAGGATGCGCAATATCGTTTCGTGATCGATCTTGTCTTTCTGTCCGACGATATTGTCGCATCTAAGGGGTATGATCCGATTGTAACAAAAAAGGGCGCCCAGTAGACGCCCTTTTGTAATTAGTTTTCAGCGCACTTAGTCACGCTCCACACACAGGGCGACACCCATGCCGCCGCCGATGCAGAGGGTCGCAAGGCCCTTCTTGGCATCCCGGCGCTTCATTTCGAACAGCAGGGTGTTCAGAACCCGGCAGCCGGACGCGCCGATTGGGTGTCCGATGGCAATTGCACCACCATTGACGTTTACGATCGACGGATCCCAACCCATGTCTTTGTTTACAGCGCAGGCTTGCGCTGCGAAGGCTTCGTTTGCTTCGACCAGATCCAGATCATCGACCGACCATCCAGCTTTCTCCAGAGCCTTGCGCGAAGCGTAGATCGGGCCAACGCCCATGATCGACGGGTCAAGTCCGGCGGTCGCGTAGGATGCAATTCGGGCCAAGGGCTCAATCCCACGCTTTTCGGCATTCTCAGCCGACATCAGCAGGGTGGCTGCGGCACCGTCATTCAGGCCCGAAGCGTTTGCGGCCGTGACAGAACCGTCCTTGGCGAAGGCGGGGCGCAGTTTGCCCATGGCTTCGATTGTCGCGCCATGGCGGATGTATTCGTCCTTGTCCATCACGATATCGCCCTTGCGGGTCTTGATGGTGAAGGGCACGATTTCATCGGCGAACTTGCCAGCGTTCTGGGCCGCTTCGGCTTTGTTTTGCGAGGCGACAGCGAACTCATCCTGCATATCGCGGCTGATCTGCCATTTCTCGGCGACGTTCTCAGCCGTTTGACCCATGTGATAGCCGTTGAAGGCATCCCACAGACCATCGCGGATCATCGTGTCGATGTATTTCATGTCACCCATCTTATGACCCGCGCGCAGGGCGGCGGCATGGGGCGACAGGGTCATGTTTTCTTGTCCACCAGCGGCAACGATGTCGGCATCGCCCAATTGGATATGCTGTGCACCCAGAGCAACAGCACGCAGACCCGAACCGCAGACCTGGTTGATGCCCCAAGCCGCGCTTTCCTGCGGTAGGCCCGCATTTATATGCGCCTGGCGCGCTGGGTTCTGACCTTGGGCGGCAGTCAGGACCTGGCCCATGATGGTTTCGCTTACTTCGCCCTTGTCGATCCCGGCACGTTCGACAACTGCTTCAAGGACGGCAGCGCCCAAATCATGTGCGGGGGTGTTCGCAAACGAACCGCTAAAGCTACCGACGCCCGTACGTGCGGCGGATGCGATTACTACGTTGGTCATAAAGTCAATCCTTTACCGTCATGGTCCTGTGGGAAATCTGACGGCGCGGTTTGAGGAGAAGTCTTCTCCGGGTGCAAGAGCGCCTCGTGATCCCCCGCTCAAGCATCTTCTGCAATAGCGCAATGCTGCATCTGCAGCAACGGACAGCTTGTCTCAGAGTGAGCCTTGGCGGTGTTCCGCGCGACCAGCTGCTATCAACTGCCCGTTTTTGCAGCTTTTTCCGGGCTCCAGGGCGGAGTGACTGAAGGCGCTCCATATAGAAAGCCCTGCAGACAATCGACACCGTTTGCGATCAGGAAATGAGCATCTTCGCCACTTTCGACCGATTCGGCAGTGACAAGAATTTCGAATTCCCGCGCAACTGCAATCAGTGCGCGCACCAGCGATTGATTGTCGGGATTGCTGCTGATGCCCCTGATAAACTGCCCATCGATCTTGGCGGCATCGAACAGAAAGTCACGAAAGTGGCGAAAGCCAAAGTTACTGGCCCCAAAATCATCCAGCGCAAAGGCGATACCACGGGCTTGTTGGCGATCCATGAAATCTACCACCAGTTCGGGCACCTGCATCGCCGAAGATTCTGAGATTTCCAGAATCAACCTTTCGCCCAAGCTTGCGTCTTTTTTCAGAAACCTATCCAGCACACTCGACCAGTTGGAATAACCGATGGACCGCGCGGACATGTTGATCGACAGGCGGATGCCAGGGTTGCGGATCAGAGTGCGCAGTCCCATTTCAAGCGCGACGCAATCAAGGTCCCGGCCAATTGGCGTGTTCTCAACCTGTGGCATGAACTCGCGCGCGGGGATGACGCGGCCGGTTTCATCCAATACACGGATGAACCCTTCGTAGAACGCGATTCCCTGAGGAGGATGTGCTTGAACGACGGGCTGGAACGCCAGCCTGCATTGTCTATGCTTCACGGCTTCGGTCGCCATCTGTACCACCGATCGATCCCGTGAAGTGACGGCGGCGCTCAAAGGGTCGTCCGATCCCTCGGGCAGGTCTGCGCGTTTCCTGTTTCCCATGACGTACCGTTCCCCTGATCCCGATGATTTTGGCCGGGGCCAGTTTCAGGGAAGACAGGTAAAACCGGGGTTAACGCTCAAAATTTTATCGCAGGTGGTGGGGCGGAAGATCAGTGTGTTGATTGCCATGCATGACGCAGCGAAGCAGCTGCACCGATAAGCGCTCCTAAAAGTCCCAGCGCGGCCATGACAAATCCCAGCCCCAATAGCGCGGGCATTGCTCCGTTGAGTGCGGCTGTCATTGTGATGACGAGGCCCAGCAAACCTGTGATCGTAGAAATTCTCATCAGCTTTGACATGCGGACCTCCGGAAATGCACTCTTAAAACATCTCAGGGGATATGGAGCGCTTGTGCCAAATTTCAAGCAAAGAAAAGGTCTTTTTGAGACCTAGGCCCGCTTGGCTGTGGAAGCAGGTGATTTGGTGCCGAACTGCTCGAATCCCGGTGTGCCATGATCTTGCGGATGGCGGACAAGGTGCTTGGCCTTGATCTGTTGGGAATTGTCGCGGCTTCCATCGTGGCTATAGCCCGGAGGGGCAAAACAATAAGCCAGACGTTGGCGCAAGGACAGGCCCGGTTGGGTGGCGTCCCGCCAGATTCCAACCCATTCATGAAACGCCACGCGCAGCGGATTGAACGTGCCGATATTGTGGACAAGCCCATAGTCGACCTTGTCATCTTCTTGCTCGGGGACAAATGTGCCGAACATCTTGTCCCAGATGATAAAGACACCCGCATAGTTGCAATCAAGATATCGCGCATTTCGCCCATGATGGGCGCGGTGGTGACTGGGCGTATTCATGACGGCTTCGAACCAGCGCGGCATTTTGCCGATCGCTTCGGTATGGATCCAGAATTGGTAGATCAGGTTCAGACCTCCGACGAACAGCACCATCGCCGGGTGAAAGCCCAGCAGGATCAGCGGCGCACGTACCACCATCATGAAGGTGAATGTATAGGTCCAGGTCTGCCGCAGCGCCGTTGTCAGGTTGTAATGCTGTGAGCTGTGGTGGTTCACATGACTGGCCCAGACCCAGCGAATGCGGTGCCCAAAGCGGTGCACCCAGTAATACCGCAGATCGTCCAGTACAAAGCACAAGATGATGACCGGGATCGAGGTCCCTAGGTTGAGCGGTGTTATCTGCCACAGCCACATGAAAAACGCATATGCGATGAAGCCCAGCAAAAAGCCCGAGGCGATATTGCCTGCCCCCATGATCAGCGAGGTCAAGGCATCGCGGGTTTCGTACCTACCGCCCCGGCCTTTGATCGCGATCCAAAGGAATTCGGCCAGAATGGCCGCGATGAAGAAGGGCACGGCCCATTGCACCGCGTCGGGAAAGCTCACGTGATCGGTCATGCGGGATCCATCAGATTTTGCCAGTGCTGGCGTTCGGTCTCATCAAGGTGGACGATGACCCGAGGAGTGCTGAAATCGTGGAACAGGACTTCAAAGCCTTCGGGATGATCCAGCCAATCGAAATCCCGTAAATGGCGGGCCACGGTATCGGCACCAAAGGACCACAGCAGACCGGCTCCGGTTTCGGTTCGGATAAGGGCGGCGTGACCATCATGGGCAACGGTTACGTCAATGATGGAATCATCTGGAAAGTGACGCAGCCACTGTTCGTGCGCTGTCTCGGGCGTCAGCGCTTGCAAGCGTGACTTGCCCGTCAGATGCAGCAGCAATGCGACCCCGGCAATGCCGCCGACGACGAGGATCAATAGTATTTCCAGCGGCATTCCATCCTCCTGCAGATAACCTGCAAGCGGGCGATTTGTCTGTCAAAGGTGGCGTGGCGTCAGCCGCTTTCCAGGCTTTCCAGAATCTCATGCTGGACGATGCGCGCGACAAACGGCATTAACCCGTCAGGGCCAGAGGCCCGATCTTTGAGATGGATGCAGATATCGGGCCTTCGCGCGGCGATGATGCCAACCATTTCTCCGCGTATCTTGTCATCAAGACCCGCGCCCATGATCGCACAGGCGATGCGCGGTTCCGCGTCCAGCTGCCGCCGCACCTCATCCTGATCATGCGCGCCCAGCCACTGAATCGGCAGGTGATCCAGTTGTTGTGCCACGTTGCCGATTACATTCGGCAACCGCCCAATCAACAGAACTACCGGTTTCATCGGAGTCTCCCTATCTTCCGGCCGCAAACGAAAACCGGCCCGTTGGGGCCGGTCTCATTCTAACACAGATTTTCTGCAAGAGCGCGCGGGACCTCAGCTATTGCCTTCGACAAGCGCTGAAATTATCGCCTTGGCACTGTCCGAGTTCCATTCTGCATCACCGATCAGGCGTGCGATCTCATTGCCATCGGGGTCGATGATCACAGTGATCGGCAGGCCAATCACTCCCATTTCGCGTGCAACCGCCTGTTTCGGATCCTGATGACGCGGCAAGTTGTCGATGCCGTTTTCGTCAAAGAACTTCTTGATCCCGGCAGGTGTGTTGCGACCGGTCGCCAGGGTCAGAACCTCGAATTTGTCACCGCCAAACTCCTGTTGCAGTTCAGCGATCTGAGGCATTTCTTTGCGGCACGGCGCACACCATGTGGCCCAGAAGTTCAGTAGCACATACTTGCCTTTGTAGTCGGCCAGCGATCCGGTGCCGCCATCATCTTCTAGTTCAAAATCGACCACTTTGACCGGCTTGGGCTCACTATGCAGGATCAGCCGCTTCAGGCTGCCCTCACGCAATGGGCCAAGCGTTGCCGCATCTGTTGCCAAAGCGGCGTTTGCACCCAGCGCTAGGGCCATATAAAGGGGGATCAGACGTAACAGGCGCATATCAACTCCGGGTTTTCTTTCATGACCGATCAATCTTCGAACCAGATGTGGGGCGGCCGCTTTGCCGCTGGTCCAGACGCGATCATGGAGGCGATAAATGCCTCGATCGGGTTCGATCAGCGGATGGCAGCCCAGGACATCGCAGGCTCGCGCGCCCATGCCGCCATGCTGGCTGCCACAGGCGTTATTACTGATAGTGATGCGCACGCCATTCGGGAAGGCCTGCTCACCGTTTTGTCAGAAATTCAGAACGGAGAATTTCAGTTCTCGACTGCGCTGGAAGACATTCACATGAATGTCGAGGCGCGACTGAAAGAGGTGATCGGAGAACCCGCAGGCCGTCTGCACACGGGCCGGTCGCGAAACGACCAGGTGGCGACCGATTTCAAACTCTGGGTTCGCGACCAGCTAGATGCCGCAGAATCCGGTCTTCTGGCCCTGATCCGCGCGCTTTTGGCGCAGGCCGAGGCCGGGGCAGACTGGGTCATGCCCGGTTTCACCCACCTGCAAACCGCGCAGCCGGTAACCTGGGGTCACCACATGATGGCCTATGTCGAGATGTTTGGCCGCGATCTGTCCCGCGTGCGCGACGCCCGTGCCCGGATGAACGAATCCCCCTTGGGCGCAGCCGCGTTGGCGGGGACCTCTTTCCCAATCGACCGCCAGATGACAGCTGAGGCGCTGGGCTTCGACCGCCCCGCAGCCAATTCACTGGACGCTGTCAGCGACCGCGACTTCGCATTGGAGTTCCTGTCGACCGCCTCGATTTGCGCCATGCACTTGTCGCGCTTTGCCGAGGAACTGGTAATCTGGTCCTCGGCCCAATTCCGGTTTGTATCACTGTCTGATCGCTTCTCGACTGGTTCATCAATCATGCCGCAAAAGAAGAACCCCGATGCAGCTGAGCTCATCCGTGCCAAGGTTGGCCGCATATTTGGTGCGAATACTGGCCTGATGATGGTGATGAAGGGGCTGCCGCTGACCTATTCCAAGGACATGCAGGAAGACAAAGAACAGGTATTTGATGCGGCAGATAACTGGATGCTGGCACTTGCCGCGATGGAAGGCATGGTCAAGGACATGACCGCCAATCGCGAAAGCCTGGCTGCCGCTGCCGGGTCTGGCTTTTCAACTGCGACCGACCTGGCCGACTGGTTGGTCCGCGTGCTGGGACTGCCCTTCCGCGACGCGCACCATGTCACTGGATCGCTGGTGGCCATGGCTGAAAGCAAGGGCTGCGACCTGCCGGATCTGACGCTGGAGGAAATGCAATCGGTCCACGCGGACATCACCGATGACGTCTATTCTGTTCTTACCGTCGAAAATTCGGTAAACTCTCGCCAATCCTATGGCGGCACCGCACCGGATCAGGTGCGGACCCAGATCAAGCGATGGAAGGCGCTGGTGTAATGCATATACGACGGGTGGTGCTATTGATTGCGGTCGCAGCGGCCTTGGCCGGGTGTGGTGCCGATGGCGAACCCATACAGCCCACCATGAGCGCAAGCGTCGGCGTAGGCAGCAGCGGCACCTATGGCGGTGTTGGCGTTGGTCTCAGACGCGGTGGGCTGGGCGTTTATCTGGGGCTCTGAACTCCAAAATTGCAATTTACTGATCGCACACCCATCTGCATCTGACACGTCCTGAATGACAAAGAGAAAATGCATGAGACCTGTCGGCCTGATCCTCTGCCTCGCCGTACTTGCAGCTTGCGACCCGACAGGCGCACCCCGAACGGAACCAACGGCCGCACCCAGCGGGTCCGGGGTCTCGGTTTCAGGATATGCGAGGGTTGGCGCGTCAAAGACGTTCTGAACCGCGACGGTGACCACAACCCTACCGGAATCATTTGATCCACATACCTCTTTTGGTCTAAGCGCGCAGGCATGGATCATTTTCTCTACCGCGACGGCGCGCTTTTCGCCGAGGATGTGCCAATCTCCGAAATCGCAGCCGCGGTCGGAACCCCGTTCTATGTCTATTCGACGGCGACGCTGCAGCGGCATTTCAAGCTGTTCGATGACGCGCTTGAGGGCACTGATCACCTGGTCTGCTATGCGATGAAAGCGGCCAGCAATCAGGCGATCCTGAAGACGCTGGCGCAGGCAGGTGCGGGAATGGATGTGGTTTCGGGCGGGGAATATCTGCGCGCCAAAGCCGCGGGCGTGCCCGGAGACAAGATTGTCTTTTCGGGCGTCGGCAAGACAGCGGATGAGATTCGTACCGCTCTGACCGGTGGAATTCGTCAGTTCAACGTCGAATCCGAGCCCGAAATGCAGGTGATCAATGCGGTTGCACTGGAATTGGGCAAGGTTGCGCCGATCACTGTTCGGGTGAATCCGGACGTGGATGCAAAAACCCACGCCAAGATCGCCACCGGCAAGTCCGAGAACAAGTTCGGCATCCCAATCTCGCGTGCGTCCGAGGTTTATGCACTGGCCGCAAGCCTTCCGGGACTGGAGGTGATTGGGATCGACGTTCATATCGGCTCACAACTGACCGAGTTGGAACCGTTTGAGCTGGCTTATAACAAGGTTGCGGAACTGACAGAGCGCCTACGCGCAGAGGGGCATAACATCCGCCGCCTCGATCTGGGCGGTGGTTTGGGTATTCCTTATGCCCGTTCCAACGACGCGCCGCCGCTGCCGGTTGAATATGGTGCGATGGTCAAGAAAACACTGGGCCATCTGGGCTGCGAGATCGAGATTGAGCCCGGTCGGCTGATCGCTGGCAATGCGGGTCTGATGGTGTCCAAGGTCATCTATGTTAAATCCGGCGAAGACCGCGATTTCCTGATCCTCGATGGCGCAATGAACGACCTGATCCGCCCCGCGATGTATGAGGCGTATCATGATATAGTGGCGGTCGAAGAACCTGCCGCAGGGGTCGAACAGCGCCCTTATGACATCGTCGGCCCGGTCTGCGAATCTGGTGATACATTTGCCAAACGGCGCAACATGCCCCCTCTGAAATCGGGCGATCTTATCGCATTCCGCAGTGCAGGTGCCTATGGTGCAGTCATGTCTAGCGAATACAATACGCGGCCCCTGATCCCTGAGGTTCTGGTGAACGGGGATCAATTTGCCGTAATTCGTGAACGCCCAAGCTTTGACGAAATCATAAACCGCGATACCATACCTGAGTGGCTTTGACGCGATAGGCGCGTCGGGCCGATCAGGAGGCCCGCCTTGCGCGACAACCAGACCTTGCCAATTCCAAGACTGTCCCTGTGGCTGACGCACGGGGGTATGCTGGCTGAGCAGGTGATGCGCGCCTTCTGGCCGTTCTTTTCTATTCTTATGGCGCTGCTGGCCGCCCTGATGCTGGGTCTGCACGATCTTGTGCGCATTGAAGCCGTTTGGAATTCTGCAGCGGTCGGATTGATTGCTTTAATTGCGACAGCGGTTTTGGGAATCAGACGGTTCCACCTGCCAACCCGGGCCGAGGCGCTGGTTCGGCTGGATGAAACCCTGCCCGGACGCCCGATACAAGCACTGATGGACGATCAGGCAATCGGTGCGATGGATGCGGATTCGGTGGCACTGTGGCATGCGCACCAGACGCGCATGGCAGATCGTGCATCAAAGGCCGATCCGGTGAAACCCGACTTGCGGCTGGCGTCTCGCGATCCCTATGCGCTTCGCTATGCTGCCTTATTGGCACTCGTCGTTGCGGCTCTGTTCGGCTCGTTCTGGCGGATAGGCTCGGTCGCTGACATGACGCCGGGGACCGCTCAGGCGGGGCAGGGCCCGACTTGGGAGGGTTGGGTTGAACCGCCGCGCTACACCGGGCTGCCAACGCTCTACCTTGCCGATCAGACCGATCCGACGTTGACGGTGCCTAAAGGCAGCCGCATCACGCTACGATTCTATGGCGAGGTCGGCGCACACAGCCTGACAGAATCTTCGACACCTCTGGGCACCGAAGCCGCGACAGAACCGGAACAGGAATTTGTTGCCGAACGCTCGGGTCAGATGCGGATCGATGGCCCGGCCGGGCGCGATTGGGCGCTTGAGATCCTTCCAGACACTGCGCCCAGGATCGCGACGGCAGGAGTGGCGCAATCAGAGACTGGCGGACAGATGAAGCTGCCTTTCGCTGCTGCGGATGACTATGGAATCGTCTCCGGCACCGCCCGGATCGAATTGGACCTGCCTGCGGTCAACCGTCAATTCGGTCTTGCGACCGAGCCAGAACCGCGCGAGATCATTACGGTCGAGTTGCCAATGCCGATTACAGGCGATCGGACCGATTTCACCGAAGACTTGATCGAGGATTTCTCGCAGCACCCTTGGGCACATTTGCCAGTGAAAATAACCCTCATGGCTATCGACGCGGCAGATCAAGAGACGGTGGCGGAACCTTATCTGACAGAACTGCCGGCCCGTAGGTTCTTTGACCCATTGGCTGCTGCGGTGATCGAACAGCGGCGCGATCTGCTCTGGTCGCGCGAAAACGCGCTGCGTGTATCGCAATTGCTGCGCGCGGTTTCGCACCTACCCGAGGACCTGTTCCGCTCAGATACAGCGTATCTGCGTCTGCGTGTGATCCTGCGGCGGCTGGAGACCTTCGACAAATACGGCGCACTGAACGTCAAACAGCAGGAAGAAATTTCGCAAGCACTGTGGGATCTGGCGGTTCTGATCGAGGATGGCACGCTGGCCGACGCATTGGAACGGATGCGTCGTGCGCAGGAGCGTCTGACCGAAGCGATGCAGAACGGTGCCAGCGACGAAGAGATTGCCGAACTGATGCAGGAGCTGCGCGAAGCGACACAGGATTACATGCGGCAACTCCAGCGTCTGGCGCAGGAAAACGGTGAGACGCAGCAAGGACAGCAGGGCCAGAACGGCGAAACCCTGCAGATGTCGCAGGATGACCTGCAGCGAATGATGGACCGCATTCAGGAGCTCATGGAACAAGGCCGCATGGCCGAGGCGCAGCAGGCATTGGAAGAGTTCCAGCAAATGATGGAAAACATGCGCGTCACACAAGGGCAGGGCCAAGGTGGCCAGTCCGAAGGACAGCAGGCCATGGAAGGGCTGGCAGAAACCCTGCGCGAACAACAGGGCCTCAGCGATCAGGCATTCCGCGACCTGCAGGAACAGTTCAACCCCGGTGCGCAAGCGGGCGAAAGTCAGGGCAATGAGGGTCGCAACGGTGGTCTGGGACGCGGCCAGAGCCATGAAGGCCAGGGCGGCCAGGGCCAGGGGCAGGATGAGGCTGGTGAAGGCCAGCAAGGTCAGGGGTCACTGGCGGATCGGCAGCAGGCGCTGCGGGATGAGTTGAGTCGGCAACAACAAGGTCTGCCCGGCGGTGGTACACCCGAAGGCGACGCTGCGCGCGAAGCATTGGGCCGTGCGGGCCGGGCCATGGACGACGCCGAAGACGCCTTGCGCAGCGATGATCTGGCCGAGGCGATTGACCGTCAATCCGAGGCGATGGAAGCCTTGCGCGAAGGCATGCGTTCACTGGGCGAAGCCCTGGCGCAGAACCAGCAGAACCAGCCGGGTCAAGGGACCGAGGCCGGCGACATGCAGGCCAATAACCGCGATCCATTGGGTCGTACGCCAGGTTCCGCGGGATCAATCTCGACCGACGACAACCTGCTGCAAGGCGAAGATGTATATCGCCGTGCGCGCGAGTTGCTGGATGAAATCCGCCGTAGGACCGGTGAACAGGATCGGCCTCAGATCGAGTTGGAATACCTCAAGCGATTGCTCGAAAGGTTCTAGTTCTGCCCTGCGCCCCCGGTCTGTGTCTCAAGCCAAAGGCGCGCTTGATCGACCAGTGAGACATATGATTTCAGCATCGGATCAGCCTGAGGAACCGCCTCGCTGATCTGATTGGCGTTTCCATATATCAGAAACAGAATAACGCCGATGATAATGATCAAGGCAAAGCCACGCAGAAACCCACCGGATTTGCGGGCCGGAGCAACGGCTTCAGCTTCGTCCGATGTCAAGTCGCTGCGCAGACCCGAGTTGATCGCCTCAACATCCGGCAGTTCATCTTTCTGACCTGCGTCAGCGGCGGTTTCAGTGGCCGAGGGCCGTTTCGGTTTGACTTTGGGCTCCTCAGGCGGATCCAATGCCAGATCAGGTTGGCTTTCCAGATTGCTGCCTTCACGCTCGCGCAGCTCTGCCTCGCGTGCAGCCTCTTCCTTGAGGATGCTGGATACCGCTGGGTCTACGTTTCCAACACTCAATTCCTCGGGCGCATCGGGTTCTGGTATGTCTTCTGCCTTAACCTTTTCTGGCTCGGCCTTGGCCGTATCGGGTTCTGGCGCATCTTCTGACTTAACATCTTCCGGTTCGGCAAAGGCTGCCTGGATTGCAGTCGCAGATTTCGCTTCCGGCTCTGCTTTGCTGGCGACTGGATACTTTTCCTGAAACCAGGTCTCTTCGCAGGCCGAGCATTGAACTTCGCGCCCGTCCTCGGGGATCACTTCGTCCGGGACTTCGTACTGGGCGCTGCAATTCGGACACGTTAAACGCATTCTGCCTCCTGGCCTTCAAGGCTGGCCTGATAATAGTTTTTTCAGGGATGATATTCCGTTAAGACCCAACAGCAAAGCGTGTTTTCGGTTTCGCGGGCCAAGTGTCGCCAATTGGCCCCGCCCGAGGCATTGAATCCACCGCTGCGCTCGGGCAAGAGGTGAGCAGAACAAAGGGGGCAGGCGTGATCGAGCTGGAGAATATCAGCTATACCTACGGCGGTGGTGAGTTGCTGAGCGATGTTTCGCTGCAATTGCAGCCCGGATCGTTCCACTTTCTGACCGGGCCTTCGGGTGCGGGCAAGACCACATTGCTGAAACTCTGTTATGGCGCGTTGTTGCCAACCTCGGGCAGGTTGATGGCCTTTGGCGAGGATATCGCCCGCATGGACCGTGATCAGATGGCGCTGCTGCGCCGCCGAATTGGCGTGGTGCATCAGGATTGCCGATTTTTGGATCACATGACGCTGGCCGAGAATGTCGCGTTGCCGCTGATGGTCTCGGGGCGCTCTGAAAATGGGCAGCAGGACGATCTGACCGAACTGCTGGGCTGGGTCGGGCTTGGCAGCAGGCTTGAGGCGCACCCGCCTGAACTATCGGGGGGCGAACGCCAGCGTGCCGCATTGGCCCGCGCAGTCATCCTATCACCCGATGTGGTGCTTGCGGATGAGCCCACCGGCAATGTGGACTGGGAGATGTCGCAACGACTTCTGCGCCTGCTGGTTGAATTGAACAGGATGGGAAAAACCGTGCTGATCGCCACCCATGACCTAAGCCTGATCCGCGCCGCCAAAAGCCAGGTTCAGGCTCGCGTTCTACGCATCGCGCAGCGCCGGGTGCAGCTTGCGGGGGCGGATCTATGAGCAAGGGCACGATCCGCAACCTGCTGCGCCGCGACACCCGTGCCGACCGGGTGGTGCCACCCACGGGCTTTACCGCGCAATTGACCCTGTTCGTGTCTGGTGCGATGGCCTTTCTGGCGGTTTTTGCGCTGGCTCTTTCGTTAGCCTCGGGCCGTGTGGCGGATCGTTGGGCTTCCGAGTTGGCGGGGGCAGCGACCTTGCGGATCAATGCCCCTGCAGATCAACGTGCGGCGCAAACCGAGGCTGCTTTGAATGTCCTCCAGCAAACGCCGGGTGTGGCTTCGGCTCGCGCGTTGACGAGCGAAGAGCAGGCCATACTGCTGTCACCCTGGTTCGGACCGGACTTGCCTCTGGACACTTTACCAATCCCGCAGCTGATAGAGATTATCGAAGGTGAGCCGGGTCTTGATGCGGCTGGCCTGCGGCTGCGGCTAGGGGCTGAGGTGCCGGGCGCAGTGCTGGATGATCACACTCGCTGGCGCGAGCCATTGGTTGATGCGGCCAATTCACTGCGGCGTCTGGGCTGGATTTCGATCCTGCTGATCGGTGGCGCCACTGCCGCCATGATCACGCTTGCCGCCAACGCCTCGCTTGCCGCCAACGCGCAGATAATCGAGGTTCTGCGTCAGGTCGGCGCGCGGGACCGGTTCATCGCCGGAGCGTTCGTGCGCCGCTTTACGTTCCGGGCGCTGTTTGGGGCAGCGGTTGGCACTTTGCTGGGTATGACGGGTGTATTGTTGCTCCCCGAAGCCTCGGATGCGGGTGGTTTTCTCACTGGCCTTGGGTTTCAGGGTATCGGTTGGATCCTGCCCGTGCTGATCCCGGTATTGGGCGCGGCCGTTGCGTTTCTGGCCACATGGTCAGCCGCGCAGCGCAAGTTGAAGGAGCTTTCGTGATGTTCATGGCTATTCAATGGGTCCGGTCGCTGATCTTTATGATCACCATCTATGCCTGGATGCTGGTGCTGGGGCTTGTCTTTGCCCCCTATGCGCTGTTCGCCAAGCGTGGCGCATTGCGAGCATGCAAAACCTATGCGCGCACAACCAAGTGGTTGGCCCGCTGGATGGTCGGTATTCGCTGCGAAGTGCGCGGGGAAGTCCCACATGGCGAGGTTGTGATCGGCGCCAAGCACCAGTCGTTTCTGGACATCATTATAATCTTCGACGCCATCCCACACGGCAAATTCATCATGAAGCGAGAGCTTCTGTGGACGCCGGTCATTGGCATGTATGCGCGCCGTCTGGGATGTATCCCGGTCAATCGCGGAAAACGAGGGGCGGCGGTTGCCAAAATGGTCAAGGATGTTGCGCGCGAGTTCAGCGAACCCGGTCAGTTGGTGATCTACCCGCAAGGTACGCGCGTCGCGCCAGGGGTACACAAGCCTTACAAGGTTGGAACGGCGGTTCTGTATGAAGGGCTCGGGTTCCCGTGCGTACCCGTTGCCACAAATGCGGGCGTCTTCTGGCCCAGAACCGGTGTCATGCGCAAGCCCGGCACGGCGATTGTCGATTTCCTAAATCCAATCGAACCCGGCGTTGCGCGGAATGCCTTTCTGGAACGGCTGGAAAACGTGATTGAGACACGCTCGAACGAATTGATGAGAGAAGTGGGGTTTGATCCGGATGGAATTCGTTAAGGATATCACTGCCCTTGAGGCTCTGTATGGCACGCCCGGCGCAGCCTCCATACGCAAAGTGGCGCGGCGGCTAACACCGCTCTACCGCAAATGGATTATGGCCTCACGCTTGTGTATCCTCAGCACCGTCGGCTCCGAAGGTGTCGATGGCAGCCCGCGTGGAGATGAAGAGCCAGTTGTGTTGGAACTGGACCAAGGCACCCTGGCACTGCCGGATTGGCGGGGAAACAACCGCTTGGATTCCCTGCGAAATATCGTACTCGATCCACGCGTCTCATTGTTGTTCATGGTGCCCGGTTCGAACAATGTGGTTCGGGTAAATGGGAACGCTCAACTGACTGCTGATGAAGCCCTGCGCGCCCGGTTCGAAAAACACGGAAAACGCCCCGCAACCGTCATCGTAATCGAGATATCCGAGATTTACACACAATGCGCGCGCGCCCTGATCCGGGCCAGAACCTGGAGTGGCCACGATGAAAGCGAGGGCCTGCCGACGGCTGGCGAGATATTGTCGGAAATGACGTCAGGAGAGGAAGGCGGCGCGCAATATGATCAGGAATGGGGTGCCCGCGCCGCTAAAACCATGTGGTAGGCAAGGATGGCTCTGATTCAGCCGATCACCTCACCGATCAGCATCTGCGGTTTGACATTGGTGAAGTTTGGCAGATCGGCCAGGACAGGGCCTGCCTTTGACATAGCGTCGTTCATGGCGTCCTGATCTTCAAACATGATCGTTGCGATCGCGTAATGACCTGCTGGCGCTTCAGGGCCTCCCGCAATGCCTTTGGTTACGACCGTACGTTCGATATGTGACCCCATGTGCTCGCCGACAAGCGGAAGATGTGTGTCGACATAATAGTCGAAATCGAAATGTGTTTCTGTACCTATGGGATAGATCACCTGTAAACTGACGCTCATCTGACTTCCTTTCCAAAAGCAATGGAGTCAGTAAACCGCGTCTGATCACCTGCCGCAAATGGTTTTGAGCGACACGGGGTGCCGCTCAAGGAGACTAGGTAGAGGACCTGCTCAGGTTTGGTCAGCTATGAATTGGCCCGTCACCACAGGCGAGCGCCGCCTCGCGCACTGCTTCGGAATAGGTCGGGTGAGCGTGACAGGTCAGGGCCAGATCTTCGGCTGATGCGCCGAATTCCATGGCGACGCAAACCTCGTGGATCAGGTCTCCGGCCGCGGGGCCGATGATATGCGCGCCCAGAATGCGATCGGTTTCTTTGTCTGCCAGAATCTTGACGAACCCGTCGGCTGCGAAATTCGCCTTGGCCCGGCCATTGCCCATGAACATGAACTTGCCGACCTTGTAGGCGCGGCCCTGTTCTTTGAGTGTCGCTTCGGTCTCACCCACATTGGCCACCTCGGGCCAAGTGTAGATGACCCCAGGAATAACACCATAGTTCACATGACCATGCTTGCCTGCAACCTGCTCGGCTGCGGCCATGCCCTCGTCTTCAGCCTTGTGGGCCAGCATCGGGCCTTCGGTCACGTCGCCGATGGCGTAGATGCCCGGCACGTTGGTCTGCCAATCACTGCCGACCTTGATCTGGCCGCGCGGGGTCATCTCGACGCCTAAAGCATCCAGCCCCAGACCCTCCGAATAGGGCTTGCGCCCGGTGGCCACCAGCACGGTATCAGCATCGATGACGTGCTCGCTGTCATCCTTGAGCAGCTTGTACGTTACCTTGGCTTTGGTCTTGGTGGCTTCGGTCTTTTGCACCGCAGCGCCCATGACGAACTTCAAACCCTGTTTCTTCAGGATGCGCTGGAAAGTCTTCTGAACCTCGGGGTCCATACCCGGCGTGATTTCCTTGAGGAATTCGATCACCGTCACCTCTGCGCCCAAACGGCTGTAGACCGAGCCCAATTCAAGCCCGATCACACCGGCACCGATCACAATCATTTTCTTGGGAACTTTGCCCAGAGACAACGCGCCAGTCGAAGTCACCACGACCTTTTCGTCAACCTCGACGCCAGGCAGTGCCGATGGCTCAGAGCCCGAAGCGATAATGATGTTCTTGGTCTCATGGACCTCATCACCAACCTTGACCTTGCCCGCAGCAGGGATTGAGCCCCAGCCTTTCAGCCAATCGATCTTGTTCTTCTTGAACAGAAACTCGATGCCCTTGGTGTTGCCATCGATGACCTCGTCCTTGTAGGCCTGCATCTGCTTCCAATCGACCGAAGGTGACTTCCCCTTCAGTCCCATCTTTGCAAAGTTGTGTTCGGCCTCGTGCAACTGATGGCTGGCATGTAACAATGCTTTCGAGGGGATACAGCCCACGTTCAGGCAAGTCCCACCCAGCGTCTCGCGCCCCTCGACAACTGCGGTTTTAAGGCCCAGTTGGGCGCAACGGATGGCGCAGACATAGCCGCCTGGTCCGGCGCCGATTACGATGACGTCATAATTTGCCATTACATTCTCCTAAATCGACCGGCTGATCCGGCAGCGTCCCGATCCGGTATGGCGGGTCGGGTACCTATATTTCAAACGGGTTCCAGCAGCTTGATTGATATATGCGCAATGCCGCCGCGTTCATGGTGCATCGCCAGTTCTTCGGACCCAAAAAAGGCTTTGGCCTTATCCAGATTCATAACCTCGAACATCGCTATCGCATGATCCCGCTGATCTGGATCGCGCCAGACATGCAGGTCGCGGATACCCGCGGCCTTGCGCATCGGTTGATCCTCGCGGAACACTTTCAGCCAGGCATCGAAATCGGCCACATCGGCTTGCCACAGTACATGAGTCGCCATCTTACAGATCCATCAGCAGACGGCGCGGGTCTTCCAGCGCCTCTTTTACGCGGACAAGGAATGTCACAGCACCCTTGCCGTCCACAATACGGTGATCATAAGACAGCGCCAGATACATCATCGGGCGGATTTTGATCTCACCATTGATGACCATGGGACGATCCTGGATCTTGTGCATGCCCAGAATGCCCGATTGCGGCGGGTTCAGGATCGGTGAAGACATCAGCGAGCCGTAGACGCCTCCGTTCGAGATCGTGAACGTGCCGCCCTGCATTTCCGCCATCGAGAGTTTACCATCACGGGCGCGCTTGCCCTTTTCGGCGATGGCTTTCTCGATCGCTGCGAAAGACATGGAGTCCGCATCCCGGATGACTGGAACCACCAGCCCTTGCGGCGTACCTGCGGCCACACCCATATGCACGAAGTTCTTGTAGACGATGTCATTGCCGTCGATCTCGGCATTCACTTCGGGCACTTCTTTCAGCGCATGACAGCAGGCCTTGGTGAAAAAGGACATAAAGCCCAGACGTACGCCATGCTTCTTCTCGAACTGGTCCTTGTACTGGTTGCGCAAAGCCATCACCTCAGTCATGTCCACCTCGTTATAGGTGGTCAGGATCGCGGCGGTGTTCTGCGCGTCCTTCAGGCGCTTGGCGATGGTCTGGCGCAGACGGGTCATGCGCACGCGCTCTTCGCGGCTCGCATCCTCGGCAGCCACAGGCGCGCGCGGAGCTTGGGCAGCGGGGGCGGGCACAGCCGCCGCAGGCGCTGGGGCCGTAGCTACTGCAACTGCCTTTGCCACGTCTTCTTTCATGATACGACCATCGCGTCCGGTGCCAGTGACCTGATCCGCAGACAGACCGGCTTCGGCCATCGCTTTCTCAGCCGATGGAGCGTTGGACACGTCTTTACCTGTGCTGGCTGCAACCGGAGCGGCGACGGCTGCCACCGGAGCCGCTGCCGCACCTGCGGCTGCGCCCGAGATCACCGCCAATTTGGCAGAAGCATCGACCGTGCTGCCTTCAGGCGCAACGATTTCAGCCAGAACGCCTGCCGCCGGGGCAGGGACCTCGACCGAGACCTTGTCGGTTTCCAGTTCGCACAGCATTTCATCCTGTGCAACGCTGTCGCCGACTTGTTTGAACCATGTCGAGACTGTAGCCTCGGTGACGGATTCACCCAATGTCGGCACCATCACATCCACACTGCCGCCTGATGCTGCGGGTGCCGCTGCCGCCGGGGCCGGGGCCGCCGCTGCCGGAGCAGGCGCAGCTCCTTCGCCCGCCGCAATCGTGGCAAGCAGGGCATCGACGCCCACGGTCTCACCTTCGGCTGCAACGATCTCACCCATCACGCCAGCAGCGGGTGAGGGCACCTCGACCGTGACCTTGTCGGTCTCAAGTTCACATAGCATCTCATCTACGGCGACTGCATCGCCGGGTTTTTTGAACCAAGTCGCAACGGTGGCTTCGGTGACAGACTCGCCCAGCGTGGGAACACGAACTTCAATCGTCATCGTTTACTTTCCTTCAATGCTCAGCGCTTCGTTCACCAGCGCTTCTTGTTGGGCTTTGTGTTGGCTGGCCAGACCCGTCGCGGGCGAGGCCGAAGTTGCGCGACCGGCATAGACCGGACGAGTGTGTTTTGCGCCAATGCGGGTCAGAACCCATTCGATATTGGGCTCAATAAAGGTCCAAGCCCCCTGGTTCTTGGGTTCTTCCTGACACCAGACCATCTCGGCCCCCTTGAAGCGCTCAAGCTCGTTGATCAGCGAATGCGCAGGGAAAGGATAGTATTGCTCGATCCGCATTAAGTAGATGTCGTCGATGCCGCGCGCATCACGTTCCTCAAGCAGATCAAAATAGACCTTGCCCGAGCACATGACGACCCGCTTGATCTTGTCATCTGCCACCAGTTTAGTGTCCGAGTTGCCCTGTTGAGCATCATCCCACAGCACCCTATGGAAGCTCGAGCCTGTGGTGAATTCCTCGGCCTTGCTGACCGCCAGCTTATGGCGCAGCAGCGACTTCGGCGTCACCAGGATAAGCGGCTTGCGGAAGGTCCGGTGCAATTGACGGCGCAGGATGTGGAAATAGTTCGCAGGCGTTGTGCAGTTCGCCACGATCCAGTTGTCCTGACCGCACATCTGCAGGAACCGCTCAAGCCGTGCAGATGAGTGTTCTGGGCCTTGCCCTTCGAACCCATGCGGCAGCAGCGTGACCAGACCAGACATCCGCAGCCACTTCGATTCACCCGAACTGATGAACTGATCGAACATGATCTGTGCCCCGTTCGCGAAATCGCCAAACTGTGCCTCCCAGAGAACAAGCGCGTTGGGCTCGGCCAGTGAATAGCCATACTCGAACCCAAGCACCGCGTATTCGGACAGCATCGAGTCAATCACGTCGTAATGTGATTGGCCCTTGCGGATATTGTTCAGCGGGTAATACCGTTCCTCGGTTTCCTGATGGACAAATCCAGAATGGCGTTGGCTGAATGTGCCACGCGTCGCGTCCTGTCCGGCCAAACGTACAGGGTAGCCTTCGGTCAGCAGAGAGCCAAACGCCAGAGCCTCGCCCGTTGCCCAGTCAAAGCCGGTTCCGTTTTCGAACATCTGTTTTTTGTGGTCCAGCAACCGGCCCACGGTTTTGTGCATCGCAAAACCTTCAGGGGTGCTGGTCAGAGCGGTGCCGATCTCGGCCAGCGTCTCTGGTGTAATTGCGGTTTCACCGCGCATGTATTCGTCTTTATGCTTGTCCAGATGCGACCAGCGCCCATCCAGCCAGTCGGCTTTGTTTGGCTTGTAGTCTTTCCCAGCATCGAACTCTTCATTCAGATGTGCCTGAAAGGCCGCCTTCATGTCTTCAATCTCGCCTTCGGGGATAAGCCCGTCCCTGACAAGGCGCTCGGTATACAACGACAACGTGGTTTTATGCGTCTTGATCTTCTTGTACATGATCGGGTTGGTGAACATGGGTTCGTCACCCTCGTTATGACCAAACCGGCGGTAGCAGAAGATATCCAGCACCACGTCCTTGTGGAACTTCTGGCGGAACTCGGTCGCCACCTTGGCGGCATGCACCACCGCCTCGGGGTCGTCGCCATTCACGTGGAAGATCGGAGCCTCAACCATCAGCGCGATATCCGTGGGATAAGGGCTGGAACGGCTGAAATGCGGCGCGGTGGTAAAGCCGATCTGGTTGTTTACCACGATATGCATGGTGCCGCCGGTCTTGTGCCCCTTCAGGCCCGACAGGCCAAAGCCTTCGGCGACAACGCCCTGACCGGCAAAGGCCGCATCACCGTGCAGGAGGATGCCCATGACCTTGGTACGGTCCTCGTCGTTCAACTGGTCCTGCTTGGCGCGGACCTTGCCCAGAACGACAGGGTTTACCGCCTCAAGGTGTGAGGGGTTCGCCGTCAGCGACAGGTGCACGCTGTTGCCATCAAACTCGCGGTCGCTGGAGGCGCCGAGGTGATATTTCACGTCGCCTGACCCATCTACGTCCTCAGGCTTGAAGCTTCCGCCCTGAAACTCGTTAAAGATCGCGCGATAGGGCTTGCCCATTACGTTGGCCAGAATGTTCAACCGGCCCCGGTGGGGCATGCCGATCACGATATCGCTGAGGCCCAAGGCGCCGCCGCGCTTGATGATCTGTTCCATCGCAGGGATCAGCGCCTCGCCACCATCCAGACCAAACCGCTTGGTGCCCATGTATTTCACATGCAGGAATTTCTCGAACCCCTCGGCCTCGACCATCTTGTTTAAGATCGCCTTGCGGCCTTCCTTGGTGAAGGCGATTTCCTTACCGAACCCCTCGATGCGTTCTTTCAGCCACGCGGCCTCTTCCGGGTTCGAGATATGCATGTATTGCAGCGCGAAGGTGCCGCAATAGGTCCTCTTCACGATCTCGACGATTTGGCGCATGCTGGCCATCTGCAGGCCCAGCACGTTGTCAATAAAGATCGGTCGATCCATGTCAGCATCGGTGAACCCGTAAGTCTTCGGGTCCAGCTCGGGATGCGTACTGGCGGCGCGCATGCCCAGCGGGTCCAGATCAGCTGCCAGATGGCCCCGGATACGATAGGCCCTGATCAGCATCAGCGCCCGCAGGCTGTCCAGCACCGCGCGCTTGATCTGGTCATCGCTGACCTCGACCCCCTTGGCTTCGGCCTTGCCCTTGATCTTCTTGCCTGCCGCCTTGGCGTCGATCTCGGCCCACTCGCCAGTCAACGCACCGGTCAGATCATCCGCAGGCATCGGAGGCCAATCGCTGCGTGCCCACGAAGGCCCCTCGGCCTCGCGCTGCACATCCGGCGCGTCATCGCCCATGGCCTTGAAGAACTCGACCCAGGCTGCGTCGACCGCACCGGGGTTCTTGGTGTACTGGGCATAAAGCTGCTCCAGATATTCGGCATTATGCCCCTGCATGAAGCTTGAGGCATGAAAGGCGGTGTTGGGCGAGTGTTCGGTCATTGGGCTACCTCATATGGGTTGGGACCGTATTGGTTGGTGCCTGGTTCGCTGGGGCGGGTCAGCCACCACAGAACCAGGAGGGGCGACACAAACAGGACAAGAAGTGTCGGAATGACAATAAGAAGAGTTGCGCGGGTGAACAGGATATCCAACGTGCCGCCATGGAACTGGCTGGCAAGGCCGATGCCAAAGATCAGAACCGCCAGCGCACCGAGGATCAGCAGGATTGGCAGCAGAGCATAAAGCCCGCTGCGCCCCGTATCATGCATCCGCCGCCACGCGACGGCCAGATGCGGGAAAAAGACGATCAGGCTGACGATGCTTTGGACCGGGCCTGTTGAGGTGGCCGTGACGGATTTGGATGTTTCGGTTTCAGTCACTGCGACCTGAGTGAAGAACTGCAAGTCGATGATCCCGGCAATGATGCTCCAGATCACGATGAACAGGAAAAAAAACCAGTATTCGGGCCGCGAGGCACGGCCCGAAAAGGTGAAAAACTTGGAGAAACAGGTTTTAATGGCTTCGCCGAAAGTCATGTTTACCGCTCCTCCCAAAGCAGTCAAATTCTGGTCAACCGATGGCTTCCAGCACAGCCTCACCCAGCTGCGCCGGGCTTTCGGCCACGACGATACCGGCCGAGCGCATGGCTTCGATCTTGTCCTCGGCGCCGCCTTTGCCACCGGCGACAATTGCGCCCGCGTGGCCCATGCGGCGGCCCGGAGGGGCTGTGCGGCCCGCGATAAACCCTGCCGTGGGCTTCTTGCGGCCTTTCTTGGCCTCATCCGCCAGGAACTGTGCAGCTTCTTCCTCGGCCGAGCCACCGATTTCACCGATCATGATGATCGACTCGGTTTCGTCATCCGCCAGGAACCATTCCAGCACGTCGATATGCTCGGTCCCTTTGATCGGGTCGCCGCCGATGCCGACGCAGGTGGACTGGCCCAGACCTACATCGGTGGTCTGCTTGACGGCCTCATAGGTCAGGGTGCCCGAACGCGACACAACGCCGACCGAGCCGCGCTTGTGGATGTGGCCTGGCATGATGCCGATCTTGCAGGCGTCGGGCGTGATGACACCGGGGCAGTTCGGGCCGATCAGGCGCGAGTTCGACCCTTCCAGCGCACGCTTCACCTTCATCATGTCCAGAACGGGGATGCCTTCAGTGATGCAGACGATCACTTCCATCTCGGCATCAATCGCCTCGAGGATCGAATCCGCTGCAAACGGCGGCGGCACGTAGATCACGCTGGCATTGGCTTCGGTCACATGCTTGGCCTCGTGGACCGAGTTGAACACTGGTAGACCCAAGTGCTCCATCCCGCCTTTGCCGGGTGTCACGCCGCCGACCATCTTGGTGCCATAAGCGATGGCCTGTTCGCTGTGGAATGTGCCCTGCGAGCCGGTAAAGCCCTGACAGATCACTTTGGTATTTTCGTCGATGAGGACTGCCATCTGGCGTTCTCCTTTATACGGCAGGCTTCTGCCCGCCAAAATCTTGGGAAAGGCGGGCTGACGCCCAGCCTACGGGATGACATTCAGCCTTTGACGGCCTTCACGATCTTCTCGGCACCGTCTTTCAGGTTGTCCGCCGCGATCACATCGAGGCCCGAGGTGTTGATGATCTCTTTGCCTTTCTCGACATTCGTGCCTTCCAGACGCACGACCAGCGGGACCTGCAGGCCCACCTCTTTCACCGCGGCAACGACGCCCTCGGCAATCACATCACAGCGCATGATGCCGCCGAAGATGTTGACCAGAATGCCTTTGACGTTCGGATCCGAGGTGATGATCTTGAACGCCTCGGTCACTTTCTCTTTGGTCGCGCCACCGCCCACATCCAGGAAGTTGGCAGGCTCGGCACCGTAAAGCTTGATGATGTCCATCGTGGCCATCGCCAGACCGGCACCGTTGACCATGCAGCCGATCTCACCGTCCAGCGCGATGTAGTTCAGGTCGTATTTGGACGCTTCCAGTTCCTTGGGGTCTTCCTCGGTCGTGTCGCGCAACTCGGCAATATCCGGGTGGCGGTATACCGCGTTACCATCAAAGCCGACTTTTGCGTCCAGTACTTTCAGGTCGCCCTTGTCCGAGACGATCAGCGGGTTGATCTCCAGCATCTCCATGTCCTTCTCGACGAAGGCATTGTAGAGCTGGTTCATCAGCTTGACGCATTGTTTGACCTGCGCGCCTTCCAGTCCCAACGAGAACGCGATGCGGCGGCCGTGATAGGGCTGATAACCAGTGGCGGGATCAACCGAGAAGGACAGGATTTTCTCAGGCGTCGCAGCGGCCACCTCTTCGATGTCCATGCCGCCTTCGGTCGAGCATACGAATGAGATACGGCTGGTCTGGCGGTCCACCAGCAGGGCCAGGTAAAGTTCACGTTCGATGCCCGAACCGGCTTCGATGTAGATGCGGTTCACCTGCTTGCCTGCGGGGCCGGTCTGATGGGTGACCAGCGTGCGGCCCAGCATCTTCTTGGCTTCTTCGGCGGCTTCTTCCACCGATTTGGTCAGACGGACACCGCCTTTTTCACCGGCGTCGGCCTCTTTAAAGGAACCCTTGCCGCGACCACCCGCGTGGATTTGCGCCTTGACGACCCAAAGCGGCCCGTCCAATTCACCGGCTGCGGTTTTGGCTTCCTCGGCGCGCAGAACTGCGCGACCATCGGAGACCGGAGCGCCATAGCTGCGAAGAAGCGCTTTGGCTTGATATTCGTGAATGTTCATCGAAATTGTCCCGTCTGACTACGATTACACCGTTATAGGGGTGTCTAAGCGCCAAAATTAAAGAGTTTTTTGACCGGTCACGGGAAATTGTCGAAGATTTTCAGTATTTGTGATCACAGGTTTTTGGGGTGTGATCACAAAAATTGCGGGGCGTGGGAATTGATTCGATGATCCGGGATCATGCCCACAAAACACATTCATAGATGAGTTTTGCGACGTTTGCGCGAACATCTTTTAGCCAGCTTGGCACCGTGTAAAAGAAAACCGGCCCGTGAAGAGGGCCGGTTCATTGGTTCTAGGGTTCGTGACTTAGGCCAGCGAGCTGTCGATACCCTTGCATGCTTCGATCAGGCCCTTAACGGCATTGACCGAATTGTCGAAACCGGCCTGTTCTTCTTCGTTCAGCTTGATGTCGACGACGCGCTCGATACCACCTGCACCGATTACGGTAGGCACGCCGACATACATGCCGTCGACACCCAGTTCGCCGTTGCAATAGGCAGCACAGGGCAGAACGCGTTTCTGGTCTTTCAGGTAGGCTTCGGCCATTTCGATCGCCGAAGTCGCCGGTGCATAGAAAGCCGAGCCGGTCTTCAGCAGACCAACGATTTCTGCGCCGCCGTCACGGGTGCGCTGAACGATGGCGTCCAGTTTTTCCCGCGTGGTCCAGCCCATCTCAACCAGATCGGGCAACGGGATACCGGCAACGGTCGAGTAGCGTACCGAAGGCACCATCGTGTCGCCATGGCCGCCCAGAACAAAGGCGGTGACGTCGCGCATGGACACATTGAACTCTTCCGACAAGAAGTGTGCGAAACGGCCCGAGTCCAGAACGCCCGCCATGCCGCAGACTTTGTTGTGCGGCAGGCCCGAGAATTCACGCAGCGCCCAAACCATCGCGTCCAGCGGGTTGGTGATGCAGATGACGAACGCATCCGGAGCGTTTGCGGCGATGCCTTCACCGACCGATTTCATGACCTTCAGGTTGATGCCCAGCAAGTCGTCGCGGCTCATGCCCGGCTTGCGCGGCACGCCAGCGGTGACGATGCAGACGTCGGCACCGGCGATGTCCTCATAGGACTGGGTGCCCTTCAGTTTGGCGTCGAAGCCTTCCGAGGGGCCGGATTCGGCGATGTCCAGCGCCTTTCCTTCCGGGGTGCCTTCGGCGATGTCGAACAGCACGACGTCACCAAGTTCTTTCATTGCAGCGAGGTGGGCGAGCGTGCCGCCGATCTGACCTGCGCCGATCAGCGCGATCTTGGGTCTGGCCATTTGGAATATCTCCGGTCGGTTTTGAAATCGCGGTTGTGCTAGTCGCAAAAGCGGCGTCACGCAAGCCTTCTGCGGCGCGGCATGCCACCGCATACCGTTTGCACACACCTCGCCGATTGCGCTAAACCGCCTGTGAATCATGCATATTTCCGGGGTGCCTGATGTTCGAGATGAACCTGATGTTTTTTGCAGTGGCGATCCCGGCGGTGATCTTCGCGGGCATCTCGAAAGGTGGGTTCGGCTCGGGAGTGGCGTTTGCATCTTCGTCGATTCTGGCTCTGATACTGACGCCAGGACAGGCGCTAGCGCTAATGCTGCCGATACTGATGGTGATCGATCTGGCGACGTTAAAGCCGTATTGGAAACGCTGGAGCTGGCCGGATTCGCGCCTTCTGATGTTGGGCGCAGTACCCGGTATCGCGCTGGGCGCGTGGCTTTATCGTGCGACGGATGACGATCTGCTACGTCTGTTGATTGGCGGAATATCGGTCGGTTTCGTGATCTGGCACGTTGCCCAGACCAGAGGCTGGGTGCGGGGCTTTGCCAACCGGTTGCCTCCATCGGCGGGCCTGTTTGCCGGGCTGATCGCTGGATTCACCAGCTTTGTCAGCCATGCGGGCGGCCCACCCGCCGCCGTGTACCTGCTGTCACAACGCCTGACGAAAACCGAATTTCAAGCCTCGACCGTGCTGGTCTTCTGGGTGATCAACGCCGTCAAATTCGTGCCCTTCGCCTATCTGGGCCTCTTCACCTGGCACACAGCCTTGGCAGACCTCTTGCTGACCCCGTTTGCGATCCTCGGGGCCTGGCTGGGCGTCCGGGCGCATTTCATGCTCTCCGAACGATTGTTTTTCAACATTGCCTACGTCTTGCTGACCCTGACGGGAAGCAAACTTATTTGGGATGCGCTGGTTTAGGCGTTGGGCGGCAATGCTTCGGCCAGTGTTTCATAAGACTGGCCTGAGGCGATCAGGCAGGTCACACCTTCCGGCAAGGTCACAACAATGGTCCAGCTGCCGGTTTGGTCCGAGGCAAAAACCTCCATCACCGCTCCCCGACGCGCAATACCGATGCCTCGTCGGGTTTCGCCATATGACTTTGTCAATCGCTTGATCACGTCTTCGCGTGGCGCACAATTCTGTGCGCTGACTTGTTGCGCTGCCAGTACCATGATGCCCAAGCCAATCGTCATTTTCAGCATAATCGTTTTCATTGGTCACCCCTTTCAAGCTCTTCCTCAAAGCAGCGTGCCGTAGGCAAAAGGACATCGCGTTAAGGCAACGCACGTTGCGCAGCGCAGGAAATGCTGCGCTGCGGCGATTTTGTTCTTGAACTTTCCGTCAAAAAATGCCCCATTCCGCGCAACATTATTTCAATGGGAGAGTCCAGTGGACCCGCGCCAACGCCCCTATCGCTCGGTACTATACATCCCCGGCTCGCGTGAACGCGCGCTTGATAAGGCCCGCACATTGCCGGTGGACGCCATCATCTTTGACCTTGAAGACGCGGTTGCGGCTGATGAGAAAGAGAACGCGCGCGAGACCCTCAAGGCGGCTTTGGCCGCCGGAGGCTATGGTGCTCGGGTCAAGATTGTGCGGATCAACGGGCTTGATACCGAATGGGGGCGCGCGGATGCCGAAGCCGTGCGCGAGATGGATGTAGATGCCGTTCTGTTGCCAAAGGTGAGTTCTGCTGCGGATGTGGATGCGCTGACCTCAATCACCGGAGACCTGCCGATCTGGGCGATGATGGAGACGCCGCGCGGGATGCTGAACGCAGCCGAAATTGCCGCACATCCGCTGATGGCAGGCTTTGTCATGGGGACCAACGATCTTGCGAAAGAGCTGCAGACGCGCTTCCGCCCCGACCGTTTGCCGATGATGACCTCGCTTGGCCTGTGCCTGCTGGCGGCCAAGGCCGAGGGGCTGATCATCGTCGATGGCGTCTACAATGCTTTCAAGGACACCGACGGTCTGGCCGCCGAGTGTGCCCAGGGCCGCGACATGGGCTTTGATGGCAAAACCCTGATCCACCCGGCCCAGGTCGACATCGCAAACTCCGCCTTTGCCCCTTCCGAAGTTGAGATTGATCTGGCTCGCCGTCAGATTGCCGCTTTCGAGGAAACCGAGTCTCAGGGGCAGGGGGTCGCCGTTGTCGATGGCAAGATTGTTGAAAACCTACACGTTGTAACTGCCCGCGAAACTCTGGCAAAAGCAGAGGCGATAGTAGCTTTGCAAGCGGGGTAAGCCAGTATGGGCTTTGTTCTTCTGATCCTTGGTGTGGCACTTTGGTGGGCCGCACATCTTTTTAAGCGCGCGATGCCGGAACGACGTGCCGCCATGGGCGACGCGGGCAAGGGCGTCGTGGCGCTCGCCTTGGTGGCCTCGGTATTGTTGATGATCTTCGGTTATCGCATGACCGATTTCATTTATGTCTGGGCGCCGCCAACCTTTCTGATTCACGTCAACAACCTGCTGGTGTTGATCGCGTTCTATCTGGCCAGCCCTGCGGGAACCAAAGGTCGCCTGTTGAACAAGGTCCGTCACCCCATGCTGGGTGGCTTTAAACTCTGGGCATTTGCGCACCTGTTGGTGAACGGTGATCTGGCCTCGATCATCCTGTTTGGTGGCTTGCTGGCCTGGGCAATTGTCGAAGTGATCGTGATCAACAAATCCGAACCAGACTGGGCACCGGGCGAACCCGGCACATACGGCAAAGATGCCATGTTCTTTGTGGGCTCCATCGTGCTGCTGGGCGTTGTGGGCTATATTCACGGGCTGGTTGGTCCGTCTCCGTTTGGTGGATAAGGGGCCTAATCAATGGCGAAACTTTATCGTTTGTTGACCGAGGAAGACACATCAGCCTTCTGCCACAAGGTCTCGGACGCGTTGGCAAAGGGATGGGAGCTTTATGGCGACCCGTCTTATGCCTTTGACGCCGCAAATAACGTGATGCGTTGCGCGCAGGCTGTGACCAAAGAGGTCGCCGCTGATTACACCCCCGACATGAAACTGGGACAGCAATAATGGCAAAAACCAATCCGGGTAACTTTTTCGAGGATTATTCAGTCGGGCAGATCCTGCATCACGCCGTGCCGCGCACGGTGACAGATGGCGAGCGCGCGCTTTATCACGCGCTCTATCCCGCGCGACACGCACTCTATTCCTCGGATGAGTTCGCCCGGAATTGTGGCCTGCCGCAAAGTCCGATTGACGATCTGGCGGCCTTCCATGTGGTGTTCGGTAAAACGGTTCCCGATATCTCGCTGAATGCGGTGGCTAATCTGGGTTATGCCGAAGGGCGCTGGCTGCAACCGGTCTACCCCGGTGATACGCTGCGCGCTGAATCTGAGGTGATCGGCCTCAAGCAGAACTCGAACGGCAAAACCGGTGTCGTCTGGGTCCGCACCCGCGGGCTGAACCAACGCGACGAAGTGGTGATCGAGTATGTTCGCTGGGTCATGGTGCGCAAATCAAACCTCGATGCGCCTGCATCAGAGACGGTGGTGCCCAATCTGAAAAAGGCGCTTGATGTCAGCGATCTGGTGGTACCACAGGGGCTCGATTTCTCGAAATACAATTTTGTACAATCCGGCGAAAACCACCGCTGGGATGCGTACAACACGGAAGAAACGATTGATCACGTCGATGGCGTGACCGTCGAAGAGGCCGAGCACATGCTGGCCACCCGCCTGTGGCAGAACACCGCCAAAGTGCATTTCGACCTCACCTTCCGACCAGAGGGGCGGTTGATCTATGGCGGCCACGTTATCTCGATGGCGCGTGCCTTGTCGTTTAATGGCCTGGCGAATGCGCAGATGATCGTTGGCCTGAACGGCGGTGCCCACGCCAACCCTTGTTTCTCGGGCGATACGATCAAAGCCTGGTCCGAAGTTTTGGACAAGGCCGAGACCGGAACTCCCGGAATCGGTGCCATCCGCTTGCGCTTGGTTGCGACCAAAGGTGGCGAGCCTTTCACTTTGCGCAATGATGAGGGTAAGTACCTGTCTAACGTTCTGTTAGATTTGGATTATTGGGCTCTTATGCCAATGTAGCCAATGCCTTCTGGCGGCTGACATTCATGTGATCACGGTCCGCGAAATCCATGCTACGCTTGGCGCATGATGATGTTTCGTGCGCTCGCCGCCAGCCTGTATCTGGCATCTCAGGCCTATGCTTGTGATTTGGCTCTGGCCTTGGCCGTAGACGTTTCAGGCTCGGTTGATTCCGAGGAATATCGTATCCAAATGGACGGTCTTGCCGCAGGTCTGCGGGACCCTATCGTATCCGAGGCCTTGGTGCGCGGACAGGCTCGGCTGATGCTTGTGCAATGGACAGGCAGTTCTCGCCAGAGGATCACGATCCCCTGGACCCGGATCGATAGTTTTAGCACCCTGGACAGTTTTGCTGATCTGGTCGCAGCTGACCCTCGTGTCTGGCGTAACTTCTCAACTGCGATAGGTGAGGCGCTCGATATGACCGTTGCCAGCTTTGACGACGTGCCCGAATGCGAAAGGCATCTTATTGATCTTTCGGGCGACGGAATTTCGAATGAAGGAATCGAGCCATCGACAATCCACGCCAAACTGCGGGATCGCGGCATCACCGTGAACGCGATCGCGATTGAAGAAAGTGAACCCGATCTGACAGCCTATTTCTTCGAGAACGTCATCGTTGGCGAGGGGGCCTTTGTCGTCTCTGCAGCAGGCTTCGCGGATTATCCCGAACGTATTCGCAAGAAGCTTTTACGCGAAGTGACACAGCAGACTGCAGGGCTGACGCCGCTCCAATAATAGATTCGTGATCACTTTGCTTTTTCATTGAAAACGCTAACATTGGCGGTATCGAATGTGATTTGTGATCACGAGAATATTTTGTGTGATCACAAACACGGCTTATCAGCGATTTTGCGTTAAATTTACTGGAATTTGCACCTGCAGCGCGTGACAGAGTCGTAAAAAACAGTAAAACGTTCGGTAGCCAACCGAAAAGGAGCCAACATGGCCGATGTAAATCGAGGCAACCGCCCGCTTTCTCCACATTTGACGATCTATCGTCCACAGATGACGTCCATATCTTCGATTATGGTGCGCATCACGGGTCTTGCGTCTTTTGGCTTGGCTTTGTTGGTCGTCTGGTGGTTACTTGCTGCGGCCACATCGGAAAGCGCCTTTGAGCTGATCAATGGATTGATGACCAGTTTCCTGGGTGATCTGATCATGTTCGGCGCGGCTTGGGCCATTTTCTATCACATGCTGGGCCGTTTGCGGCACGTCATCTGGGATCTGGGATATTGCGTGAATGTTGAAGTGTCCGAGAAGATGGGCATTGGCATGTTCGTGCTGGCAACTGTTCTGGCTCTGATCACAGCCGTAGCGCTTTAAGGGGAGGTTCGCGATGCAGTTTCTCACAGACCGTAAACGCGCGCAGGGCATGGGGGCCGGACGTGCAGGTACACATCACCACTGGCAAATGATGCTCAGTTCGGCGGCATTGGTCATCCTTGTTCCGCTGTTTGTATTTACTTTCGGGCACGCCCTAGGCGGAACCTACGAAGAGGCTCTGACCTATTACAGCCGCCCGTTCCCGGCGATTATCATGGGTCTGACACTGGTTGTTGTCGTCCCGCATTTGTTGCGCGAAGCCCAGGAAGCGATTGAGGACTACGTGCATGGCGTCGCGGAAAAGCTGGCGCTGATGGCAGCGCAGGCCTTTGCATACACACTGATTGCTGCGGGTCTCTTTGCGCTCGCGCGTCTGGCTCTCGGATATGCGCAGTAAGGAACAAGAACAATGACAGCAGCATATGAATACGAAACCCACGAATATGACGTGGTGGTTGTCGGTGCCGGTGGCGCGGGTCTGCGTGCAACATTGGGCATGGCCGAGCAGGGTTTGCGCACCGCTTGCGTGACGAAGGTATTCCCGACCCGTTCACACACAGTGGCCGCCCAAGGCGGCATTGCGGCGTCCTTGTCGAATATGGGGCCAGACCATTGGCAGTGGCACATGTATGACACCGTAAAGGGCTCGGACTGGCTGGGTGACACCGATGCGATGGAATACCTCGCGCGTGAAGCACCCAAAGCCGTATATGAGCTAGAACACTACGGAGTGCCATTCAGCCGGACCGAAGAAGGCAAGATCTATCAGCGCCCATTTGGTGGCCACACCACCGAATTTGGCGAAGGCCCCGCTGTGCAGCGGACCTGTGCCGCCGCCGACCGGACCGGTCATGCGATCCTGCACACACTGTATGGTCAGTCGCTGAAGAACAACGCCGAGTTCTACATCGAGTATTTCGCCATTGATCTGATAATGTCTGAGGACGGACAGTGTCAGGGTGTCGTGTGCTGGAAGTTGGACGACGGCACAATGCACGTCTTTAACGCCAAGATGGTTGTTCTGGCGACCGGCGGCTATGGCCGCGCCTATTTCAGTGCAACCTCGGCACATACCTGCACCGGCGACGGTGGCGGTATGGTGGCCCGCGCGGGTCTTGCGCTGCAGGATATGGAATTTGTTCAGTTCCACCCAACCGGCATCTACGGATCGGGCTGCCTGATCACCGAAGGTGCACGTGGTGAAGGCGGATACCTGACCAACTCGGAGGGCGAGCGGTTCATGGAGCGCTACGCGCCTCAGTACAAAGACCTCGCGCCGCGCGACTACGTTAGCCGTTCAATGACCATGGAAATTCGCGAAGGGCGCGGACATGGTGACAACGGCGACCACATCCACCTGAACCTCAGCCATTTGCCAGCCGAAGCTTTGGCGGAACGCCTACCGGGCATTTCAGAATCTGCGCGCGTTTTTGCAGGGGTTGATGTTACCAAAGAACCGATCCCGGTTCTGCCGACCGTGCACTATAACATGGGCGGTATCCCGACGAACTATTGGGGTGAAGTTCTGAACCCGACAGCCGACAACCCGACCGCCGTGGTCCCTGGCCTGATGGCTGTGGGCGAGGCCGGGTGTGCCTCGGTTCACGGGGCAAACCGTCTTGGTTCAAACTCGCTGATCGACCTCGTGGTGTTTGGCCGCGCAGCGGCGATCCGGGCGGGCAAAGTTGTGGATGCCGACGCATCGAACCCGGTTCTGAACCAGGCCTCTGTCGATAAGGCGTTTGACAGATTCGATGCGGCGCGCAACGCCAGCGGCGCAATTCCAACCGCAGATCTGCGGCTTGAGATGCAGCGCACCATGCAAGAGGACGCGGCGGTTTTCCGCACCTCGAAGACCATGGCTGAGGGCGTCGAGAAGATGACCGCGATCGCTGCCAAGATGGATGATCTGAAGGTTTCTGACAGATCGTTGGTCTGGAACAGCGATCTGATGGAGACGCTCGAGCTTACCAACCTGATGCCAAGCGCGCTCGCCACCATCGTTGGTGCCGAAGCGCGTAAGGAATCCCGCGGTGCACACGCCCATGAAGATTTCACCGAGCGTGACGATGAGAACTGGCGCGTCCACACGGTCAGCCGTGTCGATGGCAACAAAGTAGAGCTTAGCTACCGTCCGGTTATCGTTGATCCGCTGACGACCGAAGACGAGGGAGGCATCAGCATGAAAAGAATCGCGCCCAAGGCGCGGACGTTCTAAGGAGAGGAACCCATGGTACAACTGACCCTCCCCAAGAATTCCCGGATTACCACCGGTAAAACCTGGCCCAAGCCCGACGGCGCGACCAATGTGCGCAAATTCCAGATCTATCGCTGGAACCCGGATGATGGCCAGAACCCGCGCGTCGATACTTATTTCGTCGATATGGATACTTGCGGCCCGATGGTTCTGGACGCTCTGATCAAGATCAAGAATGAGATCGATCCGACTCTGACCTTCCGCCGTTCGTGCCGCGAAGGCATCTGCGGGTCCTGCGCGATGAACATCGACGGGATTAACACGCTGGCCTGTATCTATGGGATGGATGAGATCAAGGGCGACGTGAAGATCTACCCGCTGCCCCATATGCCGGTGGTCAAGGACCTGATCCCTGATCTGACTCATTTCTACGCCCAACACGCCTCGATCATGCCGTGGTTGGAGACTAAGACCAATCGACCGGCAAAAGAGTGGAAGCAATCCATCGAAGACCGCAAGAAATTGGATGGTCTCTATGAATGTGTGATGTGTGCCAGTTGCTCGACCTCGTGCCCCAGCTACTGGTGGAACGGCGACCGTTATCTCGGCCCTGCCGCGCTGCTACATGCTTACCGCTGGATCATCGACAGTCGGGATGAGGCCACCGGTGAGCGCTTGGACGAGCTGGAAGATCCGTTCAAGCTGTATCGCTGCCACACCATCATGAACTGCGCCAAGACCTGTCCCAAGGGTCTGAATCCTGCCAAAGCGATTGCAGAAATCAAGAAGATGATGGTGGACCGCGCGGTCTGATCACGCACCAAAACAAAGCACTTGCCGGGTTGCGGCAAGTGCATGCCGCCTCTGCAAAACTATGCGATGCGCTTGTGCGAGCGCGGATTTAAAGTCCGCGCAGGGAGGAGTGATGAGTTCGAAAAAAGGTCACTCCGATGAACATGCAAAACCAAAAACACGACGCGGCCAAAGCGTTGGAATTTCTGGAGCAAGCTTGGGCCTATTATACGCCCGAGCCCAAAGTTCCGGCCAAAGACGAAACACCAGAATTGTTTGAATATGCGAACGCGGCTTAACCGTGTCGCGCGGGCTTGAAAATTACGACACAATAGGCAATGCAGAGCTATGCCCGTTCTATTGCTTCTGCTCGCCGCTGGCGTTTTTGCCTATTTTTTCTGGCGGTCCCGCACGTCGTCTCTGACGCGCGACTGCAGGTGGCGGCAACATCGAAGCGAGGGCCAGTGGCGCTGTGCTTACTGTGGCGCGGTGTCAAAATCTGATGTTGAGCCCACACAGTGTCTGAAGGGACAATAGCTGCTGTTGGGGGTTTCCCACCGGGCCGAACTGCGCCACTCTCGGCCCATGTCAGAATCTCGGAATACTCCCCGCCCACCCATGGATGCAGATGCGCGCCGCGCGATTGCGCCCGTTATTTGCTACCCGAATGAAGGGCTACCAAAACCCGATCTAGGGCTCTATCAAACTGCGCGTGATACAGCGCACAAAACGGGTGAGGTGTTGGTGCCACCGCGAGATGCGCGATGCTTTGAGGTGCCTGCAGGGCATTTCTTTAGGATCACTTCTGTTGAAGGATCGCAAGTTGGCGATCTAAACCTGTGGAACCTCAACGACCTTTCCGAGCGGTTCTATTCCGGCAAGACGCGCGCGTTGCATGGCACACATATCACCGTGGGTGAGCGCATGTGGTCGAGCTTTCCACATATGCGACCGATGGCGACAATCATTGCAGATACGCTGGGGTGGTACGGAATCGATGATTTCGGCGGGTCGGTGCACGATGTGATCGGGACCCGATGTGATCCCTATACCGGTAATCTGCTAGCTGGATCCCAGTACCATCACTGTTGCCATTCGAATCTGACACGCGCGCTGGCGGATCATTTGGGCGTCTCTTTGGCCGAAGCCGAGCCTGCGGTACATGATGTATTGAACGTGTTCATGTGCACCGGTTTCACGCGTGATACCGGGCAGTATTTCATGAAAGCCTCACCTGTCCGTCCGGGAGACTATCTTGAGTTTTTCGCCGAGATTGACCTGCTGGGAAATCTAAGCGCGTGCCCGGGCGGTGATTGCTCGTCCGAGCATTCATCGGATACAGCATCGTGTTATCCCCTGCTGGTAGAAACCTTTGCCCCGGCTGAAGGTGCGCTTGAGGGATGGCGCAGCCCCGCGCGCAACGGATATGACCGCACGCACGGGCGCTAGATATCGCGCAATTCAGCTGTCCGGGAACGCCGCCTGCAGCGCGATTTCGACCATGTCGCCAAAACTGCTTTCTCGGTCCGAGGAGGGCAGGGCTTCGCCGGTCAACAGGTGGTCCGAGACTGTCAGTACCGCCAATGCGCGGCATTTGTGACGCGCGGCAAGGATGTAAAGCTCTGCCGCTTCCATCTCGACACCCAAAATACCGTGCCGAACCATTTGTTCGTTCAGGTCCGGGCGTTCGTCATAAAAGACATCGGATGAATAGATGCCGCCAACATGGGTTGGCGTACCTTTGGCTTGTGCAGCCAATGCTGCAGACTGCAAAAGACCCCAATCCGCGCAAGGGGCGAAGTTCATTTCTCTCATGATCCCGCGCGAAGGGGTGCTGAGTGTGGTCGACGTCATCGCCAGAATAACATCACGCACATTCACACTGTCTTGCATCCCGCCACATGACCCGATCCGGATCAGAGTTTTGGCGCCGTAGTCACGGATCAATTCGTTCACGTAGATCGACAGAGACGGCATCCCCATGCCACTACCCTGAATGGTAACACGATTTCCTTTCCAGGTGCCGGTGAACCCCAGCATGCCACGCACTTCGTTTACCAGCTTCACGTCTTCAAGAAACGTTTCGGCCGCCCATTTTGCGCGATACGGGTCGCCGGGCAAAAGAACGGTTTCGGCAATCTCGCCTTTTTGGGCTCCAATATGGATAGTCATTTTGCCACTTGCCCCCGATCAGATTTCCAGATCAGTAATATCGGTACCGGCTTTTATGGCGTCATGAACCCACTGCGGTTTACGGCCCCGCCCGGTCCAGGTTTGCGACGGATTGTTCGGATTTTGATATTTCGCTTTAGATGACTTTACCGATTTAGCGCCGTCTCCTGACAATTCAGACAACGAAAACCCATATTCCGCCGCCGCCTTTTCGGCGGCTTTCAACGCTTCTTTTCGCTCACGCATTTCGGCGGTTTTTAGCGCCTTTTCGACCCGATTGCGCAATTCGAGCAGTTCTTTGCGCGACATTTTTTCAAGATCGATTGCCATAATCTTCTCCATTTCGGCTATTCCCCTACTTATTGCAGGGGAAATTGAATAAACCCGAACCTATCTATTCCCATTTTACCGGAAATAGAAATGGAGATTTCTGTAATATGCTTTTCTATTCAGCCGCAATTTCCGTTGGGTCAACCAATGTGACGATATCGCCCATGATTGCATTCAATTCGAAATTTTTCGGCGTATAGATTTTCGATACACCCATGGAACGCAATTGATCCGCGTCCTCATCGGGGATGATCCCACCTACAATGACGGGAATATCGCTTAGCCCTGCTGCTTTCAGCCGCGTCATCACGTCCTTCACCAAAGGCAGGTGGCTGCCAGAGAGGATCGATAGACCAATCACATGCGCTTTGTCTTCTTGTGCCGCAGTTACGATTTCTTCGGGCGTAAGACGAATACCTTCGTAACTGATGTCCATGCCACAGTCGCGTGCGCGGAAGGCGATCTGTTCGGCTCCGTTCGAGTGTCCGTCCAGACCAGGTTTACCAACAAGAAACTTCAGCCTGCGCCCCAGACGGTCGCTTACCGCATCTACGGCTGCGCGCAAGTCTTCCAGACCTTCGGTTTTGTTCGAAACAGATCCCGAGACGCCGGTTGGTCCACGATATGTACCGTAGGCCTTGCGCATTTCCTCGGCCCATTCGCCGGTTGTGACACCGGCCTTGGCCGCAGCGATTGAAGGTGCCATCACGTTGGCACCGGATCGCGCTGCTTCGCGCAATGCTTGCAGCGCCGCGGCCACTGCTGCGTCATCCCGATCCGCACGCCAGTCGTTCAAGCGTCCGATTTGTTCCTGTTCAACCGCCGGGTCGACGACCATGATGCCGCCATCCTCGGTCTGCAAAGGTGAGGCTTCGCCCTCGGTCCATTTGTTTACGCCAACGACAACGGTTTCATTGCGTTCAATACGGTTCAAGCGCTCGGCATTAGACTCGACCAGTCGCGATTTCATGTATTCGATCGAGGCTACCGCGCCGCCCATCGATTCGAGATTAGCCAATTCAGCTCGTGCGCCATTTTTGAGTTCTTCGACTTTGGCGTCGACAACCGGATTGCCGTCGAACAAATCGCCATATTCCAGCAGATCGGTTTCATAGGCGAGGATTTGTTGCATCCGCATCGACCATTGCTGATCCCAGGGACGAGGCAGGCCGAGCGCTTCGTTCCATGCAGGCAACTGCACCGCACGTGCGCGGGCACGTTTAGACAGCGTCACCGCAAGCATTTCAATCAGTATGCGATAAACGTTGTTTTCCGGCTGCTGTTCGGTCAGCCCCAGCGAGTTTACCTGAACGCCATAACGGAATCGGCGGAACTTGGGGTCTTCAATGCCATAGCGCTGCTGCAGAATTTCGTCCCAAAGATCCACAAAGGCGCGCATTTTGCACATTTCGGTGACAAACCGGATGCCCGCATTCACAAAAAACGAAATCCGCCCGCAGAGTGCCGGGAAGTCTTCAGCCGGAACGCGCGGGCGAAGTTCGTCCAGTACTGCAATGGCAGTCGCCAGAGCATAGGCCAGCTCTTGCTCGGGCGTCGCGCCTGCCTCTTGCAGGTGGTACGAACACACATTCATCGGGTTCCATTTGGGCACGTTATCGTAGCAATATTCGGCCACGTCCGCGATCATCTTCAGCGATGGCTTGGGTGGGCACACATAAGTGCCGCGGCTCAGGTATTCCTTGATCAGGTCGTTCTGGACGGTCCCCTGCAATTTCGAGACATCCGCGCCCTGTTCCTCGGCAACTGCGATATATAGCGCCAAAAGCCAAGGAGCAGTCGCATTGATCGTCATCGAGGTATTCATCTGTTCCAGCGGAATTTGATCGAACAGAACCCGCATGTCCCCCAGATGGCAGATCGGAACCCCAACTTTTCCAACTTCGCCGCGCGCCAAAGTGTGATCGCTGTCATACCCTGTTTGGGTTGGCAGATCGAAGGCCACGGACAGGCCGGTCTGACCTTTGGCTAGGTTCGCACGATAAAGCGCATTTGACGCTTTGGCCGTTGAGTGACCGGCATATGTACGGATGAGCCAGGGGCGATCTTTCTGCAACTGCGTCATGGGTCGTGCCTCGCGGATCGGTGGGTAACAAAATTACGTTCTATGGTGGTAAATAGTAATTTTCAGTACATGTCAATTCGCTGCGTTGCGGCATCGACGGTTTCTGCAGATTGTGGGTGGTCGCGTTTGATGGCACTGTGCCCGAATGATGCAGACTGTGGAAATCCCGCTTTGGCTGTTTGTGCTGATCGTGCTGTTTGCCGCGGTCACATTTGCCTCGCATTTTTTGTTTCCGTCGGTGCGCTGGTTTTTCCGCCGCCGCCTTGAGCGCGCCGTCGCACGGTTGAACAAGCGACTGCAGCGTCCGATCCAACCGTTCAAGTTGGCGGGGCGGCATGACATGATTCAACGGCTTATCTATGACCCGCAAGTAAGCCGGGCGGTGCAGCAGCATGCCAAAGAAGAAGGTGTGCCTGACGCTGTTGCCTCAGAATTGGCACGGCGTTATGCGCGCGAGATTGCGCCCTCATTCTCGACAGTGGCGTATTTCAGCATCGCGATCCGTTTTGCCCGCATGCTGAGCAACGCCTTTTACAAGGTGCAGTTGGGTTACGAGGACAAAGCCGCGCTGGACAGTATCGATCCCGATGCGACGGTCGTTTATGTCATGAACCACCGCAGCAATATGGATTACGTGCTGGTCACCTATCTGGCGGCAGATCATTCGACCTTATCCTATGCTGTGGGCGAGTGGGCCCGTGTCTGGCCTCTAAGTCGATTGATTCGCGCGATGGGGGCCTATTTCATTCGCCGCAAGTCGGGTAGCGATCTATATCGACAGGTCCTTGCAAGCTATGTAAGGCACGCGACCGAAGCGGGCGTGACGCAGGCCATGTTCCCTGAGGGCGGGCTGAGTCTGACTGGCAAACTGGGGCGCCCCAAGCTGGGATTGTTGAAGTATATCCTTGACGGAGTCGAACCGCAGGGGCGGGATGTGGTGTTTGTTCCGGTTGCTTTGAACTATGATCGGGTGCTTGAAGATACCGTATTAACAGCGGCAGCGAAGGATAGTGAACGCCGCTTCCGCGCGCGGATCGGGGTTATCACCCGCTGGTCGCTCAAGCAGATTTGGCGCAAGCTCGTCGGGCGCTACAAGAGATTCGGGATTGCCTCGGTGCGGTATGCGACACCGATTTCCCTGAAGGAATTTCGAGTCGCGCACGAACGGGACCTAACAACCGATCTGGCCCGCGAGTTGATGCGCAGGATCGGCGCCGCAATTCCCTTTGTTCCAGTGCCTGCTGCGTGTCGGCTGGTTCAGGAAGAAGGTGAGATGTCAGAGCAGGAGTTGAAGGCGCGTTTGCTGACGTTGGGCGGCGACGCGGTTGCCCAGGATGATGGAGAGGCTGTTGACGATGCCATCAATCAGTTGGTCGAGCGACGGATTCTGCGTCGCGAGGCTGGAGTGTTGCGCCCATCAGGCGAGCGATCAGAGCTGCTTGCTTATTACGCGGCAGCATCAGAACCCGTTGTTCGGGCTGAGAATGATGCAAGTGCAGAAAGTATTTCTGCAACTGCTGGGTCATAAAATTACAAAATAGATACCAAAAACGGTTGCAATATTACTCAGGGGCTAATATTTCGTCTTTGGAAAGCCGCGATTCTGCGGCGCGGCAACAGTTGGAAAAAGGAGGCCAGCATGGCTTTGGATGTCGACAGCGGTATCGCGTCGTATGAGGCGCCGGAAAAGGACCTCTACGAGATGGGTGAAATCCCCCCGATGGGGTATGTTCCCAAGCAAATGTATGCCTGGGCCATCCGGAAAGAGCGCCACGGTGAGCCAGACACAGCGATGCAGTTGGAAGTCGTTGATGTCCCGAAGCTGGACAGCCACGAAGTGCTGGTTCTCGTTATGGCGGCGGGTGTGAACTACAACGGCGTCTGGGCATCGCTTGGCAAGCCGATCAGCCCGTTTGATGGCCACGGCCAACCCTTTCACATCGCAGGTTCAGATGCGTCGGGCATCGTCTGGGCGGTTGGTGACAAAGTGAAGCGCTGGAAAGTCGGCGATGAAGTCGTGATTCACTGCAACCAGGACGATGGCGATGACGAACACTGCAATGGTGGTGATCCGATGTATTCGCCCAGCCAGCGCATCTGGGGATATGAGACACCTGATGGCTCGTTCGCGCAGTTTACAAATGTTCAGGCACAGCAGCTGATGCCGCGTCCCAAGCACCTGACCTGGGAAGAAAGCGCCTGCTACACGCTGACCTTGGCAACAGCCTATCGGATGCTTTTTGGGCACGAACCGCACGATCTAAAGCCGGGCCAGAACGTCCTGGTTTGGGGCGCATCGGGCGGTCTGGGCTCTTACGCGATACAGTTGATCAACACTGCGGGTGCCAATGCGATCGGCGTGATATCGGATGAAAGCAAGCGTGAGTTTGTGATGGACCTTGGCGCCAAAGGCGTCATCAACCGCAAGGATTTCAACTGCTGGGGCCAGCTGCCCACGGTGAATACTCCGGAATATGCTGAATGGTTCAAAGAAGCCCGCAAGTTTGGCAAGGCCATCTGGGATATTACCGGCAAAGGTGTGAACGTCGACATGGTGTTCGAGCACCCCGGCGAAAGCACGTTCCCGGTGTCCACTTTTGTCGTGAAAAAGGGAGGTATGGTTGTGATCTGCGCCGGGACCACTGGCTACAACCTGACCTTCGACGTGCGTTACATGTGGATGCACCAGAAACGCTTGCAGGGCTCGCATTTTGCGCATCTCAAACAGGCGTCGGCTGCAAACCAGCTAATGGTCGAGCGCCGCTTGGATCCGTGCATGTCCGAAGTGTTCACTTGGCAGGATCTGCCTGAGGCGCACATGAAGATGATGCGCAACGAACACAAGCCGGGCAACATGTCGGTGCTGGTTCAGGCTCCGCATACAGGCATGCGCACCCTTGAAGAAGTATTGGCTGCCCGCGACTAACGGTCTCAGGCAAACAGCAGCTGCAACACCCGCAGGGCGCAAACACGCCTTGCGGGTGTTCATCGTTTCTATCGATGATTATGCATTTTCAATGCTTTAAGAAATCGCACCCCGCTATTTCTGGGGAGTAGAAAGCAGCGAGTAGGCCGAATTAGTCTGCACATGTTATGGTTGTGTTAACCCTTCGTTAACTATTTCGGGGACACCCTGATGGCGCAAAATGAGTGGATTTTGGACGTTCTGTCGGACCTCAACGCCTTTGCTGTGGCGAATGGGTTGAGCGCGCTGGCCGAGCAGCTTGACGACACAAGACTGATCGCCGCGGCCGAGATTGCGTCCTCAAAGGATGAGGCTTGCGCGCCCGCGAATGGGAAGAAAATTCGATTTGAGCCAGATCCTAGGGGATTTGGAAAGCACCAGCACGCTTGACGAGCTGACCAGCGTAGCAGTCCAGTTGCGGGACAAGCTGCAAATTGACCACATGACATATCATTGGGTTGATGGGGCCGGGGATCAATACGGGTTCACGACTTATTCGGATGCCTGGGATGAACGGTATCGAGACAGGAATTATCATCGTATTGATCCGGTTATTCTGGGTTGTTTTCAGCGATTTCACGCTGTGGACTGGAAACAGTTGAATTGGTCGGGCAAAGCAGTAAAGGCCTTCCTGCAGGACGCGCAGGAACATGGCGTCGGCAATCAGGGCTATTCGATCCCGCTGCGGGGGCCAGGCGGGCAATTCGCGCTGTTTACGGTCAACAACAGCTGCGATGACATCGCATGGCAGGCATTTGTCGAAACGTATGGCCGCGATCTCATATTGGTGGCGCATTTCCTCAATCGAAAAGCGCTGGAATTTGCAAAAGAACGGCAGCCGGACAACATGCGGGGGCTCTCGCCCCGCGAAATCGATGCAATGACATTGCTGGCGCTGGGGTATAGCAGAGCGCAGGTGGCGCACTCGCTTTCCATTTCTGAGCATACGCTCAGGGCCTATATCGAAAGCGCACGCTCAAAACTCGGTGCGCAAAATACGACTCATGCAATCGCCACTGCACTCAGTAGAGGATTAATAGTCGTTTAACGACCGTACGGTGGTCTCACCTTAAATTAACCACGTGTTCGTACCCCCTTTGTTCCAACTATGGACGATAAGGGGAACACGTCATGTTGCGTTATTTGTATGCCGATGAGCTGCATAACTTTCCGGAATTGGCCAGGGGGATGTTCAGGGATCGCGCGGATCAGTTCAAAACCCGCCTTGGCTGGGATGTTAAGGTTAATGAAAAGGGGGAAGAGCGGGATCAGTACGATGACCTGAACCCGCTCTATGTGATTTGGGAAGAGGCAGATGGCAGCCATGGCGGGTCCATGCGGATCCTACCGACGACCGGTCCGGTCATGGTGAACGACATATTCGGACATCTCACCGGGGGCAGTCCGATCCGAAGCCCACTAATCTGGGAGGTCACTCGCTTTTGCCTCTCGCGCAACGCCAGCGCTCATACCGCCGGGGCCATCATGCTGAGCGGCGGTGAGGTGATGGAAGGGTTTGGCCTGACCCACATAGCGGGCGTTTTTGATGCCCGCATGATCCGGATCTACCGTATGATCGGATCGTCTCCGGTGGTTTTGGGCACCGAAGGGAAAGGGCGCGATCAGATCTCGGTCGGCCTGTGGCCTTATTCAGCGGATGATTGCAACCGTGTAGCAGCCCGCGCAGGCATCCCGCGAGAGTTGTCGCGCCTGTGGTTCAAGACAGCATTTGGCCATGGCGCACAGCACCGGTTCGCTTTGTCGGCATAAGCATACGGAAAAACCAATCGGCATCTGGCAGCGCGCGGCGCGTCCCTGTAGGGTCGCGCCATGTCCTTGCCCCAAGTCACATTTTCCGAAGATCAGGCTGCCGCTTTTGACAACATTGCCGAGATGTTGCGAGGTGCCGGAGTAGACCTTGAAGACGACGCTCTGCTGAAACTGCCCGGCAGCGGAAAGTCTGGTGTTATGGCCGTTATTGGCAAGGCTGGATCGGGCAAAACCCTGTTGCTGGCAGAGCTTTACAAAGCTTTGGCCGAGACGGGGGTCAACCTGATCTCGGGCGATTTCGAAAGCCGCAAATCCCGCGACAAGCGCAGCCTTGCGATCCTCGCGCCGACGAACAAGGCCGCCAGCGTATTGCGGCTGCGTGGGGTGCCCGCGACGACGATCCATCGCATCCTTTATACGCCTGTTTACGACCCTGAATACGAGCGGATCGCCGAATGGCTCGCGGGCAATGACGAACGGCCCGAGATCGAAGGGCTGACAGACGAAGCGCTGGACCGCGCAGCCGCGTTCTATGCCAACAACAAATCCATCCCTGGTGCGCTGGCCGCTGCTGGGTTGCGCGGTTCGGATTTCATCACCGGCTGGAAACGTCGGGAAGAGCCGCTGGATATCGGTTTTGTGGACGAAGCCTCGATGCTAGACGACCGACAATTCGAGGATCTAAAGGAAATCTTCCCAACATTGTTGCTATTTGGTGATCCGGCGCAGTTGGCGCCGGTCAATCAATCTGGCTCGATGGTGTTCGACGGGTTGCCAGAGCCGCGCAAACAAATCCTGCATCGAGTGCATCGGCAAACTGCGGATAACCCAATCCTGGACCTCGCCCATGCTCTGTCCGATCCGGCCATGGGGTTTGAGGATTTCGAACGTCTGATCGAGGACACTGCCCGAAAGGATGACCGCGTTGTCTGGGGACAGCGGGTAGAAGTTGATCTGATGGCGCGCAGCCCGGTTCTTGTCTGGCGCAATGCGACCCGAATCCGGCTGATTCAGGCGTTCCGCACCGTACATGGCGCGCCGGAAACTGAACTACTGGAAGGGGAACCGTTGATTTGTGACGGCATTGAGCTGCCGTTGAAGCACCGCAAAAAGCGGTTGGACCTTGAGGCGCGCGGGCTGATTAAAGGCGCGCAGGTCATCTATCTTGGCCCTGGTCGCAAGCCGGGTTTTTCGCGGTTGCATGTGATGGGGGCCGAAGACCCTCAGGTCTCGGCGGCGTCGATCGTGCAGATTGAAAAGCCCGATGAGGAGGAGCCGTTCATTCCCTATGCTGCCCGTATGGGGGCAACGTTCCTGCATGGTGCCGCTGTGACGATCCATAAGGCGCAAGGGTCGCAATGGGACACGGTTCAGGTCTTTGCGCCAGACATCTACGCAGCCGCCCGCATGGGCCGTACTGAGGCCGGGCAACCGTTGTGGAAGCGCTTAGCTTATGTCGCCATAACCCGCGCACAGGAGAGGCTAATTTGGGTAGTGCGGAACCGCTTGTCGAAACCGACCCACCCATTGCGTGTGGATGACCTGCGTGCGGTTGCGGCACCATCCCTGACATTGGAGGCGGAAGAGACATGAAGACGATCATAGTGACCGGTGCAAGCTCGGGCATAGGCCGCGCCACCGCCGAGCTGTTTCTGTCAGAAGGATGGACTGTCGGGCTTCTGGCCCGCAGCGCTGACAAACTTCTTGCTATGGCACAGCATAACGCCTCGGCGATCCCGCTGGTTGCCGATGTGACTGACCCGGATGCCGTTGCAAACGCCTTTACTGCATTCACCCGACAGACCGGGCGACTGGACGTGCTGTTCAACAATGCCGGGATTTTTGCCCCTGGTGGCACCATCGACGAGATCGCGCTTGAGGATTGGTACGGCTCGGTCAATGTGAACCTGAACGGCATGTTCCTGTGTGCACGGGCTGCATTTGCTGCGATGCGGGCTCAGGCGCCGCAGGGGGGGCGTATCATAAACAACGGTTCAATCGCTGCTCATGTGCCGCGCCCGAACTCGGTGCATTATTCTGCGACGAAACACGCGATTACCGGTCTGACGCGCAGCCTTTCTCTGGACGGGCGGAGTTTTGGAATTGCCTGTGGTCAGATCGACATCGGAAATGCGCGCACCCCGATGGTGCAGGGGCTGGTCGATGAAGCGCTTGCTGAAGGCCGCGACCCTGATCCCACCATGGATGTCGGGGATGCCGCCCGCTCGGTACTGCATATGGCCGAACTGCCGCTTGAGGCGAATGTGCAGTTCATGACCGTTATGGCCACGACCATGCCCTATATCGGTCGCGGGTGACGATCAGTTCTCGCGCAGTAGGCGGAAGGCTGTCGAAGCGCCCCAACCGGCGGCAATCGCGATGGCCAGTGACATGAGCCCGTACCAAATGGGTTGTTCACGCGACATCGCGTACAAGAATCGCTCAAGCCCGACTTTGCGTACTCCGATCGAGGTTTCAAAGGTCGAGACCACCTTTCCGTCTCGTGTCAGGAAGATACGGGCGCTGTAGTCGCCTTCGGTCAGGTCCGACGGCATGTCGATTGATGTGCGGAACAACGTCTGTTCGTCCACAGCCACTGTGTTTTCCCGGATCGAGTACAGCCCTTCATCTTCGCGGATGCGGATGACCGCCTCGGAAAAATCCTGTGCGCCCTGAATGCTCATGTCCGCACCGACCGACCGGATGGCACGCTCGATCGAAACCTTATAGCGTAGGTCTTCGGTCTGGGTCAGAACCTCGGAAAACGGGGCGCTGGTGGCAACGGCGTAGAAGCTTGGAGCCAGATCAACAACAAGGCTATCGGTGTTCACCCAGATACCGAACCGTTTCTCTTTGCGGCGTACGGTGACAGGTTCGGATGGGCCGACCACCGATACGATGACCTCAAGCGGTGGACCGTCCGGGATTGGGGCTTCGCGCTTTACCGCGCCGAAAACCAGTATTTCGGACCCGTCAAAATTGGCGGTAATCGAGACGCGATCCTGACTTAGGCCCAGAACAACCTGTTCTTCGGCTGCGTAGGCTGGCAGACAGATCAGACAAAGAAGAGCAATCAGACGCAGCATCTTAGTGCCCTCCCGCATCGCCAAGCGAATACAACTCGGCGGGTTGAAGCAGAAGATCAAGCGCCAGCTTGCCGCAGACGACAAGTACCAGAGCCGCCAACAAAACGCGCAGTTGTTCAGCCGGCATTCGGGCACCGATGACTGTTCCGATTTGGGCACCAACTACCCCACCGACGAGCAGAAGAACCGCCAACACGACATCAACGGTATAGTTGGTAGTGGCGTGCAGCATAGTGGTAAAGGCGGTTACAAAGATGATCTGAAACAGCGAAGTTCCGACAACAACCTTGGTCGGCATACCCAATAGATAGATCATCGCGGGCACCATGATAAACCCGCCGCCGACACCCATGATAGCAGACAGGACACCGACAAACAGGCCTACGACAAGCGGTGGAATGACCGAGATGTACAGGCCCGACGTCCGAAACCGCATCTTGAACGGCATGGCGTGCACCCAACCGCGCTGGCGTCGTTTCGGAGGCGGCGTGCCGCCTTTCCGCGTTTTTCTAATCGCGTTCAGGCTTTCGACAAACATCAGACTGCCGATGATGCCCAGAAATACGACATAGCAAAGTTTGACCAGCAGATCGACCTGTCCGAGGCTCTTGAGATAGTTGAAGACAACAACACCCAACGCAGCGCCTGTCAGCCCTCCGACCAAAAGGACTGTACCCATTTTAAGGTCCACGGTTCGGCGCCTGAAATGCGCCAGCACCCCAGAAAATGATGAAGCAACAATCTGGTTTGCCTCGGTTGCAACCGCCACTGCAGGCGGAATGCCGATGAAGAACAGCAGTGGAGTCATCAAAAACCCACCGCCAACGCCAAACATTCCAGACAGAATGCCCACCATTCCACCCAGTCCAAACAGTAGAAACGCGTTTACGGATACTTCGGCAATCGGGAGGTAAATCTGCATGGCTTCTTCTAGACAGGAGAGGCCGTACCACGCGGTGTGGCAAAGCCATTGGTAACATAAATCTCAACAGACGAAGCGCGCGTGCCAGGTGGGGCCATCTAGTTGTTTCCGTGGCTCAACCTGAAAATAGTCGATAGCATGGCTGCGGAACTGATGCGGGACACGTCCATACCCCCTTAGAGCGGTTGCGGCATACAAAATCAACTCTGTATGCCGCTTTGCAGCAAACAGGACTGAGGGGCAGTCCTAAACTGGCTCTATCAGCGTTCCTTTACATATGGTTCGCCGCCTGCGCGTGGCGGTATGGCCTTGCCGACGAACCCGGCAAGAATCACCACGGTCAGGATATAGGGCAGGGCGTCCATGACCTGCACCGGGATCACGACCCCGCCCAGATCGATGTTCTGGAACCGCAAGGCAATGGCCTGCAACAGCCCGAACAACAGGCAAGCCCACATCGCGTGCCACGGACGCCATTTTGCAAAGATCAGAGCAGCCAGTGCGATAAATCCGCGCCCGGCGGTCATCTCTTTCACAAAGCCTGCTTGCAGCGCGGTGGCCAGGTAGGCACCTGCGATGCCGCAAAGTACGCCGCAAATAGCAACCGCTGCGTAGCGGAGACCTACAACCGAAACTCCAGCAGTATCCACCGCCGCAGGATTCTCTCCGACCGCGCGCAGACGCAGCCCGAACCGGGTGCGGAACAGAATCCACCAAGTCAGTGGCACCATAAGGAAAGCCACATACACCAGAATGGAATGGCCAGACAGAAGCTCGGAATAGGCCATATGCAGGGGATTGGTTTCAGACATCAGCTCGGAAACCGGACGGCCTGTCAGTTCGGCGTCAGCCGGACCGATCGCATAAGGGAATTCTGCGGATTCAAACCGCCCTTCACCGAACAATGATGGCGTACGACCACCCTGCTTGAACCAGCTTTGGGCGACAAGAACGGTCATACCTGAGGCAAGAAAGTTGATCGCAACCCCCGAGATCAGCTGATTGCCCCGGAACGTGATCGACGCAAACCCGTGTAGCGCCGAAAGGACCAGAGATGCCGCGATCCCGGCCAGCAATCCCAGCCACACCGAACCGGTTACGGCGGCGACGGCAGCCGAGAAGAATGCTGACATCAGCATCTTGCCTTCAAGGCCGATGTCGAATATGCCCGCGCGCTCGGAGTATAGTCCGGCCAGGCAGGCAAGCAGCAAAGGCGTAGCCAGTCGGATGGTCGAATCCAGAACCTGGATGAGTGTCAGGAAGAAATCCATCAGGCCGACCCCTTCCGAAGCGCCATGAACAGCTTTTCAAGCGGCATGCGCACCATGTTGTCCAGTGCTCCGGTAAACAGAATGACCAGCGCTTGGATGACCACGATCAGTTCGCGCGGAATCGATGTCCAAAGCGCCAGTTCGGCCCCGCCCTGATACAAAAAACCAAACAGAATAGCGGCTAGAAATACCCCGAATGGATGCGACCGACCCATCAGTGCCACGGCAATTCCAATGAAACCCGCGCCTTCGGTTGCGTTCAGCACCAACCGCTCGGCTTCGCCCATCACGTTGTTGACTGCCATCAGGCCCGCCAGAGCGCCCGAGATCAGCATGGCAATAATCGTGATGCGTACAGGCGAGATACCGGCGTAGACGGCACCGGTTTCCGAATGGCCGTAGGCGCGGATTTCATAGCCCAGCCGAGTTCGCCAGATCAGCGCCCAGACAACAAAACACGCAAGGATTGCGACGAAGAACGAGATGTTGGCAGGCGCACCTCGGAAAACGATGTTTTCGGCGCTCGAGAAAATCGACTGGAAAGTCGGGAGATGCACTGCCTCGGGGAAACGAGCCGTTGCTGGATCTTGCGACCCTTGAGGGCGCATGACGTTGACCAGCATGTAATTCAGGAAAGCGGCAGCGATGAAATTGAACATGATCGTGGTGATCACGATATGGCTGCCCCGCTTCGCCTGCAGATACGCCGGGATCGCGGCCCAGGCTGCACCGAAGATCATCGAAGCAGCACAGGCGGCCAGCAAAGCTATTGTCCAATGCGGCCAAGGAACCGATAGGCAGACGATGGCAACTCCCAGTCCGCCCAGCATGGCCTGACCCTCGCCGCCGATGTTGAACAAGCGCGCGTGAAAGGCAACTGCAACCGCGAGTCCGGTGAAGATGAAGTTCGTTGCGTAATAAAGTGTATAGCCCCAGCCGTAGGTTGACCCTAGGGCCCCAGTGACCATCAGATTTACCGCCTCAAGCGGATCTTCCCCGATGGCCAGGATCACGATTGCCGAAAGGATTGTGGCCAGAAGCAGACTGATTAGCGGGATCAGTACCACATCGGCCCATTTGGGCATTTTTTCCATGGTTCAGGCGGCCTCTCCTGCAACACCGGCCATCAGCAGGCCCAGTTCTTTTTCATCCGTCTCGGCGGGCAGACGCTCGCCCATGATATGTCCGTCAAACATAACCGCGATCCGGTCCGAGAGTGAGAAGATCTCTTCCAGCTCGACCGAGACCAGCAAGATTGCTTTGCCCTGATCCCTCAAGGCGACGATCTGTTTGTGAATGAACTCGATGGCACCGATATCCACGCCGCGTGTGGGCTGGCCCACCAGCAGCAGATCGGGATTGCGCTCGATTTCTCGTGCAACGACGATTTTCTGTTGATTGCCGCCCGAGAAGCTTTTTGCCGTCAGCCAGCCATTGGGCGGGCGCACATCGAACTTCTCGATCTTGGCTTCGGTGTCAGCGCGCAGGGCAGCGTTGTCCATGAACAGCCCGCGTTTGTAAGCAGGGTCGCGGTGGTAGCCGAACGCCACGTTCTCCCACGCGTGAAAATCCATGATCAGACCTTCGCGCTGCCGATCCTCGGGGACATGAGCGATATGTCGGGCGCGCCGCGCTTGCCCGCCCGATCCGGGGCCGTGCAACGCCAGAGGTTCGCCGTTCAGTTTGATCGAGCCTACCCCGGGTCGCATACCACCCAAAACTTCAAGCAGCTCGGACTGCCCGTTGCCAGCAACGCCCGCGATGCCAACGATCTCACCCGCGCGAACGGTTAGGTCGATGCCTTTGACACGCTCGACACCGGCCGAATCGGTGACACTGAGGTTTTCGATTTCCAGAACCGGTTTGCCCGGCTGTGCAGGCACCTTATCAACCTGTAGCAAGACCTTGCGGCCAACCATCAATTCGGCCAGTGCCTGCGGATTGGTGTCAGCTGTTTTGACGGTGGCGGTCATCTCACCACGGCGCATAACCGAAACCGTATCAGTGTTCTCCATGATTTCGCGCAGTTTGTGCGTGATCACGATGATTGTTTTACCCTCGGACCGCAGCCGGTCGAGAATGCGAAACAGCTGGTCCGCCTCGGCAGGGGTAAGAACGCCCGTGGGTTCGTCCAGAATCAGAATTTCGGCCTTGCGGTAGAGCGCCTTGAGAATCTCAACCCGCTGCTGCATGCCCACACCGATCTCATCGATGCGTTTGTCAGGGTCGACGAACAGTTCGTATTCTTCCTCTAGATCTTTCAGCTCTTTCCGGGCTTTCGCCAGCGACGGAGCCAACAGCCCACCGTCTTCCGCACCCAGAACGATGTTTTCCAGAACGGTGAAATTCTCGACCAGTTTGAAATGCTGAAACACCATCCCGATGCCCGAGGCGATCGCCGCCTGACTGTCAGGGATGTCGGTCTTGGTGCCGTTGATCCAGATTTCGCCTTTGTCGGCTTTGTAAAATCCGTAGAGGATGCTCATCAGCGTGGATTTGCCCGCTCCGTTTTCACCGATGATCCCGTGGATCGCTCCGCGGGCGACGCTGATGGAAATATCTTTATTAGCCTGAACCGGCCCAAAGGCTTTGGAAATCCCTTTGAGTTCAATGGCGGGGACGGTCATATCTTGTCCTTGGGTTGCCGAAAGGGCCGCATGCGGCAGAGTGGTGCAGGGCGGAGGCCATGGCCCCCGCCCCCAGTTACATCAGAACTGCAGTGCAGGGCAGCTGTCGTTCTCGTAGTAGCTGACAACGCTTACGTTGCCATCGATGATGTCGCGACGGGCACTTTCAATGGCCGAGCTCATTTCTTCGCTCACCAGTTCCGCGTTGTTTTCATCCATCGCAACGCCAACGCCATCTTGTGCAAGACCCATGGTGTAAACACCGGTCTGGACGTCTTCGCCAGCTTTCATGGCGTCATATACAGCAACGTCCACACGCTTGAGCATCGAGGTCAGGACCTTGCCCGGGTGCAGGTGGTTCTGGTTGCTATCGACACCGATTGACAGGATGCCTTCGTCGGCTGCGGTTTGCAGAACGCCAACACCGGTACCGCCCGCAGCGGCGTAAATCACGTCAGCACCCTGGCTGATCTGTGCTTTGGTCAACTCCGAGCCCTTCACCGGGTCGTTCCATGCGGCAGGGGTGGTGCCTGTCATATTGGCAACAACGTTGATGTCCGGGTTTACGGACTTCGCGCCTTGTGCATAACCACAACCAAAGTGACGGATCAGAGGGATATCCATACCACCGATAAAGCCCACTGTGCCGGATTGGGACGCCATCGCCGCCATCATGCCGACCAGGTATGATCCTTCATGTTCGGCAAATCCGATCTGGCGAATGTTCGGGGCTTCCAGCCAGGTCACGTCGACCGCAACGAATTTTGTATCCGGATAGTCACCTGCCACTGCAGCCAATGGATCGGCCATGGCGAAGCCCATTGTGATAATCGGGTTTGCGCCTGCTTCGGCAAAGCGGCGAAGCGCCTGTTCGCGTTGCGCTTCCGATTGAAGCTCGATCTCGCGATAGCTTTTGCCGGTCTGTTCCGCCCAACGCTGAGCGCCATTATGCGCGGCTTCGTTGAACGATTTGTCGAACTTGCCACCCAGATCAAAGATAAGGGCCGGTTCTGCCATAGCAGCACCTGCTGTTAGTGCAACCGCAGCGGCTGCGCCCATCAAGGATTTCATAAATGTCATTTGTTACTCCCGTTGGCTATTATCGGTCCGGGGCTTAATCCCCCGGTACCCACTCAGAGCGAGCATACCTGTTGTGATGGCGGGAATTGAAGCTGTTTGCAACAGCTTCGGTCAACACATTTTTGACCATATGGTCTAAAAAAGCGAATATTTTTCGTTCAAGGGGCGTTCCATGACGATCGCATCGGCGTTTGGGCCACTTTTGCGATGATAATAGGCTGCGCGATTGCCGCATGGCGTGTATCCGCAGGTTTGGTACAGAGAGATCGCCGAATGGTTATCTGAGGCAACGTCCAGAAATGCGCGGATTGCACCGAGTTCTCGTGCCTTGGCGTGCCAGTCTGCCATGATGCGCCGCGCCAGCCCGCGTCTTTGATAGTCTGGACGTGTCGCGATCGTGAGCAGCTCGGCCTCTTCGCCGATCACTTGAATGAGAGCGAAAGACCGTTTGTCACCAACTACATGGGTAAAGCGATTGGCGATCAGATTGCTGAATTCTTCAGCGCTCCACGGGCGTGACTGTGTGAAGGCTGCGGCGTGGGTTTCTGCCATGTCCTGTGGTTTCATTCGTCCAAAAGCACCGGTGGTACATCGCTGGAGGGGGCCGCATCTGCAGGGCGGACATAAAGCGGAGCGGGTGGTGCTTGAACTGTCGTCCAACGACCAGCGGCCACCTGGGCGATCGCACGGGCCTGCTGTTCTGGGTCATCGCAGAAATACAAGGGACCAATATCGTCAGCGGCATGACGTAAGGTCAGGTAAGGCGCGCGCCCCTTAGGCTGCACATAAACCTGATCGCGCGGTGCAGCTATCGCCGGGAGATGCCCGTCGGGCGCAATTTCCGCAACTGCATCAAACCCCGACACCCCAACCGCCGGCACACCAAGCCCAAGCGCCAACCCGCGCGCTGCGGATACCGAGATTCGGATGCCGGTGAAATTCCCGGGGCCGATTCCGACGGCGATCGCATCAAGGTGCCGCCATGTGCAATTGTTCCGGGTCAGGATTTCTTCAAGCAAGGGCATCAACCGTTCCGCCTGCCCACGAGTCATCGCCTCGGCGTGCGATGCGATAATCTTGCCCTCTCGCAGCAAAGCGGCCGCGCAATGCGCGGCCGATGTATCGAATGCCAAAATCGTCGGTTCAGACGGCAACAGGGCGAACCTCGGTCACTTCGGGGATGTAGTGACGCAACAGGTTCTCGATCCCCATTTTCAGCGTTAGGGTCGAGGAAGGACAGCCCGCGCAGGCTCCCTGCATGTGCAGATAAACAACGCCGCGGTCGAAGCCGTGGAAGGTGATGTCACCGCCGTCCTGAGCCACAGCAGGACGCACGCGGCTATCCAGCAGATCTTTGATCTGGTTGACAATCTCTGCATCTTCGCCGGTGTGTTCAGCGTGGCCCGAGGCGGTCTCTGCGCCTGCGCCCATAACCGGTTGGCCGGACTGGTAATGCTCCATCACAGCGCCGAGAATTGCGGGCTTGATGTGATCCCACTGCACGTCATCAGATTTGGTTACCGTGACAAAATCGTTGCCGAAGAACACGCCTGTTACGCCGTTTACACCGAATATGCGTTTGGCGAGCGGAGATTTTTCTGCAGCGTCGGCGCTTGGAAAATCAGCGGTGCCTGCTTCCAGAACCGTCTGGCCGGGTAGGAATTTTAGTGTGGCCGGGTTGGGTGTGGATTCGGTTTGAATGAACATGGCGCGGCTCCGTCTAAGATGCATCTGATATGCGCGTCCGTGCGGGGGAAGTCAAGATTTGGAACCGTTCTAAATTGCGGCGGCGTAAGAAATCGCATCATCCAGACGATCATCACCCCAGAACAGCTCGTCCCCAATAACGAAACTCGGCGCACCAAAGATGTGTTTAGCCTTGGCCTGAGTAACTTGCTCGAACAAGGCAGCCTTGATCGCGGGGTCGCTTATCCGATCCATCAGATCAGTCGAAACGCCAGATTTGGTAAGGCACTCAACCAGAACCGCCGGATTCGATATATCACGACCGGAACCAAACTGCGCAGAATAGACAGTGCGTACAAAGGCTGCCCGTTGATCAGCTGGTTCGATCGCCAGCGCTAGCCTTGCTGCTTTCAAGCTGTTTTGCGGAAATGGCTCAGGCCGCCGAAAAGGTAAATCGCGCGCGGCGCAAAGCCGTTCCATGTCTCGCCACATGTACCGACCTTTTGCCGGGTAGAGGTTGAACGGCGAGTTGTTCCATCCCTGTTCAGCAAAGATCGGCCCCAGAAGGAATGGGTGCCATTCTACGGCAACTCCATATTCCGAAGCCGCCTGCTGAATACGCATCGCGCTGAGATAAGAATAGGTCGATGCGAAGTCGAACCAGAACTGCAGCTTCGCGGACATAAATTCACCTCAGGTGATGGCTTCCAGCTTCTCTTTGCTCAGATCGCCGGGCACGATAGTAATAGGAATGGGCAAGCTTCCAGAGTTCCGGGTCAGTTGTGTCACCAACGGTCCGGGGCCTTTTTTGTCAGTACCTGCACCCAGAACCAATACCCCGATCTCGGGATCGGATTGGACATGTTCAATGATTTCGGCCACCGGATCGCCTTCACGGATTGCCAATTCGGGCTCGACACCCTGTTTGTCGCGCATCCATTTGGCGAACACCTCGAAATGGGCGTGAATACGTTCACGCGCTTCTTCGCGCATCACCTCGGCAACACCGATCCAGTGGTTGAATTCGTCCGGTGGAATTACCGAAAGAACCGTAACCCCGCCGCCAGTATGTGCCGCACGCATAGCGGCAAAGCGCATGGCGTTCAGGCATTCACGGCTGTCGTCCAGAACGACTAGGAACTTGCGCATATTTGTCCTCGTTTGTTTTCGGGATCATGCCCCACAGGGTAAGCAGTGGCAACTGAAACAGAAAAGGAGCAGATCAGCAATTGCTTGCAGCCCAATCCCAGTACATCTCGCGTGTGCGACGGGCGATTGGGCCCACCTGATACTGGGTGTCATCCAGCGCGGTGATTGGCGTCACTTTGCTCATGTTACCGCTCATGAACACTTCGTCCGCGTCGTGAAAGTCATCGAAACTCAGCACGGTTTCATGCACGGTTACCCCATCGGCGCGCAGGTTTTTAATATGCCGCGCGCGTGTAATCCCGGCCAAGAATGTCCCATTGGGGATTGGAGTAAAAACCTCACCATCGCGCGCCATGAAGATATTTGCGGTCGCAGTCTCGGCCACATGCCCCATCGCGTCGGCCACAAGGGCGTTTGAAAAGCCCTTGCTGCGTGCCTCCTGCAACATCCGGGCATTGTTCGGATACAGGCACCCTGCCTTTGCGTTGACCACAGCGGATTCCAGAACAGGGCGGCGGAACCGAGTGGTTGTCAGCGTCGCTGAGGCGGTTTCGGGTGCCATTGGGATTTCTTCAAGACAGATGGCAAAGCCAGTGCTGTTTTCCTGAGGGACGATGGCGGTGTGATCCCCGTCGATGCCCCAATACATGGGGCGAATGTATACAGCGGTGTCGGGTGCGTAACTTTGCAACCCTTCGTGAACCAGATCGACCATCTGTTCGGTCGTCACAGATGGTGTGAGCATCAGCGCCTCGGCCGATCGGTTTACGCGGGCGCAATGGGCATCAAGATCCGGGGTCATTCCATCGAAGAAGCGGGCTCCGTCGAATACGGACGAGCCAAGCCATGCGCCATGATCGGCTGCCCGCATGATCGGGGCGTCCCCGTCGTGCCATTGCCCATCGAAATAGGTACGGATGTTTTTGCCGACTGCCATTACGCCCTCCCTCAAGCTTCGGGGAAACCTAGGTTGGGGCTGACGCAAGGTCCAGCAGATTATCCGTGGTGCTGAGGCAGCGCTTCGCGTTTGACCATGGTGCGCAAAGCGAAGTTTGATCGTAGGTTTCGAATGCCCGAAATTTTCATAAGCCGGTTCTCCAGAAATGCATCAAACGCATTGAGGTCTTTGGCAACCACGCGCAGCAGAATGTCGCGTGATCCGGTCATGAGGTAGCAATCCATCACCTCATCACAGCGGCGAATGGCCTTTTCGAAGGAATCGATGGCGTTGCGATCCTGTTTCTCCAACTCGACAGACACAAAGATTGTGACGCCGAATCCAAGCCGCTCGGGGTCGACCTGTGCGGCGTAGCCGGTGATAATCCCGTCCCGCTGCAGCCGATCCAAACGCCGTGCGCAGGGTGTCGGGGACAGCCCGACATGCTCCGCCAAATCGATGACAGTCATACGGCCATCGTTTTGAAGGGCGCGGATTATCTTGGAATCGATATCATCCATGGCGAAAAACTCCACAAAAGTTTTCAATTATAGATTTTAGCACCAAAAATTTCCCTGATATAGTGACAAAAGGGTGAAAATCACTCGACGATAGGTGGCAAACTCTCGGAAGCATTCCGGAGGAGAAGAATGGACATCACCATCGTAGACGCGCCAGAGCACGAGCGCGTGGTCGAATTCAAAGATAACTCGCTTGGTCTATTGGGATACATCGCGATCCACTCAACGCAACGTGGCCCCGCTGCGGGCGGTGTGCGCATGCGCCCTTATGGCCACCCAGCCGAGGCCCTGGACGATGCTTTGCGACTGGCAAGGGGCATGACGTTCAAGAACGCCGCGGCAGATCTGCCGCTCGGGGGAGGCAAGGCTGTCATCATCGGGGATCCTCATGAGGATAAATCACCTGAACTTTTGCAGGCCTTTGGGCGCGTGATTCAAGGTTTGAACGGTCTGTACTGGACGGCAGAAGATATGGGTATGACGCCTGCAGATATGGCGCATATCGGATCTGAAACCGAATTTGTGGCTGGGCTGGCGGAAGGTGAGTTCGCCAGCGGTGATCCGTCTCCGATAACGGCGCGCGGGATATTCAATGCTATCCGGGTGACAGCGCAGCACCGGTTTGGATTTTCTGGCCTGAAAGGCCTGACTGTATCGGTTCAGGGGCTTGGCCATGTAGGCGAGCATTTGTGCCAGTTGTTGCACGATTCTGGTGCGCAGTTAATCGTAACTGACATCGACACCCGGCAAGCGGCCCGCGTGGCCGAACGGTTTGCGGCACGGGTCGTTGCACCCGATGCGATCTACGGCGTTGAAGCGGATATCTTTGCGCCTTGTGCGATCGGCGGCATCCTGAACGAAACGAGTATTCCATTACTGAAAGTCGGCGCTGTGGCCGGAGGGGCAAATAATCAGTTGTCCAGCGATCGGGACGCGCAGTTGCTCCACCAGCGTGGCATTCTTTACGCCCCTGACTTCGTCGCCAATGGCGGTGGTATCGTGAATGTGGCGACGGAAATCCTCCGTGTCGCAGAGCGTGAAGCTTGGGTCGCCGGTAGGTTGCAGGCGCTGGAGCAGACGATGGATCGCATCCTGACACGGGCCAAAGCCGAAGCGGTCAGCCCGCACGAAGTTGCGGAATCCATCGTGCACGAGATGCTGAGCCTGCAGGCGGCATAAGAGCCGACGGAACGAAAAACGCCGCCCGAGAAAGGGCGGCGTTTTTTTTGGATTGCGATCGCGTGGTCAGGACTTGCCCGCGCCGACCATCCCTACAATCTCGTAGGTCTGCTGCAGAATCGGGGCCGCGATTGCACGTGCCCGTTCAGCACCTCGGGCGAGAATCTGATCAATCTCGGCCTCTTCGCCCATCAGGCGCGCCATTTCGGTTGAAATGGGTGAGAGTTTCGAGACCGCAAGTTCTGCCAACATTGGCTTGAACTCACCGAATTGCTTCCCGCCAACTTCAGCCAGCACTTGTGCGGCCGTCTGGTCGCTAAGCGCGGCATAGATATTCACCAGATTGCGCGCCTCAGGACGGTCTTCAAGGCCATCGACCTCCGATGGCAAAGCGTCCGGGTCGGTCTTGGCTTTACGGATCTTCTTGGCGATGGCGTCGGCATCATCGGTCATGTTGATCCGCGTCATATCAGACGGGTCTGACGACGACATCTTCCGGGACCCGTCACGCAGGTTCATCACACGGGGCGCAGGCCCACCGATGACCGGTTCGGTTACCGGAAAGAAATCGACGCCATAGTCATGGTTGAACTTGATTGCGATGTCGCGCGTCAGTTCCAGATGTTGCTTCTGGTCTTCTCCAACAGGCACATGGGTCGCGTGATAGACCAGAATGTCTGCCGCCATCAGGGCAGGATAGGCGAACAGACCCAGCGAAGCATTCTGCGCATTCTTACCGGCCTTGTCCTTGAATTGCGTCATCCGCTGCATCCAGCCGATCCGGGCGATACAGTTGAAAATCCAGGCCAACTGAGTGTGTTCCGGCACTTGGCTCTGGTTGAACAAGATAGATTTCTCAGGGTCGAGGCCAGCAGCAATGAACCCTGCGCACACTTCGCGGGTTTTTTCACGCAAGCGATCGGGATCTTGCCAGACGGTAATCGCGTGGAGGTCGACCATGCAGTAGACGGTCTCGTATTCCGGCCCCTGCATATCCACGAAACGTTTAAGTGCACCCAGGTAATTACCCAAGTGCAGGTTTCCTGAAGGCTGGATGCCGGAAAACACGCGCGGCGTGAATTGGGTCTCGGTCATCGAAGGAAACTCCTGTCTGGAAAAATCAGCCCCCGTCGCTTACCCATGAGGCCAAGGGACGTCAACAGCCGCGAAAGGCCAGCCCAATGAGCAGTGAGCATTATACACCGCCCGTGAACCCTCTGCCGCCGGTCGTGGTGGCGCTGGTTCTGTTCATCATCGGGATTGAACTGATCTTCTTGCTTGGCAGCAGGGGCTTGGTCGGAGGGCCGACTGCTGTTGGTTGGCGCTTGGATGCGTTGCAGCAATATACGTTTTCGCCCGATATATTCGATTGGATGGTCCAGAACGGGCGCTGGCCGTTCGAACATGTGATCCGCTTTGTCACCTATCCCTTTGTTCAGGCCAATTTCACGCAAGCAGTGTTTGTCTGCGTGTTTGTGCTGGCGATGGGTAAGATGGTTGCCGAGGTCTTTGGCAGTGTCGCCATGCTGATCATATTCGTCTTGTCCGGTGTCGGCGGAGCGTTGGCCTATGCGGTGCTGTTGAACCCGCCATATCCACTGGTTGGCGGGTTTCCTCCGGTTTATGGGCTAATCGGTGCGTTCACTTGGCTGCTATGGCGCAAGCTTTCTCTGGTGGGTGAAAACCAATCGCGCGCATTCAGCCTGATCGCGGTTCTTATGGGCATTCAGTTGCTGTTCGGTCTGATCTTCGGTGGGACCTCGGATTGGGTCGCCGATCTGGGCGGTTTTGCCACCGGGTTTGGTTTGTCTTTCTTTCTGGCTCCGGGTGGATGGGCGCGTATCCTTAGCAAAACCCGGCGGGATTGATGCGCCTTAGCTACGGCGCAGCGCTGTTCGGAATTCCGAAATCCTGAAGGCCCCCAAGAGGTGCCCCAATAGGAAGTAGGCCACCACCGCAGTTACAATGAGCACGATCAGCGCAAGGTAACGCCAGCCTGGTACGCCGAACGTCGAGCCGAAGAGGTTAATGGCCGTAAACAACACCACCCCCATGCCAGCCGATGCCGCCACGACCCGCCAGATCCGCTGTTTGAACCGGTCATCAAATCGGGCTTCGTCGCCCATTCTGCGCGCGCCGATTGCAAGCAGCGCAACCATGGCCCAGCCAGCAGTCGACGCTGCGATTGCGGGCGCAATCCACCCGAAAATGGGATAAAGCCCAAAGGCAAGCCCGGCATTCACCACCATCGCAACCACAGCGTATCGAAACGGTGATTTGGTATCCTCGCGGGCGAAGAACAACGGTTGCAGCAGCTTCTGCAGCATGAATGCGGGCAGCCCGATACCATAGATGGCCACGGCCAAGGCGGTCGCCGCTGTATCTTCGGCGCTGAACTGGCCACGTTGGAACAGGACCGAGACCAACGGGCCGGGGATGATCATAAAGGCGACTGTCGAAGGCAAGGTCAGCAGCAGAGTAAACTCTCCGGCTCTTGAAAAGGCGTTGCGTGCTCCATCTTTGTCGTCTGCGCGCAGGCGGCGCGACAGGTCGGGTAACAGCACGATGCCGACGGCAATGCCAACCACTCCGAGCGGCAGTTGATACAAACGATCTGCGGCAAACAACCAACTGACTGCCTTTTCGGTTTTTGATGCCACAAGCTGTCCGACTACAAGATTGACTTGCGTTACGCCCATGGCCAACGCCGCAGGAACCGCGATCCGCACCATGCGGCGCATTTCCGGGCTGAGCTTTGGCCAACCGGGCCGAATGCGAATTCCCGCGCGTTCAGTCGCAATCCAGACAAGCGCCAATTGCGCGATGCCTGCGACTGGGATGACCGCGATGAGCCAGCGTATGATTTCTCCACCAGATATCGCGCCAAAGATTAACGCGGAGCAGGCGAATATGTTCAGCAGCACAGGAGCGGCGGCTGCAGCGGCGAAGCGCCCGGTAGCGTTCAATACTCCGGAAAACAGCGCAGCGAGGGACATAAACAGGATGTAGGGGAACACGACGTAACCATAATCCACCGCCAGATCGAAGCGTTCATCACCATAGAATCCTTCGGCGGTTATCCAAACCAACGCGGGCATGAAGACCATCGCCAGACCGACTAGCGCCAACACCGCCACCGCCAACAGGTTAAACGCATCCTGTGCGAAACCTTCGGCGTCTTCACCGCCTTCAAGGCGTTTTGAAAACATTGGAACAAAGGCTGCGTTGAATGCGCCCTCGGCAAAGAAGCGGCGGAACATATTGGGTAGTCGGAAGGCTGCGACGAAAGCGTCCATCACCGGTCCGGGGCCGATATAAGCGGTCAGCAGGATTTCCCGCAAAAAGCCCAGAATGCGGCTTGCCAAGGTCCAGAACCCAACGGTGAAAAAGCCCGAAATCAGGCGGATCGGCTTCATGATGCGGCCCGCTCGGCACCTTCGGTGATGGCCGCGCGCAGCTTGGCTTCCAACCCGCGTTGCTTGGCCTCAGAGTGGTATTTCAGGCCGAACATATCCTTGACATAGAACGTGTCGACCACCTGTTCGCCATAGGTGGCGATCACTGCGTTCGCGATATAGACATTGGCGGCTGCCATCGTGCGCGTCAAATCATATAGCAGTCCGGGCCGGTCGCGGGTGTCGACTTCGATGATCGTGTAAATCTCTGAACCTTCGTTGTCGAAGGTGATATGGGTCGGGACGTTGAAGGCGCGTTCGCGCTTCTTGATCTTGTCGCGGGATTTCAATGCGTCCCGTGCGACAACCTCACCCCTGAGTGTCTTGTGAATCATCTGGGTCAGCCGAGGCAGGCGCGTGGCCTCGAAGGGATGGCCCTCGGCGTCCTGAACCCAGAACGCATCAGTTACATATCCGTCTTTCGTCGTATAGCTGCGGGCATCAACCACATTGGCTCCGACAAGGGCAAGTGCCCCTGCAATGCGAGAAAAAATACCCGGATGATCACCCATGGCAAAACACGCGCGGGTGGCGTCGCGATCCTCATCCGGATGCAGACGGATTTCTACGGCACCTGGATCGCCGCTGTCCTCCAGCGATTTCAACATTTCCGCGAATTCGACATGTGTCGAAAGGTTCAGTCCCTGCCAATACGGATCATAATGCCGCCCGGTTTCGGTTTTCAGATCAGATTTGGACCAGTTTTCCAATTCGGCCCGCAACCGCTTTTTCGCCCCATCTCCACGATTGGCTCGGTTAAGCGCCTCCATCCCGGATTCCAGTGCGTGTTTGGTGTCAGCATGCAACGCGCGCAGCAATGTAGCCTTCCAGTTGTTCCAGGTCGTTGGTCCGACACCGCGGATGTCACAGACTGTCAGCACCGTCAGCAAGTCCAGCCGTTTGACGGTTGCAACAGCTTTCGCGAAATCGCGGATTGTGCGCGGGTCTGAGATGTCGCGTTTTTGCGCCATATCGGACATCAGCAAGTGATAGCGTACAAGCCATTCGACGGTTTCCGAATCCGCCTTGCTCAGCCCTAATCGTGGCGCCACTTTGCGCGCGATTTGCGCGCCCAGAATCGAATGATCTTCGGGGCGTCCTTTGCCGATGTCGTGCAGCAACAGAGCCACGTATAGAACCTTTCGGCTAACACCACCCTCCAGGATGGATGACGCCAAGGGCAGTTCCTCGATTAACTCTCCTCGCTCGATCTGCGCCAAATTGACGATGCACTGGATCGTATGCTCGTCCACCGTATAGCTGTGATACATATTGAACTGCATCATCGCCACGATGTGCTCAAACTCGGGCAAAAAGGCTGACAGAACCCCCAACTCGTTCATGCGTCGCAGGGCACGTTCGGGGTTGCCGTGTTTCAGCATCAGATCAAGAAAGATGCGCCGCGCCTCTTTGTCGTTGCGCATCTCATCGTCGATCAGGTTCAGGTTGGCCGTTACCAACCGCATTGCGTCGGGATGGATCAGCATACCCGTGCGCAAACCCTCTTCGAACAACCGTAACAGGTTGACCTTGTCTGACAGGAACGTGTCAGGGTCCGCGATATCCAGACGGCCATGGACCACGCGGTAACCGGCCTTGACGCGGGGGCGACGGCGGAAAATACGTTCCAGCAAGGCCGCGCCCTTCATGTGCGAGGCTTCCAGTTTGGTCAGGAAAATCCGTGTCAATTCGCCCACACGGGTGGCTTCGCGGAAATAGCGTTGCATGAACACCTCGACGGCGCGCCGACCGGCGCGGTCTTGATATCCCATACGATCGGCCACCTCGACCTGCAGATCGAAGGTCAGTTGTTCCGTCGCGCGGCCTGTCACCAGATGCAAATGAGACCTGACGGCCCAGAGGAATTCTTCGGCTTGCGCGAACTCGTCAAACTCTTCGGGCGTAAAGAGGCCCATAGGGACCAGTTCGGCCACATCCGTTACGCCATAGATATATTTTGCGATCCAGTAGAGCGATTGCAGGTCGCGTAAGCCGCCCTTGCCCTCTTTGACATTGGGTTCGACCATATAGCGTTCACCCTGCTTCAGGTGCCGCTCATCGCGCTCCTTCAGCTTGGCTTCGATAAATTCCCGCTCGGTGCCTTTGAAAAGATCGGTCTTCAGGCGCGCTTCAAGTTCTTGCGCAAGGGGCTGATCCCCGACGAGATACCGTTGTTCCAGCATGGCGGTACGGATGGTGAAATCATCGGCCCCCAGACGCAGGCAATCTTTGATCGTGCGTGAAGAGTGACCGACCTTCAGCCGCAGATCCCAGAGAATATAGAGCATGGATTCGATCACGCTCTCGGCCCAGGCGGTGATTTTGTACGGCGTCAGAAAAAGCAGATCTACATCGGATGACGGGGCCATCTCACCCCGGCCATAACCTCCCACTGCCAGCACAGCGATTTTCTCGCCTTGCGTGGGATTTGCCAGCGGATGCAGATGCTCGCTGGCAATGCGCATTGCTGTGCCGACCATCTGGTCCGTCAGATAGGTATAGGAATGCGTCAGCGTCAGTGCATCAAATGGGCGCTCGGCAAAGGCGTCCGCAATCGCCTTGCGGCCTGTCTTTTGCGCCTCTCGCAGTATGCGCACCGTCTCGGCGCGCAAGGCTGCGTTGTCCGAACTGTTTTCAACAGCGGCGGACAGGTTGGCATTGACCTCGGCGTTGTTAAAAATCTCGTCAGCCGCGCAGATCAGATTGACATCTGGCGCAGAGCCCTGCGCCGGTCGATTAGAATCCGGCGCCAGAGAAGCTTTGTGGGGCAGGGTCAATCACAACCACCTGTTTGTTCTGGATCGTGGCAACAGCCAGACCGCGTTCGTTCGTACCGTTCGGCCGAAGGCGGAAAATACCGCCGACACCCTGAAAACCGGCGTTCTGGGTTAATGCTGCACCTGTCAACGCGTTCGATTTGCCCTGGCTGACCAAGGCTCCGATCGCAGCGATTCCGTCATAGGCAAGCCCGCTGATCGGGTGTGGTGCCTCACCGTAGGTGTTGTTGTAACGCTGGCGATAAGCCTGTGCCTTTGCCGGATCGGGAAGTGCGAACCAGCCACCTTGTACGCCAGGCAATTCCAGCGTTTGGGCTGGAATGTCCCAACGTGTCAGGCCGATATACTGAGTTGTCGCAGGCGACACACCAGCCTCGGGCAACAACTGGCTGTAAAGCGGCAGCGCGCCTGCGGTTGTCGCGGTCAGGAAAATCGAATCTGCGCCGGTCGAATCGACCGTTGCTTTGATCGCCGAAACAGAATCGATCACGCCCTGCTGTGACCGGTCATATCCAACTGTGCCCGCATTGTTGACGCGGCTGTTGCTGAGCGCGGCAGCGATGGCAGACTGGCCTAGCTGGCCCGCTGAGTCATTGCTGTGCACGATGACAGTACTGTTTTTACCCTGCTGTCCGGCGTAGTTCACCAGCCTGTTGGCCGTGTTCTGGAAAGTGGGGCCAAGCACATAGACATTGCCGCCCGCAATGCTGGTGTTGTTCGAGAAGGACAGCACGTTCACATTGTTGTTTAGCACCGCAAGTCCTGCCGCGTTTGCGGCTTGTGCGTACACTGGCCCAAGAATGATCTTGGCCCCGTCCGCTACAGCTTGCTGTGCAACCGCCGAGGCCGTTCCGGCATTGCCGGCCGTGTCGTAGACGCGCAGATCAATCTTGACGTTCGGCAAATCCGCGATGGCCAGCCGTGCCGCGTTCTCAAGGCTTCGTGCAAGGGCCGCATCGCCAGACTGAGGTGATCCGCTTGGGACCAACAGGGCCACCGGAACCGGGTCAGAGGTGTCGATCGAGGGGCCTCCGCTGATGCCGCCGACTTCACAGGCGGCCAGAAAAGCGGCCGTGGCCAGTACAATGGCGGATTTCGCCAGTTTGCGTGCGGGCTTGCAAACGGTAAACATCTAAAAGAAAACTCCCTGATCCGGCGTCTGAGGGCACCTTGGTCTATTGAACCGCGATAATAAACGTCACGCTGTGAGGGTCCAGCTTTGAATTTCCAAAAGATCAGATTGGCCGCTGGGCTGTACTTTATTGCCACCCCAATCGGGACGGCACGCGATATTACGCTCAGGGCGCTCGATGTTCTGGCCTCGGCAGACATGATTGCTGCCGAAGATACACGCAGCTTGCGACGTTTGATGGAAATCCATGGCGTGCCGCTCGAAGGGCGCCGTATATTGGCCTATCACGATCACAGCGGCGCGGGCGCGCGGGGCAAAATACTTGAGGCGCTGGAACAAGGGCAATCGGTGGCTTACGCGTCCGAGGCGGGAATGCCGCTGATCGCCGATCCCGGCTATGATTTGGGCCGTCAGGCGGCTGAGGCTGGGCACAACGTGACATGTGCTCCGGGACCGTCTGCTGTTTTGACGGCGCTGACATTGGCGGGGCTTCCCACGGATGCATTTTTCTTTGCCGGGTTCTTGCCCAATGCCTCTGGCGCACGGCGTTCACGAATCGAATCCCTGCGCAGCGTCCCCGGAACGCTTGTCTTCTATGAATCGCCGAAGCGCGTGGCTGCCTGCCTCTCTGATCTCGCGGATATTTTGGGTGGAGACCGACAGGCGGCCCTGTGCCGTGAACTCACCAAAAAGTTCGAAGAAACGCGTCGTGGCACGCTCGCTGATCTGGCAGCAGAGTACGAGGGCTTATCGGTTAAGGGCGAGGTGGTTCTGCTTGTGGATCGCGCCCATTCGCAATCTGTTAAGGACTCTGATGTAGAAGAGGCATTGATAAAAGCTTTGCAAACGCATTCGGTGCGGGATGCGGCAGATTTGGTGTCAGAGATGTTCAGCCTGCCGCGCCGTCCGATCTATCAGATGGCTCTGAAGCTGGGAAAGGGATGATATGGCACAGAGATCCGTTCGGGGTTCTGTATCTTATCACGCTGGACAATCCGCCGAACTTTGCGTGGCCGCCGAATACGTGCGACGGGGTTATTCAATCGCAAGACGCAGGTGGTGCGGTGCTGGCGGTGAAATAGATCTGATCGCGCGCAACGCAGATGGGTTGGTCTTCATTGAGGTTAAGAAAAGCCGTAGTTTTGACCGTGCAGCCGCTCGGATTAGTCGCCGACAGATGGATCGAATTTGCGCATCCGCTGCCCAGTTTCTTGAACAGGAGCCTGCTGGTCAGCTGACGAATACTCGGTTTGATGCGGCACTGGTTGATGACATTGGAACTGTTCAAATCATCGAAAACGCCTTTGGTTTGGACTGACCCCCATTGAACCCGTCAAGCCTCTGCGCCATGTATCGAGCGTGGAATTGAGGGATACACCATGAAGATCGCCTTTCAGATGGACCCAATCGGGGCCGTGGATATCAACGCCGACAGCTCTTTCCGTCTGGCAGAAGAGGCTCAGGTGCGCGGCCACCAGCTGTTTTTTTATGGCCCGGATCAACTGGCTTACCAGGAAGGCAAGATCACGGCGCGCGGCCATGACATGACGGTGCAACGAGTCGCTGGCAACCCGGCAGTGTTGGGCCCTGAGCGTGAAGTGGGCCTTGCTGAATTTGATGTCGTCTGGCTGCGCCAAGACCCCCCGTTTGATATGCACTACATCACCTCGACCCATTTGCTTGACCGGCTAAAAGGGCAGGCCCTGGTGGTTAACGATCCGTTTTGGGTGCGAAACTATCCCGAAAAGCTGCTGGTTCTGGATTTCCCTGAACTGACTCCGCCCACCACGATTGCGCGGGATTTGCGAACCATCAAGGCGTTCAAGGAAAAGCATGGCGATATCATCCTCAAGCCGCTTTACGGCAACGGAGGTGCTGGCGTATTCCGTCTTGATGCGAATGACCGCAACCTGACGTCGCTGCATGAGCTGTTCACCGGCTTTTCTCGTGAGCCTCTGATCGCGCAGAAATTCCTGCCCGATGTGCGCAATGGCGACAAGCGGGTCATACTTGTCGATGGTGAGCCGGTGGGCGCCATCAACCGGGTTCCAGCTGAGGGCGAGACCCGCTCGAACATGCATGTGGGCGGGCGCCCCGAGAAAATCGGCCTGTCCGAGCGAGATATGGAAATCTGCGCTGCAATTGGACCGTTATTGAAGGAACGTGGTCAGATCTTTGTGGGGATCGATGTAATTGGCGACTACCTGACCGAGATCAACGTGACCTCACCCACTGGTATTCAGGAGCTTGAGCGGTTCAATGGCGTGAACATCGCCGAGAAAATCTGGCAAGCGATTGAGGCGAAACTTTAAGCTCCTGCTTTGGCGCTGATGCGAAAGCTCAGCGCCTCGGCGACATGGGGGCGGCGCACATCCGGCTCACCTTCGAGGTCGGCAATGGTGCGGGCCACGCGTAGAATGCGGTGAAAGGCGCGGGCCGACAGGCCAAAGCGTTCCGCGGCTTTCAGCAATAGTTCTTTGCCCTGAGCATCAGGGGCGGCGATTTCTTCCAGCACATTGCCTTCGACATCTGCGTTTTGACGGGTATTTGGCGTGTCGCGAAAGCGATCCGCTTGTATGGCGCGCGCCGCTTCAACCCGCTCTGCGACGGTCGCAGAGCTGTCGCCGGTAGGCGGCAGGTCGAGATCGGTAAATCCGACCGAAGGGACTTCGATGCGCAAATCGAACCGGTCCATCAACGGCCCTGAGATACGCCCCAAGTAATCCTCACCACAGACCGGCGCGCGTGAACAGGCGCGGGACGGGTCCGTCAGGTATCCGCATTTGCACGGGTTCGCGGCGGCTACCAGCATAAAGCGGCATGGGTATTTCACATGGGCGTTGGCGCGGGCGACCATTACCTCGCCGGTTTCAATAGGTTGGCGCAGGGTTTCCAAAACTGTGCGCGGAAATTCGGGAAACTCGTCCATGAACAGGACGCCGTTATGCGCCAGTGATATCTCACCGGGTTTCGCACCTTTGCCACCGCCCACGATCGCCGCCATCGAAGCGGTATGGTGCGGCTCGCGAAACGGTCTGGCGCGGCTGATGCCCCCTTCGTCCAGTAAGCCGCAAAGCGACTGGATCATCGATGTCTCTAAAGCTTCGACCGGGCTCAGAGGCGGCAAAATACCCGGCAGACGCGCCGCCAGCATGGATTTGCCGGAACCCGGTGTCCCGATCATGATCAAATGATGCCGCCCGGCTGCGGCGATTTCCAAGGCGCGTTTGGCGCGCTCTTGCCCCTTCACGTCCCGCAGGTCCCGTGCGTTGGGTGATAGTTTCACTTCGCCCGGTGTCGCAGCGGGCAGCGCAGACTGACCGGTAAAGTGCCTTACTACATCCCCAAGCGAGCCCGCTCCGATTACCTGCGTGGCATCCACCCACGCGGCTTCGGCGCTCGAGGCGCTGGGACAAAGCAAGCTGCGATCATCGGCGGCTGCTGTCATTGCGGCGGGCAGCGCGCCGACGACGGGTACCAGAGAACCATCCAAAGACAACTCGCCCAACGCGACAGCGCCCTCGGCAGCATCCGCTGGAATGATTTCCAACGCAGTCAACAAAGCGACGGCGATAGGCAGGTCGAAATGGCTGCCCTCTTTGGGCAGATCGGCAGGCGAAAGGTTAATCGTGATCCGTTTCGACGGCAGCGCGATCGCCATCGAACTTAGCGCGCTGCGCACCCGGTCCCGTGCTTCGGAGACTGCCTTGTCCGGCAATCCCACGATGGAAAAGGCCGGAAGGCCGGGTGAGACGGCGCATTGCACCTCGACCGGGCGGGCATCGACCCCTTGAAAGGCAACGGTGTGGGCGCGGGCGACCATGGCAATCCTGTTCTTGGTTAACAGGACGTTACTGCCATGGCTGCAGTTTAAGAATCGTTAACGTCAGCAACCATCGCCGTAAATTTCGGCCACGCCTCAGGGTCGGCAATGGTCTTGTCTCGGCAAAACGGATTACAAAAGCCCCAAATCTTGCCATCGAGTTCCAGATAGTCTTGTACAGGCTTGCCGGAATAGGGGCAGGCTGTGTTGACCGAGGGGCCGTTGCTGACCGCCAATGCCCCTGAATCCCCGCCAATTGGCCAGCTGTGTGCGGGAAGGTCTTGCGTATACGGGAAGGGCTCATACGCGACCGTCATGCCCATGGCGCGCCATTGCCGAACTGCGATATCAGAGAGCAGGTGCATGCAGTATGCACGATTGACCTCGGACACGGGCAGGCCATAGCCGACAATCCGCGCAGCGACCGGCGTGTAGAAAACATCAGCCAGAGAATAGGCACCAAACAGCGGGCCCGACGCGCCGCCAGAGACCTTCCGTGCATGGGCCCAGAGGGTTTCGATCCGCTGCAAATCAGTCATCGTTTCAGGTGAAGGTTTGAACCCTTCCCAGCAATGTTTCAACTGCATGGGGCATTGCCCCCGCAGCGCTGTGAAACCGGCTACCATTTCAGCGCAAAGCCACCGTGCTGTGGCGCGCGCTGCGGGGTCTGACGGCCAAAGCCCTGCTTCGGGGTGGCGTTCGGCCAATGTCTCTGCCATCGCGAGGCTTTCGCCGACCACGGTTCCATCTGGAAGACGCAGCGCAGGAACAAGGCGCGCCGGGGCCAGCGGTTCCATATCCGCCGCCATGGTGCCGGAATAAAGGCCAATCGTGTGGGTGCGGTATGGCAGGCTGAATTTCTCAAGCATCAGCCATCCGCGCATGGACCAGCTGGAAAACAACCGGTCACCGATAAAGAGCTCATATGTCATGCGGCAACGATGTCGGACAGAGACGCGTCGGTAAATCAGAGATTTGTGCGCACACCTATCACGGTCGGTGATTGATCCGACCCACGGTCCAGACATCGTTGTGGTGCGTGATCTCGGTCACGGACAGGTTGTCGATGCGGTGACCAAATGCGTGTTGGGCGTCCATGTCCAGAGCGCGTTGGACCTGAGTCAGGATAACTCCGAAATGGGCGACCAGGACCAGGTCACATCCGGTATGGGCCGCGATCAGGGTGTCGACGACCCTATCGACACGCGCGCGGACCTCATTCCAGCTTTCCCCGTTTGGAGGCCTGACCTCGCCCGGATTATCCCAGTAGGCAAAGCAAAGCTCGGGATCTTCCGCCTCGATCTCGGCGAAGGGGCGCATCTCCCAGTTGCCGAAATTGATTTCGCGCAGATCGCGGTTGTGCGGAAGGCGGAGTCGCGTGCCTTGAATGGCGCTGGCCGTATCGCTGGCGCGTGACAAGTCTGATGAGATTACGACGGCATTGGAAGGCAGATGCGCATCAAGCCGTGCAATCGCGGCCTCATCACTCAAGTCGGCAGGAAGGTCGGACCAGCCTACCATAGTTTTAGCATGGGTGGGGCCGTGCCGTACCAAATGCAGGCGCGTCATAGGGGTTGCCCTTTGAGAACCAGCGGCAGCCCGGCCGTAACCTGCACCACCCGATCTGCCTGCGCAGCCAGAGCGATGTTCAGCCGTCCCTGCGCCTCGCGGAATCGACGGGACAAGGCGTTGTCGGGGACGATCCCGTGGCCGACTTCGTTTGATACCACGACGATCTGGGCGGCACAGGTCTTCATCGCCTCAAGCAGTCCGGCCTGTGCTTCCTCTAGGTTATTCTCTGCCAGCAGGTGATTTGTCAGCCACATGGTTGCACAATCGATCAGGCAAATCTGATCATTTGTCAGCTTGGCGAGTTCCGGCAATAGATCAAATGGCGCTTCGATCGTCGTCCACCCGCTGCCGCGTTGTGCAATATGTTGCCTGATTTTTAGGCGCATCTCGTCATCAAACACTTGTGATGTCGCAAGGTAAACGCGACTTTTCCCAGTTGAAACAGCAAGTTGCTCCGCAAAAGCAGATTTTCCGGATGCAGCGCCGCCTAGGATAAAGGTTAAATCGGCATGCACTTTTATTACCTTTCTGGTGATCCACCCGGTTTTGTCCTGCGTATCGACCACAAGTCGGCAAGGCAAGCCCGGCCCATCGCCTGTGATAAAAGGGGAGAATTGCATGGCACTCGACAACGCACATGATTTTTCGATGTCCCGTAAGGCAATGAAGGCCGAGTTGCTGGATGCCGAGACAGAACTGAAACTGGCCTATGCCTGGCGCGATGAACGCGATGAACAGGCGCTGCATCGCCTCATTACGGCTTACATGCGGCTGGCGATATCAATGGCGGCGAAATTCAAACGCTACGGCGCGCCGATGAATGATCTGATTCAGGAGGCGGGACTGGGCTTGATGAAAGCCGCCGACAAGTTCGATCCGGATCGGGGGGTGCGGTTTTCAACGTATGCAGTGTGGTGGATCAAGGCCAGCATTCAGGATTACGTGATGCGCAATTGGTCGATGGTGCGCACTGGTTCGACCTCTTCCCAGAAATCGCTGTTCTTCAACATGCGTCGGGTACAGGCGCGTCTGGAGCGCGAAGCCGCGACTGAGGGGCTGGAGCTGGATCGCCATCAGTTGCATCAGAAGATTGCCGCCGAAATCGGAGTCCCGCTGCGTGATGTCGAGATGATGGAAGGCCGTCTGGCAGGGTCCGATTTCTCGCTGAATGCGGTGCAGTCTGCAGATGAGGACGGGCGCGAGTGGATTGATGCGCTGGAAGATGACAGCGAACAAGCCGCCGAGGTAGTAGAGAACAGCCACGACAACCAGCAACTGCGCGAATGGCTGGTGGCGGCGATGCAAGCTTTGAACGATCGCGAGCGGTTTATCGTTCGCGAAAGAAAACTGCGTGAGCCTGCCCGGACGCTGGAAAGTCTTGGGAAAGAGCTTGGCCTGTCGAAAGAGCGTGTGCGCCAGCTCGAGGCGGCAGCATTCACAAAGATGCGCAAGAACCTTGAAGCGCAATCGCGCGAGGTGCAACACTTCTTCGCATGAAACCTCTTGCGATTCTTACAGCTTTTGTGTTGCTCGCCACTTTGCCTCAAACGGTTCGAGCTGCTGAATTTATCCCTCAGGACGTGTTGGCCGACATGCGGGCCGCGGATGTCGTCATTCTGGGTGAGATACATGACAACCCTCAGCATCATCTGGTCCAAGCCGAAGCAGTTGAGGCAATCACGCCCACGGCGGTTGTCTGGGAGATGGTGACCGAAGAAGGTGCTCAGCGGTTGGCTCAAAAAGCGGCAACCAATCCCGAGGAGCTGTCCCGAATTCTGCGCTGGGCAGAATCCGGCTGGCCGCCTCTCAGAATGTACTACCCCATTTTTCAGGCCGCGGATGTGCCGGTGTATGGCGCGATGGTTCCGCGTGAAGCGGCCCGCGCTGCTATGGAACGCGGGGCGGCCACAGCGTTGGGGGCTGATGCGGCCAGATATGGATTGACTGTACCTCTGTCGGATGAAGATCAAGCCGCACGCGAGGCTGATCAACTGGCGGCACATTGCGACGCATTGCCCGCTGAAGTTCTACCGCAGATGGTAGCCATTCAACGTCTGAGGGACGCTGTGTTGACCCGAGCCATTCTGCGCGCCACCGACGAAACTGGTGGGCCTGTCGCGGTTATCACTGGCAATGGCCATGCCCGTAAGGATCGCGGAATTCCGACTTTTCTGTCGCGACTGCGCCCCGGTTTGAAGGTCTTTGTACTTGGACAATCCGAAGATGGGGTCGTGAGCGGGGATTTTGATGCTGTTATCGATAGCCCCACAGTCGAGCGAGAAGACCCCTGCAAAGCCTTTGAGGTGCAGAATTAACTGCTGGAACTGCCCGCCAGCGTTGCCTAATGTCAGGGCCGACCGGGACGGGAAGGGCGAGCCATGCTGTCATCGAAACGTATTCTGCTGATTATCGGCGGTGGGATTGCGGCCTACAAGTCGCTGGACCTGATCCGGCGGTTGCGGGAACGTGGTGCGGCGGTCACGCCGGTTTTGACGCGTGCTGCCGAAGAATTCGTAACTCCGTTATCCGTGTCTGCCCTCGCCGGTGAAAAGGTCTATCGAGATATCTTTGATCTGACCGATGAAGCTGAGATGGGTCATATTCAGCTTTCCCGTTCGGCTGATCTGATCGTGGTTGCTCCGGCAACGGCCGATCTGATGGGTAAGATGGCAGGCGGGTTAGCTAATGATCTGGCCTCGACCCTTTTGATGGCGACCGATACGCCGGTTCTGTGTGCGCCTGCGATGAATGTCCGCATGTGGGAGCATCCCGCAACCCGGCGTAACCATGCGCAACTGGAAGCAGACGGCGTGCGTTTTGTCGGCCCCAACGAAGGCGATATGGCTTGCGGTGAATACGGTCCGGGCCGCATGTCGGAGCCACTTGAAATTGTCGCTGCGATCGAGGCGCAGTTCGGGGATGGGCCTTTGGCTGGCAAACGTATTCTGGTGACCTCGGGCCCGACACATGAACCAATTGATCCGGTACGTTACATCGCCAACCGATCGTCGGGCGCGCAGGGGACAGCTGTCGCACGCGCGCTATCTGCGCTGGGGGCCGATGTTACATTTATCACGGGTCCGGCTGACGTGCCTCCTCCAGACGGCGTGAAGGTCGTGCGTGTAGAGACCGCGCTGCAAATGTCGGATGCGGTCGACGCAGCGCTTCCGGTGGATGCGGGGGTATTTGCAGCTGCAGTGGCCGATTGGCGGGTATCCAGTGCCTCGGACCAGAAGCTGAAGAAAAGCCGCGACGGGGTGCCCGCGCTAGAGTTTGCCGAGAATCCCGACATTTTGAAGCGCATCGCGCGAATGGGAAGTGGCAGGCCCGTTTTGGTAGTGGGTTTTGCCGCCGAAACAGACAACGTGATCGAACATGCTACGGCCAAACGTGCCCGCAAGGGATGTGACTGGATCGTTGCGAATGATGTCAGCCCCGCGACAGGTATCATGGGCGGTTCTGAGAATGCGGTGATCCTGATCTCAGAGCAAGGTGCCGAAGAATGGCCGCGTATGGGCAAGGATGATGTGGCAAAGCGGCTGGCAGCCAAGATCGCCGGCGCGTTGACCAGATAGCAGCCATAAAGACAAGAGGTACAGGTATGGTGGCAATTCGCGTGATCCGAGAGGAGGGGGCTGACCCGTTGGTGCCCTTGCCTTCATACGAAACCGCGGGTGCTGCCGGAGCGGATGTGCGCGCCAATCTGCCGGATGGTACGTCTATTATTCTGGAACCGGGCCGTCGTGCGCTGATACCGACAGGCCTTAGGATCGAAATTCCGCAGGGGTTCGAGGTTCAGGTGCGTCCACGATCGGGCCTTGCCTTGAAACACGGGATCACCTTGCCCAACACTCCGGGTACAATCGACAGCGACTATCGCGGGCCATTGGGCGTGATCGTGATGAACGCGGGTCAGGACCCCTTCGAGATTGCGCATGGCGAACGTATCGCGCAACTGATCGTTGCACCGGTGGTGCAGGCCATGTTCCAGGACGTTGAGGCTCTGACCGAGACTGATCGCGGCGCGGGCGGGTTCGGTTCAACCGGGCGGGGCTGATGCTGCTGGTTCTGATCCTTGCTGCCGGGCTTTGGGGTGTTGGCTATATTGCCGGGGTGTCGCGCAGCGCGCGGCTGGTTTCTGTTGGCGCGCTCTTGACAGGCGTGATTATTGCTCAACTTCTGCTGCCTGAGGGAAACCCGTTGCGTCAGGCGACCGGTGGGTCGGCAGCGATGTGGCTGATCCTCGCTGGAGCGGCTGTGCTGGTGCTGCTTTATGGGCGGGGTTTGAAGGCGTTGCGAAATCGCGCCGCGTCCGGCCAGACGTCGGAGCCCGCCAAGCCATCCGAACAGTTCAGCGAGACCGAGCTTGAACGCTATGCCCGCCACATCGTTCTGCGTGAACTGGGCGGTCCCGGCCAAAAGCGAATGAAACAGGCGCGCGTGCTGGTAATCGGTGCGGGGGGGCTCGGCGCGCCCGCCCTGCAATATTTGGCTGCCGCCGGAGTGGGAACAATCGGCGTGATCGACGATGACGTGGTCGAGAACGCCAACCTACAGCGGCAGGTGATCCACCGCGATGCTGATATCGGTATGCCCAAGGTGTTTTCAGCCCAGCAGTCTATGTTGGCGCAGAATCCCAATGTGATTGTCTTGCCTTATCATCGCCGTCTGACCGAAGAGATTGCAACAGATCTGTTCGCTGATTTCGATTTGATCCTTGATGGCACTGACAATTTCGATACCCGCTACCTGGCCAACCGAACGGCCGTTGCGTTGGGCAAACCGCTGATCTCGGGGGCGCTTTCGCAATGGGAAGGGCAGCTGAGTGTGTTCGATCCCGCCACAACCGGCCCGTGCTATCAGTGCATTTTTCCCGAAGCGCCTGCCGCCGGCCTTGCACCTTCTTGCGCCGAAGCTGGAGTAATCGGCCCACTGCCGGGTGTGGTCGGCTCGATGATGGCGGTTGAGGCGATCAAGGTGATCACCGGCGCCGGGCAGGCATTGCGAGGTGAGATGTTGATCTACGATGCGCTATACGGCGAAAGCCGCAAGATCACCCTGGCGCGTCGCACCGATTGCCCGATCTGCGGGGCATCTCATTAAGGTGGGCTCAAATTTTCGGGTAGCTCTGGATCATTTCGACGGACGGTCTTAGCTATGAGGTCAAAGGAGACCTCAATGACCAATCCGATCCTTTCTGACTGGAACACGCCTTTCGAAATCGCACCGTTTGACACAATCTCGGATGATGATTTTTCCCCCGCGCTGAAACAGGCGATGCACGCACATGATGCCGAGATTGAGGCGATAGCAGCGAGCCCGGACACGCCCACATTCGCCAATACGATCGAAGCGCTGGAGGCTGCAGGCGAGCAGATGGATAAGGTTCTGTCGGTCTTTTTCACCGTTGCAGGTGCGGACAGCAACCCCAAGCGTGAAGAACTGCAACGCGAATTTTCGCCCAAGCTGGCGGCACACTACTCGCGCATCTCATCAAACAAAGCACTGTTTAAGCGAGTGGCGGATTTATGGGGCCGGCGCGATAATCTGGACCTGACCGATGAACAGGCGCGCGTTTTGATGCTGTCTCATCGCGGGTTCGTGCGGGCGGGGGCGGCGTTGACCGGCGCCGACGATGCGAGAATGCAAGAGATCAAGGCCCGTTTGGCGTCTCTGGGCACGTCCTTCACGCAGAACTTGCTGGCGGATGAACGCGACTGGTTCATGGATTTGACCGAAGAAGACCTGCAAGGCTTGCCGGATTTTGTTATCGATGCAGCGCGCGCAGCGGGTCAGGAAAAGGGGGCGGATGGCCCGGTGGTGACCCTCTCTCGGTCGATTATCGTGCCCTTTCTGCAATTCTCGCCCCGCCGGGATTTGCGTGCAAAGGCTTATCGCGCGTGGACTGCACGGGGGGCAAATGGAGGTGAGACCGACAACCGCGAGATTGCGGCAGACATCCTGCGCCTGCGCGAAGAACGTGCCAAGCTGCTGGGGTATGCCAGCTTCGCCGCCTACAAGCTTGAGACCGAGATGGCCCGCGCACCAGATCGCGTGCGAGAGCTGCTGCTGGATGTGTGGGAGCCCGCCAAATCCCGCGCCGACGCAGATGCCGAGGTGCTGACGGCAATGATGCAAGAGGATGGCGTAAATGGCCCGCTGGAGGCGTGGGATTGGCGCTACTATGCCGAGAAACGCCGCAAGGCCGAACATGATCTCGATGAAGCGGCGCTGAAGCCGTACCTGCAACTGGACCGAATGATCGAGGCGTCTTTCGCCTGCGCCACACGGCTGTTCGGGCTGGAGTTCGCGCCGCTTGATGTGCCGCTCTATCATCCCGATTGCCGTGCGTGGGAGGTGACCCGTGACGGGCAGCATATTGCGGTGTTCATCGGTGACTACTTTGCACGCGGATCGAAACGGTCGGGTGCATGGTGCAGCGCAATGCGCGGGCAGGCGAAATACCCGAAAGAACAGGCTCCGGTCGTGATCAACGTCTGTAACTTTGCCAAAGGTGAACCGGCGCTTTTGTCCTATGATGACGCCCGAACGTTGTTTCACGAGTTCGGCCATGCCCTGCACCAGATGCTGTCCAATGTGACCTATGAGAGCATCTCGGGCACCTCGGTGGCGCGTGATTTCGTTGAACTGCCCAGCCAGCTTTACGAACACTGGCTGGAAGTGCCTGATGTACTGGCCGAGTTCGCGACCCACGCCGAAACCGGCGCACCGATGCCGCAGGAGATGTTGCAGAAGGTGCTACAGGCCGCCAATTTCGATCAGGGGTTCCAGACGGTGGAATATGTCGCCTCGGCCCTGGTCGATCTGGCGTTTCATGAGGGGGCTGCCCCCGCTGATCCGATGGAGAAACAGGCCGAAGTGCTGGCCGAAATCGGCATGCCTCGGGCCATTGGAATGCGCCACGCCACCCCGCATTTCGCCCATGTCTTTGCGGGCGACGGTTATAGCTCGGGCTATTACAGTTATATGTGGTCCGAAGTCATGGATGCCGACGCCTTTGCTGCCTTCGAAGAAGCAGACGGCGCGTTTGATCCCGAACGCGCCAAGGCACTGGAGGAACACATCCTGTCAACTGGCGGATCCCGCGAGGCGGAAGAGCTGTATCTGGCCTTCCGTGGACGTCTGCCTGGCGTCGAAGCCTTGCTCAAAGGCCGCGGGCTGATCGCGGCCTAGTACCCAAGCTTTCGGTCAACGAGGTGGAGAAAGGGTTCACCCGCTTCACCTCGGCGAATGTTCTCGCAGATCACCTGAGCTGCGGTAACAGGTCTGGTTTCCGAGGCTATATGTGGCGTCACCGTCACACTGGGATGTGCCCAATAGGGATGCTCGGTCGGCAGGGGTTCGGTGCGGAAGACATCCAGCGTGGCGTGCGCGACCTGCCCTGAATTCAGCGCGGCCAGCAGGGCCTCATCATCGATAAGCGGCCCGCGACCCGGATTGATGATCTTGGCCCCTTCCGGCAACAGCGCCAATGTTTCGGCGTTGAGCGTGTTTTCGGTCGCCGGAGTATCTGGCAGCAGCAAAACCACTATCTCGGCCTGGGACAGTGCATCGCGCAGCCCGTTCTTACCATGCAGACAGGTCACGCCGGGAATAGTCTTGGCGGTACGGCTCCAACCGATGACATGGAAATTCAACGCTGCCAACGCGTGGGCCGATGCTTCACCCAATGCGCCCAAACCCAAGATGCAGACGGTGCGTTGCTGGGCCAGTGGTGGCGCATCAGGTGTCCAGACCCCATCCTGTAGCGTAATGTGTTGGTCCATCCCAAGGTGATAGCGCAGCACATGGCCCACCACCCATTCCGTCATGCCTTGCGTAAACCCCCCGTCAACCATACGCGCCAGCGGAACGGTCAAGGTTTCATTGCCCGAGATTTTCTCAACCCCAGCCCAGAGGCTCAGCACCGCCTTGAGCCGTGTGAAGGGCGTGAAATCCTGTACCCCTCCGTTCGGGGCGTAAACGATGTAGTCGACCTGATCTGCAGGGATGTCCGTGGCCAGATGAAAATCTAGCCCTGCGTCCGACAAGTATTGATGCATCAGAGCTTCATACTCGGGCCACAACTCAGGGCGCGCGGAAAACAGGACATTCACGGGCATGGGAAACCTTTCAGCGGGGACGATGTATATGGGCGCTTTGAACGATGCCAAAGGCGGCCATCAGGACCAGCATGGCCGAGCCGCCATAACTGACCATCGGCAGCGGTACTCCGACCACTGGGGCCAGCCCCATCACCATCGACATATTGACGGCAAAGAACAGGAAGAAATTCAGCGCGATCCCAAGTGTCACCAGAGACGAGAAACGATCCTTGGTCGACAGCGCCGTGACCATACAGAAGATCAGGATCAAACCGTAAAGGATCAACAGTGTGATGCCGCCGACAAAGCCGAACTCTTCGGCCAAGGTGGTGAAGATGAAATCGGTGTGTTTTTCGGGCAGGAAGTTAAGACGTGATTGCGTTCCCTGCATGAAACCGCGCCCATTCCAGCCCCCCGAACCCAGAGCGATCTTGGATTGCGTGATGTGATATCCCGCTCCCAACGGATCGGTTGAAGGATCCAGAAACGTATCGATGCGTCGGAACTGGTAATCTTTGAGCAACTGCCATTCAGTCCCTCGGCTGTTGAACACCGCAGCGATCAGGCCGACCCCCGCTGCAATCACGGCAGCGAAATAGGCCCAATGCACCCCGGCAAGGAACATCAGACCACCACCAGCAGCCAATAACAGGATCGATGTGCCTAAGTCGGGCTGGCGCAGCACCATGAATGTCGGGATCAGGATCAGAATGACCGGGATAATCACCCAGAGCGGGCGCGAGGTTTTGTGCGCCGGAAGCCAGTCGTAATAAGCGGCCAGCACCATCACCAACGCCACTTTCATTACTTCTGAGGGTTGCAGCCGCATGAAGCCCAGATCAATCCAGCGCTGCGCCCCCATGCCGATCGTTCCAAACAGTTCGACCACGATCAGTAGACCGATCGCGCCCAGATAGGCCACAACCGACATGTTCCGCCAGAACCAGATAGGCACAAGCGCGATGATAAACATGGCTGCCAAGCCCAGACCGAACCGTTCCATTTGCGGTTCCGCCCACGGCATCCAGGATCCACCCGCGACCGAGTAGAGCATCAGGAACCCCGCGCTTGCCACGCTGATCAGCAACAGGGTGAGCGGCCAGTTCATATAAAGGAACTTGCGAAACCCCGACGGCGTGGATTTGACGGCATATTCAAGATAGCTCATGCGCGGTCCTTCTCGTCAGGACGCGCTTTGGGGCGACGGTCACCCTCCAGCCGTTTCTGTTGTTCTTTGATGCGCTCTCGGTCTCCGGCCGGATACGCCTCGAGCGGTGGCGTGCCATCGTAGAGTGCCTGCAGCATGATATCGCGCGCCACTGGGGCCGCGGCTTTGGAGCCGCCGCCGCCGTGTTCCACCACCACAGCCACAGCGTATTTCGGATTGTCATAGGGGGCGAAGCTGACGAACAGGGCATGGTCTCGACGCTCCCATGGCAGGTCTTCGTTTCGGATCACACCTGCGGCGCGTTCTGCCTTGGTAATATTGCGCACCTGACTGGTGCCGGTTTTGCCTGCCATGCGGAACTCATCGGCGATGATGCGACTGCGATACGCGGTGCCACGCCTGTTATTCGAGACTGTGAACATGGCTTTGCGCACTTGCTCAAGGTTGTTGCGGTTCACCTGCAGCGGTTCACCCGCGCCCGAGGGCTGCTCAACCCCATTGATTGATCGAACAAGGCGTGGTTGCACGGCGCGACCTGTCGCCAAACGCGCGGTCATCACGGCCAATTGAAGCGGTGAGGCAAGCATGAACCCCTGACCGATCGACGCGTTTGCGGTGTCGCCTACCAGCCAGTCCTGTCCGTGAACCCGCTGCTTCCATTCCTGATTGGGGGCAAGCCCGGCGGCAACGGCAGACATCGGAATGTCATGTTTGATACCCAGTCCGAAGGTGCGTGCCATCTCGGAAATCCTGTCGATCCCGACACGTATTGCTACGTCGTAATAGTAGACGTCGCAACTGCGCTTCAGCGAGGTTTCAAGGTCAACCGTCCCGTGCCCGCCGCGTTTCCAGCAGTGAAAGCGGCGGCTGCCCACTTTCATGTGACCCGGACAGTACACCGTGCTGGAAGGGCTGATCACCCCGGCTTCGAGCGCAGCCATGGCGGTGATCATTTTGAAAGTCGATCCAGGAGGGTAGGTGCCCTGTACTGTCTTATTGGCAAGCGGGCGATACTTGTCCTGCGTCAGCATCTGGTAGTCCGCCACCGAGATCCCACGCACGAACAGGTTCGGATCGAAGCTGGGGGCCGAGCTGATGGCGCGGATGTCGCCGGTTTCGCAATCGATCACGACCGCAGCGGCGCTTTCCCCAGCCAATCGCGCCTGCGCGTATTGCTGCAGATTGGCGTCGACTGACAATTGCAAATCTGCCCCGGCTTCGCCGACCTGGCGGTCCAGCTCGCGCATCACCCGGCCTGTGGCGTTGACCTCAACCCGCTTGGCCCCGGCCTTGCCGCGCAAGGTGATCTCTTGCTTGGCTTCCAGCCCGACCTTGCCGATCTGGAACCGTGGGATGCGCAGTACCGGCTCGGGGTCTTCAATCTGGCTCAGATCATAGTCGCTGACCGGGCCGACATAGCCGACCACATGGGCGAAATCTTCATAGCGCGGATACTGGCGTGTCATGCCGACCTCGGGCGTGACACCAGGCAGTGCGGGGGCATTGACCGCGACTTTCGAGATATCCTCCCACGTTACTTGATCGGCCAGCGTGACCGGCAGAAACGGGGCCGATCGGCGCATTTCGGTTTTGGCACGTTCGATCTCATCCTCGGTCAATGGGATCAGTTCCGAAAGCTTGGCGATAACCTTGTCGATATCGCCTGCATCCTCGCGCACGATGACGATGCGATAGGACTGAGAGTTTAATCCTATGATCTGCCCGTTCCGGTCATATATCCGGCCCCGGGTTGGTGGGATCAGACGTATGTTGATCCGGTTTTCTTCGGCCAGCAGACGGTATTCATCCGCTTGATCCACCTGCATGAACCGCATTCGGGCGGCCAGCCCTCCGACGAATGCAGCCTGTAACCCACCAAGTATCACCGCGCGGCGCGGCAGACGTTTGTAAGCCAGACCCTGAGGCTTTGGTTTGCGCTGCTTCATGACCGCACCCGTGGCATCGTGCTGTCGGCAACAGATTTGCGCCTTACGCCAAACACAGTTTGGCTCAACAAAACCATCACAGGATAGATTGCGATTGTCAGAATAACTTGCACCACTACCGGTCCCAGAGTTGCCTGTTGCACCGAGAGGATAGCAAGAATGAGTCGATTGAGCACAAACACAACCGTGATCACGGCCCCGACGGTTGCCCATTCGCCCACAAACCCGCTGTCTTTCATGCCAGCTGCAGTGGAATGAAGATAGGCTGCACCCAGAACCACTAACGCAGCAAGCAACCCCGGTGGGCGTTGCAACAGCAAATCGGCCATGAACATGACCATGGCAATGATCAGGATCGGAATATATTCCGGCCGCCGCAGCACCCATGCGTAGGTAAGAGCGATCAGTATGTCAGGAAAGGGCAGGCGATCAGGTTTTGTATCCAGCGGCAACAGGTGCAGAAACACCACAAATACCGCCAGCGCGACATAGAGACCGCGCTTGGCCCACAGATCTGAGACCGACCTATCCATCATTGACCTCGGATGGAGTCAAGGATGCTTCGGGTTGACGGGGCCCGACGATATCACCGGATTCCGTGATCGGTGGGGCCGACTGATAGCGTAGTACGCGCAGAAACTCGAGCCGCTCGAAATCCGCCGATAGCCGCACGCGCAGCCTGCCGCCGGGATCAACCGTAATTTGACCGATCAGCAAGCCACCGGGGAACACACCGCCATCGCCCGACGTGACAACCCGGTCACCAGGGCGCACGAGTTCCCGGTTTTCCAGAAACTCCACCGCAGGGGCTGAAGTATTGTCTCCTGCGATCAGCGCTGTCTGCCCCGAAGGTTGGATTGTCGCCGGGATCGCGCTTGAGGCATCGGTCATCAGAATTACGCGGGCGGTATCGGGGCCCACGCCCGAAATACGTCCGACCACGCCGATCCCATCCATCGTGGCCCAGCCATCCACTATCCCGTCACGCTCGCCTACGTTCAACAGCACAGATTGCCTGAAGGGTGAGCCGCTATCGGCCATCACAACTCCTGTGACATAGGTCAGGCGCGGATCGAGCCGTACGTTGTTGAGATCCAGCAGGCGGGCGTTTTCCTGTTCCAGCTGCAGCGCGGCCTCTTTCCAGGCGCGCATCAGGCGCAGCTCGCTGCGCAATTCCTGGTTCTGCTCGCTGAGCCGCTGATAGCTTTGGAAATCACGAGACAGGTTCACCAGCGCAGTGACCGGAACCATCGCCCACTCCATCGAGGGGACAACCGTGTCCACCACCTGCGCGCGGAACCGTTCGACGCGCGGGCTGTCAATGCGCCAGACGAGGAAAATACCAAGCAGGCACAGAACAACGATCCCCAGAAGCAATCGGCGCAGGGGTGTCGTGTATTCATCGCGCTGTGATCGGTCCTTTGCCACAGGTTACCTTCCCGTGCTGCTCGTGCCCGAGTTTTCACCCCTTCAGGGTGCGCGCCTTAGCTTTCGTAGTCAATCGCGTGGCGCAGTTGTTTTTCGTATTCCAGCGCCTTGCCGGTGCCCAAAGCCACACAATTCAGGCTTTCATCGGCGATCGACACGGCCAGACCGGTCTGTTCGCGCAGAGCAAGGTCAAGATCGCCCAGCAAAGCTCCGCCTCCGGTCAGCATAACACCCCGGTCCACGATATCAGCCGCCAGATCGGGCGGCGTGGTTTCCAGAGCTGTCATTACCGCCTCGCAAATTTGCTGCACGGGTTCAGACAGCGCTTCGGCCACCTGAGCCTGACTGATCTCGATTTCCTTCGGTACACCATTTAACAAGTCGCGCCCGCGAATATGCATCGACTGGCCACGCCCATCGTCTGGCATCCGTGCGGTACCGATGGTGGTCTTGATCCGTTCCGCAGTTGATTCACCCACCAGCAGGTTCTGTTGACGCCGCAGATACGATATGATCGCCTCATCCATCCGGTCGCCACCAACGCGAACCGAGCGGGCATAGACGATATCGCCCAGCGACAGAACCGCGACCTCGGTGGTGCCGCCGCCGATATCGACAACCATGTTGCCGGTCGGATCGGTTATCGGCATCCCCGCGCCAATCGCAGCCGCAATTGGTTCGGCAATCAGGCCCGCGCGGCGCGCGCCTGCGGACAGAACCGACTGGCGGATTGCGCGTTTTTCAACCGGGGTTGCGCCATGAGGGACGCAAACGATGATCTTGGGTTTCGAGAATGTCGAGCGTTTATGGACCTTGCGGATGAAATGCTTGATCATCTCTTCGGCGGTGTCGAAGTCCGCGATGACACCCTCGCGCATCGGACGGATGGCTTCAATGGAGCCCGGGGTCCGGCCCAACATCAGCTTGGCGTCCTCGCCAACAGCAAGGACTTTCTTGACCCCATCCTTGACGTGGTAGGCAACGACCGAGGGCTCAGACAGGATCACTCCGCGCCCTTTGACATAAACCAGCGTGTTCGCTGTTCCAAGGTCGATAGCCATGTCCGCTGTGAACAGGCCGCCCAGATTGCCAAAGATGCCCATATTTCCCTGATCCCGTTTGTCAGAATTTCCACTGCCCGCGACTCGACGGTTCCGGGACGGATGCCTTATAGGGTGCCAACTCGCCCGGTTAAAGGGCTGATTCCGCGACAGTCAGCACCTTTCCGCCTTATTGATGGGGACTTTAGAAGGCATAATGCTCTCATATCAACACATTTACCACGCTGGAAATCTGGCTGATGTGCAAAAGCACGCTTTATTGGCGTGGACGCTGCGTTATTTGACCCAAAAGGACAAACCCCTCAGCTATATCGAAACGCACTCCGGGCGTGGACTATATCACCTTGACGCGGCTGAGGCGGTTCGAACGGGTGAAGCTGTCGCCGGGATCGGGCGCGTCAGGCGCGAAGGTTGGTTTGATTCCGATCATCCAATGGCGCGGGTGCTGGATACCATACAGGCCAGTCACGGCGTGCAAGCGTATCCCGGTTCACCTCTGATTGCGGCCAACCTGCTGCGAAAACAGGATAGCCTGCATTTCGCCGAGCTGCATCCGCAGGAACATACGGCACTTTCACTGGCGCTGTCTCCTTTCGGGGCGAAGGTTTATCGGCAGGATGGGTTTGAGTTGGCCCAATCGTTGCTGCCTCCGACCCCGAGGCGGGGCATGATGCTGATCGATCCCAGTTATGAAGTGAAAGCCGAGTATGACCGTTTGCCTGGGGTGATCGCGAAGCTGCACCGCAAATGGAATGTGGGTGTGATCGCACTTTGGTATCCAATCCTGACGGATGCACGTCACAAGGCTATGATTTCGTCTCTGAAATCCGCTGGATATCCCAAAACGATTTGCCATGAGGTCACGTTCCCTCCGTCGCGGGAAGGTCATCGCATGGTCGGATCAGGTATGTTCATGTTGAATGCACCCTTCGGGATCGAAGACGAAACGCGCCGCTTGTCGGAGCTGTTCGCTCAGCTTTGATAAGCAAGAATTACACAGGGAAAGCTCCCGTCCTGTTTGCCCGCATCAAAGATGCCGTC
>NZ_JBQFZR010000004.1:0-147164 GCF_056542345.1 Ruegeria sp. AD5
GCGTCTCTTCCCACGCCCCCGCAACAAAATGACCCGCATGAAACCGCTTCCCCATCAAACGGCCCTGCATGTCAACCAGACAAACCAATACCGTATCAATCTCGCCAGACGAAACCTCAGCCTTCAAATGCTCAAATGTCAGCGTCGCGCTCACGATGCGTCCTCCCTGATCGTGATATCGTTCAGCGCCGGTTCAAGCAGCGCCAGTATGTCCCGGGACATGTTGGCAACCTGTATTTCATTGCCCAAAAGATCATTGCGTACTTCGATCATCACATTGGCCAGCCCCCGGCTCAGCGCATGGAGACGGAGCGAATGCGTTACACCGTCAGCGGGGCCATAGGGCTGATTGCGTTCCGTGCGGCGATGCGGGATCTGATCCATGTGATCCAGCATGGCATCGACCAGACGACTGTCCTCGTCATGGAGAAGTCCAAGTTCAACCGCGCGCGGCTGCCCAAAATAGACTGGCGTGAAGGAGTGAATAGTCACAACGACTGTATCCGGACCGCGCGCATCCAGAACCTGTGCAACTGCCTGACAGAACGGGGCATACACTGCCTGGATGCGTGCATCGCGTTGCGATTGATCGAGGCCCACATTGCCCGGCACTTCGATCAGTTCTGATTTCTCGGGCATTGCGCTTGCCGCCTCGGGCGGACGGTTGCAATCATAGACCAATCGCGAGACGGTCGAGGCCACGACTGGAGCATCGAGCGCTGTCGACAGCGCCCGTGTCAGCGCCATTGCGCCCGGATCCCAAGCGGCATGGCTGACGCGCGCGGATGCGGACAATCCCAAATCATCAAACTCTGCCGGAATGCGGTTGCTTGCATGTTCACACAGCAGAACCACACGCCCAATGCCCGTCTCGTTCAGGATTTCGACTGATCCCGTCACCCTTTGACCTCAGTATCAGCGTCCTGTTCCATCTGTGGGAATTCTTCGATCAGGCGGGTTTCAAGCAACTGCCCGTTGCGATACAGGATCGGATAGGCGACGGCCGCGATGTGACTGTTGAATTCGCGAAAGGCGCGCAGCGTTTCTAGGTGGATGTCGCTGGTTTCAAAGCTTTCTGCGCTGCCATGTTGCAAGCGTTTAAGGTGGCGTTTGCGACTGTCACGCTCGGCCCGCTTGATTTCGGTTTTTTCCAGGCTCAGCAGTCGCGCGCTTTCCAGATCGTCCGAGATCAGCACGTTCGAGGCCAGTTTCAGGTTGGCCACAATCCCCTCGTGCATTTCGACCAGCTCTGACCAACCTTCTTTCGAGAACGCGGCCCCCTTTTTGCGCATGTCATCCGCCAATGCCGTCAGGCGTTTGGCCACCACGTCGCCCGCGGTTTCCAGGCGAATGGCATATTCCATTAGGTCCCGCGCAATCTTGGCATTTTCCTTGCCGAACGCATCAGCGGGGATAGCCGCCACATATTGCCGGATACCAGAAAGGCAATCGTTCACATCAGTATCCATGTCCCGAATGGCCCGGATCTGCTCCTTGTCGCCGCTGCGATAAAGCTCCAGCGCAGGCCGGAACATCGAGCCAACCATGTCGCTCATCCGCAGAAGCTCGCGCTTGAGGTTAGACAGGGCCTGATTGGGTCTGCTGAGGGAGTCGAGATCAAGTGCGCTGATCGGTTGCCCGGGCTGCGCGCTGCTTTCAGGACTTTTCGGATCGGGCAGCAGTTTTTCGAATGGCGCGCGCAGCATGCCGCAGAACGGCAGTGCCAGAACCAGAAGCGAGGCGTTGAAAATCAGATGTGCATTCACCAGCATCTGCCCGCCTTGCAGATCGCCCAATACTCCGGTTCGCAGCGCCAGGTTGGCAGCAAACAGCGAGACAATTGACCAACTGCCCCGCAGCGCCAGATTAGCGAAGGGAATGCGCCTTGCAGACAGGGCCATGCCGCGTGTCAGCCAAACCGGGATGAAGGCGGACCCGAAATTAGCACCCAACACCAGTGAGAGCCCGGCGGCAAACGGGATCGCCCCGATTTGCACCAGGGTCACACACATCAAGATCGCAGCGACCGAAGAATGCATGACAAAGGCCAGCGCTCCACCGACTAGGAACGCTGTGATGTAATCACGCGCAAGATACTCGGCGATGGCGGGTAGAAAGGCGCTGTCACGGATTGGGTCCATCGCCTCGCGGAGAAAACGCAGTGAGATCAGGATGAATGCGACACCCATCAGAATACGGCCCAACTGGCGCGGTTTCTTGGCCTCTGTCTTGACGAACAGATAGCCGCCGACCGCAAGCAGTAGCGGCACCAACCAATCCAGTTTGAAGGACAGAACCTGAATGATCAGCGCCGAGCCGAGATCGCCACCCAGAACCATCGCGAGCCCGGTCGGAAAGGCCAACATCCCGCCCGCCGCAAATCCGGAGGTCAGCAATGCAACCGCGGCCGAGCTTTGCAAGACGACGGCCATTGTAAGCCCTACCATCGAGGCCTGCACATAGCTGCGCTGCCCCGTCATCACCCGCTGAAACGATGCACCATAGCTACGCTCGATGCCCGTGCGCACCATGCGCACAGCGTAGAGCAGCAGCATCGTTGCACCAGCCAGACTTATGAGGAAACTGACAATCGCCATTCCGTTATCCGTTCACCAGATCAAGCAGCTCGGAATGCAGTTGCGGCGTGGCCGCCGATATGACTCGGCCGTCGGAATTCAGACCTAGCGGCTTACCCTCCCAATCGCTCATGATCCCGCCCGCAGCTTCAACTACGGCGGAAACCGGCAGATAGTCATAAGGCTGCAGATCATAATCGATGACCGCATCCACATGGCCCATCGCAAGCAGTGCATGCGGGTAGCAGTCATAGGCAAAGCGTCGGGTCTGTCCGGAATTCATCAACCGATCAAACAGGGCCGGATGATCCCGGTAGATCTTGTCGCCTTCGTTGACGAAAAAAACTGCGTCGCTCAATTGGCGTGTAACGCTGACCGAGACAGGCTTGCCATTCAGTGTGGCCCCTTGACCTTTCATGCCGATCAGAAATTCGTTCAGGGCAGGCATGCCGATGACCCCCAATCGGGGCACACCATTCGTGAGATATCCCAACAGGAACCCAAACAACGGATGCCCCGACAGGAATGACCGGGTGCCGTCAATGGGATCTACAACCCAGACATTCTGCCGATCCTGACCTTCGAACCCCTGTTCTTCGCCAAAGATACCGTCATCTGGAAAGTTCTCGGCCAAATATTGTCGCACCACGGCCTCGACACCCTTGTCCGCCTGTGTGACCGGGCTTTCGTCCGCCTTGAACTCAACCCCCAAACGTCCCCGAAAGTACCCGCGCGCAGCCTGCGCGGCGATATTGGCGATTTCGGCGGCGTGAATCGCGATATCTGACGTACCTTCGGGCGTTGCAACGGTATTTGGTGGGGTTAGCATCTGTTTTTGTCCCTCATTGCAATGCCTTAAGCAGTATTCAGAGACGCCGTCATGGTACAGGTAAACTGGATGACTAACGGATCGCCATTGCACATGGGTGTTCCGGTTGTATCGTCACTCTGCGATGCTGCATTACCCAACATCTTTTAAGCATCAACGTCACAAAACCCCACACAGCACAGCAACATTAACCCACAAAAAACAACTTATTCAACCAAATTATTCCGTTTTTGGTTGATTAGCGGTTTCGTTTGTGGATTTTTGAGCGGTGGGTATCGCCATTCCGAGGCAAAGCAGGCAATACCGCCGCGTAGTTTTGGCAGGAATACACGCGCAGGGCCAAAGATTCGGTTCAGCGATCAGGAGCACCGGGATATGACAGACAAACACAACGTCCTGTTTATCATTACCGACCAGATGCGGGCGGATTGTTTGTTTGGGGCATTGGAGGCCCATGTTGACCTGCCTCACATGCGCGCATTGATGGAGGACAGTGTTTCTTTCACGCGGCACTTTTCCGTTACCAACCCCTGCGGGCCATCGCGCGCCTCATTGCTGACCGGGCAATACGCGATGAACCACCGGTCGGTACGAAACGGCACGCCCCTGCGCCACGATGCACCGACCATCGCCAGCGAGATGCGCAAGGCAGGGTATCTGCCGATGCTGTTTGGATATACCGACACATCACAGGACCCGCGCGTGTTTGATGCAAAAGACCCGGCGCTCAGGTCATATGAATTCCACATGGCCGGTTTTCAGGAAATGCTGGAAATGCGGTTGGAGATGTCATTCCCATGGCGTTCTCATCTGAAAAACCGTGGATATGAGTTCGAAAACTATATTGATGTGTTCAAACCGGTCGCACCCGATGGCGGTCAGCCTGCGCTGAATGACCCGGCCTTCTACGCGGCCGAGGATAGCGATACCGCCTTTCTAACCGATCGGTTTCTGGAAACCATGCCGGCATATGCGGATGATGACCGGGGATGGTTTGCGCATCTGACCTACATTCGCCCACACCCACCGCTAGTTGCCCCGGCACCATATAACCGGATGTATGACGCTGCCTCGCTACCATTGCCATCGCGACTGCCGAGCGCCGAGGCTGAAGAGGCGTTGCATCCGTTTTTCGCCCCGGCACGGGCCAACAGCACGGTTGCCGGATTTGTTGAAGGCTTCCCGGATCTTGAACCGACGGACGAGGTAGTGCAGACGCTGCGTTCGATCTATCTGGGTCTTGCCACGGAGGTAGATCATCATATCGGCCGCGTGGTTTCGTTTTTGAAAGAGACAGGGCAGTACGACAACACGTTGCTGGTGGTCACCGCAGATCATGGCGAGATGCTGGGGGATCGACACAGTTGGGGTAAGATGTCGGTTTATGATGCGGCCTATCATACACCGTTGATCGTTCGCGTGCCCGATGGAGCCCGTGGAAAACGGGTCGAGGCACCAACGGAATCGATTGATATCGTTCCAACAATTCTCGATTGGGTCGGACAGGCAATACCGGATTCCATGAATGGGCAATCGCTGATGCCCTTCCTTCAGAGTGAATCCTCAACTCCGGTTGACTGGCGCCGCTATTCATTCTCGGAGCTGGACTTCGCTGATCCGCTGAACCCAACCCGCTGGCAACGTGATCTGGAAACGGGGCTGGAGGAAAGCTGCCTAAGCATCCTGCGCGACGACCGATTTACTCTGATCGAGTTCGCAGCCGACCTGCCGCCCATGCTGTTTGACAGTGAAGGGCAGGGTGAGATGGAGAACGTAGCAGAACATCCTGAACACGCCGCCACATTGGCGCGCATGACACGCGACATGTTGCGTCACCGGATGCGGAAAATGGACAAGACCCTGTCAAACTGGATGATCACCCCGGATGGTCCGCGCCATCCGTGACGTTCCTATATGGCTAAGGATCGTCAACCACCCCAGGTTACAGTCATCAGCATATCCTCGAACTCTGCGGTGTCGAAAAACAGCACGATCTCACCCGTTGGGCCTGCGGGTAACGGAACCGTCGCCAACTGACCAACCGCCAGATCGCCCAGTTCCGGACGGCGGGTCAATGTGTCCTGAACCACACCTCCGTCGCTGGTATCAGAACGATCAGACACCGTGATTGTTGCAGGAGCAGCATCCAGACTGCTTTCAGCAAAAAGATCGCACCGTTTGAGCGTCGTGAGGCGACCAGCCGACCAATAGGGATAGTGCTCGGGTCGGAGTGTCAGCCGCAGCTCGTGACGCCCACCCGCAGCGGGTGTTTCGCGGCGGAAGCGTGCCCATTCTGTCGGGAACTCGTGCCGCAGTGAGAATAGCCGCACATTGCCCACAGTCCCGTCTGCCGCGATATCGGCTTTCAGATGATCAACCGCCGCATTGCGCACGGGTCCACCGCCATCCCGCGCAGTGTAGCGCAGGTGCAAGACGACGTCCGAGATCGTGTCATAGTCGAACTGTTGCGGATCGCCCTGCGTTGGGTCCGCCGGCAGCTCTAGCCGCCATTCGCTGACTGCGCCCACATTCTCGAATGGTAAATAGCGATCATCAGGCATGCCCTCGAACTGACCGGTTTCCATCTGTGCCGCACTGAACACATTGCTTTCCGCACTGTGGTTATCGGCAAAGCGGTTGTCTTCGGGTCCCGTGCGAACGTAGCCATCCCCGATGTCCGGTCGCTGCCGGATGCTGCTTTTGAGATGCACAAGTTTCGCATGGGTCCCGATATAGGGCCCGGAAACACAGGGCAGGCTGAGCGCAACACTCTTGATCCGGCGGAAGTAGTGGCCCGGCCCATCCAGATCGAACTGCGCCTCGGGGATTTTGAAGGTACACCGACCTGTTCTTCGTAGATTGACCAGGGCCAACGGATTGATTTGCAGCAGGCTGACATGTTTGGTCAGCTCGTATTCGTTGCGGTTGTGTTCATGATACGCAAGCTCCATCCGCTTGACGTCCAGCAGCAGCGCTTCGCCTGAAAGAAGCCCCTTGCGACCGCCATCCCAATAGTTGAACTGCACCAGAGTTTTCTGATCCAGCTCGGGCCGCATCAGTTCGGCTTTCATGGTCTGCTCGGCACGCCGTGCGGTATCGAAGGCAAAGCGGTAATACTCGTAATACAGCTTTGACAGCTCGCCCTGCAGCCAGCCGTAAAGTTCTTCGTTGGTATACTTATCCTGCAGGAAATCGCGGGTCTGTTCGGTCAGACGGATTGCCTTTTTGACGTTCAGATATTCGCGATGCTGCGCCTGTTCCGCGATCAACGATGTCAGAATCTGACGCCCGATCTGCATCACATCATGGGCCGCCAGATTGTGCTGCAATATCCATTCGTCGGCGCGGCGTTCATAGGCGGCAGCGCGAGCCGCCATCCCGGCCTGATCACGGTTCCAATCCGCGATCATCCCGGATACATCCCCCGCGATCCGCATGACCGAGGACAGCACGGTTCCCACCTTAAAGTCGATGGTGCCACCGAGGCCCCAATAATGCAGGTCCAGTTTCGGGTCGGGGATCGGGGTAAGCGTTGCCGAGATCGAGTGGAACACCGATTTGGCCAACGTTGTGTCCCGGGCTATTGGCAGCAGGATGTTAAGTTCTTCATTCTCTTTTTTCGACAGGTGAAGGTCTCCGTCCCCGGTTTGGCCTGACGTCTGCGCGCCATCGCCATCGCCCGGACGCTCAAGATCGGGAAACTCCAGCCGCTGAACCGGGACGTCATATTGCGCAACAAGTGCTTCGTAGGCTTCGTCGAAATTGGCCTTTGTCAGGGTCTGACGGGTCAACTCAAGGGTCTCGGGCGCATTTGGATCAGCTTCCTGACCCAGCAGGCGCTTGTAATAGTTCAATCGCTCAAGCGCCGCGCCACGACTGCCTATCAGCGCTTGCGTCGCTGCCTCGGTGTTTTTCCATTGAAGGTAACGAAGATCGACCTGCAGTTTCTGCAAGCTGACTTCGTGACCTTGCCGCAACAGGGCCAGTGCCTCGGCGTCGCGTTTTTCCAAGGCGGTCAGCAACGCCGACCCGATATTTCGGACCTCACCAGCCAATTCCGCCGCCTTCTCGATCAACACGCGCGAGCGGACGGGGCTGACCGGTTGATTCAAACCCGAAACGACAGATCCGATATCCAGCCCAGCCGCCGCCGCCTTGACCAGCATTCCGGGATCGATCGGCGGGTCGAACAGGGCAAGCGGACGAACCTGTCCTTCGATATCCATACAATTGCGGATTTTGAACAAACGGTCCGCAACCGTATCCCAATAGCCCAACAGCTTTTCGTTGTGCGGGATGCAGAAATACAGCGTGCGGGCCATACCGAATAACGGCGCAGCACTGTCGTTGGTGCCCGCACCCGTTGGCGTTGTGAAGTTGAAGGGGAACGCGCCTTCAAGCTCGACCAATGCATTGCCCATCGGATCAAGCCCCTGCGCCCGAAGCTGCGCAAAGGTCCGCGGTGTCGTGGTTCCGCCCGCAGGTGACCGCTGCGGCTTGTCGCCCAGCAGGTTCGAGGCGAGCACATAGATCTGCAGCGCTTCCATGATGGCTTCGCGGGTGAATTGCTGAAACAGGTTGTCGCCCCAGGCAATCAGGTTGTCCAGGTACTTCATCACCACATGCATCATGAACGAAATGGTCCGGGTGCGCGCGACTGCAAAGGGCTGAAACGGGGTGTTTCGCACCGCTTCATATCCATTGAGGATGGCTTCTTTCTCGGCCAGTTCCGCGTCGGTGCATTCGTCGTTTGGTTTGCTAAGCAGGGTCAACAGCGTATCGATCGACTGGGCTTCGCCTTCGCGAAACGCGAGGAAACGCCAATAGCGTGTTGGCACCGGCACGTTTGGGTCATTCTCGGTCGGATCGAAAATCAGATGGAACCAGCGCTGCGCTTCGGCGAAACGTTGGGTCTTGGACAGGTGCACCGCGATGGTTAGCGGCACATGGAACATAAGTTCCCAATTGTAGTTGGCATAGGGCCCACCCATCCGCGTGTCGATTTCCTTTGGAAACGAATGGATGTCGATCTTGTCGGTTTCCTGCGGGGAATAGAGCGAATTGAAGAACGACTTGCGCAGGCTTTTGTGAAACTCCGGCGATAGCATCCCGGGCACACCTTGCGTGTTCAACCGTTCGATCAACTCCGACACGAAGGGGTGGAAGAAGTTCTCGAACGTATAATCCCAGTGTTTTTCATAACTGATAAGCTTGATCTTCTGGGGGCCGAAAATGTCCTGATCAAGCAGGTGATGATAGCCGTAAGTGCTGATCTTGCTGGTATCCATGATCAAAGTCCTTTCCGGTTCAAGTGCGCCGCATGCGGACGGTGCTGCCCATCGGGCCGATGTCGCGGTCGCCGAAGCGGACCGTGCCACCGGTGCCCAGCGCTGTGTGGACAAAGGCATCTTCCGTCACGAAGGCACGAAGGGTGCTCAGGTCGGCACTGCCGAAGCCGGGGATGGCGGTCACCGGTTCGATCCGGTCGGGCTGCTCGGCAAACGGCTCGAACGCCAGCACCATGGTGTCGATCGTGGGATCGACTTCGGCCACGCGGCCAAAATCAAGCCAGGTCACAACTTCGACGATCTTCTGTTTCGTGGACACGTAGAACACATGCCGCGGGTCGGCATAAAAGAACGGCGACTCCCAGGCTTCGCCATTGGTCGGGTGATGTGGCTGCGTGGCCTGATCAGGCGCTTTGTTCGACAGCAACCGATGCGTGATACCGTCATGGGAATAGAGCGCGGCAAGGCGGTTGGACCCAGTTGACGTGATCCGTTTTGGCATGAAATGTGGCGCCTTTTTGGGCGAACGCGTATCGGGAGTACTGAACGTGTTGTACATGAAGAACGAAACGCCCAGCCAATCCTTGTACGAGATCGATATCCGCATCCCGTTGGTCCATGGGAACGAAGACAGGCGGATACCCTTGCGGAAATTGCGCATCTCTCGGGCCGGAACGTTTTCGCGCAGCAACAGGGGCTCATCCGGGTCCGAGCTGCGTGGCGGTTGCCACACGCCATCCACCCGTTCGGTCCAGTTCAGCATGACCTTGACGTCGAAAGTGGGCTCATCAACATCCATCAGCGATGACGCCTCCACCTCGGCCAGCGGGCCTGATCCGGCATTGGGTGTTCCCCGCGCCGTGTTTTCAGGCATCATCTTGATCCAGAACAGGAACAGACGATTGTTCCAGACTAGCGGCATGACCGGATTGTCTTCGATATCCAGCGGGATTTTCTCCCACGCGCTCCAGGACCCGTAGGCGCGGGTACGGTGGTAATAGCTGCGCTTGGCCCCGGCGGTGCGTCCGATGACGTGCAGCACATCGTCCGCCGCACCCGGGTCACCTTCGATCTGGTAGAGGCCGCATACTTCCAGCTTGGCCACCTCTTCCAGTTTCTGCAGATACCCGATCAGCGAGGTGGCTGCGCGTTCCTCGGTGATGTCACCCTGCAGCAATTCACTCATCGCTTCCCGGAAGAAGGGCGACTGGTCGTCGCGCAATTCCGGCTCCATCCAGTTTTCAGGGTAAAGGAAGATTTTGCGGTTAGCCTCCCACACCCTGTAGCGTTTCATCCATTCCCAGTGTTTGGACCGGAGGCTGGATGCAGCTACACGCGGTTCAAGATTCATCAGACAGCGCTCGGTAAAGATCTGGACCGAGGACAATGCGTGACGAACCCGCGAGGTGAGCATGCAGGGCTCCATCTGCACGTCCATCAGGAAGTATTCGAACAGCTTTTCGGGCGTGTTGATATGCGCCGCATCCGGACGCCCGCGCAGATCGTGCAAGATATGCGCCACCAACGCGTCGCGCTGGCGCTTGCGCAGGCGGTCATTGATCGGCTGTAGAATCTTCAGCCAGTCATCCGGGCTGTAGCGCGCGCGAAGGGCGGCGCGGAAATTCCGCACAATGGGTCCGGTTGGGGCGGGTGTTGCGGCAGCGATAAGCGCTGTCGCCGGAATCCCAAGTGCCGTCAGCCATTCGGCGATGTCATGAAGCCGCTCCAGAACGGCCAGATCGCCAATATCGGCTGGGGTGAGTCCGAAATGTACCAACAGGGCGGAGATATCCACGGGATCCCAGCGCGTGACTTGGAACAACTCAGCCTCGGCGTCGGCTATGGCGAATGCTGGATTCTCGGCTATCGAGACCAGCCGGGCATTTTCAGGGGCATAAGCCGCCTTTAATCGCGCCATGCGCAGGTGTGCCGTTAGCACCCCCATCAGCGCGGCGGAGGTCGGATCATCAGGTGTGCCGGTGACGGGCAGGCTGTTTGGCCAGGCCGCTCCCGCAATCTGCAAATCGCCATGTGTCGTCAGGTGCAAGACCTCAGCGACGTCAAGTTTCAGCGTTTCGGACAACCTGGCAATGCGGCGCGTGCGCAGGTAGGCCGCGCCCAGATGCGATACCGGATCAGCCGGGTAGAGATGCGAAGCGTCGATGACCTCAGTTCCTCGGCCCGGTGCACTCCAACGCAACGCCAGACGGTCGGTCACATTGGCCACGCCCAGCGCGATTTCGACCAAAGTGCCTGCGCGAAGCTCGATCGCGTTGGTGTTTGACCATATGCCGCCCGCCTCGGTCAGAGGAACAGGTTCGCCTGCGATGCTGAGTGTCACGATCGCGCCCGCATCAGCTTCGACAGCAATGTTGAAGAACCCGTTTTCAGGCGCTTCCAGATATCCCCGTAACCGGATCGAAATCGAAGAACCTGGTGTGGTTTGATTGTCTGGCAGCACTGTTCCAGTGGAGGCAAAATCAATCGCGCCAGATAAAGTTTCGACCCGCGCAGGCGGTGCAGTGTGGGCCGGACCATCGCTGATTTCAGCACTCAGACCCCCGGATTCGAGCATCAGGGCATCCTCAAGCGCGGAGCTGGCCGGATCAGTCGCCGCATGCAGAACCTCGGCCTTTTCGAACAGGACAGCTGCCAGATCAGCCTCAACCTCGATCGCGGTACCCAGAAGCTGCAGCGCCACCTGGCGTTTCCGTCTTGAGATCAGCTGCGGCAGGATTCCTTCAAGCAGGGCACGATAGGCCTCGGCCTTTGACGCGGTTGAGCTGCGGTATGCGTCGTGAAGCGGGAGCAGCTCGGGGAAGCGGGTGAAGAATGGCTGTGATTGTGCCTCGCTTGCGTTGAACAAAGCGTCAATTGCTGGCGTGAAGGCAGCAGGTGTCCCGGCGACGGCCTGCAGGGCATCTCTGACAGGGGTCGACATCAGCCCGTTGAAAACCAGAACCTTGCGGAAATCGTCATAAGCGATTTGATCGGGCGCCTCGGCCAGGATCGCCGGCTCTAGCGCAGGGGCAGAATGGTCATAGGTAACCTCGGCCGAGGATGTGGCCTCCAGATATCCGAAGAACTGCTCGGTCGCTTCGGCCCCATAGACCAGAGCCATGTGGGACCGGGCAATACCGCCATCGGGATCGTCCACCAGAACAAAGTCATTGGTGATCGCCGCAAACCCTGCACGCAGATCGCGTGCCAGGGTCGTGATGTTTTCTGCGGGCGGTGTCGTCTGGCCACTTGGGTCATGGTTCAACAGCAGCGCCAGCGCTGTTTCCAGCGACAGGCCTAGCTCGGACAGGCGATGCACCAGATCGATAACCGTCAGCAGAGCGGGTGCAGTGGCGTCTTGCGGGCCATAGGGGTCAAGACCGGTGGCTTGCAGCAAACGCTCCAATCCCGGCACGCTTTGCTCAAGCGCGCGCGCCAACCAGCCGCGACGGTAGATTGCGCTGACCGTCTCGATGGTCAGGGGTGTCGTGTCATCGAACCCCAAAACAGCAACGATCCGGTTAAATTCCGGACCCGTCAATGAAAAGGCCGCGCGCAATGTTTCAACCTCGGGCAGCAACAGGGCCGCAGGGTCTGTAAGCACGCCGCCAAAACCATCTTCGGCAAAGGCGGGGTTTTCGCGAGCAGGCCGCTGGAACATTTCACGGAATAGCGCGGCGGTTCCATTGGTGCTGATTGGTCCAAAGAGGGCCAGGATCGGGCGCAGCGCGTCCTCGGGCCTTAGCTCCAGCGCATCAAGGGCCGACATGGCGATGCCCAACTGTGGCAGGAGCTCGGCAAAGCCGGCGTCCATGCGAGCCAGGTCTACCTGCGCGTCGGCGCCGTCCGGCATCTGGTTCGTCGGATAAAGCGCCGAGATGATAGCATCCGTGTCGGCAATGCTAAGTTCCAGAACACGCCACAGACGGATGAACCGGTTAATCCGGATAAAGTCATTCCATTCAAGGCGGTTGGACAACGGATCAGGGTCTGGGTGACGCAGTTCAAGCGCGCTTAGGTCGCACATATCCGACGGGTCTTGCGGATTTGTAAGCACGATCAGACCCATGATCCGGTCGAAAGTAGTGTCATCAAGCAACCATGCCTCGACATCACCGCCAAAGCGTTCAGGCTCGACCCCTGCCGCCATCCGGCTTTGTAGTTCTGCGGAGTTGATCGCGCCGTCCCGGAAGGCCCGGATATCGTCGAAGCCCAGGCCAAGATGCTCAAGCTTCGGGATCAGCGCGGCTCCGGGGTTCACGAACTCAGTCTTTAGGATGTTCACGAGATCAACCGGCGTGATCTCGGTACGGCGGCATAGGTCGCGCACGCTTTCCAAACCATCACGCACTTCGGCTGCGCTGGCACCCGCATCAAAACCATAAAGCGAACGCACTGTCAGATCGGGTCGCGCTGACCCGGCAACCGCCACGCTTTCGGTCAGGACGGCGTTGAGACCGTGCGAGATGTTCAAGCGCTGCAGCCAGATGTCGCGCCATCCGTACGGTGCATCGTCCAGCGCGTCTGACGAACGCAAGTCGGCCATAACCCGATGTAAAGGCGCGTCGAAACGATTGAACAGGGCCTTCAGTGCCTCCAACGAACGGTCAAACGGCAGGGGGGCAGGGAATTGGGCGGTGGCCAGCGTGGCATAGGCGGCATCGCGCACAAATTGTGGACTGGCCAGCAACTCTTCAGGCGGTGTTTGACCATCGGTCGAATGACCCTGATATCCACCCAAAGACATGCCATTGACAACGAAATGCTCAAGCACCTCGTTCACCAAGTCGATGTATGGCACAGGCGTCAGAGTGTTTTCGCAAGTCAGAGGCAGGTGTTGAATATCAGGCCGCCGATCAAGCAACACATCAAGTGGATTGGTGAAGCCGTTCGGAATCTCGGTCGCGGGGCGATCGAGAAACAGCAGAAGATCGACAAGATAGGCTGCGGGGCTGAGGACTGACCGGCAATGCTCGCATCCGCAATAATCCATCGAACCAAATAGCTCTTCTAATGTGGAGTATGCGAGCACATCGCCAAAATTGTCCGACCCGCCCGGGGTAGGGTTCAAAAACCCGTCAGCAGCGCCCACGCTGGGGCCGATCGCTGGCATCATCCGGTGAGTCATATAAGCGGTGGCCAGATTCAGAACCGCACCATGGACCTGTTCGGCCTTGCGGTAGATCTGCATCGCGACGGCCTCGTTCAGAACGGCCTTGTGGGCGCGCAGGAACTCATCTTGTGGCAGCGCCACGACCGCATAGGCCGAATCCAACCCTGCAGCCAGCATGGCATTCATACTGCTGTCGTCGGGCGAGATCTGATAGACCCGCTGAATGCGTGAGATTTCGCGCACCACTTCTGGCGGTTCGTCCAGCGCATTTTTTGCAATAAAGCTCGCAACGGGCTGCTGACCTATCTGGAAGGTATCGGCATGTTTTGCGAGGAAACCATGCACGTTATTCGACAACCCGGTATCGACCAATGGCGTCTCCTGCGCCCGGACCATTTCCGCAACAACCGCAGTCGGGAAAGACAGCCGCACCTGAGCGGCCATGAATTCTGCATAGTTGGCGCGTCTTTCGGCGGCATCCCGGCCCTGAACTGCCTCTGGCACGGGGTCGGTATCATCCATGATCGCGGCCCAGGCATCGGCTTTATGAAAACCCGCCTTCACTAGGCCTCCCAACGTACCGTCCGCATCGCCATCGGTGTCACGGTGCAAGCGTTCGACCAGCTTGGAGTTGTTGAGCGTCAGATAGGCAAGCTTGCCATCGGTCTGCAAACGGGTGGCTTTGTCCTGACCCAACTTACCCTCTACCTCGGTCCAGAATGTATTGAGATCATCACCATGCGCCGCATGGAGCGCGGCAAAAGTTTCACGCTCGTCATCCCGCGTCAGCGAAAGTGCAAGCAAAGGCTGCATTCCGGCCAAAGCCCCGGGAGGGGGCGTATCCAGCCGCACGCGCGCGGAAACTTCGGTAAATCGGGCAAGGGAGGCATCTGTCTGATCCGCCAGTTTGGCGTCGATCAATCCTTCATCCAGCGCGGATTTCCAGATTTGCGCCACTTTAGCAGGGGGCGTGCGGAAAACCGCGGTGTCATCGGCGGAAACACCTGCACGTAAAAGCGCATAGAACAGGCCAGAGTCGATGCGTTGACCACGCCGTCCAGCGGTCTTGTCAGACAACTGCTGGGATAGCGACGCCAGTGCCACGGCGCGCGCGTCCCAACCTGTTTTATTGGCCAGATATGTGATGTCCTGACGGGTGTCGCTTTCTTCAAGTTTCGACAAGGCACCGTTGAACTGACCAGAGAGCGCCTTGGTCAGTGTGGCGTGTTCTGAAGACAGTTTTGCGGCACTTTCAGCAGGCAGAACCACGGAAAGCTCGGAATCCGGTCCGGCGTCATATTCCACCGCCGAAGCGGCAACCACATCGTCATTCAAACGCACCTGCACCTGAAGGTCTGGTGCATCCTTGCCGCGCTTGGTTATCTGATCTCCGGTAAACACAATCTCGAAGGCACCGCGTTTACCGGTTGTAGCCTTCCCCAGTTCAACGTCGCCGCCGACACCTTTGTCGACAACAACAACAGCAAGGCCATCAACAGCCGCACTTTGCGCACTTATGACGCGACCGCTGACACGGTAGGTGCCAAAATCCGTCGGTGTGTCCAGTCGAGCGACCAGATCGTTAATCACAGCTGCCGTTCTTTTATCGACTCTGCCGGTCGGGGACAGATCGGCCTCTTTCTGAACCAGGCGAACGGCTTCAGTGGTGCCTTTTCCGTAGGTCGGTGTGCGGCCATCCTTTTCGCGCGACACGATATCGGCCAGCGCTCGGCGCGCGCTGATATCATTGGCCAGCAGCAAGCCTTCACGCAGCAGTGCCAGCAAAGCGGATTGCAGATCGCCCACCGTAGCGCGGCGCATTCTGGGCTTTAGCGGATGCGTAACTTTGGTCATGAGGAGGTACCCTTTCTGACAACTGCGTTCACCATTTCAAATGGCCTTTGATGCCCTGGCCTTGCAGGATCGACATCGTGCCTGCCGCGCCCAGGCCAAGGTAACCAGCGGACCGTCGGAAGAAGCCGCCAACGCCGCCCTGACGATGGCCTGCGTCGATTTCGTCCACCCAAAAATCGGCCGCTTCGCGCGCGGCGGTTTTTTCGCCTTTGATTGCGGAGCGAGCTTCGGTTCCGGCCAGTGCAATTGAGCCGAAAGCTGCGAGCCCGGCGGCAAAGACCGATCCGGCACCACCACCCGTGACGAGCTTGCCCGACACCGAGACCACGTTGAGAGTGCCCGAGGCTGTGCCCTCGACCACATTTGCGGTGCCCACGCCGGTCTCGCCTTCGGCGATTTGCGTGATCCCTGTGCCAACCTGAATGCCGCTGGCCGCCATACCGATCACCATGAGCCCACGGCCCATGACCCCTAGGATGGCGCGGCCCCCGGACAGGGTCTGCGACACTGCCCTGCTGCCCCGCATTGCTTTGGCAAGCTTGGAAATTGAGGTGATTTTGCCTTGCTTGTTCACCATGTTCATGGTGTCGACTTTTTGCACCATCGACGCAGTGTCAGGCGCAGCGCCCGGGCGGTAGACTTGCACGGTGCCCTTTATCATGCCGGTATTGGTGTCGAATGAGGTCAACATTCCGTTTCCCTGTTTCGGGATCTCGATCAGCGTCCAATTGCCGTTGCCATGCGCCACCAGGTGAGAACGGACTCCGGCGACCTTCACACCCTGGGCATGGGTGGTGTTGACGTCTGCAAAGGAAACCATGGCAGTGGGCGGGTGCGTGTGTGCGATAGCCGTCGTTCCCTTTGGAATCGAGACCTCGGGCTTGGTGGCCGTGCCCTTCAATATCTTGAACGTGTTGTTCTCTTTGATAAGGGCAAACTCCTGCACGCTGCCTTCGGTGTTCCTGACCTGAGTCGCCAGCGCATCAAGCGTCTCAAGACCCTTCTGCAACGATGCAACTTCAAGGCCTCCGTTGGGCACAGTGGGCGGCGCAGTGCCCTCGGGATCGTTGAGCGTTACCGGGTTGTTATAGGCATAAGCATAAAGGTTCAGCCCACCTTCAATTCCGATGGGATCGGCGCTGATCCATCGGCCGAGCCAAGGGGCGGCATAGCGGGCACCATGATGGTTAAGCCCGGTTTCGGCATCCCGCTCCATCGCGGTATATCGAAAACGTTTCGGCCCCAGACCTGCTGTTGCAACGCCTTGGTAAGTGGTGCTGCCGAAGGGGCTGTATTCCTCGTAAGACAGAACATTGCCGTTCTCGTCCAGTTCGATCCCCACACTGCCCACATGGTTACTGTGCTGATAACGAATGACGCGGCTGACCGCACCACCGGCGATCGTCGCCTCAACCAATGCGATACGGCCAGCTTCGTCCCCCACATGCAGGGTCTCTCGGGTCCGCGGGTTTGCACCCGGTTCGCGGATAATGTCGAACCCGCCCAGCGAGATCGTTTCGCGCCGAATGGCTCCTGCAGAGGTTTCTATCACTTTTCGGATGCGAGTCCCGTCAGAGGCGTAAACAAAGAATGTGCGGTCCCCTTGGTGCGCCAGGCCGTCCGCATCATCAGGTCCAACTGCCTGACGGCGGCACATGCGCAGTTGGTTGTCGTGGTCCCATGCGATCTGATCGAGATGGGAAAGGCGCAGCATGTTGCCCATCGCGTCATAGCCATCGCCGCCCTGACTGATGATATCATTCAAGGCACCGACCGATGTTTGACTTAAGCGGTTCGAGGATACCCCCGCGGCCAGATCGCTGTCCTCGCCATAGGTGTAGGTCCGCGTCCAACCGGGCGCCACGGGATCAGAGCCCCGGTGGCGCATCTCAATCAAGTTGCCCGCAATGTCATAGTGAAAACGCTCAAGATACCGGCCAAGGGCGAAACCATCACTGCGGTGTGGCAGCCGAGCTCGCGCGGCATCGTTATAGCTGTGGGCGCCGGGTGCGCCGCCTTGCTGGCCCAGATGTTCGCGGCCCGTCGCCTCGATCAAACGATGCAGGGCATCAAACGTATAGTCGTTAGAGGCATCAACACGGCGATTGCGGAAAAAGATCTGCTGTTGCGCGCTGTCGCGGATGTGGGTCACGTGGCCAGACACATCGTAGATCATGTGCTGCGCCTGCAAGTGGCATCCTGGCCAGCCTGCAACTGGCGGTGTCGGACAGTCCGAGCCAAAACCCGTTGCCGCTCGCCGGGTGATGATGCGTTCGGTGAGACGGGTCAACGGATCATGCAGGATTTCTGTTTCAACCGCGTTGCCATAGGTGATGCGTTCGCGGTCGCCCCAAGGGTTGTATGCAATGCCTGTGACCACGGCATGATCCGCAGTGGCGGGATCCAATAAAGTGTCAGGTGCCGCGGGTCGTGCGTGCCAGGTGTCCACCCGATCAAGCCGCGAGGACGGGTTATAGCGGTACTGCACAACCTGGATGCGCGCGCCCGGCCCTTGCGGTTGCAGCGGCACCAGTTGGACCGGACGATCCAGCGCGTCAAAGCGGGTTTGCCCTGCGAAAATCTCGGGCTCAGTCGCCACGGGTGCGGCCCAATCGAGCGTGGTGCGAAACTCCTGCGCCAGTTGCCGCTGGCTGCGGATTGGGTTGCCTTTGAAATCATGGGCCAGAATTTCCATCGTGCCGGATTGGTCGCGGCTGATCGCAATGCGTTTGCGGCGGTTCAGGGCTTCGGGTGTCGTCAGCGATTCTCCGTAGATCGTTTCATCGATCCGCAGCTCAGGACCCGCATTGATGCTTAGATGAGTGGCGATGGGTCGGCGCAATACATCGAATTCGTGGCGTAGCCGGTGGTCGCGCGCATCCCACGTAAACGCCGTTTCGCCACTTACATCCGTTAGCCGCCAACGGGTACCGCCCTCCATACTGTCGGTCCGAATGGCGGTGCTGAGCATGTCGAAAGCGGTACGCTGAGCCTCGCGCCCAAGCTCATCCCAGGTTCGGCGCGTATTGCCTTCGATATCGATTTCGGTCGCAACGCGGTGGAATGTCTCGGTCGGTAGGGTGCCCGGGGCCGTGGTGCTGTAGAGCGTGCGGTTCGGAGTGAGGCGCGCGATCAGCGCACCACGGGTGTCTGCCAAAGCCCGCATCGGTGTGTCATGATAAAGCGCCGATTTCGATGCAGCCTCAGTGGCGCGCTGCCGGTCTTCGGGATCGGGGAAACGGGTCGCCAACGCCTGCGCTTGCGCCGGATCGGTTCGCAGCGCGTGCCAAGTGGGTAAATAGGCAGCCTGCGGCAACCTGCGGAAGTGGTCGCCAAGATCGGGGTCTTGGGCGGGATCCGAAATCAGTACAGTATCGCCCGGGTCCCATGTCGTCTGGTCCCAAACAGAAAACCGGTGTTTGCTCCATGTATGATCGGGGTTCAGAATCCCGATCTCACGCCCCAATGCGTCGTAGAAGAAAATTGGGCTTACACCGATGCGGATGTCGGACTCATAGGTCGGGCGATCTGTGAAGAACGGTTCGAACTGTCGAACAATATTGCCCTTGTTGTTACGCACTTGCCAGCCGGTACCAACCCAGCGTGGCGACGGCGATGCGGACATAACCGGCCGACCATCAGGTCCCAGCAGGATGTTCCCCGAGCCATCACGCGTTGGGACCGGACCGTCTTCGGCCTGAATCTTGCGTTGAATTTCCTGCCCCATCCCATCTGTAAAGGTAAGTTCGGCCAGGAACGGGGTGGTTTGACCCGGCAAAAGATCACTGTCGTGAACCTCTCGATGCAGGGAAAGACCGATGACGGGTGATGGGACAGGATCCCCACGAGAGTGATAATAGGCCCAGGGATCATAAACATAACGCATTGTCGCGCGTCCAAGTGCTGCCAGAGCTTCAGGTCCACGCGGATCGTTCAGCACTTGGGTGCGTGCTGCAGGCACCAGTGTCGGATCAAAGCCATCCAGCCTGTCACCTTCGTCGGGCCCATCGACCTTGCCCATTCGGGCCATGCCGGTCACGCGGCCATAGGCGTCAAAGACCACCTCGCTGCGATTGCCGTTCTCATCGGTCAATACCGAGGCTTGCAAAACGCGATAATCCTGTCGGCGTTCGGTGATTGCGCCAGCTGGACCGGTCGAGCGTACCCCTGCCGACATGCGATTGCCCAATGCGTCCTGCGTTTCCTCGATCAGCAGGTCGAAAGCGTCATAGCGGGCTGTTGTTTCCGTATGTGTCGCAGGCTGATGGAACGGGTCCTGCAGGCGATGTGGTCGAAAGAAATGCTGTCGTGCAAATGCCAGCTCTTGCGCGGGCGTATCACCGCTTGAGGGCGACAAAAGCTGACGGTCCGATGGGCGCCACCACTGGCCGTCGCCGTCAATCTCGGTGTATCCCGCCTGCGCCATCTCGGCCGCACCAACGCGGCCTCCATAAACCTGCGTGACAAGACCCGGCGTGAAGGCCAGTTGGAAGCTTTGATGGAGAAGCCCCAAACTGCCCATCTGGCCAAGCGGCAGTGGGCCGGTCAGCGTATCATCCCTGAAGTACTGACGGCGGTGTTCGATCAGACGACGCTGCACCTGACCCGCGGTTTGGGTCGCTTCATAAGCAAGATCGGCTGCAGCGTTCGCCTCTGTCTCGATCTCATCAAAGGACAAACGCGTACCCGGCGCTGGGCTTAAGCCGGTAAGCTCAAAGCTTTGTTCTTCACATGACACCGGGGCGCGGTAGGTTTGATCTGTCGCGATCAGGTCCGTGACGCGCCGCGTGTGTAATACCGCATGTAACTGCGCCTGACGCGCCTGATCTTCAGGCGTCAGCGTCGGATCTGGTGTTTGCCGGCCATACATGACATCGACGCGGCGCAGTTCAGTCCCAAACGGGTCAACCTCCAGTATGACCTGATGCTGAAGGCGCGGGTCATGGGGGATCCGCTCATAATGCGCGGTTAGACTTTCCCGGGCATGGGTCAGAAACACGGCATGACGGTTGAGTCCACGGGACTGCAGCAAATGCACAGTCTGCGTTTGCTCGACCACCTGATAGGGGTGACCATTGGGATAGCCGGGCTCCGCCCTGCCATCGAGCGCATAGGTTTCACGCCGCAGCACCGTGCCGCGAAGCGCGCGCGCAGCCTCGCGTGTTTCTTCGGTTGTCAATCCGGGTGGCAACACCGTGTCGGGCAAAAGCCGCCGCCGCGCTTCAACATCGTCGTCACGCCAAGCGGGTGCGCGCCAGTATTCCCCACGATCCTGCCCATCAAGCAGACCAGCCAAGACATCGGGCAGACTACCTTGGTCGAGATACACGCCGGTATGAAACCATGTTCTGGTCAGGACGGGCGGTACATGAGATGCCGGGTCTTCGTTTGATGCCAGTGGCCCCAGCGCATCTGACGAGAGCGCTGCGAATTCCTCGGTGTCCCATTGTTCGACCATGCCGAACCCGCGAAACTCGCGCTCGACCCCGTCGAAATGACCATGGTGAAAGGCAAAGCGAGATACGAACCGGGTTTGCGCCACACGATCATGTGTAACGATGCGATCAACCACCTGCACCGGGAACGGCAGGCGCGTGGCCCAAGGGCGTCCTTCATAAAGGTCTTGCAGGTAAAACCGCGACGACGAGGCATAGTGCAACTCGGTCTCGCCACCGAAATTGTTGACATATCGGGTCATAAGATGCGGTTTTTGTCCGCCCATCAGATCGACGTAACGCAGTGGCTGACCTGCGTTGCGGGACAAAGTAGAGGACCACACAAAACAGGCGGTGCCCGTTCCAAATAGATCGAGCAGATCAACCGAAGTTTCGGTATCAAGCGGCGGCACATTCCCTAGGCGTCGACGCGGTGCAAGCCGGTTGCCAGACATGTTGAAATAGAGGTCGATACCTTCTGCACCCAGATAGACAATGTCGGTGGTGCCCGAGCCGTCGATATCCGTCAGGCGCAGGCGGCTGCGGTCGAACATTTCGGGGCGATCAAATTGTGGCGCGTCGTCCATCGCCACTTTGGTGCCGAAACGCCCATATCCGCAATTGGGCCAATAGGAGACTTCACCACAGCGGATACGAACCAGATCAGACAATCCGTCGCCGGACATATCCGCCAGAAATATTGCAGCCTCCGGATCGGAAAACACAAGTCGGGGTCCGTCAGTGTCGTTCCATGGCTGCGCTTGCCTGCGCGCGGGGCCAAACCCGGCCTCGCCTTCAGAGGGGTGCCAGACAAAAGCGGTGTCCTCGGTCAGAAGAATGTCAGCAAGGCCATCGCCAGTCAGGTCAACCATCTTCATGCTGTCATTGGACGCATCTATATGTGGCCAATATTCAAACGCGCGGAAGTCGGACCAACCTGATTGCGCGTCGCGCTCATGGAACCCCGGGGTTGTCCGGTCCATTACCACCAGATCCGGGCGACCATCCCCAGCAAGGTCCATCCATTGGCCTGACTCAGCAAATGCAGGCCGCTCGGCAACCAGCACGGGGGCCGCAAAGCGCGCCGTGCCGTTCATTGGCCCAAGGTTGCGAGTGTAATGCCAGGCACCCGGGGTCGAGGTCAGAATTCCACCAACACCGTCACCGTCCAAATCAACCCAGTTTGCCGGATCGGTAAGTCCGGCCGGAGCACCTTCGGTCTGCCCGCGGTCAAGGCGGTGCACAATATCGTTCACCTCGGCCCGGCTATATGTGAATTCCACGGGCGGAATCGCCTGACGCCGATAGGCAAGGAACGTGGCTCCGTTCACATCGCGCGGTGCAACAGTATCGTCCGGAGCGAAGCCCGACTGCGCGACCGCCATGAGGAATGAGCCATAGCGCGTACTGCCGGGGTGCTGACGCTCGTCATCAGTGTCAGCACCGGGAGGGGTGAAATCGTCATAGGAAAACTCAGTTGCCTTCACGAGACCGCGATAGCCCGGTTCGCCCGTCGGCAAGTCGGGGATATCATGAAAGGTCAGAATTCGATGGCAGCGGCGATAGCGCCGAACCTCAAAGCCCGCGCGGTAGCTTGATGTGGGGTCCGGGCGCACTTGCCAATTTCGGCCGGGATCAGCGGATGCATGGACAAACTCATTCTGCGCGTCCGCCGCCACGTTGGGATCAGGTGCGATTGGCATCAGGTGGTCTTCGCCATAATCGAATACGACCGTGAACAGCCATCCAGCTGCATTCACATCCGGATCAACCGAACGAGAGACCCGATTACCATAGCGGATGCGTTTCAGGTACCGCTCGGCTGTGCGGGACCGATTGGCTTCGTGCGCCTGCGCCTGATCGATGCCAACTGCGTCTTCGGCGACATGCTCGTATCGGATGGCGTTGCCTTTGTCGTCGAAGGTCTCGGACAACAACCAGCGAAATACACGGGCGGGGTCGTTCGGGTCTGCCACCCTTGATAGGCCTGACGCGCCATAGATCGAAGTGACGTTTTCGCGCGACGTGACACGCCAATGCGCGATACCCGTCGCCTCGTCTGTCCACCGCTCAATGCGGGCAAAAGTGCTTTCGATCCGTGGGTGGAACCTGTGGATGGTCACACCTGGAAACCGCGCGCGATCTTCCCATTGTGCCCCCTGAGAATCGAGCAGCGGCACCAGATCTTCAGACCCCGAAATCTGGAAGACATCAGATCCGGCGGCATCGTCGTATTGGGGCAGGCCTTTTTCCGTTTTGCGCGTGATCTCGGGCAGCGAAAGTGACCATCCAAAGCCGAAAATGCCGCTGCTGGTGCCAGCCTCATAGCTCAGTTGCAGCTCTGGTGTGAAACCACCACGCCCAGGGCTGACAGGAACCGGAATCGTCAAGGACGCAGACCCGGTCACCGGGTTCGAGGTAATCTTTTCACCAATACCAGAAATCGCGCCACCGCCTTTCGGCAGATTAAGCGACAGCACATCTTTGTTGGCGCCATTGTCACCTGAAATGGCGGATGCTTCCGACCTTTGAGGTCGGGAAATGGCAGTGGAGCCTAACATTCGGCCACCATAAATTCGTCATAAAAATATCAGCGCCACAGGGGTGCTTTACGTAGGGTAAGCAATCGGAAACCGCTGGGTCAATGCAATCAGATGGGATCGGCGATTGTCTGCCGTACCGTTCTGGTTGTGTTGTTAAGCACAACCTCGCAAGCCTTGGACAAGGCTACGAAGTTTCATTGCGCCGGCAGCTTATCACCGGGGTTGCGGGACCTGCAGAAACAATAAATCAGTAGGGGTAAGGGCAGGGTTCGCGTGCGAATCCGGTTCATGCGGACCAGCTAGAATCAGCGATCCGACTAACGGACGCGCCTGAGGTAAACGTAATAGGCGCCATCGCCGCCATGGCTGATATGTGCGGGTGTTACCTGCAGCACCGCTTGTGCAAGTGGCGGAATAGACAACCAGTGGGGCACCTGATTGCGCAAGACCCCACGCGGCGTTGGAATGGGTCCCGGTTCGTCCCGGTCCTTGCCCTTGCCGGTTATGACCAACACCAGCCGTTTGCGCTGTGCCTGTGCGGTCAGGATGAACCGAACCAATGCGGGATGGGCTGCGCTCATGCGCATCCCGTGCAGGTCCAGCTTGCCTTCGGGCTTGAGCTTGCCGCGTTTCATGCGACCAAAAGACTTGGTGTCCATCTGCACCGGATTTGTCCGTAAACCTTCGGTGATCGATGGCTTCAGGTTATTCCGTGACGGTTTGGTCGGCGCAGTCTGACCCAGTTCAAAGGCTTCTATCCGCGCCTTGGGCGTTTTGGTCGGTTTGGGCTTGGGCAAGGTAGTGGGGTGCACAGTCTGAGGCAGTTCGGGGTGCAAACGCTCAGCCTGTTTGGCGACCTTGCGCCACAAATCGATCTCATCCGCAGTCAGTTTGCGCCGGGTCATCAGAACTCATCCGGTAACAGGGCGTAGGCCCTCTGGATCGGCAACATCACAACCATACGGCCGGGATCCTTCAAGCGACCGGCGGCCTGCCCGGCATCATCCCCTGTGCCAAAGAAAATGTCGGCACGTTGCGCACCCTTGATCGCCGATCCGGTGTCTTGTGCGATCATCAATCGGCGCAGCGGGTTTTTACCATCCTTTTCTACCCAAACTGGCGCGCCCAAAGGTGTATAAGCCGGATCTGCCGCGATACTGCGCATCGTGGTCACTGAGCGGTTCATGGCGCCTAACGGTCCGAACTCGGGCGCAACACGCGTCACCTCTCGGAAGAAAACATAAGAAGGGTTGTGTAGTAACAGCTCAGCCCCGGCTTCAGGGTTTTTGCGTACCCAGGTCCGGATCATCTGCGCGCTGACCTGGTGCGCGCCCAGCGCACCCCGTCGGACCAGTTCCGCGCCGATCGAGCGATAGGGATGCCCATTCGCACCGCCATATCCAACCCGCAATGCACCGCCATCGGGCAGACGTATCCGGCCCGAGCCTTGAATTTGCAGAAAGAACAACTCAACAGGGTCATCGACCCACGCTATCTCAAGGCCCCGACCTGTCAGGGCGTCACCGGTCAGCAGGTCACGGCGACTGAGCCACTTGCCCGCCTCTCGCGCCTCGGGCGGCATCCGGTAGAGTGGATAACGGTATTTATCAGTTGGGGTTTTCGAGCCATCCAGTTCAGGTTCAAAATATCCGGTGAACAGTGCGTCATCGCCGTCTTCGACCAGAACAGGACGAAAGAACAGCTCGAAAAAAGCCCGCGCCGCGCCAGGTTCATAACTCTGAGCCACGCCACACAGCGCCTGCCAATCAGGATCGTCCAGATCACCACAGGTGTTCAGAAAAACCGAAAGGGCCGCCCCGTGATCGTCGGCGGCCCAGCCATCGAGGTCATCGAATGACAGGATGGATCGCGTCGCCTCGGCTCCGGCGGCGCTGGCAGTGGTCATGGCGACCCCCAGAAAAAGCGACCGGAGCGTTGCAATCATGCGTCCGTGGCGACAAGCAGCCAGTTTGGATCATCCGAGCCCATGACGCGGGCAAAGGTCCAGCTGTCCTTTTGACGTTTGACGGTGTTCGGATTGCCTTCGATGATATCCCCGCCACGATCGCGCACGACCGAGGTCAGCTCACCGATAAAGCGCATCGTGATCTCGGCCTGATTGCTGTCCTTGTCGAAGGTCGCATCGACCAGAGTGGTTTCACGCACCCCGATGAATTCGGCTTCGATGGTCAGACCTTTATCTTCGCGATCCGCAACAACTGATACAAAACTGTCGAATACTTCTTCTGACAGGAATGGCTGGATTTCGTCCAGATTGCCCTTTTCAAAGCCCATCACGATCATCTCATAGGCGCCGCGCGCGCCCTGTACAAATTCGCTGACAGAAAAACTGGGTTCGACCCGCTTCATTGCGGCCAATGTTTGCGCCTGTTCACTGTCTTCGGCCACATGGTCGGTGATGTCGTGATCTGGCCCGCCTTCAATCACTTCGAAATCACGGCGCGCGCCATTGGTATCAGGCTGTTGCTGAAGGGGCGGTTTCTCAAAACCTTCGCGTGTACCCAACACGCTTTTCAAGCGCAGGATCAGGAAAATGGCAATTCCGGCCAGCACCAGAAGCTGGATCAGGGGTGAGTTCATTTCGTCCTCTTTTCAGAACCCGGGCTTTGTATACGCTGCCCTCTGCCACTATGTAGGTGACAGTCGGGGCCAAGTCCACAGCCCGGACCATGCTAAAGGATACCGCAAATGTACTTGTTCTTGGCTTTTTTATTGGTTCCGATCATCGAGATCGCCTTGTTCATACAGGTTGGCGGTCTGATCGGGCTTTGGCCGACGCTTGCAATCGTGGTTCTGACCGCCGTTCTGGGCACGGTTCTGGTGCGGACACAAGGTCGCATGGCGCTGGCGAATTTGCAGCGATCCTTTGCCGAATTGGACGACCCAACCGAACCGCTGGCCCATGGGGCGATGATCTTGCTGTCCGGTGTTTTGCTGCTGACACCAGGGTTTTTCACCGATGCCATTGGTTTTGCGCTGCTTGTTCCCGGCATCCGGGTCGCAGTGTTCCGCTATCTCAAGTCCAAGGCGACCATCACGCATTTTCAAATGGGCACCGGCGCACAATTCAGGTCGGGGCCAAACCCGTTTGATCAGGACGATGTGATAGATGGCGAATTCACCGAGGTTCGCCCTCGCCAGAACTCCGGAAAGCCGTCGAAGTGGGTGGAAGGCCCGCACCAGCATTGAGCTATCCGGCCCAAATTGCTAAGCAGTGCCGAATTTCAATTCCGGAGAAGTTTCATGGCTGACGAAAGCCCTGCAGAAAACACCGCCGCACAGGCAGCCCCTCAGATCCAGATGCGCGTTCTGGGACAGTTCATTCGCGACATGTCCTTTGAAAACGTCATGGCGCAAAAAGGCGTCTCAGGCGACGTACAGCCCGAGATTTCAGTTCAGGTCAATCTGGACGCAAAGAAACGCACGACCGAGCACCAGTATGAAGTCTCGATCAAGCTAAAACTGACATCCAAGGCCAAGGGCCTGGAAGACGTCCTGTTCCTGTGCGAAATCGACTATTGCGGCCTGTTCCACGTGGAAGGTGTGCCCGAAGATCAAATGCATCCGTTCCTGATGATCGAATGCCCGCGCATGCTGTTCCCGTTCCTGCGCCGCATCGTCAGCGACATCACACGCGACGGTGGCTACCCGCCGGTCAACCTGGATAACATTGATTTCGTGGCGCTCTATCGCAACGAACTGGCGCGCCGTCAGGCCGCCGCACAAGAGCAAAAAACCGACGCCTAAGGTTTTGGTCCGCGTCTGGTTCGGGTCAGGCGCGGGTCCACAGAGCGTTCTCGCCCAGCTTTTCAACAAATTTCTGATGTGCTGCGCGTTCATCCTCGGTGATCCGGGATGGCAGGGCATCGGGTCGCGCTGTCGGGCGCCATTCCTCACCACCGCCAGACGCTGCACTTGCCGACGTTGACAATCCAAAGTCGGGCTGACGGCCTCCGATCAGCTCCAGATACACTTCGGCCAGAATTTCCGAGTCAAGCAGCGCGCCGTGCAGCACCCTGTTTGAGTTATCGATGCCAAACCGGCGGCACAACGCATCCAACGAAGCGGGTGACCCCGGAAACCGTTTGCGGGCAATGGCCAGCGTGTCGATTGCCTGATCCATCGGGATCAGCGACACCCCCATCCAGCCCAGTTCGGCGTTCAGAAACTTCATGTCGAACGAAGCGTTGTGGATCACCAGCTTGGCGTCACCCACGAATTCACGAAACCCTTGCCCAACCTTGGCAAAGACAGGTTTGTCCTTCAGCGTCACTTCGCCCTTTTCCGGCGGGCGCGGGTTTTCCAGCAGGTCGGGGCCGATGCCATGCACACCAAATGCCTCTTCCGGCATAGAACGCTCGGGGTTGATGTAGACGTGATAAGTTTCTCCTGTGGCAACGTGGTTCCACAGCTCAACCGCGCCGATCTCGACGATCCGGTCGCCGCTTTCGGGATCAAACCCTGTGGTCTCGGTATCGAGTACAATCTCACGCATCTGCCAACCCTGCCCGTATCTGCCTGACGATATCCTGCACCTGCGCGCGAGCATGGTCCAGAGTATCCGTGACAATCACGAAATCCGACCGCCCGCATTTCTCTTCGTTTGGCATTTGCTTGGAGCGAATCTGCTCAAACTGCGCCTCATTCATCGTGCCGCGCGCCATGACCCGTCTTTTTTGTTCTTCAGCAGAGATTGAAACACAAGCAACAGCATCCATCGCCGCATCACCACCGGTTTCAAACAACAGCGGAATGTCGAATACCAAGATATCGGCGGACGACGAAGATCGAAATGAGGCGCGATCCGCCGCTACCAGAGGGTGTACGATTTTTTCTATTGTTTTTAGCGCGTCAGGATCATTCGCAATGATTTGCTTCAACGCATCCCGGCTGACCGCATCCTCGGCAATGGCGGTAGGAAACGTAATCCGCATGGGCTCAACCGCAGCGCCGCCCTTTGCATAGAGCCGATGCACCGCAGCATCCGCATCCCAAAGCGCACAGCCTTCATCTGCAAACATCTGAGCGGTCGTGCTTTTTCCCATTCCGATTGATCCGGTGAGCCCCAGCGCAAAACTCATGCCAAGGCCGCCGCGCGGGTTTCCGCATCCACTTCTGGGCGAACACCGAACCAGCGTTCAAACCCGGGAACAGCTTGATGCAGCAACATTCCCAGCCCGTCGACCGTTGTACATCCAACCTCTTCCGCCTGTTGTAACAGATGCGTTTGAAGCGGCGCGTATACCAGATCGGTGACAACAGCGCCGGGTTGCAATCCATCCAGTGGAACGCGTAACACTGGCTGCCCTTGCATACCCAAAGACGTAGTATTCACGACCAGTTCTGCGTCTTCGATCACATTTCCCGCCTGCACCCAGTCGACGACCGTAATCCGTTGGCCGAACTCTTCTTTCAAATGATCCGCACGGGTGCGGGTGCGATTGGTCAGCAGGATTTCAGGCACTCCGGCTTCTGCCAGCGCTTGAAGCACCGCCCGCGCAGCACCGCCAGCACCAAATACAACCGCAGGCCCATCCTGCGGGTTCCAATCGGGCGCACCGCTGCGAAGATTGGCCATGAACCCGTAGCCATCCGTATTATCCGCTTGAATTGAACCATCCTCGCGGAATACAAGCGTATTTGCCGCCCCGATGACTGAGGCACGGTCCGAGACATGATCCGCCAACCGCAAAGCAGCCTCTTTATGCGGTACGGTCACGTTGGCCCCAACAAACCCAGCCTTGGGTAGTGTCCGCAGAACGGTTTCCAGATCGGCCGGGGCGACATCCATTGGGATGTAGTGCCCCACCAATCCATAGGTTTTCAGCCAATGCCCGTGCAGTTTTGGCGAGCGGGAATGTGCAATGGGTTGCCCAATCACGCCGGCCAGAGGAACGCGATGCTCCGTCATTGATCGATCACTCCCTTCACGGCCAGAAAATTGAGCAGCTCTAACAGGGGCATACCCAAGACGTTAAAGTAGTCGCCGTCAATGGTGGCAAACAGGCGCACGCCTTCTTCTTCCAGTTTATAAGCCCCCACTGCGTGCCGAATACTGTCCCAGTTCCGCGCCACGTAATCACGTAAATAAGCATCCGAGCTGGCCCGCATCCGCAAACGCACCTGACCTACATGCCGCCAGATGGGCTCACCATCCTGATAGATCACCGCCGCCGACAGCAACATATGTCGCTTGCCGCGCATTGCTTTAAGCTGCGCCAGTGCTTCTTCCGGCGTTTCCGGCTTCGACAGCATCTGACCTTCGAAATCCAGAACCTGATCGCAACCCAGAACCATAGTGCCGGGCACTTTGTCACTGATCTTACGTGCTTTCATTTCGGCAAGCGCATCGGCAACATCACGGGGCGGAGCTCCCTCAGCCATCAGGGCGCGTTTGGCTGTGTCTTCATCCACCCGCGCGATCTGAACCGAAAACGGGACGCCTGCGTTTCTGAGCAACTGCGCGCGGATCACGGACCCTGAGGCAAGGACTATGGGGACAGTCATGTGGAAAACCCCGTGTGCAAATCAATGAGTAGTCTCGAATGGTTTGTATGGCTTTCCGGTTGACACGCAACCCCGGGAATTTGGCGCAAGACTTCCCCGAGTCGCCCGGATCCTGTCCAGACGGGACAAGGATAAGTTGGAATACTCGGATAAGCATCCCGTCCCGGATTGTTCCAATGGTTATCCACAATTCAGCCCGAGCTTTTATCTCATAATTTATTGTTATTAATCATTTTTTTTCTTGATCAACAGATTCTGCGCCGATGTGCTTCACTTTTTCCACCTGGGGAAAAAGGCAGGACAAAAAAGTAATCCACCGAATTTGACCTCCCTACAAAACCATCATCCTTTTTCTTTCTTATTTTTTTTATTAGGAGGGTTTCAGGTAAGCCCGGAATACCCAATGACCGATATTCTTTTCGCAATATACCCTTGGGTGAAATCGCTGCACATCATGGCCGTGATTTCATGGATGGCTGGTTTATTCTATCTGCCCAGATTGTTCGTGTATCACGTTGAAAAGGCGCAAGCCGTAGAGGGTGCGCAACAGATTTTCTTTGAAATGGAAGAAAAGCTGCTGCGTGTGATCATGCGCCCCGCAATGGTCGTGGCCTGGGTCTGCGGGCTGATCATGGTGTTCACGCCTGGTATCGTTGGATGGGACTGGAACTGGCCCTGGGTCAAAGGCGCAGCAGTGATTGGTATGACATGGTTTCACCATTGGCTTATGGCTCGGCGCAAGGACTTTGCTGAGGGGCGAAATAAGCTGACTGGGCGGCAGTACCGCATGATGAATGAGGTTCCGACCGTTCTAATGGTTGTTATCGTTCTAGCGGTCGTTGTGAAGTTCTGAGGGCCTGTTTGACTCTTTTGAGGTAAGCGCTTATCTAAAGCGTAACGCGCCCGTCCGGGCGAGGTATCTTCCGTTCTGAAATTCCACTCTGGTGCCGCGATCCAAGCGGCCGAGGTTCGTATCATCATGACAACTGAATCCCTGAATCTGGCCGATCTGAAGGCCAAAAGCCCCAAAGACCTTCTGGCCATGGCCGAGGAGCTTGAGGTCGAAAACGCCTCAACCATGCGCAAGGGCGAGATGATGTTTCAGATTCTGCGCGAACGTGCGGATGAGGGCTGGACCATCGGTGGCGACGGCGTGCTGGAGGTTTTGCAAGACGGGTTCGGGTTTCTGCGTTCGCCCGAGGCAAACTATCTACCCGGACCGGATGACATCTATGTTTCGCCTGACATGATCCGCAAGCATTCGCTGCGCACCGGAGATACGGTTGAAGGTGAGATCAAAGCGCCTGACGAGAATGAACGTTATTTTGCGCTGACAAATGTCACCAAGATCAACTTTGAAAATCCGGACAAGGCCAAACACAAGATTCTGTTCGACAACCTGACGCCTCTGTATCCGGATGAGCGTCTGAAGATGGAAATCGAAGATCCGACCATCAAGGACAAGTCTGCTCGCGTGATCGATTTGGTTTCGCCGATTGGTAAAGGTCAGCGATCGCTGATCGTGGCGCCTCCGCGGACTGGTAAGACGGTGATCCTGCAGAACATCGCGCATTCCATCGAGCAGAACCACCCGGAATGTTATCTGATCGTCCTGCTGATCGACGAACGCCCGGAAGAGGTGACCGACATGCAACGCTCGGTGAAGGGTGAAGTTGTGTCTTCAACCTTCGATGAGCCCGCGACCCGCCACGTGGCCGTATCCGAGATGGTGATCGAAAAAGCCAAGCGTTTGGTTGAGCATAAAAGAGATGTTGTTATTCTTCTCGACTCAATCACAAGACTTGGTAGGGCGTTTAACACCGTGGTGCCATCCTCGGGTAAAGTTCTGACCGGTGGTGTGGATGCAAATGCCCTGCAACGGCCTAAGCGCTTCTTTGGTGCTGCGCGGAACATCGAAGAAGGTGGTTCGCTGACCATCATCGCCACCGCCCTGATCGACACCGGCAGCCGGATGGACGAAGTGATCTTCGAAGAATTCAAAGGCACCGGTAACTCGGAAATCGTTCTGGATCGTAAGATCGCAGACAAACGCGTGTTCCCGGCAATCGACATCCTCAAATCCGGCACCCGGAAAGAGGATCTGCTGGTCGACAAGGGCGATTTGGCCAAGACATTCGTTCTGCGCCGCATCCTCAATCCGATGGGCACAACAGATGCAATCGAGTTCCTGTTGTCGAAGTTGAAACAAACCAAGACGAACGGCGAGTTCTTCGATTCAATGAACACCTGACAAGGTTCTGGCACTGACGCGGGGGCTATCAATGGATACGATATTCGCCCTGGCCAGCGCCCAGGGCAAAGCAGGCGTGGCTGTGATCAGGCTTTCTGGTCCGCAGGCATATGCCTCCGCCAATGAGTTGTCTGGCGGGGGCCTGCCAAGGCGTGGAATGAGAGTACGAACACTCAGCGCGTCGGATGGATCGCGGTTGGATGAGGGCTTGGTTCTGACGTTTCAGGCCCCGTCCAGCTTTACCGGCGAAGACGTGGCCGAGCTTCAGATTCACGGAAGTATGGCGTCAGTCAACGCTGTGCTGATCTCTCTTTCGGATATGGACGATCTTCGGCTGGCCGAACCTGGTGAGTTCACGCGTCGTGCACTGGAAAACGGCAAGATGGATCTGGCGCAGGTCGAAGGACTTGCTGATCTGATTGATGCAGAAACCGAAGCACAACGGAAACAAGCGCAGAAGATTTTGGCTGGTGCTTTGGGCACATTGGCAGAAAGTTGGCGGCGTGATCTGATCCGCGCGGCTTCCCTGTTGGAAGCCGTGATTGATTTTGCTGATGAAGAGGTGCCGATCGACGTTACCCCTGAGGTTCGAACGTTAATCTCTGGTGTTATGGAGGAGCTGAGGCAAGAAGCGAAAGGCGTTCGGATCGCAGAACGCATTCGCACCGGCTTTGAGGTCGCCATTGTTGGCCTTCCGAACGCAGGGAAATCGACCTTGCTGAACGCGTTGGCAGGTCGGGAAGCCGCTATTACCTCGGAATATGCCGGGACAACCCGTGATGTGATTGAAGTTCGTATGGACTTGGACGGATTGCCTGTCACGCTGCTGGACACGGCCGGTTTGAGGCAAACCGATGATCACGTTGAAAACCTGGGAATTGAATTGGCGCGCAAACGGGCAGAGGCGGCCGATCTACGAGTGTTTCTGTCGGATGAGCCTGATCAGCTAGGTGTACCGATGCAGGCAGATGACATTCATGTTCTGCCAAAATCTGACCTGCGTGAGCCCTTTTCCGGTGGTATATCGGGGAAAACCGGGCACGGGATTGACCAGTTGATAGACAACATATCGCGTGTACTGACTGTTCGAACAGCTAGCCATGGTATTGCAACGCGGGAACGTCACCGTATTGCGATGACTAAAGCATCGGACGCACTTGCGGCTGCGCGAGATGTTCTGGAATCAGGTCCGGACATGTATGATATAGCTGCTGAAGAGTTGAGAACGGCAATTCGGTCGCTTGAATCTTTGGTTGGCAGGATTGATGTCGAAACCCTTTTGGATGAAATCTTCGCAAGTTTCTGTCTGGGAAAATAGGGAGTGTTTCACGTGAAACATTCGAGATTTGATGTTGTAGTCATTGGCGCTGGACATGCCGGTACCGAGGCTGCCCATGCGGCAGCACGGATGGGTGCGAACACGGCGCTGGTTACTTTGTCCGAACAGGACATCGGTGTCATGTCCTGCAATCCTGCGATCGGAGGGCTAGGGAAAGGTCATCTGGTCCGTGAAATCGATGCAATGGACGGGGTCATGGGTCGTGTGGCGGATCGTGCCGGCATTCAGTTTCGTCTATTGAACCGACGTAAAGGACCAGCTGTTCAAGGCCCAAGGGCGCAAGCGGACCGTGCGCTTTATCGGACCGCGATGAAGGAAGAAACGAAAAAACAAGACAATTTGTCGGTGATCACTGGGGAAGTGGTCGATTTCCTAATGGATGGTGACTGCGTAATCGGTGTCAAACTAGCCGACGGTTCCGAGGTCCCAGCTCAGACAGTTGTTCTGACGTCGGGTACATTTCTGCGCGGTGTAATTCACATAGGAGACGTTACAAGGCCAGGTGGACGCATGGGGGATCGTCCATCGGTTAGGTTGGCTGAGCGCCTTGACGCTTTTGAATTACCGACGGCACGGCTGAAAACAGGTACGCCACCGAGGTTGGACGGACGAACCATAAATTGGGATATACTTGAACGACAGGATGGCGATGCAGAGCCAACACTGTTTTCATTCATGTCCCAAGCGGTGACGGCGCCGCAAATCGCCTGTGGAATAACTCATACCAATGCTGAGACGCACGGAATAATCGAGAAAAATCTATCGCGATCAGCAATGTATGGAGGTCATATTGATGGTGTTGGTCCCAGATATTGCCCTTCAATCGAAGACAAAATCGTCAGATTTGCGGAAAAGGAGTCACACCAGATATTTCTGGAACCAGAAGGCGTGCGGGATCATACGGTGTACCCAAACGGGATTTCAACTTCTTTGCCCGAAGATGTACAAGTCGAATATGTCCAATCCATCGTAGGATTGGAAAGCGCGGTAATCCTACAACCCGGATACGCGATTGAATACGACTACGTTGACCCGCGCGTTCTATCTGCGTCTTTGTCTGTGCCCGATGTTCCTGGTCTATATCTTGCAGGACAGATCAATGGGACTACAGGATATGAGGAAGCGGCCGCGCAAGGCCTCGTTGCAGGTTTGAATGCAGCTCTGGAAACACAGGGGCGTGCGCCAATAAATTTTACACGCTCAGACAGCTATATTGGTGTAATGATTGACGATTTGACAACACGAGGCGTTGCCGAGCCTTATCGGATGTTCACATCCCGTGCAGAGTTTCGCCTATCACTTCGTGCTGACAACGCAGATCAAAGACTGACTCCGATTGGCGAGCAGCTGGGCTGTGTGGGTGAACTCCGCCGCAAGGTTTTTGCTGAGAAATCAGAAAAGCTTGAAAAAGCAAAGAATAAACTGACAGAGACCACATATACGCCAAAGCAAATTCGCGAAGCTGGTATCAGCATAAATCAAGACGGAAACCGGCGTGATGGAATGGCGGTTCTTGCTTTTCCAGAAGTATCGTTTGAAGACATGGTTTTGCTCGAACCCGATCTACAGAATACAGACGATGAAATTCGCCGTCAGGTCGAGCGCGATGCGTTGTATGCAAACTATATTGCGCGCCAACAACGGGATGTCGAAGCAATGAAGCGCGATGAGGCGCATGAAATTCCTCGGGATTTCAATTATTTTGCGCTTGATGGTCTGTCGAATGAAATGAAGCAAAAGCTATCGCAGGCGAAGCCTGCGAATATTGCGCAGGCGAGTCGGGTAGAAGGTGTCACGCCTGCGGCTTTAACTCTCGTCCTGGCGAAGCTCAGGCGCGATGTGAAAGCCAGAAAAGCATGATTTATCAGAACGTCGCTTCTGCGGAGGCTCTGGATGTTTCACGTGAAACATTCGAACGCCTGGTGATCTATGTATCTCTGCTTGAAAAATGGAACCCAAAAATCAATCTGGTTTCAAGAAATAGTCTTGAAGAGATTTGGATTCGCCATATCAAAGACTCCATTCAAGTTTTTCAGAACGCAGATCGGGTAGATCATTGGGTGGATTTAGGCAGCGGAGGCGGCTTTCCTGGCATGGTCTGCGCCATCATGGCAATTGAATCTGCGCCTGAAACGCGTTTCACATTAGTCGAAAGCGACCAACGTAAATCCGCATTTCTTCGAAGTGTGACCAGAGAGAGTGGCGCCAATTGTTCCGTGATCTCTCGTCGAATTGAAGCCATTGATCCCTTGCATGCGGACGTGCTTTCAGCTCGGGCTCTGGCTGATCTGACCACTCTAATGTCATTTTGTGACAGGCATTTAAGTAAAAACGGTACAGCGTTGTTGCCAAAAGGCGCAACCTGGAAAAAAGAGCTGGAAGATGCGCGCAAAGAATGGAAATTCGAGGCTGAACCCATTAAGAGTTCAACAGAACCCCAAGCCGTTATCCTGAAAATCAAAGGAGTTGCACGTGGTTGATCTGTCTCGTCCTGCTGGGCCTCGGATTATCGCGGTTGCTAATCAAAAGGGCGGGGTCGGGAAAACCACTACAGCGATCAATCTGGCAGCCGGATTGGCCGAGGCCGGATGCAAGGTTCTTGTGGTCGATCTCGATCCTCAGGGAAATGCCTCTACGGGTCTAGGGGTCGAAGATCGCGACTGGACGACATATGATCTTCTTCTCGACGATGCACCATTGGAAGCTGTGGTGCAGGAGACCGAGATCGGTAATCTTTTTGTGGTTCCGGCGACCGTAGATCTCAGCTCGGCAGATATTGAGCTGATCTCGAATGAAAAGCGCAGTTATTTGCTGCATGACGCGCTTCGACAGACTGCAATTGATGCTTTCGATCTGGACTTTGTGCTGATTGATTGTCCGCCGTCCTTGAACCTGCTCACCGTAAACGCAATGGTAGCAGCGCATTCCGTCCTTGTACCATTGCAAAGTGAGTTCTTTGCGCTGGAAGGCCTGTCACAATTGATGTTGACCATTCGCGAGGTTCGTCAGACCGCCAATCCTGACCTCAGAATCGAAGGTGTTGTGTTAACGATGTATGACAACCGCAACAACTTGTCCCGTCAGGTCGAAAAGGATGCGCGTGACAATCTGGGTGAGATGGTATTTAAAACCAAGATACCCAGAAATGTGCGGGTCAGCGAAGCACCATCTTACGCGCTTCCTGTGCTGCAATATGATTCGGGTTCGCTCGGGGCGATGGCGTACCGGTATCTCGCCCGAGAGGTTATGCACAAGAACAACAAGGTAGCCATTTAAGTGGCCGTGAGGAGGGCAACATGAATGCCAGGAAAGGAAAACCCCGAGGATTAGGTCGCGGGCTATCTGCGTTGATGGCTGATGTCGCACCAGAAGCTGACGGTCGGATTGTATCTGAACCCCGCCGTCCGGATCTCACGGTACCGATCGAAAAACTGCAGGCGAACCCAGATCAGCCGCGCCGCCGTTTCGCGCAAGAGCAATTGGATGAGCTTGCGGCCTCGGTCAAGGAAAAGGGTATTATCCAGCCGCTGATTGTCCGCAGCATCGATGGTGGCCAATACGAAATCGTTGCGGGTGAACGGCGCTGGCGTGCTGCGCAGATGGCGCAACTGCATGATATCCCAGTTATTGTTCGCGAATTTGATGACACCGAAGTGCTTGAGGTCGCGATTATCGAGAACATTCAGCGCGCAGATCTGAACGCGGTGGAAGAGGCGGCAGGCTTTAAGCAATTGATGGATCGCTTTGGTCACACGCAAGAAAAGCTGGCCGAAGCGCTTGGTAAAAGCAGAAGCCATATCGCTAATCTGCTGCGTCTTTTGTCACTCCCATTGGATGTACAATCCCTTGTAATAGAAGGAAAATTATCCGCCGGTCATGCAAGGGCATTGATCACGGCAGAAAACCCATCGGAGCTGGCGAAACAGGTGGTTGGTGAGGGCCTTTCGGTGCGTGCGACCGAGGCATTAGTGAAAAAGCAGCAAGGTGGAGCGGATAAGCCGGCTCCGAAATCCAGAAACCTGAATGCTGGGAAGGACGCAGACACCCGAGCGCTTGAAAAGGATTTGTCTGCGATTCTGGCGATGAAGGTGACGATCAACCATAAGGCCGGATCTGAATCCGGGCAGGTTGTGTTGGCTTATGAGAACCTGGATCAGTTGGATGATCTGTGCGCGAAGCTCAGCCGTTAGGTCGGGTCCAGATAAAGAGCATCACAGCGCTGAGCACAATGGCCTGAATGATCAGGACGTGAGAAGGAACCGACAGTAGAACCGATAAACCAAATACGGCGGCAACCGAAAGGGTGGCCGCCTTTTTTGCGCCGGGTCTGATCGCGCCAGAGCTTTGCCAATCGACGATCATAGGGCCAAAGGTTCGATGGCTCAGCAACCAGTTATGCAGCCGTGACGATGAGCGGGCAAAAAAGAACGCGGCCAACAGAAGAAATGGTACCGTCGGCAGCAGCGGTAGAGCGACTCCGATCATGGCAAGCGCAACGCATAGTAACCCCAATCCGGCCCAGAGAAATTGCATCTGTTACTCCAACAGCTCTCGGATTACCGCGTTGAGCACGGCGCGCCCGTTTGAAGTGGCGCGCAATTGATTGCGATCAAGGGTTAGCATGCCCAGATCGATCAGCGAATCAAGTTTGTCATGCGAAAGTTCTTCACCTGCAAGCAGAGTGTATCTGTCTATATTAAGGCCCTCGACCAAACGCAGACACATCATAAGGTATTCTGAGGCTTGTTCACGTTGGCTAAGCTCGAACCGATTGCTTTCGCCGTGCCCATTGGAGGCAGCCGTCAGCCATTTGTTTGGTGAAAGATGAGTTTCCGTCGCGAATTTCCGGCGATCCAGGGTGATCCGACCATGTGCGCCGGGTCCAATACCGATGTAATCACCATAGCGCCAATAGATGAGGTTATGCCGTGATTCCGCTCCGGGCCGGGCGTGGTTTGAAATCTCATAGGCAGGCAGCCCATGCGCTTCGCAGATTTCCTGCGTCGCCAGATACATATCCGCGGCGTTGTCATCCTCGGGCAGACCGCGCAGCTTGCCCAGGGCATAGCGATCACCAAAGGCTGTGCCTTCCTCAATGGTCAGTTGGTATAGCGACAGGTGATCAACTGCCATCGATAGCGCCTCGGTCAGCTCAGCACGCCAGGCGTCCAGAGTTTGATGCTGGCGGGCATAGATCAGATCAAAGCTCACACGGTCAAAGCAAGAGCGCGCGATATCGAAGGCCGCGCGAGCCTCGGCAACCGTGTGAATGCGCCCCAGACGACGTAGGTCATCGTCGTTCAACGCCTGAACACCCATCGAGATGCGGTTCACGCCCGCATCATGATAGGCCGCGAACCGCCCGGCCTCGACCGAGCCTGGATTGGCCTCAAGCGTGATTTCCATATCGTTGGCCGATCGCCAAAGGGCGCGGGCCTTGTCGATGATGGTGGCGACGGTCTCAGGCGCCATCAGTGATGGAGTTCCGCCGCCAAAGAAGATTGTGTTCAAAACCCGGTCAGGAGTTTCGATGGCCGAGCGGCTCAGTTCACTGAGATAACACTCAAGCCATTGTTTTTGATTAATATTCTTGGAAACGTGGCTGTTGAAATCGCAATAGGGGCACTTGGCCTCGCAAAAGGGCCAATGCACATAAAGGCCAAAGCCACCGTTTCGCCAATCATCCGCCAAAGCAGCCTTTCACGAACATCTCCACCGCGCGCCCGCGATGGCTGATCTTGTTCTTTTCCCAGCGATCCATTTCGGCAAAGGTAATGTCGTGCCCCTCAGGGACAAACATCGGGTCATAGCCGAACCCGTCCTTGCCACGGATCGGCCAAGTCAGGTGACCGGGCGCGATGCCCTCGAACACTTCGTCATGCCCGTCGGGCCAGGCCAGAACCAGAGTGCAGCGAAACTGGGCCATACGCGGGTGGGGGGCGTTTTTCGCCTCTAGCTCATTATGGGCGCGAGTCATCGCCATCAGGAAATCGCGGCCACTGCCGGTTTCGGCCCAATCGGCGGTGTAAACACCGGGTGCGCCATCCAATGCATCGATGGTGATCCCGGAATCGTCCGACAGGGCAGGTAGGCCGGTCGCCTTTGCAGCTGCGTGGGCCTTGATCCGGGCGTTACCGACGAAAGTGTCCTCGGTCTCTTCCGGTTCTGGCAGGTTCATTTCGCCCGCGCCGACAACCGTTACGCCAAAGGGCTCAAGCAGATGCGCCATCTCCTCGAGCTTGCCTTTGTTGTGGGTGGCGACCAGCAGTCGATCACCTTCGAACCTGCGAGTCATGCGGTTGCAGCTTTCTGGGCAGCAGCAAGTTCACCCACGCCTTTCTCGGCCAGATCCATCAGTTGATCCATTTGCGCGCGGCTGAAAACGGATCCTTCGGCGCTCATCTGCACTTCGATCAGCTTACCCGAGCCGGTCATGATGAAATTGCCGTCAACGCCAGCTTCGCTATCTTCGGGATAGTCCAGATCTAGCACGGGCTGACCGGCATAAATTCCGCATGAAACGGCGGCAACAGGGTCTAATAAAGGGTCAGAGATCACATCGCCTGTTTTCATCAGCTTGTTCACGGCCAGACGTAGCGCTACCCAACCGCCAGTGATCGAGGCACAGCGGGTGCCGCCGTCGGCTTGAATGACATCGCAGTCGACGGTGATCTGACGCTCACCCAACGCAACCCGATCCACACCGGCGCGGAGGGCGCGGCCGATCAGGCGTTGAATCTCAACCGTGCGGCCACCTTGCTTGCCGCTGGCAGCCTCGCGCCGCATGCGCGTATTGGTCGCGCGGGGCAGCATGCCATATTCAGCGGTGACCCAGCCCAGGCCCGAGCCTTTGATGAACGGTGGCACGCGATCCTCGATTGTGGCGGTGCATAGCACATGGGTGTCGCCCATCTTGATCAGGCAAGAGCCTTCGGCATGTTTGGTGAACCCCGTTTCAATTGAAACGGCGCGCATTTCGTTTAGATCACGTCCTGAGGGTCGCATGAGAAATCCTTTATCTGCTGGGTTGGGGATACCGTCCTGCGGCGTTACGATGCAAGCCCGATTGACCTTTCATTTGCCTGCGATTTAATGACGATCCAGCAGAGGGCCGCCGATGAGCGAAGCAAGCAAAATTCTGGATGAGATGAATGACCGGTCGCGCGAGGTGTTCCGGTTGATTGTCGAAAGCTATCTGGAAAGCGGTGAACCCGTGGGCAGCCGGACTCTGACGCGCACATTGTCCGAGAAAGTCAGTGCTGCGACCGTACGCAATGTGATGCAGGATCTTGAATTTCTGGGTTTGCTCGACAGTCCGCATGTCAGCGCTGGTCGAATTCCAACACAGCAGGGGCTGCGCATGTTCGTGGACGGATTGCTAGAAATGGGCGATCTGGGTGCGGATGATCGGCAAAAGCTGGACGAAACACTAGGCTCTAACGCAGGCGATGTGGGTGGTATGCTCGATCGCGTCGGCGCGGCGCTATCACACGTGACACAAGGGGCTTCGCTGGTTCTGACGCCAAAGCATGAGGCCGAGATCAAGCATATCGAGTTCGTCTCGCTTGGTCATGACCGGGCCTTGGTGGTTTTGGTGTTTTCGGACGGGCAGGTAGAAAACCGGCTGTTTACACCTCCGCCTGGGCAGACGCCAAGCTCGATGCGCGAGGCCGCAAATTTCCTGAATGCACTGATCGAAGGACGTACGCTTGGCGAAGTGCGGCGGCAGATGCTGTCGCAGATCGACGCGCGGAAACAGGAAATCGATGTTCTGGCGCGTGAGATGGTCGAGAGCGGCATTGCCGCTTGGGACGGGGACGGCGGCGACTCGGCCCGGCTGATCGTGCGCGGGCGGGCGAATCTGTTAAATGAGCCGGGTCAGGCAGAAGAACTTGATCGAATCCGCACCCTGTTTGACGACCTTGAACGCAAACGCGATATCGCCGAATTCCTTGAATTGACCGAAGAAGGCGAAGGTGTGCGCATTTTTATTGGCTCTGAGAACAAACTTTTCTCACTTTCGGGTTCCTCTTTGGTGGTGTCTCCATATATGAACGCTGATCGTAAGATAATCGGTGCGGTTGGGGTCATTGGACCCACACGTCTGAATTACGGGCGAATCGTACCAATCGTGGATTATACGGCGCAACTGGTCGGCAAGCTGATTTCCGACCGGAGCTAGAGGGTAAGAGATGGCAGAGCCCAAGAACGAAGATTTTCTGGACGACATCATGTCCGCCGAGGCGGAAGAGTTTGCCGAAGATTTTGCTGAGATCAGCGATGAGGCGCTTGAGGTCGATCAACTGCGTGCTGAGCGCGATGATTACAAAGACAAGTTCATGCGTGCGCTGGCCGATGCCGAAAATGCGCGCAAGCGTGGCGACAAGGCGCGTCGGGATGCGGAACAGTATGGCGGATCAAAACTGGCCCGCGATATGCTTCCGGTTTACGACAATATGAAACGCGCGCTTGAGGCCGCAACGGATGAGCAGAAAGAGGTTGCCGCCGGTTTGCTGGAAGGTGTCGAGTTGACCATGCGCGCGCTGAAGGATGTGTTCCAGAAGCATGGGATTGAGGTGATTACGCCTCAGGTCGGGGACAGGTTCGACCCGAATGTGCATGAGGCGATGTTCGAGGCCCCGGTGCCCGGAACCAAGGCCGGTGACATCATTCAGGTGTCGGCAGAAGGCTTCATGCTGCACGACAGGTTGTTGCGACCGGCGCAGGTTGGGGTGTCGTCAACGCCCGCAAGCTGAACAGTTCCTGGGTCAACCGGGTTCGAGGCGGTCAGGATCTGGCCGCCTCTTTCAGTTTGTAGATCAAGTCCAAGGCTTCGCGGGGGCTGAGTTCATCTGGAAGGATGGTTTCCAGCATATCAGCAACGGGCGAGGTTTTTGGCGCAGGGGGAGGCGGCGGCGCAGCTGAAAACAGGGGCAGATCGTCGATCAGTGCTTTCTGCTTACCGCCTTCACGTTCGGTTTTTTCTAATTGATCCAACACGATACGGGCGCGGTCCACAACCGAGGCGGGCAAGCCAGCCAATTGTGCAACCTGGACGCCGTAGGACCGATCGGCAGCGCCTTTATGTACCTCATGCAGAAAGATGACTTCACCCTCCCATTCTTTGACTGCAACGGTCGCGTTTTCTACACCGTTCAGACTTCCAGCGAGTGCAGTTAATTCGTGGTAGTGGGTGGCGAACAATGCGCGGCATTGGTTTGCCGCGTGCAGGTGTTCCAGTGTGGCCCAGGCAATGGAAAGGCCGTCGTAGGTCGCGGTGCCTCGGCCGATCTCATCAAGGATTACGAGCGCGCGGTCGTCGGCCTGATTCAGGATGGCTGCGGTTTCGACCATTTCGACCATAAAGGTCGAGCGGCCCCGCGCCAGATCGTCTGACGCTCCGACGCGGCTGAACAATTGACTGACTAATCCGATTTGCGCCCGTTCTGCCGGAACATAACTGCCCATCTGCGCCAGTAGGGCGATCAGCGCATTCTGGCGCAGGAAGGTTGATTTACCGGCCATGTTGGGACCGGTGAGCAACCAAATTGCAGCGCCTGCATCGGCGCTCAGATCGCAGTCGTTGGCGATGAAAGCATCGCCGCTTTGCTGCCTCAGGGCATGCTCGACCACCGGGTGACGGCCTCCTTTGATGTCGAATGCGCGTGACCCGTCGACCTTTGGACGGCACCAGCTTTCGCCGCGAGCCAGATCGGCGAGTGCAGTGGTCAAATCCAACTCAGCCAGTCCGTGCGCGGCCTGATTCAATCGGGCGGCAAGATCCAGAACAGCCCCAGAAAGCCTTTGATAGAGCCGTTTTTCGATCTCTAGCGCGAGATTTCCGGCATTCAGAATCCTTGTTTCGATCTCGGACAGCTCCACCGTGGTGAAGCGCACCTGATTGGCGGTGGTTTGGCGGTGGATATAAGTCTCGCTAAATGGCGGGTTCAACATTTTCTCGGCATGGGTTGCCGTGGTCTCGATGAAGTAGCCAAGCACATTGTTGTGTTTGATCTTCAGTGACGTGATGCCGGTATGCTCGGCGTATTTCTGTTGGAAACCTGCGATGACCGAACGGCCTTCGTCACGCAAGGTGCGCGCTTCGTCCAATTCGCTATCAAACCCGGGGGCGATAAAGCCGCCATCGCGGGCCAGCAAGGGTGGATCGGCAACCAATGCTTCGTCCAGCAAGGTCAACAGATCGTCAAGTCCGACAAGGTTCTGGACAGCAGTGGCCAGCAGAACAGGCAGATCCTGTGAGGCACAGGTTTCGGCAATTGTTGCGGCTTGTTCCAATCCATTGCGGATAGCAGCCAGATCACGCGGGCCGCCCCGGTCCAGCGAAAGCCGGGATAGGGCACGATCCAGATCAGGTGTTTTGCGCAAAGCTTCGCGCAGGTCCGAGGCGATCAGGCTGTCTTCGACTGCGAAAGATACCGCGTCCAGCCGGGCGTGGATCACGTCCAGATTGCGTGATGGGCTTGATAGACGCTGTTCTAGCAGCCGCGCGCCACCTGGCGTAACGGTGCGATCGACCACCGACAGCAACGACCCGGCGCGCCCGCCCGAGAGCGACCGGGTCAGTTCCAGATTGCGCCGCGTGGCAGCATCGATCTGAACCACACGATCTTCGGATTCCTTCAGGGGAGTTTGCAGTAGTGGCAGTTTGCCCTTTTGCGTGATCTCCAGATAATCGATCAGCGCGCCCATGGCTGAAACCTCGGCGCGCCCGAAGTTCCCGAATGCATCCAGTGCGCCCACATGAAACAACCCGCAGATGCGTTTCTCGGCTGCAGCGCTGTCAAAACTGGCGCGTCCGACAGGGGTGAGCGATATGCCAAGGTCCATGACGGTTTCATGCAGCTTTTCCTCGGACCCATCGGCCACGATCAGCTCGGACGGGGCCAGCCGAGCGAGTTCAGGGCTCAACCGGATTGACGTCAGCGGCATCACGTGAAACGCACCGGTTGAGATATCGGCCCAGGCCAGTGCGGCTTCGTCCCGAACCTCGGCATAGGCGGCCAGAAAGTTGTGCCGCCGCGCCTCTAGCAGGGCATCTTCGGTCAGTGTGCCGGGCGTCACCAGACGCACAACACCGCGCTTTACCACCGATTTAGAGCCTCTTTTCTTGGCTTCCGCCGGGCTTTCCATCTGCTCGCAGACCGCGACGCGGAACCCTTTTCGGATCAGGGTCAGCAAGTAGCCCTCGGCAGAATGCACCGGCACGCCACACATCGGGATATCGTCGCCATTGTGTTTGCCGCGCTTGGTCAGCGCGATATCCAACGCCTCGGCCGCGTTCACCGCATCCTCGAAGAACATCTCGTAGAAGTCACCCATGCGATAAAACAGCAGGGCATCTGCATGAGCCTCTTTGATCTCAAGGTACTGCGCCATCATCGGCGTGACTGTGGACAAATTCGGCCCCCTTCTGGCGTGTTCCGGGCGCGACCTTACAAATCCCGCATCTTCAGTAAAAGGTGAAAACTCATTCTCGTTGAGGCGCGGCCCCGCCTGCGTTATGAGGCAAAAGCCCCAAAGTCATGGAAACGACCTGTAAGATGCCCAAAGCGAAGATCACCAAAGAAGAGGCGCTGGCCTTTCACCTAGACCCGACCCCCGGCAAGTGGGAGGTGCAGGCCACCGTACCCATGACCACGCAGCGCGATCTTTCGCTGGCCTATAGCCCTGGCGTTGCGGTTCCCTGTGAAGCCATCGCTGAAGCACCAGAGACGGCGTATGACTATACAAACAAAGGCAATCTGGTTGCCGTGATCTCGAACGGTACCGCCGTTCTGGGCCTTGGAAATCTGGGTGCGCTGGGCTCAAAACCGGTGATGGAAGGCAAATCGGTCCTGTTCAAGCGGTTCGCTGATGTGAACTCGATCGATATCGAGCTGGATACCGAAGACCCGGACGAGTTCTGTCGCGCTGTGCGCCTGATGGGTCCGACCTTTGGCGGTATCAATCTGGAAGATATCAAAGCACCCGAATGTTTCATCATCGAACAACGCTTGAAGGAAGAGATGGATATCCCGGTCTTCCACGATGATCAGCATGGCACAGCAGTGATTTGTGCGGCGGGTCTGCTAAACGCATTGCACATCTCGGGCAAGAAGATCGAAGACGTAAAAATCGTCCTGAACGGGGCAGGCGCTGCAGGAATTGCCTGTATCGAACTGCTCAAGGCCATGGGTGCACGGCATGAGAATTGCATCGTCTGCGACACCAAGGGCGTGATTTATCAGGGCCGGACCGAGGGCATGAACCAGTGGAAGTCGGCCCATGCCATCACGACTGATCTTCGCACTTTGGAAGAGGCCATGAAGGATGCGGATGTATTTCTGGGCGTGTCGGTCAAAGGGGCGGTGACACAAGACATGGTCGCCAGCATGGCTGACAATCCGGTGATTTTCGCCATGGCGAACCCTGACCCGGAAATCACCCCGGAAGAGGCGCACGAGGTGCGCGTTGATGCGATCGTCGCGACGGGCCGTAGCGATTATCCGAATCAGGTGAATAACGTTCTGGGTTTTCCCTACCTGTTCCGTGGTGCGCTGGATATTCATGCCCGTGCGATCAATGACGAGATGAAAATCGCCTGCGCCCACGCTCTGGCGCGATTGGCGCGTGAAGATGTTCCGGATGAGGTTGCCATGGCCTATGGCAAGTCGCTGACTTTTGGGCGCGACTACATCATCCCAACGCCTTTTGATCCGCGCCTGATCCACCGTATCCCGCCTGCGGTTGCCAAGGCTGGTATGGATACCGGCGCGGCGCGACGTCCGATCATCGATATGGACGCTTATGAGCTGAGCCTGAAATCCCGCATGGACCCGACCGCAAGCATCTTGCGCGGCTTGAACGCGCGGGCGCGTCAGGCGCAAAGCCGGATGATCTTTGCCGAGGGTGACGATCCGCGCGTATTGCGCGCGGCCGTAATGTACCAACGCTCGGGCTTTGGTAAGGCTTTGGTTGTGGGCCGGCCAGACGACGTAAAGGAAAAGCTCGAATCCGCTGGTCTTGGGGACGCGGTGCGTGAAATTGATGTGGTGAACGCCGCCAACACCGCGCATCTCGAGGCCTATAAGGATTTTCTGTATCAGCGCCTGCAGCGTAAGGGCTTTGATCACAAAGATATTCACCGCCTCGCTGCACGGGATCGACATGTGTTTTCGTCTCTGATGCTGGCGCATGGTCATGCGGACGGTCTGGTGACCGGGGCCACACGCAAGTCGGCGCACGTGCTGGACCGTATCAACCATGTGTTTGACGCCGATGCCGCCCATGGCGCGGCTGGGGTTACCGCGTTGCTGCACAAAGGACGGATTGTCTTGATTGGTGATACGCTGGTGCATGAATGGCCGGACGAGAACGATCTGGCCAATATCGCTGAACGCGCCGCAGCCGTGGCGCGCCACATGGGGCTAGAGCCCCGGGCGGCCTTTGTCAGTTTCTCGACCTTCGGTTACCCGGTGTCTGAACGTGCTGAGAAGATGCACCGTGCCCCGGCAGTGCTGGACGAGCGCGGCGTCGATTTCGAGTACGAAGGCGAGATGACGGTTGATGTCGCCCTGAATGTTGATCAGCAGGAAGCCTATCCGTTCCAACGACTGACCGGACCAGCCAATATCCTGATTGTTCCTGCACGACACTCGGCCTCGATTTCGACCAAACTGATGCAGGAAATGGGCGGCGCCACCGTGATCGGCCCGATCCTGTCCGGCGTCGACAAGCCAATCCAGATCTGTTCGACGGTCTCGACCGCAAATGACATTCTGAACATGGCCATCCTGGCCTCCTGCGATATCGGGTAAATCATGACAATCTGGAACCTTGGCTCAATCAACGCGGATATGGTCTATGCCCTGCCGCATTTGCCCGAAGCGGGTGAGACACTGGCGGCCAGTGGGCTACAGAGGTTTCTGGGTGGCAAGGGCGCCAACATGTCTGTGGCGTCTGCACGAGCCGGATCGCGGGTATCCCATATCGGCGCGGTGGGCTCGGATGGCCTTTGGGCACGGGACCGGCTGACCGAGTATGGCGTGGACACGCGGCATATTGCCGAGGTGGATGTGCCGACCGGTCACGCCATCATCGCAGTAGATGCGCAGGGTGAAAACCTGATCGTTCTGTATCAAGGCGCCAACCATGCCATCTCGAACGACCAACTTGGGCAGGCGTTGTCTTCGGCTGTTTCTGGTGATCTGCTGGTGATGCAGAACGAAACCAATGCGCAGATTGAGGCCGCTAAACTAGGTTGTGAAATGGGGCTGACCGTCTGCTACGCCGCCGCCCCATTTCAGGCAGACGCAGTTCAAGCGGTTCTACCGTATTTGGATTTTCTGATCCTCAACGAAGTCGAGGCCGAGCAATTGCAGGATGCAACGGGTCTCGCCCCTTCAGACCTGCCGGTCGAACATGTGATCGTCACCTTTGGCTCAAAAGGTGCGCGCTACTATCAGCAAGATCATCAACCCCAAGCGTTTCAGGCCCATAAGGTCAACGCTGTGGATACCACCGGGGCAGGTGACACATTCACTGGCTATGTGTTGGCTGGAATGGACCGGGGTATGCCGATGGCGCAGGCGATTGCCCAAGCAAACCGTGCCGCGGCCCTGATGGTCACGCGGCACGGCACTGCAGATGTCATTCCTGATCTGAAAGAGGTGCGCGAAGCGCAGTTTGACTAGGACCCTGCAAAGGGCGCTTCGTTGCCCCACAATTGTTTGACCCGCGCATCGCGACCGCAGGCTTCGCGGTAGGCCTTATAGGCGTTCTTTTGGCGCTTGGGGCCAAAGCGGGTCAGTACCAGCTTGCTACCCTTGTAATAATCCTGGTGATACGCCTCGGCTGGATAAAACGTTCCGGCTTGCAGGATCGGCGTGACCACGGTCTGCCCCAGCGCGTTTTGTGCGCTGGTCTTGGCTTGCTGTGCCTGCGCCTTTTCCCCTTTGTTAGAGACGAAAATTGCTGTGCGATAGCTGTCGCCGCGATCGCAGAACTGGCCACCCGCATCCGTGGGATCGACTGAGCGGAAGAACATGTTCAGCAAGGTTGCACGGGAAACGCGGGCGGGATCGAAGGTGATCTGGACCGCCTCGTAATGCCCTGTTCCGCCTTTCGAGACCTGATCATAGGTGGGACTATCCGTCTTGCCACCGGTATAGCCCGAGACCGCGCCGATCACGCCGGGCACGGACTCGAAATCGGATTCCACGCACCAGAAACAGCCACCGGCGACTGTTAGCGTTTCAGTGCCAGCGGCCGGAGCAGGTAAGGCGCGCAGCATTGCTGCCAACAAGATTAGCACGAACAGAAGTGAAGGTTTCAGGCAATCAAGGTAAGTGATCCGGGTCATGGCAGGTCTCCTTCCGAAACCAAGCTGCCCGCAGATTTTTGTGCTTGCAATGCGCTGACATGATTTGTCACGCGCTGGTGAGACGAGTTTATCAGCCCAGCAGCTGCCCCAGCTTCATCGCAACACCCATGTTGCCCGAGATTTTCAGCTTGCCCAGCGCAACCCCGGTCATTGGGTTCAGCTTACCGGTCAGCAACTTAGAGAGGTTCTCGCGTGAGATGCGGATGGTGCAGTCTGTGTCCCGATCCTGGGTTGAGGCAGTATTCTCCGCCAAAACGATCACACCCTCATCACCACAATCGAACTTAAGCGATCCGTCAAAGCTTTTGCCGTTCAAACCCTTTTGAATTCCGTCGGCGATGTCTTGCAGCATTATCCGTCCTTCCCTGTTTGACGTATGCGTAAAGACAATTTCCTGATCCGGGCAAGCCCGACCCGACGGAAACCCGGCAAAGAAAAACCCCGGTGCCTGATCAGACACCGGGGCCAGATCTAAAATTCTAAACGCTTACTTGCTCAGCCGTTTGTCACGCGCGGCCAGAAGCTTCAGGCGCAGTGCGTTCAACTGGATGAAGCCTGCCGCATCTTTCTGGTCATATGCACCAGCGTCTTCCTCAAAGGTCACGTGCGCCTCGGAGTACAGCGAATGATCCGACCAGCGGCCCACGGTTGAGGCAAGACCTTTGTACAGTTTCACGCGAACGGTGCCGGTGACATGCTCTTGCGACTTGTCGATGGCCGCCTGCAGCATCTCACGCTCGGGCGAGTACCAGAAGCCGTTATAGATCAGCTCGGCATATTGCGGCATCAATTGGTCTTTCAGGTGCATCGCGCCCCGGTCCATGGTGATGGACTCGATCCCACGATGCGCTTCCAGCAGGATGGTGCCGCCGGGGGTTTCGTAAATACCGCGCGATTTCATTCCAACGAAGCGGCCTTCGACCAGATCGAGACGGCCAATGCCGTGCTTGCCGCCATATTCGTTCAGCTTGGTCAGGATGGTCGCGGGGCTCATCGCCTCGCCATTGATGCTGACCGCGTCGCCTTTTTTAAAACCGATCTCGATAAATTCCGGCTCGTTCGGCGCCTCCTCGGGGTGGACAGTGCGCTGATAGACATAGTCGGGTGCCATATCGGCGGGGTCTTCCAGAACCTTACCCTCGGACGAGGTGTGCAGCAGGTTGGCGTCAACCGAGAAGGGCGCTTCGCCGCGCTTGTCCTTGGCAATCGGGATCTGGTTTGCTTCGGCAAATTCCAGCAGACGGGTCCGGCTGGTCAGATCCCACTCACGCCACGGAGCAATGACCTTGATGTCGGGGTTCAGCGCGTAAGCGGCCAGTTCGAACCGCACCTGATCGTTGCCCTTGCCTGTTGCGCCATGGGCGACAGCGTCAGCACCGGTCGCTTCGGCGATCTCGACCAGACGTTTCGAGATCAGAGGCCGTGCGATCGAGGTGCCCAGCAGATACAGCCCTTCGTACTGTGCATTGGCGCGGAACATCGGGAAGACGAAATCGCGGACGAATTCCTCGCGGATGTCTTCGATATAGATGTTCTCGGGTTTGATCCCCAGCAGCTCGGCTTTCTTGCGGGCGGGCTCCAGCTCCTCGCCCTGACCCAGATCGGCGGTGAAGGTCACGACCTCACAACCATACTCGGTCTGCAGCCATTTCAGAATGATCGAGGTATCAAGGCCACCGGAATAGGCCAGAACAACTTTCTTGGGCGCGGACATCTGACTTCCCTTTATGCGTAGAACGACTGGCCCCTAACGGGTTTTGGGCGTGGGGGCAAGCTGTGTGGATTGACGCAGCCCGGGAATTGGGGTGAAACGGGCGGATAGAGAACAAGGATTGGTTGAGAGGGCGGTATTTATGCTGGGATTAGAGATTTTCGTGCATTCGGTGAGGATGGTTCTTAGGAACCTGACGCAGGCGCTACAGATTTCAGTCGTACCGGCGCTCATTGGCGGCTTTTTAGCCATCGGCCTGTTCTTCCTGTTTGGCATCCCTTTCGAAGAATTCAACAGTGAAACCAATGGCTTCCCTGAAGGCGTAACGGCCGCGTCCTTCACCGGTTTTCTGCTCTGCCTTATGGCCGTTGTCTTTGGGGTCATGCTGTGGATTGTCGTGTCGTGGCACCGTTTTGTTCTACTTGAGGAATATCCAAGCGGTTTGGTTCCGCCTTTCAGGTTCGACCGTGTGCTCGCCTATTTCGGACGCCTTCTGATGCTCGGCCTAATCGCTCTTATCATCATGATACCGGGAGCGCTGATCATGGGCATGATGGCGCAATCCTCTGTGGCGCTGGGAATTCTGGTTTGGCTGGGTTTGATCATCATTCTCACGATCGGATTCTATCGGGCCTCCCCGATTTTACCCGGCGCAGCGATCGGAAAACCAATAAAGCTGTCTGAAGCGTGGCAAGCAACCTCGGGCGCAAGCGGAGCCATCGCACTTCTGGTCGTCTTATCCATCCTCTTCCAAATATTGCTTCAGCTACTGGCGTCTTTGCTGCTTTTCGTTCCGATCATCGGTGTCTTGATTGTCTTGTTTGCGAGCATGCTGATCGTCCCACTGATCAATGTCAGTATCCTGACGACGATCTATGGTGTGTTCATCGAAAAACGCGAGCTGGCCTAAGCCCGTACACATATGTATTCCTTGCCCTTTCGACGATGATGGGGCAGGGAATCCAACATGACTGATTTCACGACCCGCGCCCGCGCTGCCGAAAAGGCAATGCGCTCAGTGTTTCCGGCAACTCCGTTGCAGCGGAACGCCCATCTGTCCGACCGTTACGGCGCGGATATCTGGCTCAAGCGCGAAGACCTCAGCCCGGTGCGGTCGTATAAAATCCGTGGTGCGTTCAATGCGATGCGCAAGCAGCAGGGGCAGGGCCTTTTCGTTTGCGCCAGCGCTGGCAACCATGCGCAGGGCGTGGCCTATATGTGTAAGCATCTGGGTGTGCGGGGTGTGATCTTCATGCCGGTGACCACGCCGCAGCAGAAGATCCAGAAGACGCGCATTTTCGGCGGCGACAATATCGAGGTTCACCTGATCGGTGACTATTTCGATGACACGCTGGCTGCGGCGCAAAGCTGGTGCGCAGAACAGGGCGGATATTTCCTGTCTCCGTTCGATGATGCGGATGTGATCGAGGGGCAGGCCTCATTGGCGGTTGAGATCGAAGAGCAATTGGGCCGAGTGCCTGATCATGTAATTCTGCCGGTTGGCGGCGGCGGTATGTCTTCGGGGGTGGCGACCTGGTTCGGGGACCGGGCGCATTGCCTGTTCGTGGAACCGGCCGGCGGGGCGTGTTTGCGCGCGGCGCTTGCAGCGGGGCACCCGGTGGCTCTGGATCATGTGGATACCTTTGTCGATGGCGCAGCAGTAGGCCGGATTGGTGAGAAACCGTTTGAATTGCTGAAATCGCGACATCTGTCGGACGTGCTGACTTTGTCCGAAGACCGCATCTGCACCACCATGATCGAAATGCTGAATGTCGAGGGCATCGTTCTGGAACCTGCCGGTGCATTGGCGGTTGAGGCCGTGGGTGACGTGCAAAGCTTTGTGCGTGGCAAGACGGTGGTCTGTGTGACATCGGGTGGCAACTTCGATTTCGAACGCTTGCCTGAGGTCAAAGAGCGCGCGCAGCGTTATTCCGGGGTCAAGAAATACTTCATCTTACGCCTGCCGCAGCGTCCTGGCGCTTTGAAAGAATTTCTGGGTATTCTGGGGCCCGAAGACGATATCGCACGGTTCGAATACATGAAGAAATCGGCGCGCAATTTTGGTTCGGTGCTAATCGGGATCGAAACCCGCAAGCCCGAGAATTTCATGCGCCTGTTTGCGCATCTGGATGAAGCCGGGTTTACTTATACGGATATCACCGAAGACGAGACGCTGGCACAGTTTGTGATCTAGCGCAGGTTTTCGGCCAGACCGGCCTGAAACAGTATTTTCGACTCGTCGTAGGCCGCGATAATCGCCAGCAAATCAACGGCGGCGCTTTCACCTGCGGCTGCGCGTCGCTCACCGTCCTGGCACAGTTTCGAGAAACTATCAAAGCCAAGACTCAGCGCGCTGCCCTTCAGGAAATGTAGGTTCTGTTCGATCTCGGAGCGGGTAGTGTCATCGCGTAGCTTAGTGATAACTTCCTGAACCTCGTCCAAAAAGATTTCGACAACCTCGGTGAACTCGTCTGCGCCGACTTCATCACGTAACTGTCTGACTCTGGACCACTGAATCATGCCACCCTCTCGCGGTTGCATATTGTTAGACCGTCGCGGGTAAAGATGGGGTTAAATCGCGGCCATTTGGTTTTTCATAGGATGTTAAGCTGAGAGGCATAGCGTTGCGACAACTGGAGAGTTGAGCAAGTACAGGGACTTCATGGTGCCGGATGCCAGTCAAGTAGAGGCCCGGGTCGAGCTGGATTTTGGCGCGATCCGCAAGGTTCTTGTTGTGGACGACAGCCGTCTGCAGCGGCGCATTCTGGTGGCCTCGCTAAAAAAGTGGGGATTCGAGGTTGTTGAAGCCGACAGTGGTGAAGCCGCGATAGAGCTTTGCACCTCGGACCCGCCTGATCTTGTTCTAAGCGACTGGGTCATGCCAGGTATGGGCGGGCTTGAGTTCTGTCGCGCCTTCCGAGAGCTGGACAGTGAGCAATACAGCTATTTCATTCTTCTGACCTCAAAAAGCGAAAAGCAGGAGGTCGCGCGCGGTCTGGATGCTGGGGCAGACGATTTTCTGATCAAGCCGCTTGAGGCTGATGAGCTGCGTGCTCGCATATCGGCCGGGGCGCGTATTCTTGACATGCAACGCGAATTGTCCCGAAAAAACCAGTTGATCGAAACAGCGCTGAACGAACTGAAGCTTGCCCATGATGCGATCGATAAAGATCTGATGCAGGCCCGAAAGATTCAGGACTCGCTGGTGCCCGAATTGAAGGGAACCTTTGGCAACTCACAGGTCAGCCTGCTTCTGAAACCTTGCGGTCATATCGGCGGTGATCTGGTGGGGATGTTCTCGCCCGGTGTCAATCGGCTGGGGTTCTACAGCATCGATGTCTCCGGCCACGGGATCACCTCTGCGATGATGACGGCACGGCTGGGCGGGTATCTGTCCAGTACGCATTTCGATCAGAACATCGCGATGGAGCGTCGGTTCAATAAATTCTACGCCCTTCTGCCACCCGAAGAGGTCGCGTCGTTGCTCAACTCGCGTCTGATCGCCGATGCCGGGATCGAAGAATATTTCACCATGGTCTATGCCATCATCGATCTGCGCAACGGACATCTGAAAATGGTGCAGGCCGGACACCCGCATCCGCTGTTGCTGCGCCGTGATGGTAAAACCGAGTTTCTGGGCGAAGGCGGGTTGCCCATTGGATTGCTGCCTGAGGCGCAGTTTCAGCAGACGGAAACCTATATGCAACCGGGCGACAAGCTGCTCTTGCATTCGGACGGGTTCACCGAATGCCAGCTCGCCGACGGCAGTCTGCTGGATGATGACGGGTTGAAGGCGATGGCTGTTGAATGCGCCGTCGATCACGGTGGACCGGAATTCCTGGATGACATGTTCTGGCGTCTTACACAGGTGATGTCACCGGACAGCGGAATTGCGGATGATGTCTCTGCAGTGTTTTTTGAATATAACGGACCTTGAAGCCCATGCAGGTGGCGCTGGGCGAAATGGGCGTCGCCCTCGTTGCCCAACAGATGAACGGCATCTGCGGTCTCCATCCAAATGGCCTCATGAATGTCTTCGGTCGGAGGGCCTAGGCGTCTGACCGGCTGGGCGCGGTAAATCAGGCAGACCTTCTCGGCCCACAGATCATATTCCGGCATGTAGGTATATCGACGAAACGCACCCACTCTCCGGGGCGCGGCGATCAGCCAGCCGGTTTCTTCGTAAACCTCACGGTGAAGCGCTGTAATGGGTGATTCCCCCGGATCGATGCCACCGCCCGGCAGCTGCAGATCGGGTCCGGGTTCTAGCTGACAGGTCAGCAGCAATCGGTTGCCTTGTGGCAATAGGGCATAAACGCCGACCCGCCGGGTGTATTTTCGCTCTGCCTCGGGGCTTTCACCGAACCGTCTGATCATGTAAGGCCCCTTTCAACCCAAACTGTTCAACCTATATGGTGGCGGTATGCCAACCTGTGGCGCTTAAGGAAACCCCATGTCTATTGGAACCAAAATCGCGTGGGACGATACCGTCCTGCCCTTTCAACTCGATATACCCGACATGCGAGGCCGCGTGGCCCGGCTGGACGGCGTGTTGGGCGGCATCTTGAAACAGCACGACTACCCGGAGGTGGTCGAGGCGCTGGTGGCCGAGATGGCCCTGCTGACTGCATTGATAGGGCAAACGGTATCGCTGCGCTGGAAGCTGTCTCTGCAGGTGCAATCCAAGGGCGCGGTGCGGATGATCGCAACCGATTATTATGCGCCACAGGTCGAGGGCGAACCCGCGCAGATCCGCGCATATGCGAGCTTTGACCGCGACCGGCTGACCGATGCAGCCCCTTTCGATCAGGTGGGTGACGGGTACTTTGCCATCATGATCGACCAAGGTGAAGGTACACAGCCTTATCAGGGCATCACCCCACTGGCCGGGGGATCACTGAGCGCGTGTGCGGAAGCCTATTTCGCGCAGTCCGAACAGCTGCCGACCCGGTTTTCGTTGAGCTTCGGCAAATCGACTGAGCCCGGTGTCGGTGAACACTGGCGCGCTGGCGGGATCATGCTGCAGCACATGCCCAAAGCCTCGCCCTTTGCCGCTTCCGGGGAGGGCAGCGGAGAGATCCTGTCTGCCTCGGATCTGGTGGATGGTGAAGAGGGCGAGAACTGGGATCGCGTCAACATCCTGCTCGACACCGTGGATGATCTGGAGATGATCGGGCCATCCGTTGCGCCAACCGACCTTCTGGTGCGTCTGTTTCACGAGGAACAGCCTCGCGTCTATGATGCACAGCAGGTAAAATTCGGTTGCACTTGTTCCGAAGATCGCGTGCGCCAAAGCCTGTCGATCTATTCGGCGCAGGATATTGCGACAATGACCACGGACGAAGGCACCGTCACAGCAGACTGCCAATTCTGCGGTGCGCACTATGTGCTGGACCCTGCGACCGTCGGTTTCGAGGCCGAAGGCCCGGATGGCGCGTGATCTGATCACAGACCTGACCGAGGCGCTGAGCCGTGACGGGTCCAGGTCCAGTGACTTTGATCTGAACCCGGAAACGGTGCTGCCGGCGGGGCGCAAACTGCGCCCTGCAGGCGTGTTAGTGCCTGTTTCCGTGACGGGAGACGCACCCAGATTGATCTTGACCAAACGCTCTTCGGCGTTGAAACACCATCCGGGCCAGATCGCCTTTCCGGGTGGAAAACAGGATGAGGGCGACATCGACGTTACTGCGACAGCTTTGCGCGAAGCACAGGAAGAAATTGGTCTTCCGCCAGAACTACCCAGTATTCTGGGTCATCTGCCGACTCATGAAACCGTGACGTCCTTTTCGGTCACGCCGGTTGTTGCGATCCTTGAAGCCAGTTTTGAACCAGTCGCCGAACCGGGCGAGGTGGATGAGATCTTCTTCGTTCCGCTTGCGCATGTCCTGAACCCAGAGAATTATGTCGTCGAGTCGCGCCGTTGGCGTGGACAAAGACGGTATTATTATGCTGTGCCCTATGGCCCCTATTATATCTGGGGTGCGACGGCACGGATGCTGCGGGGATTGGCAGCGCGGATGAGTGAATGAAGCGGATCACAGAAGATTGGTTAACCGACCAAGCCACGCAGGATGTATGCACCGCCCTGACCAACGGCGGGGCGCAGGCGCTATTCGTTGGTGGTTGTGTGCGCAATGCTCTGCTGAAGGCGCCGGTTTCTGACATTGATATCGCCACAGACGCTAGGCCTGAACACGTCGTGGAACTGGCGCAGAAAGCTGGGCTGAAGCCGATACCAACAGGGATAGACCATGGCACCGTGACGATTGTCAGCAAAGGTATCCCGCACGAGGTCACGACGTTTCGCCGTGACGTCGAAACGGATGGTCGGCGTGCTGTCGTCGCCTTTTCCAGCAAGGTCGAAGAAGACGCTGCGCGCCGTGATTTCACCATGAACGCGCTTTATGCCAAACCTGACGGCACAATCCTTGATCCGCTGAACGGTTTGCCGGATCTACAGGCGCGTCGCGTACGGTTCATCGGGGAGGCCAGTGATCGCATCCAAGAAGACTACCTAAGGTCGCTCAGATATTTCAGGTTTCATGCTTGGTACGGGGATGTGGATGGTGGCTTTAACCCCGCTGCACTGGATGCAATAGCTGCAAATTTGGACGGGTTAGAGACACTTTCGCGCGAACGGGTCGGGGCAGAGATGCTTAAACTGCTCGCTGCGCCTGACCCCGCGCCGTCGGTTGCCGCCATGCGCGTCACTGGCGTTTTGGCGCAGCTCTTACCCGGGGCTGATGACCGGGCACTGCCGATCCTGATTCAGCTGGAACAAGACGCCCATGCAGCGCCCGAAGCGATTCGTCGTTTGGCAGCGATTGCGTCGCCCGAAGTGGCCAAAACCCTGCGTCTCAGCCGCGCGCAACTGCAGCGTCTGGCTCGGATGCGCGACGAAGCGATGGCGACGACCAGTGTCGCAGAATTGGGTTATCGCTATGGGTCGGAAGGCGGATTGCACGAGACACTTTTGCGTCATGCATTTCTTGAACAGCCTTGGTCCGATGACCTGAACCGAGCTTTGCAAAAAGGGTCCGCGGCCAGTTTCCCGATCAAGGCGGCGGATTTGATCCCCGCCTTCTCGGGCCCCGCGCTGGGCGCAAAACTGGCCGAGCTTGAGACGCGTTGGATCGCGTCGGATTTCGCGCTTAGCCGCGAAGAATTGCTGGCCGACTGATTTGAAGTCTCAAAAAGGGATGACAAACCCGATTTGATTTGGCAGGGTGCGCCTGACTCATATGGAGGGAGGAATGCGAATGTATTACGGGATCTGGTTCGGCTAAAGCCCGGAACACTTTGACCCGTAGGGGTGGTGTTCTGGCGCCATCTTTCTTCGCATGACCTATTTTCTGCTCAATCGGAGCACTCTCCATGTTTCGCTACTTCGAAAATCTCATTGACCCTTTTGTTGCCTATGAACAGGTTGACAAGCCACCGACGCGGCTGTGGCCTTTCATGCTGGGATACTCGCAGCCTTTCAAACGCGTTTTTGTATTGGCCGCGCTGATGTCCGTGGTCGTTGCTGCTGTCGAGGTCGGGCTGATCTTTTATATGGGTCGCGTTGTGGACCTGTTGGGCAGTTCTCCTGCTGAATTCTGGCAGGCGCACGGGACTGAATTGGTCGTGGTTGCCGCCTTGATCCTGTTTATTCGTCCCATCCTTCAGCTTGTTGACGTCTTGCTGCTCAACAACACAATCCTGCCGAACTTTGGCACTCTGATCCGTTGGCGGGCGCATAAACATGTTCTGCGTCAATCGGTTGGCTGGTTCGAGAATGACTTTGCCGGGCGCATCGCAAACCGGGTTGTTCAGACCCCGCCCGCCGCGGGTGAGGTGGTCTTTCAAGTCTTTGACGCGATCTCGTTCTCGATCGCCTACATGATCGGTGCGGCCATTCTGCTTATGGCGGCTGATCCACGGCTGTTGCTGCCATTGCTGATCTGGCTGGTGTTTTACGGTGCGTTGGTGCGCTGGACCGTTAAGCGGGTCGGCCCGGCGTCGCAGGCGGCGTCGGATGCACGCTCGACCGTGACGGGCCGGGTGGTGGATAGCTATACCAACATCCACTCCATCAAGATGTTTGCCCATGACACTCAGGAACAGGACTATGCGCGCGAGGCGATTGCGGAAACCCGCCGCACTTTCCAGATCGAGATGCGGATTTTCACCATTATGGATGCCGCGCTGGTTGCATTGAACGGTGTGCTGATCGTGGGAGTCGTTGGTTGGGCGATCTTGCTTTGGACGCAAGGTAGCGCAACGGTCGGTGTGGTGGCCGCCGCCACAGCCTTGACGCTGCGGCTGAATGCCATGACCGGGTGGATCATGTGGGCGCTGACCAGCTTCTTTCGCGAATTGGGTATCGTTGCCGAGGGTATGCAGACCATCGCGCAGCCCATCGATCTGTTGGACGAACCTAATGCGAAACCTTTGCGGCTGGGTAATGGCCAGATCGAAATACGCGATCTGTCTCATCACTATGGACGGGAAACCGGTGGTTTGGATCACGTCAACTTGACCATCCGGCCAGGCGAAAAGATCGGCCTGATCGGTCGCTCAGGTGCCGGAAAATCGACCCTAGTAAAGCTGCTTTTGCGGTTTTACGACGTCGAGAAGGGTGCGATCCTGATCGATGGCCAGGATATCTCGAAGGTCACGCAGGACAGTTTGCGCAGCCATATTGGCATGGTTCAGCAGGACAGTGCTCTGTTGCACCGCTCGGTTCGGGCCAATATCCTCTATGGTCGGCCTGATGCGACCGAAGAACAGATGATTGCCGCTGCGAAACAGGCCGAAGCGCATGAGTTCATCCTCGATCTGCAAGACCCGGAGGGCCGCACTGGCTATGATGCGCATGTGGGCGAGCGGGGCGTGAAACTGTCGGGCGGTCAGCGGCAGCGTGTAACGCTGGCGCGGGTGATCCTGAAAGACGCGCCGATTTTGCTATTGGACGAGGCGACATCTGCCCTAGATTCCGAAGTCGAAGCCTCGATACAGGAAACACTCTACGGCATGATGCAAGGCAAGACCGTGATCGCCATCGCGCACCGGCTCAGCACGATTGCACAGATGGATCGCATCCTGGTGATGGATGGCGGCCGGATCGTTGAACAAGGCGGCCATTCCGATCTATTGGCGCAAGGAGGGCTTTACGCCCAGTTCTGGGCGCGGCAATCTGGAGGCTTCCTGAACCCGGAGGCCGCTGAATGAGGATTGCCGACCTCATCCAACCGTTCAAAGATACAGAAACGCCCCCGCCGCAAACGCTGGGGGCGTTCATCCGTTGGAGCTTGTCCGGCGCCTGGCCGATGCTGTTCGTCGCAGCAGCCTTCTCGGCGATCGCGGGTGCGATGGAAGCTGGCACCGCCTGGGTCTTGGGCCGCGTCATTGATCTGACCACCAACAGCAGCCCCGAGGCGTTTCTGACCGGCGGCAATCTCGCGATCATTTTGGGTGCTGTCGCATTCTTCATGCTTCTACGCCCCGCACTGTTCGGCCTGTCGTCGGTGGCAAATAACTACATCGTCATGCCCAACATCGCGCCATTGGTTTTGGCAAAACTGAACCGCTGGACGCTGGGCCAGTCGGTGACCTATTTCGATGACGATTTCGCCGGACGTATCGCCCAAAAACAGATGCAGACATCGAACGCCATGACGCAAGTGGTGTCCGAAACAATCAGCGCTATTGTCTTCGCTATTGCCTCACTTGCAGGCTCATTGCTTTTATTAGGGTCTATTCACCCGCTTGTGATGCTGCCATTTGTTGCCTGGCTTGTTGTCTATTTCCTGCTAGTGCGCTGGTATCTTCCACGCATCCGCGTACGCTCTGCCGCGCGGGCGGGGGCGCGGGCGATGGTATCGGGGCAGGTGGTCGATACGATCACCAACATCAAAACCGTCAAGCTGTTTGCCCATTCCGAGTTCGAAGATCATACCGCCCGAAATTCCATGGTCGACCTGCGTGAACGGTCGCTGGAATTCGGCAAGCTATCGGCCAGTTTCCGGTTCATCCTAATGACTCTGGCGGGGGTGCTGCCGGTCCTGTTGATCGGCGCGACACTGTGGTTGTGGCAGGCGGGCATCGCGACGGCCGGGGACATCGTGGCGGCCGGGGCTGTGGCGATACGCATCTCGCAAATGACCGGCTGGGTCAGTTTCACACTGATGGGTCTTTACGCAAATGTCGGTGAGATTGAAAACGGTATGCATACTCTGACCAAGCGCGTTCGGGTCGAGGATGCTCCGAACGCATCGACACTTGTGGTCTCAGAGGGCGAGATTGCCTTTGACAGCGTCAGCTTTGCCTATGGCCGCGATATCGGTGGTGTTGCTAATCTTAATTTCACTGCCGCACCGGGTGAAAAGCTGGGCATAGTCGGGGCCTCAGGTGCGGGGAAATCCACTTTGGTTTCACTTTTGCTAAGGCTCTATGACGGGGAACATGGCGTTATTGCCATCGACGGGCAGAATGTCTCTCACGTGACTCAGGACAGCCTGCGGCAACAGATTGGGATGGTCACGCAGGAAACCGCGATGTTCAATCGTTCGGCGCGCGAGAACATCCTCTATGGTCGTCCTGACGCGACTGAAGATGAGCTGATAGAGGCCGCGACCAAAGCCGAGGCGCATGAATTCATACTCGGTCTAGAGGATGCGCAAGGACGCAAGGGCTATGACGCGCATCTGGGCGAACGCGGCGTGAAGCTGAGCGGCGGGCAACGACAGCGGATCGCCCTGGCTCGCGCTATCCTGAAAGACGCACCGATATTGGTTCTGGACGAGGCGACGTCGGCATTGGATTCCGAGGTCGAGGCAGCGATTCAGATGGCACTGCACCGGGTGATGCAGGGCAAGACCGTGCTGGCTATTGCCCACCGCCTGTCCACGCTTAGCGAGATGGATCGGATTATTGTTCTGGACCACGGTCACATCGTTGAAAGCGGGACGCACGAGGCTCTGCTGGAGCGTGGCGGGTTGTACGCCCGGTTCTGGCATCGCCAATCGGGCGGCTTCATTCAGGCCGAGGCTGCAGAATAAAGGGTTTTGTTGCGCTCAAACCCCAGTTATCAGGCCTCCATGACGCAGCAATACACAATAATCCGCCTTGGACATCAGGGCGACGGAATCGCCGATGGTCCGATCTATGCGCCACGCACTCTGCCGGGTGAAGTGGTCAGCGGTACGTTGCTGGGTCAGTTTCTGAACGATATTCGCGTCGAAACACCCTCGGATCAGCGGGTCAAGGCACCATGCCGTCATTACAAGGCCTGCGGCGGCTGCCAGTTGCAACATGCGACCGATAATTTTGTCGCCGAGTGGAAAATTGAGGTTGTGCGCAACGCGTTGGCCGCGCAGGGGCTCGATGCCCCGATGCGGCCCATTCACACTTCGCCTGATCGATCCCGCCGTCGGGCCACCATCGCCGTGCGGCGCACCAAGAAGGGTACGCTGGCCGGGTTTCATGGTCGCGCTTCTGACACGATTACCGAAATCCCGGATTGCCATTTGCTGCACCCAACCTTGATTGCTGCCATCCCGGTGGCCGAAGCCTTGGCGTTGTTGGGTGGCAGTCGGAAAGGTGTGTTGGCAGTAACGCTGACCCTGTCCGAAGGCGGTTTGGATGTTGCGGTCAAGGGCGGCAAACCGCTTGATGGACCGTTGGAGCTGGCGCTCGCGCAAGCGACCGAGCATCACGGCCTTGCCCGGCTTAGTTGGGATGATGAGGTTATCGCCATGCGTGAGCCTCCGATCCAACGCTTTGGAACCGCTGGCGTCACCCCACCGCCCGGAGCGTTTTTACAAGCCACAAAAGACGGAGAACAGGCTCTATTACAGGCTGTTTCAGATGCTACGTCGGGGGCAAAGCGGATTGTCGATCTGTTCGCCGGATGCGGGACATTCTCGCTGTCGCTGGCACAGACAGCTGAAGTTCATGCAGTCGAAGGTGAGGCCGAGATGACGAAGGCCTTGGATCAGGGCTGGCGCAAGGCGCAAGGCTTGAAACAGGTCACAGCCGAGGCCCGAGACCTGTTCCGCCGCCCGCTCATGCCCGATGAACTCAAGAAATTCGACGCCGTTGTGCTTGACCCGCCGCGTGCTGGGGCCGAGGCGCAGGTGGCCGAGCTGGCGCAGGCCATGCGCCCGGTGGTTGCTTATGTCTCGTGCAACCCGATCACCTTTGCCCGTGACGCAAAAATGCTGGTTAACGCCGGATATGCCCTTGAATGGGTACAGGTGGTTGACCAATTTCGATGGTCGTCACACACCGAACTTGCTGCTCGGTTCATTTTGAACAAATAACCCTGAGATAAGGACCGCCCGCATGGTGATCGCCCAACGACTGCTGCCCATCATCGAAGCACCGGCTTTCGGGAAATTCATCACCGGTGTGATCCTGTTCAACGCGGTACTGCTGGGGATGGAGACATCGCCTACGCTGATGGACGCAGCGGGCCCGCTGATCGTGACGCTGGACAAGCTGTGCCTTTCCATATTCGTCATCGAAATCGTCATGAAACTGATCGCCACAGGGCGCCGGTTCTTCACCAGCGGCTGGAATGTGTTTGATTTCGTGATCGTGGGCGTCGCCCTAGTTCCCAGTGCAGGGGCGCTTTCAGTTCTGCGGGCACTGCGTATCCTCCGGGTGCTGCGCGTCATCTCGGTCGCGCCGCGCCTGCGCCGAGTGGTCGAAGGCTTCATCTCAGCCCTGCCGGGCATGGCCAGCGTGTTCCTGCTGATGGCGATCCTGTTTTACATCGGCGCTGTGATCTCAACCAAACTTTTCTCGGGCACGTTCCCCGATTGGTTCGGCGATCTGGGTCTGTCGGCCTATACGCTGTTCCAGATCATGACGCTGGAAAGCTGGTCCATGGGCATTGTCCGCCCTGTGATGGAGGTGTATCCCTACGCTTGGCTTTTCTTTGTTCCCTTCATCATGGTGACCACCTTTGCGGTGGTGAACTTGCTGGTCGGTCTCATCGTGAACTCGATGCAGGATGCCCACCATGCCGAGGATGAGGTCAAGACCGATGCATATCGTGATGAGGTTCTTGAAAGGCTGGAATCGATCGAACGCCGCCTGACGGAACAGTCGAACAGCAAAAAGTGATTTAAGTTTCGCGAAAATCTGGCATAATAATCGACAAAAAAGAGCATCAGGCAGTGAAAATAATGGATCGTCGAGCATTCGGAATGGGCGCAATGGCAACGCTGAGCCTTTCAGCGTGTGCCTCAGCCAAACCCAGATTTCTTTCTTATCGCGGGCCCGAGGTGACCTCGATGGTCATCAACAAAGGTGCACGCAAGCTGTATTTGCTCCATAACGAGCAGATTTTGCGGGAGTATGATATCGATCTAGGATTTGCGCCCACCGGCACGAAAAACAAAAAAGGCGATGGCCGTACGCCCGAGGGTACCTATCTGATCGACCGCCGCAATCCGCGCAGCAGGTATCATCTATCGTTGGGTATATCGTATCCCAATTCGGAAGACTTGGCTAAAGCCAAGGCCGCAGGTGTTGATCCGGGCGGCGACATCTTCATTCACGGACAACCCAATCTGCGATCCGAGTTCAAGCGGGCGAAGAAGACCCCGGATTGGACGGCAGGTTGTATTGCGGTCAAGAATGATGAGATCGAAGAGATCTACGCCATGGTGAATGAAGGAACCGTGATTACTCTGCGTCCCTAAGCAAGGTTCAAAGCGGTTTCCAATCACCAAATCCAAAAACTGTATAGTCGCGCTGGTAGGCTTCTTGCGCCAGCGCTTCAAGCTGTGCGTCGTAAATCTGATCCAGTGAAAACGGCGCGTCCGGCTTGGCCTTGTTCGGGGTTGGCGCGGCTGTGTGCCCTACTTTGTGGGCAAGATCGGGCAGGGCGGTTGCCATCTCATCCTCGCGCAGGATCAGGTCGGGCATGGTGAAACCGGCCATGCCCTCTAGCGTTTGCGCTTGTCCACACCATTCCCCATCCACGCGGATCGGGGTCTGGCCCGCCAGAATACTGCGCAGCATGCCCAGAAAGGCCGCGAACGCCTCGGAATGCTGATCGCGCGTATAGTTGCTTAGATCTCCCTTGGCAGGCAGCGGCACCTTGTACCGTCGGCTCAGCATATTGCGAATGCTGACATATGCGCCGGGGCCTGTGTGCAGAATACGGTCGCAGAACACAGCATGCGCGCGCGCCAGCGGATGGCGCAGCACCGTGAATTTGCGGTGACCGGGATGATCCTGCATCCATTGACGGGTCTGTTTTTGATTGCGGCCGGTGATCAGGTCGGCTTGTGACACCCCGTCCAGATCGGCAATCCACTGCACCACTTCAGCCTCGGGGCCGCCGCGCACCGGAAGGTACATCAGCGAAGTTTGCGCAGCACCCACATAGCGCGAAACAGCCGGCCCGCGGTGCGGCTCGTAACTTGGGATATGGTGTAGCTTGAAGCGGTCACGTTGCGACAGGGCCAGCTCCATATCATCCGGATTGGTCACTTTCGACAGGGCAGGCGCCGGGTTTTGACGTTTGAGATGCTGGTTCAGCTCCTTAAGACGTGCGCTGACGCTAAGCCACGCGGCAAGGCCGTTCAGAACGTCCAAATCTGTTAGATCGTCATAGTCGATATAGAACGGTGTTTGCCCGGTGGTCTGCAGATGTTTGAGCACTGTTTGTTGAAATGCTTGCCGCTGGTCGAGCTGTTCGGCGAATTCTTCGGCATCGAAGGTGATTTGCGCCTCCCGACGTTGCTTGATGTTCACCAACCGCCACTGCTTTGTTTCCAAGGCGATTTTCCACGATATGTAGCTATCCAGAGGGTTGCGCATCAGAATGATTTTGGCGCAGCGCGGATCATCCAGCGCCGGTGGCAGCGCCCGCGCATCGTGGTCGCTGAAAAAGCGAAAGCCGTTCATCTCGCCCGGCGCGTTTCGGATGGCGTCGATCAGCGCCATCGGGTCGCGTTCACGATCTTCCAGGGTAAAGCCCAGAACGCTGTCCAGTTTTGGCAGGCCGACGAAATAGGGGTTAAACGCTTCTCCGTGACACGTGACGCCATCCAGCGTGTTCAGCTGCAATTCAAGCAGGTTCGAACCGGTCCGCATATCGGCCAGAACGATGAAATAATCGAAGCGGCGGGTCATTTTATGTTACTGCACCAAATAGGGCTTCTTGAACGATTTGGACTGTGCGCCAAACACGTCATTCACAGGGAAATCCCCCATCAGATAGGGATGCATCCCTTGGTTCTTGAGGTTTTGCAGGAACTTTCCGAACCCGGTCAGATCGACCATCGTCGGTGCCTCGGTCAGATGCGTGGGTTTGGGCGCGCCCATGTCCTCCAGAACGGTCTGCAGTTGTTCCATGGGGGATTCCACAAACTCTGCCATTGTCCATATTCGAATGCGCGTCTTTGCCCGAGCGGCATCCAGCAGCTTGAGCTGTTTGCTTTCGATCTGTTGTAGGCGGGCAGCTTCGCACCGGATATCGGCAAAATTCAGGTTCGAACGGAACAATGGAACCGCCCAGGCCCCCGAGATGACCGCAATATGTGCATTCTGGTCTTGCGTCAGGAATTCATTGATTTTCTGAATATCCGTTGGCCCGAATTGAAAGCACTGACGCTCGCCTCGTGTATTCCAGATGAGGTTCGACAGAAAGGCCGAGGGGTTATAGTCGCGTAGCGTGGCGCAATCGCTGAGCGCACCGTTGATGATCGTCTCATCTTCGGCAAATTGCGCCCGTTCGGGACCGAACAGGTGCCCATGCACCCGCCCGCCGATGGCGTTTGTCAGCCAAGGTTCGAAATCCTCGAACAACTCGGTAAAGCCTTGAAACACCGAATAGGGAAAGGCTGTCAGGCTGCGTTCCGTAGCCGCGCGGGGGAAACGGCTTTGCATATAAAGACCATCCCGTCCGCGAACGCGCCGCTCGACCGCTTTGGAAAACACCCGGTCGATCTTGCCGGGGTTGGGCTCGGCCGGGGTCAGTGCGCTGTCCTGGTCGGTCAGGAAGGTCTGATACAACCGGCTAGCGCTGTGCCAGACTTTGCGCGCCACGAAACAGTCGGACCGGCGCAGCAATTGTAGGTGATCGTCGTAGAACATGTGCGGCCGACCTTGATAGTCGAACTTCGACAGGGTCAGCGATCGGCTTTCGATATGGGTGGAATAGAGCCGTGCCAGTGTCTGAAAATAGCTTTCATCGGGAATCCAGACCTGGCGGAAATAGCGATCATATTCGGCGCGTTTTGGATCCTGAAGGATGGCCGACAAGGTTTGGCGGGTCAGACACCACCACTGGCTGCCCATATGGGGCACCAGACCGTCTGGAATTCTGCGGCGCAGACCGAGGGCGCGTTGCAACCGCACGTAGTTGTCAAACAGTTTTCGTTGCCTGCGCCATGAGAAGGGGAACCGCAGGGTGAAACGCTCCAGGTCCAGGCCGCCGATCGTCCAGCTGACGTCGCGCGTGGTGGCGCTTTCGATGAAATCGACACGGGGTCGGTCGGCCAGATAGTCGATCAGATCAGCGACCGGGCGCAGCGGCAGACACGCGCCCGAGGACAGATATACATGCCGGACGTTCGGAAACCTCTCCAACATCAGCGATGCGGCGGATTGTGATGCGGCGACAATACCCCAGCCGCCCCATTCACAAACATGGCGTTCGGAAAACAGAATAAGCGGTTCATCCGAACAAGCGGAGACAAAATCGGAATAAGCCGGATCGCCGACTTTCTGATCTACATGAATGACCACAGGACAGCCCGAGGCGGCCCAATGGCGCGCCACCTGCTCAACCCGATCCAGCGCGGTGTGCACCAGCATTACGATGCCCAAGCTGCTCATGCCCAGTTCCCCTTGGACATCAGGCCGAGGATCTCAATCTGTCGCCAGTTGATGTATTTCTCGGACCATTTGTTCCAGAAAACCGGATTATCCTCTAACTGCTTGGCATAAGCCTTGTACTCGCCCGACGCAGCATAGTGCTGTCCGCGCAGCAACTCTTCTTTAGCTTTTTCCCCAAGCGTATTGATCAGCTTTGCATGCAGCAGCGCTCCGCTGGTTTTTTCACCGCCCTGCTCTTCATAGACCTGATTGAGCCCGCGCGGCAGCAAGGCGTGGGTTGAGCTGACATAGGCGTAGCGCCGGTGCCATTTCACAAGAGGTATCTTGTTCAGGGCCGGAGCCTTCAGGGGATTGTTCTGAAAGAAAACCCGTGCGCGTGCACCGCCTTGAATCCACAGATTCCCATAGGTCGGGTTGCGGGTAATCATGAAGTTGCCTGAATCGAACCAAGGCGCGACTTCAAAGGGGTTCTGGCCCTCATGATAGGGCGCATCCATGATTCCGGTTTCGGGATACATGTCGATCAGCATGGTGCCGAAACTGCGCACACCAGTATCGTCCAGCCAGTCGGTCAGGGCGCGGATCGGGCGGGTATCGCAAAAAGGATAGATAAAGAATTCATCCGGATCGACCGTCAGAACCCAGTGCTTATGCGCATAGCGGCGCAGCAGGTAGTTGGACCAATCCAGACCAAAGGTCGCATTCTTGTAACCTACATCCGTCCACCACAGCGAAACGTCCGGCTGGCTGCTCAGGTATTCGTGGGTGCCGTCATCGCTGTTGTTGTCCACGCACAGGAAGTGATTGATGCCAAGCTTTCGATAGTAGTCTAAGAAATAGGGAAGGCGGATCTTTTCGTTCCGCATCACGCTCATCAACAAGATGTCGTTTTCTTTGATCTTGTTGGTGTTATCTTGCACCGCTTTCAGATCCCGACGCCGACGTAGGCAACGCAGCAGGCGGCGCTTGCGCCGCAATCTCATGCGATAGGAATCCAAAAGGCTCACGCGGCTGCCCAACCTTTTTTGATACGCGCGTCTGCCCGGGGCCGCCTGAGGCCTGAGTGGTGCCGGACATTAACGTTTTATGACATCTCTGCACCTTGTGAGGCAACGGGTTTAAATCCGGTTTACTTCCCCCCTGTGGCAGGAAATCCGCCCGCGTTTATGAGCCCAAGGTCTTGTAACTGTTGCCAATCACCTAGTTTGACCGAGTCAGAAGTCCAAAGATCAGGCCCGCTGATGATCCCGTCATAATAGGCGTCGAACCGATCGGGGTCATGAAAATGTTGCCGCCTCTGTTTTTCGATCCGCGATTTGTCGACAACCTCGGGCAGGAATTTCGTGTGTAACAACACGCCCGAGGCGGTCTGCCCACCCGGACCGTCATATTCAAAATTCAGGAACCGGGGCAGCGCGGAATGGCACGAATTCACATAGGCCATATGCCGTGACCACCGGGTCAGAGGGATTTTGTTCAGGGTCGGTGATTTTTGGGGCTGATCTGCAAAAAACACCCGCTCGCGTACGCCTCCCTGAACCCAAAGGTTGCCCATCGGCCTCTGGCGCTGGGCACGATAGGGGCCGGGGTCAAACCAGTTCAGGCAATCGGTTGGATCGGAATGCGGATCATAACTTTGCTTGCCCAGCCGACCTTTGGGATAGAGATCCAGCATCATCGCCCCAAACGTGGTTTGACCGCGCGCGTCCAGCCATGCAGTTAAATCGCGCATCGTATGGGTGTTGTGATGGGCGTAGATCAGCAACTCATCGGCGTCGACCATCAACGTCCAGTGGTCGTGCCCAAATTTCCACTGCAGCCAAGTCAGCCAATCCAACCCGAACCGGGACGCGCGATAGCTTGCCGTAGTCCGCCACAGCGACACATCCGGCTGTTCGAGCAAATACGGGACTGAGCCGTCATCGCTGCCATTATCCACCATCAGAAAATGATCTATGCCCAGCGTGCGATAATGGTGAAAGAACCACGGCAGACGGGTGATCTCATTCCGCAGCGTGGTAAAGGCCAGAATGGCGCCGGGTGTGATCTTTTGCGTGTTGTCAGTCAACGACTTCAGTTGATGGCGGCTGCGAAAGGATTGCCACAACAGCCGCTTGCGTTTCAGGCGCAGCTTGTAGCGCTGCACCCAGCTTAGCGGCTGATCCTCAAGCCTCACTTGGTGTAGCCGCCATTCTGATGCCAACGCCAGGCATCCGTGATCATCGTCTCTAACGTTGATCTTTTTGGTGTCCAGCCCAGCTCTTCCTTGGCTCGGACCGAGCCTGAAACTAGACGCGTACAATCCCCGGCCCGGCGCGGGCCGATGCTATACGGCACCGCGCGGTTGGTGACGGCCTTGGAATGCTCGATGACTTCCATCACCGAAAACCCCGACCCGGTGCCCAGATTGAACACGCGGCTTTCTTTGCCCTGTTCTAGCCACTTTAGCCCCAGTACATGTGCATCGACCAGATCACAGACGTGTACATAATCGCGGATGCAGGTGCCGTCGGGTGTGTCGTAATCGGTGCCGAATACAGTCAAGCCACCCCGCTTGCCATCGATGGCGTCCAGCATCAGCGGCACCAGATGGGTTTCTGGTTGGTGAAACTCTCCAACTTCGGCATCCGGGTCGGCCCCGGCCACGTTGAAATAGCGGAAGATCACGTGCTTCAGGCCATATGCGGCTTGGAAATCACGTAAGATGTCCTCGATCGCTCGTTTCGAGGCACCATAGGCATTCAATGGCTGCTGTTGCGTGCTCTCGTCCAGCACAACGTTGTCATGTTCGCCATAGGTGGCGCAGGTCGATGAGAACACAAAGTTCAAACATCCCGCATCCACAGCCGCTTGTATCAGTGTCAGCGAACCGGTGACATTGTTCGACCAATACGTTCCGGGCTCAGCCATCGCTTCGCCGACCTGACTGAGGGCGGCGAAATGTATCACGGCGGCGGGTTGGTATTTGGCGAACACTTCGTCCAGCCGGGCGCGGTCCAGCAGGTCGCCCTGCTCGAAAGGGCCGAATTTCACCGCGTCCTGCCATCCGGTGACAAGATTGTCATAGGTTACGGGCGTATACCCTGCCCTTGTCAGTGCCTTGCAGGCATGAGAGCCGACATAACCTGCGCCACCTGTAACCAGAATATTTGTCATTCAAGCCCCATAGCGGCCATCATTTCTTCGATCTTGGCCACGTCCTGCGGGTTGTTCAGCTCCCAGAACTGGCGACCTTTGGCTTCAACTTCGACACACAGAACCTTGCGGCCGTTTTCCATGAAGCGCAGCTGTTCCAACCCTTCTAGTGTCTCCAGCGGACCGCTGGTCCAGCCCGGATAAGCAGTCAGAGCGTCAGGCCGATAGGCATAAACTCCGACATGGTGGAATACCGGTGTCGGGTCACTGCTGGCATAGGTCTCGGCAGTGAAAGGGATCACTTCTTTCGAGAAGTAAAGCGCGCTGTGGTCATTGCCGAACACCGCTGTAGTGCCCCCGACCCGGCCTTGCTTGCGATCGTTCAGTAATCCGTTCAGTGCGTCCCCGTCACAGCGCAGCACGGGGGTGGCCACACCCGCATCTGGCGCGTTGCGCAGACCCGAGATCAGGTCTTCAACAAACCAATGCGGGGTCAAAGGCGCATCCCCTTGCAGGTTGACGACGATGTCATAACCGCCACCCAGAGCCGAGTGCGCCTCGGCGCAGCGTTCGGTACCGTTGCGGCAGGTGTCTGAAGTCATCACCACCTCGGCACCGAACCCCTCTGAGGCTTCGCGGATACGGTCATCGTCGGTTGCTACAACCACGCGATCTACGCCTGACACGGAAATCGCAGCGCGCCAGGATCGTTCGATCAAAGTCATGCTGGTTCCGTTTGCCCCGGTCAGCGGAACCAGAGGTTTGCCTGGATAGCGGGTCGAAGCGTAACGCGCGGGAATGGCAATCAATACTGACATCAGGCTTCCTTCAGCTCAACGCCCGGAGCATAGGCGATGAAAAATGGATTGGCATAGCCGTCTTTGCCATAGGTCAGCGGCGAATGGTCGTCAAAGCGCACCACATGTCCGCCCGCACCGGCCAGAACCGCGTGGCCCGCAGCGGTGTCCCACTCCATGGTGCGTCCGACACGGGGGTAGAGGTCGGCCTCTCCAGTCGCCACCAGACAGAACTTCAGCGACGACCCGGCACTTTTGCTGTCGCGCACCTGATATTTGTTGATGTAATCCTCGGTCGCCTGATCCCGATGCGACTTGGATGCAACGATCATCAGCGCCGAATTGTTCGGTTTAGAGACTGATATTGGCGTTGACGCACCCGGCTGATCTTTGTCCAGATCCCCGATTTCTTCAACCGATTGCCCGTCAGCTTGCGTATAGAACATCCGGCCGCGTGCAGGGGCGTAGACCACGCCACGCGTCGGTACGCCGTTTTCGACCAAAGCGATATTTACGGTAAAATCGCCGCGCCGATTTATGAATTCCTTGGTGCCGTCAAGTGGATCAACAATCAGAAAGGTCTCACCCTTTTCGGAATGCGAAGCCGCCTGTTCCTCGGTCACCAGCAGGATATCTGGAAAAGCCTCGCGCAATCCGGCCGAGATCAAAGCATCCGCCGCCTCGTCCGCCTCGGTTACCGGGCTTGAGTCTGACTTGACCTTGACGTCGAAATCATCTGCTTCATAGATCTGCATGATCTTGTCGCCTGCCTGCAAGGCCAGCCGCCGGATGACGGGAATAAGCGCGTCATAAGTCACAAAAAAGCTCCGTTCCTGTGGTTTGTTGATCAGGGCATCTCACGGACTTATGATGCGATGGATACGGAACAGCAAGAATTTCGTGCCAATTTGTGGCTGACACAGCAGGAAAGAGTATTCGAGTGTTTCACTACAAGCGAAATCAGTCGTTGCTGGGCGGGGTTTTCACCACCGCCGAGCTTATATTCCATGCGGTGGTCCGCAATATCCGCTCGCAGCATTCAAATGCGGTGATCGCAATCCTGATAAACATTGTTCAGGTCGTTCTTCTGGTGACGGCGTTTTATATACTTATGACGCTAATTGGTCGAATGACCGGCATGGCCAAAATCCGGGGCGAGATGGTTTTGTTCCTGCTCTCCGGAGTTTTTCTGTTCCTGACGCATATCAAGTCTGTCGCTGCTATCGCCGGGGTTGGATCCGGCAACAATCCGATGACACTGCATTCGCCGATGACCATGATGGTGATGTTGTCAGCATCTGCCTTCGGTATTCTGTACACGCAGCTTGTCTCGATCCTGGTCATCCTGTTCGTCTACAGCGTAGCCGTCTCGCCCCTTGTAATTCAGGAGCCCGGCGGTGCTTTTGGGATGCTTTTGCTGGCATGGTTTGTAGGATGCTCGGTCGGTCTTGTGTTTCTGGCGCTAAAGCCCTGGTTTCCAAATACAGTAAGCATCCTGACAAGTATGTACCGTCGTCTGAACATGATATTTTCTGGCAAGATGTTCGTCGGCAACGCATTGGGTGGGTTCATGCTGACTATGTTTGCGTGGAACCCGCTGTTTCACATCATAGATCAATGCCGTGGTTTTGTGTTCCGAAACTACTTTCCCCGCAACTCCAGTTGGGAATACGCGCTTTGGGTCGGGATAATCCTGACGATGATCGGCCTGCTGGGCGAGTTCTATACCCGTAAGCAGGTCTCGAAAAGCTGGGATGCGCGACGCTGATCTTGGCGGTGCACACTTTATCCTGAAAAGCTGATCCCGAATTTGGATTGTGTTTCACGTTGCGACTCTCAAAGTCAGGTTGATGCGTCCGCCCTTTGGCAAAAGTTTGGATGATCCAAACCGGATGCGATCAACCCCGTGATAGGTCAAGCGTGCCGGGCCGTCCATGATCACCACATCGCCCGAGCTCAGCCAGATCGACTCGGTCTTGCCGCCCCGCGTGGTGTTACCGATACGGAACAGCGCGTCATCGCCCAATGAAATCGACAGCACGGGCCACGAGAAATCGGCCTCATCCTTGTCCTGATGCAGGCCCATCTTGGCGCCTTCACCGTAATAGTTGATCAGACAGCAATCGGGCTGGCGATCCGCGCCGGTCAGGTCCTGCCAGATGGTCAAAATCTCATCTGGAATCGCGGGCCATGTCATGCCCTTTGGGTGCGTGCCCTGATACCGATAGCCCGCCCGGTCAGTGACCCATCCCAGCGCCCCGGCCGAGGTCATGCGCACTGACATTTCCTTGCCCGAAGGCGTCACGGGCCGATAAAGCGGTGCCACTTTCAGAATCGGCCTTAGCAGGTCAACTAGATGCGACTGCGCCGCCGCATCCAAATAGCCTTTCCGAATATCAAATCCGCGCAATAACAGCCGCGCCATTCCAGAATCCCCAAACCTTGCCAAAACCTTGCCAAAAAGGCCACAGATTCCCGAAAACCTGCGTTTCTGAACGCTTGCAGGCCCCTGTTCTCGCCCTTATATACGCCTCGACGCGCGATGGTGTAGTGCTGTCGCGCACATCAATCGGGGGCAGGATGCCGCAACGGGTCCAACCCTCGGGACATCGCCTTGAATGGAAAGGGATTGAAAATATGGGAAAAGTAATCGGGATTGACCTCGGTACCACCAACTCGTGTGTGGCCATCATGGACGGCTCGCAGCCGAAGGTCATCGAAAACGCCGAAGGGGCGCGGACCACGCCCTCGATCGTCGCTTTTACAGAAGATGAGCGTCTGGTCGGTCAGCCTGCAAAACGTCAGGCGGTCACCAACCCCGACAACACGATCTTTGGCGTCAAGCGTCTGATCGGTCGTCGTGTGGATGATGCAGAAGTCGAAAAAGACAAGAAAATGGTGCCCTACGCCATCGTTGATGGCGGCAATGGCGACGCGTGGGTTGAAGCCCGCGGTGAAAAGTACTCCCCAAGCCAGATCTCGGCCTTCACTCTGGGCAAGATGAAGGAAACCGCAGAAAGCTATCTGGGTGAGGAAGTCACGCAAGCAGTCATCACCGTTCCGGCATACTTCAACGATGCTCAGCGTCAGGCCACCAAAGACGCCGGTAAAATTGCCGGTCTGGAAGTGCTGCGGATCATCAACGAGCCGACAGCGGCTGCTCTGGCCTATGGTCTGGACAAGGAAGAAACCCAAACCATCGCGGTTTATGACCTTGGTGGTGGTACTTTCGACGTAACCATTCTGGAAATCGACGACGGCCTGTTCGAGGTGAAGTCGACCAACGGCGATACCTTCCTGGGTGGTGAAGACTTTGACATGCGCATCGTCAACTACCTGGCGGATGAGTTCAAAAAGGAACACGGTGTCGACCTGTCTGCCGACAAGATGGCCCTGCAGCGTCTGAAAGAAGCCGCTGAAAAAGCCAAGATCGAGCTATCCTCGACCTCGCAGACCGAAATCAACCAGCCGTTCATCTCGATGGGTTCGAACGGTCAGCCGCTGCACATGGTCATGAAACTGACCCGCGCCAAGCTGGAATCGCTGGTTGGCGACCTGATCAAGAAGTCGATGAAGCCTTGCCAGGCTGCCCTGAAAGACGCGGGCCTGTCGGCTGGCGACGTGGATGAGGTTGTTCTGGTCGGTGGTATGACCCGGATGCCGAAAGTGATCGAAGAGGTCACCAAGTTCTTCGGTAAGGAGCCGCACAAAGGTGTGAACCCGGACGAAGTTGTTGCCATGGGCGCCGCCATTCAGGCCGGCGTTCTGCAGGGCGACGTCAAAGACGTGGTTCTGCTGGACGTGACCCCGCTCAGCTTGGGCATCGAGACGCTGGGTGGCGTGTTCACCCGTCTGATCGACCGCAACACGACCATTCCGACCAAGAAGTCTCAGGTCTTCTCGACCGCCGAGGACAACCAGAACGCCGTGACCATCCGCTGTTTCCAGGGTGAGCGCGAAATGGCTGCGGACAACAAGATCCTGGGTCAGTTCAATCTGGAAGAGATCCCGCCCGCACCGCGCGGCATGCCTCAGATCGAGGTGACTTTTGACATCGACGCCAACGGCATTGTCTCGGTTTCGGCCAAGGACAAAGGCACTGGCAAAGAGCAGAAGATCACCATCCAGGCCTCGGGCGGTCTGTCGGACGAAGATATCGACAAGATGGTCAAGGATGCCGAGGAGAACGCCGAGGCGGACAAGGCCCGCAAAGAGCTGGTCGAAGCCAAGAACCAGGCCGAAAGCCTTGTCCACGCGACCGAGAAATCGATCGAGGAACATGGCGACAAGGTCGACCCGTCGACCGTCGAAGCGATCGAACTGGCTGTTGCCGCGCTCAAGGATGAGCTGGAAACGGACAATGCCGACAAGATCAAGTCGGGCATCCAGAACGTGACCGAAGCGGCCATGAAACTGGGTGAGGCGATCTATAAGGCGCAGGCGGAAGAGGGCGAAGATGAGCCCGCAGCCGCAGATGCCGCGCCGGGTGACGATGACATTGTCGACGCCGAGTTCGAAGATCTGGACGACGACAAGCGTAACTAACGGGTAACCGGGCCAATTTGGGCCGGTCCGGTTGCCGGGCCGGCCCGATTACGTTGAGGCAGAAGGAAATACTGATGTCCAAACGCGACTATTACGAAGTGCTCGGCGTGTCCAAGGGCGCTTCTGCGGATGAGATCAAAAAAGGCTTTCGCTCGAAAGCCAAACAGCTGCATCCCGATCGCAACAAGGACAACCCCGATGCCGAAGCGCAGTTCAAAGAGGCCAACGAGGCTTACGATGTTCTGCGCGATGCTGACAAGAAAGCCGCTTATGACCGCTTTGGTCACGCCGCGTTTGAAAACGGCATGGGCGGTGGCGGCGGCCGTCCCGGTGGCGGCTTCGGTCAGGGCGATTTCTCCAGCGCGTTCTCTGACGTGTTCGACGACCTGTTCGGCGACTTCATGGGTGGCCAGCGTGGGGCAGGCGGGGGCCGTCGCGCTGCACGCGGTTCAGACCTGCGCTATAACCTGCGGGTCACGCTGGAAGAGGCTTATGCAGGCCTGCAGAAAACCATAAACGTTCCTACGGCTGTGGCCTGTTCCTCTTGCGAGGGAACTGGTGCCGAAGGTGGTGTTGAACCTACTGCATGTCCGACTTGTTCCGGCATGGGCAAGGTTCGCGCGCAACAGGGCTTTTTCACGGTTGAGCGCACCTGCCCGACCTGCTCTGGTTTGGGTCAGATCATTAAGAACCCTTGTAAGTCGTGCCAAGGTGCGGGACGCGTTGAAAAAGATCGCGCATTGTCCGTGAACATCCCTGCCGGTGTCGAGACCGGCACCCGGATTCGTCTGGCCGGTGAGGGTGAGGCTGGAATGCGTGGTGGTCCTCCCGGTGACCTCTATATTTTTGTCGAAGTTTCCGAGCACAAGCTGTTCGAACGTGACAGCGTGAACCTCTATTGCCGTGTGCCAGTCAGCATGGCCAAGGCAGCACTTGGCGGTTCGATCGAGGTGCCGACCATCGACGGTGGTCGCGGTCGTGTTCAGATTCCTGCTGGCAGCCAGTCGGGACGCCAGATGCGTCTGCGTAGCAAAGGCATGCCCGCCCTGCGCGGCGGAGGCATCGGGGATATGTTCATCGAACTTGCCGTGGAAACTCCGGTCAATCTGACCAGTCGTCAGAAAGAACTTCTGCGTGAGTTTGACGATTTGGGTGAGGATAACCATCCGGAATCTAAAAGCTTTTTTTCTTCTGTAAAGTCCTTCTGGGATGGCATGAAGGGTTAAACGGTTAAGCAGGGGGGCTCTGCCCCCCATCGCCCTTTGGGCGACCCCCCCGAGATATTTATGGCCAGATGAAGCAGGGGATCCGTGTGTTGCCGATGCGGCAGGCAGGGATAAGGCGCGTTAACTTTTCGGAAACCGATTCTGCGTCAGAGTGGTGTTATGACCCAAGACGCCTTTGCCGAAGCCCCCATGCTGTTCGATACGGATGAAGCACCGGCGCAGCCGCTGCCCGTTGGTCGGTTACCCTCCTACATCAAAGACCATCGCAAGCGGCTGCGCGAAAGGTTCATGTCTGGCGGATCAGCAGCGATGCCGGATTATGAACTGCTGGAACTTGCTCTGTTCCGATCCATCCCGCGTCAGGATGTGAAACCGCTGGCGCGCGCGCTGATGGATGCGTTTGGTGATTTCAATCGTGTGTTGACGGCACCCGAGGAACGGCTGCGTCAGATCAAAGGCGTTGGGGACACGGTGATTACCGATCTGAAAATCCTTGAGGCCTGTGCCCATCGCATGGCGCGTGCCCGGGTGATGCAACGGCATGTGATCTCGGGATGGGATGCGCTTCTGGACTATTGTCACACCACGATGGCGCACCGCGAGATCGAGCAGTTTCGTGTGTTTTACCTAGATCGCAAGAATGTGCTGATTGCGGATGAAGAGCAGGCCAAAGGCACGGTGGATCATGTGCCGGTCTATCCGCGAGAGGTCGCGAAGCGGGCGTTGGAACTCAATGCCTCGGCTCTGATCCTGGTCCACAATCATCCATCCGGTGATCCGACGCCGTCGCAGTCGGATATCGATATGACCAACCGGATTCAGGATGCGTGTTCCGCCCTTGGGCTGACTTTGCATGATCACCTGATCATCGGGAAATCGGCTGAACTGAGTTTCCGCTCGCAAGGCTATTTGTAAGGGTTATCGGATCCAAACTTCGACCCGACGATTCACCTTACGGCCCCATTCGGTGTCGTCGCAGGCCATCGGCATGGCCTCGCCAAAGCCCTCGACACTGATTTCGATGCTGTCGGGGAGGCTGGTTTCGACCGATGCCAGCACTGCGTTTCGGACGGTTTTGGCTCGCTGCAGGGCAATACGTGAATTGGCGACCGCCGCGCCCTCGCCGTCACTAAACCCAACAAAGATCAATTGACGCGCCTCCAACGTTCCGCTTTCCAAAGCTTGCGCAAGGTTCAAGATGTTTGACCGGGACTGAGCATCGGGCCGCGAAGACCCCGGTTCGAACCGAAAGGACAAAGATAGCCGCGAAAGTGGACGGAGGGTTTCGATCATGCGCTGCAACTCTTCCAACCCGACCTCAGCTCCACCGGTGCTGATCGCATTGGCCAGCCGATCGCCTTGCAGCCCAACCTGGATTGTTTCAAGGGATTGATCGACAAATCCGGCTTGCCGGATGACCATCTGTGCGGCGCTGCTTTGGGTATAGGCCAAAAACTGTCGCGCGACTTTGGGCAATCGTCGTTGCGGCAAATAGAAAAACATGGGTGAGGTCAGCGGATAATCTTCGGTCTTGACCGATTGCCGTGTTGCCGACAGGGCATGTCCGCACCCACCGGTCAGAGGCAGGGCGCGCACAGTCCCGGCCTCGGCAAGACTGGCGACGCCGAGCGCGAACGGGTCGTTCGAGACCGTGCGCACCAGATTGCTGTTTCGATCGTGGCGCGTGACCTGAGCGGTCATATGTGCGTTGGCAGGTGCTAACAGCAAATCCTCGACCGCCTGATCCAGCCCGGAACCGACCTTTGGCAGATGCAGAGAGATCGGCGCATCAGGCCCACCGAGATCGCCCCAATTTGCGACCTCGGCGGTGAAAACCTTCACCAGATCAGCAAGCGATATCTGGCGCACGGGATTGTCGGCCGACACGATTGGCACGATTGCATCCAGAGCCAAGACGCGCGACCGGCGGGTTTGCGTCAGATCTCCGAGCCCAGCGGCTTTGGTCAACTCCAGTTCGTCTGATCGAATTTCCCGCTGCGCCAACACGACATCTGTGGTGTTATCAACTAGATCGATAAAGCCGTCAGCCGTATCCGTTGTACGAAATATGAACCTCGCCAAAGGCGCCTGCCGATCAGGGTGATTCAGAGCGTAGATCCGCAGGTCTCCGGTGCCCTCGGGCTGTGACAGGGTTAACCCTTCCTCGATGGCAAAGCCCTGTGCAAGGGCGGGCAGCAGTGTCTCGGCGATCACTGATGAGCCAGAGAAACGAACTTCGGCCACAAAATCCGTCAGGTTGGGGCAGGCTGGGCCGTCGCAGGTGACCCCCGATCCATCGACCGTCAGCTCTCCGAATTGCGTATCGACACGGTAGAATTCACCGTCGTAACCAAGAAGGGTGCCGACCACTTCTACCTTGCCGTCATGCGAGGTCAAAGTGATGTCCTGCGCGAATACGCTTTGTGCCAAGGATAAGGCAAAAAGCGCGGCGAACGCCGCACGAAGAATGTTCATTGGAAACCGTAGATTTGCCTGCTGCTTATTTGGCAGCGATTGTCAGGTCTGAGAACAGATTATTCAACACCAGAAAATCGCCAGCTGCCTCACAACCGGGCATATCCAGCGACAGGTCGCGTGAGCGTAGCCGTTCCGCGCGCCATTCCAACGATTGCACGCTTAGGGGCTTGCCGCAATTTGCTTCGGTGACCTCAGTTTCAACCGACAGAGTGATACTTCCGGCCTCGGTTGCGGTCTCGATGGGGTATGAATAAACCTCGATATTGCGCGCGACGTCCGAACCACCCTGACCCAGATGGATCACCGAGCCCGCGCCGCCGGTCTGGGACCCGGACCACACGTGGCCTTCTTCCCCGTAACCTGCGCCGAATTCCAGCGCATGAAGCTGCAGATCGGTTTCGCCCTGCCACTGCAAGGCAACCCGGTTGAAGCTGTTGATCTCGGGCACATGCGTCGTCGCAACGGTGCCTTTCTCATCCGGCAGCGAGATCAGGAAAATAGCGTATTCCGACAGCGCCGGGATGGTCAGGTTCAAGCCGCCAAGCGCATCGGTCTCGGTGCTGAAAACCAGCCCGTTGTGATGAACCTCAATGATCTCATTGGCGTGGCAGGGGGCCTTGACCCGCAGCCGTACGTTGGCGCCGGGCACAGCCATGGCGCGCGCGCTCATATCGCAATTCGAAGGCAAACGGCTGGTTTCTTGCGCCGGGCGCGTGGATTGAGATAGATCCTTGGGACGCGCTTCTGTCGGGGAAGAAGAGGTCAGGACAACGCTTTCCAGTCCGGTCAGGTCCGAGTCCTGCTCCGAGATCGAAGCGACGCGTTCACCGCTCGGCTCAGCATTGGGTTGCTGCGCCGATCCGCTTTGCATCAAATATCCAATGGCCAGAGCGCAGGCAACGGTTCCGCCCGTGGTCACGTAGTTCTTAATGACAAACAAGACACCCTCCCCAGTTGAAGGAGCGAGTCGCAATTTGCTTCCCAATCAAGGCCAATATGTGGCCGTGAGGCGGACTCATTGTGGTGGAAAGCAGGTGACGTCAAGTCAACCTGCCGTGGCAATGTTTGAATTTTTTCCCCGAGCCACAGGGGCAAGGATCATTGCGTGACGGGTTACCCCAAGTCGAAGGATCATCCTCGACAAAACCCGGACGACTGTCACCAGACGCTTCGGCTTCGGCGATCGCCTCAGCATTCCCGGCAGCTTGATCCACAGCTTTCTGCGCCTGTGCCTGTTGCGCCGCCATCTGCGCGAGCATTTCCTTCTGTTCTTCTTCGCTCAGCGGGCGCACGCGCGACAATTGCTGAGTGACGGTTTCGCGCAAGGAATCTAGCATCCCTTCGAAAAGCTGGAAGCTTTCGTTCTTGTACTCGTTCAGCGGATCGCGCTGTGCATAGCCACGGAAACCCACGACCGAGCGCAGATGTTCCAGCGTCAAAAGATGTTCGCGCCATTTGCCATCGATAGTCTGCAGCAGAACCTGCTTTTCGATGTTGCGCATGTTTTCCGGGCCAAAGGCCACGGCCTTCTGCGCCATCATTTCATCGGCGGCCTTGATCAGACGTTCGCGGATTTGCTCGTCATCCACGCCTTCCTCGGCGGCCCAGTCCTGAACCGGCGCATCGATGGTTAGCTTGTCTTTGACCGCTTCGTGCAGACCTTCTGTATCCCATTGATCTGCATATGATTTTGGCGGCATGAATTCGTCGATCATATCGTCGATCACCTGCTCGCGCATATCGGACACGACATCCGACAGATCATCCGCTGACATGATTTCACGCCGCTGGCTGAACACGACTTTCCGCTGATCGTTCATCACGTCGTCGAATTTCAGAACGTTTTTGCGCATGTCAAAGTTGCGACCTTCGACTTTGGATTGCGCCCGTTCCAGCGATTTGTTCACCCAGGGGTGAATGATTGCCTCGCCCTCTTTCATGCCCAGCGTGGTCAGGACCTTGTCCAGACGTTCCGAACCGAAGATGCGCATCAGGTCATCTTCCAGGCTCAGGTAGAACACGGTGCGGCCCGGGTCACCCTGGCGTCCCGAACGCCCGCGCAGCTGGTTGTCGATCCGGCGGCTTTCATGACGTTCGGACGCCATTACGTAAAGACCACCGGCCTGCAGCACCTTTTCCTTTTCTTCCGCGTGCTTGGCTTCTTCTGCCGCACGCAACTCGGCCGGGTCAGCCTCGGGGTTTTCGGCCAGCGCCTGTAGCACCTTCATCTCAACGTTACCGCCCAGCTGGATGTCAGTACCGCGACCCGCCATGTTGGTGGCGATGGTCACCGCACCCAGACGGCCGGCATCTGCCACGATCTGGGCTTCCTGTTCGTGCTGACGGGCGTTCAAAACATTGTGCTCGATACCCTCCTTAGTCAGCATCTGGCTGATCACTTCGGACTTTTCGATCGACGTGGTGCCGACAAGAACCGGCTGACCTTTTTCACCGGCCTTTTTGACCTGTTCAATAATGGCACCGTATTTTTCGGCTGTCGTGCGATAGACCTGGTCGTCTTTGTCCTCACGCGCGATTGGTTTATTGGTCGGAACCTCGACCACACCCAGACCATAGATTTCCTGAAATTCTTCCGCCTCGGTCAGCGCAGTGCCGGTCATGCCGGACAGCTTGTCATAGAGGCGGAAATAGTTCTGGAATGTCACGCTGGCCAGAGTCACATTCTCGGGCTGAATCTGTACGCCTTCCTTGGCTTCGATGGCTTGGTGCAGACCCTCCGACAAGCGGCGGCCCGGCATCATCCGACCGGTGAATTCGTCGATTAGCACCACATTGCCATCCCGAACGATATAGTCCTTGTCGCGTTGGAACAGTTTATGCGCGCGCAGGCCCTGATTGACGTGATGCACTACAGTGGTGCTTTCGGGGTCGTACAGCGAATGCCCCTCGGGCAGCAGACCCGCTGAAAGCAGTTGCTGCTCCAAAAACTCGTTGCCTTCATCGGTGAACGTCACGCTGCGGCTTTTTTCATCGAGCGAGTAATGATCGTCCTGCAGCGTCGGGATCACGGTATCGATGGCAGTATAAAGGTCCGATCGGTCTTGTGCCGGCCCCGAGATGATCAGCGGTGTCCGCGCCTCATCAATCAGGATCGAGTCGACTTCGTCGACGATCGCGAAATTGTGGTGCTTCTGATAGACCTGTTCCAGATCGGCCTTCATGTTGTCGCGCAGATAGTCAAAGCCCAACTCATTATTTGTGGCATAGGTGATGTCACACTTGTACGCCGCCATCTTCTCGGCATCCGGTTGGCCCGACCAGATCACACCGGTCGTCATGCCAACGGACGCAAACACCTTGCCCATCCATTCCGAGTCGCGCTTGGCCAGGTATTCGTTCACCGTGACCACATGCACGCCCTTGCCGGTCAGTGCATTCAGATAGGCGGGGAAGGTGGCGACCAGGGTTTTGCCTTCACCCGTTTTCATTTCCGAGATGTTGCCCTGGTGCAGGAACAAACCACCCATCAACTGCACATCAAAGGCCCGAAGACCTAGGGCGCGCTTGGCCCCTTCGCGGACGTTGGCAAATGCTTCCGGCAGCAAGTCATCCAGCTTTTCACCGTCCAGCGCTCGTTTGCGCAGCTCAGCGGTTTTCTCGATCAGGCCATCGTCGGTCAGGATCTCGAACTCCGGCTCCAGCGCATTGATCTTTTCGACCAGCGGGCGGGCCGCCTTGATCTTGCGGTCGTTCGGTGTTCCGAACACCTTTTTGGCGAGCGTTCCGAGTCCCAGCATGTTCACTCCAGCGGATCTGTTTTTTTCTTGGTTGCGACAGGCTTGCCCACCTTGCGCGCAGCCCCTAGATACGGGGGGTGAAAGGCGGCCCTGTCCAAGGCTTCAAAGCGATGTAAGGGGCAGGTTCCACAGTGTCAACGCTGCGCCCTGTCGCGGCAAAGAAATAGGATAATTCCATGCCCAAAGGCCTCACTTTTCTGCCATCGCTTGCGCTTGCTGCCGTGATGGCGTTGCCGCTGGCCGCCCAGGACGCACCGGATGCCAACACCGTGGTTGCCCGCGTGAACGGCGACGAGATCACGTTGGGTCACGTCATCGCCACCGCCTCGGCGCTGCCGGCGCAGTATCAGCAGCTTGAAGATGAGGTGCTATATGATTTCATCCTCGAGCAACTGGTCCAGCAGCACCTGCTGAGCCTTGAACAGGAAGAGCTGAATACACTCAACGCCCTTCGACTGGAAAACGAAACCCGGTCCCTGCGCGCCGTGCAAACCGTCGAAGCGCTGACAGCCGCCAGTGTCACTGATGAGGCCATACAGGCCGCCTATGACACGCAATTCGCCGAGTTTCAGGGCGAAGACGAGTTCAATGCCAGCCACATTCTGGTCGAATCCGAGGACGAAGCCAAAGCTGTCAAAGCCCAACTTGAAGAAGGCGCAGATTTCGCTGAGCTAGCGAAAGAAAAATCCACAGGACCCTCTGGCCCCAATGGCGGTGCGCTGGGCTGGTTCGGCAAAGGCCAGATGGTGCCCGAGTTTGAAGGTGCCGTGCTTGGCCTTGAAAAGGGTCAGGTCTCGGATCCGGTGCAAACCCAGTTCGGTTGGCACGTGGTCACGCTGAACGACAAGCGCAAGACCGAGGCCCCCGAATTGGCGGTCGTGCGCGATGAATTGGCTCAGACCATTCGGCAAGAAGCAATTCAGGCCAAGATTGACGAGTTGACGCAGCAAGCGCAGATCGAGCGTCCCGCGCTCGAGGGCGCCGGCCCCGAGGTCATGCGCCAGCTGGAGCTGCTGCAGGAGTAACCCCGTGGCCACGATAACCAAGGTTTCACCGCTGGCCCCGGCGGCCTTCCCCGAATTGCCCGCGATCGACGGTGTGCGCTTCGCCACTGTCGAGGCTGGTGTCCGATATCAAGGCCGCACCGATGTGATGCTGGCCGTTCTTGATCCGGGCACTTCGGTGGCGGGGGTGTTCACCCGCTCGGCCACCCGTGCGGCCCCCGTTCTGGATTGTCAGGACAAGATCGGCGGGCCCGGCGACGGGCCTGCAGCGATCCTTGTGAATTCGGGCAACGCCAATGCGTTTACCGGCCATTACGGGCAGACCTCAGTGGCCGAGGTGACGCAAGCCGTCTCCAAAGCTACCGGAGTCGCGGTAGATCGGGTTTTTACCTCGTCGACCGGTGTCATCGGCGAGCCGCTGCCCCATGACCGCATCGTTGCACAGCTTGAGGCGTTGAAGGCGGGCCTCAGCCGTCACGCGATTGAGGACGCGGCGCGCGCGATCATGACCACCGACACCTTCCCGAAGGGGTCGTCGGCGCAGGTCGATATTGGCGGCCAAACAGTCTCTATTGCGGGGATTGCGAAGGGTTCCGGCATGATCGCGCCCGATATGGCGACGATGCTGGTCTATATCTTCACCGATGCTCAGATCGAGCAATCAGCGCTGCAGGCGATGCTGAGCGCGCAGACTGACCGGACCTTCAACTGCATCACCGTGGATAGCGATACCTCGACATCCGACAGCCTCTTGCTTTGCGCCACCGGGGCATCGGGCGTCGATGCCACCGGCAATGCCGCCTTCGCGCAAGCACTGGAAACAGTGATGTTGGACCTTGCGCAGCAAGTGGTCCGCGACGGCGAAGGGGCCACGAAATTCGTAGAAATTCGTGTGACCGGCGCCGCCACGGATGCTGATGCCAAAACCCACGGGCTGGCTATCGCCAACTCCCCGCTGGTCAAAACCGCCATCGCGGGCGAGGACCCGAATTGGGGCCGCATCGTCATGGCCATCGGCAAATCCGGTGCTGCTGCAGACCGCGACCTTTTGAGCATATCGTTCGGAGACATCCTTGTGGCTGAAAAAGGCTGGGTCAGCCCCGACTACCGCGAGGAAGACGCTGCGGCCTATATGAAAGGTCAGGATTTGGTGATCGCAGTCGATCTGGGACTGGGTCAGGGCGCTTCCACCGTCTGGACCTGCGATCTGACCCACGGATATATCGAGATCAACGCGGATTATCGCTCGTGAAGACAGTATTGGTGTCTGCTGTCGCTCTGATCGACATCGAGGGCCGCGTCCTGCTGGCCCAACGTCCCGAGGGCAAATCCATGGCCGGTCTGTGGGAATTCCCTGGCGGCAAAATCGAACCCGGCGAAACCCCCGAGGCCGCCCTGATCCGCGAGTTGCACGAGGAACTGGGCATCGACACCTGGGCCTCATGCCTCGCCCCGCTGACCTTCGCCAGCCACAGCTATGACGATTTCCATCTTCTTATGCCGCTATTTGCCTGCCGCAAATGGGAGGGGATACCGCAATCGAAAGAAGGTCAGGCGCTGAAATGGGTGCGTGCGAATGATCTGAAGAACTACCCGATGCCTGCGGCAGATGTGCCGTTGATCCCGGTTCTGAGGGATTGGTTGTAGTTCAGGAGCAGCGCAAACTGTCAAAAGCTCTGGCTGGCTGACAGGCAGATTATCTTTCACGAAAATGGTCAGCTGCGCTGAAAAATCCGGGCTGCCTTCATCACCGGTTCAACGTAAACGCCATAAAGTGATCGATAATCTTTGGTTTCCGGCCCGATACCGAACTGCAGGTCTTCGCGGCCTTGAGGCACATAGAGCGTCCCGCCCAGCCTGTCCCAGATTGCCAACCCGCCACCCATGTTTTTATCCCAGTGCTTGGGATCACTTGAGTGATGGATCTGATGCATGGCTGGCGAAATCAGCCATTTTTCGACATGCGGGCCAAAGCTGACCCATGCTGGACTGTGACGCAGGACACCGCCGATAATGTTGGAGGCAAAGAAAATGACGTTCGCCCCACCAATTTGATAGACCGTCAGATGATCTCCAAACAGGCCCCAAAACACACCATTTACTATCGCGGCTGCGCCTACCGTGCAGAACACGAAAAATACAGTATCGAACGGGTGGTGCCGTTCAGCTGTTGCAAAGTTCAAATGTTCTGCTGAGTGATGGATTTTGTGGAATTCCCAGAGCAACGGAACCTTATGTTGCAGATAGTGCAACCACCAGCGCATGAAATCGTTGACCAGATACAACGTAATGGTCAGTGCGATTGCGGCCCAAACCGAACCTTCATCATTTTGAAGATTTACGCCCAGAGTTCTGATCTCATCTGCGATTACAGGCGTCAGTTTCCAAAGCGTCCTCACAATCCAATCGAGTACGAACACATAGAGGACCGGATTAAGCACGAGAATTACGTAGTCGATAAACGCCGAACGGGATCGCCAAACCTCTTTCCTGAAAAAGACGGAAAGGAACCTTCGGTCATCTCCCCCAATCCTATGAGCATAGATAGCAATGAGCATTCCGCACAGAATATACACCCAAAAATGCCGCAGGTTTGCATTATCAACAATGCCTGAGATCTTGGATACGGCTATCTGAGCCAGTTCTGATGGATCCATTGCACCGCGCCCGCGTGTATTTTCCGACATGAGTCCAGTCACATAAAAAACCGGCGGAATTATGACGCTTTGTTTCGTTCTGCCAGTCGTCTACCCCGCCTCACAGATCGCTAAATTTTGCGTTTAGCGAACCCTGCTGCTGTTCCCATAATCTCCACTCGTGATCTTGATTTGTTCATTCCGCTAAACACGGGCAACAAGACAATAGGTCCGTCGCGATCTGCTTTATGACGGGACCGCCCAACTCAAAGGGATGTAAGTTTTGTACAACTCGAAAGGTTGACCCAGCCTCCTTGTTACAATTCGTAAGAATTGAGAAAACATCAGGCAAAACTTGACGCTAATCCTCCGCCTGTCCCTAATCGGGGCATTGGCGTTCGGGCACCATCCCGAACCCGCCATTTTCGGCCCGGGGAGGGGTCGGATGGGGAGGAGAGAAAGATTGGCTCAGACGCAGTCGGGCGCTGAAGGGATGGACTCTCTTCCGGCGCTATTACACCGCAATGTGACCCAGTTCGGGGATGCCCCGGCCTATCGGGAAAAGGAATTCGGGATCTGGCAATGCTGGACCTGGGCGGAAGCCGCCAAAGAAATCCGTGCCATCGCGCTTGGGTTTCTAGAACTTGGCGTTGAAAAGGGTGACCATATTGCTGTGATTGGTCGGAACCGTCCCGCCCATTACTGGTCGATGGTTGCCGCTCAAATGGTAGGCGCGGTGCCGGTGCCTCTGTATCAGGATTCGGTCGCCGAAGAGATGGCCTATGTGCTGGAACATTGCGGTGCGAAATATGTCGTCTGCGGTGATCAGGAGCAGGTCGACAAGGTCATTGAAATTCAGGAAAACCTGCATCAGGTCAAGCACATACTCTACACCGACAAGCGGGGGATGCGGAAATACGACCACTCGCAGATGAACGCGCTTGAGGACATCATGGCCGAGGGCAGTGCGGGGCACGCGCGGTTTGATGCGGAACTGGACAAGCGCATTGCGGCGATCACTTACGATGATACCTGCGTGATGCTTTATACCTCGGGCACCACGGGCAAGCCCAAGGGCGTGGTGCTGTCGAACCGCAATGTTATCGAAAGCGCTAAGAACTCGGCGGAATTCGATCATCTGACCCGGAACGAGGACATCCTGTCTTACCTGCCGATGGCTTGGGTTGGCGATTTCATATTCTCGATTGGTCAGGCTTATTGGTGCGGCTTCTGCGTGAACTGCCCCGAAAGCGCCGACACGATGATGACAGACCTGCGTGAAATCGGACCGACCTATTTCTTTGCTCCACCGCGGGTGTTCGAAACCCAGCTGACCAACGTGATGATCCGGATGGAGGATGCGGGCAAGCTGAAGCAGCGCATGTTCCATTATTTCATGGCCCATGCCAAGAGGGTTGGTGGATTGCTGCTGGACGGCAAGCCGGTGGGCTTTGGCGACAAGTTGAAATATGCGTTGGGCAGTCTGCTGGTCTATGGGCCACTCAAGGATACGCTTGGCTATGGCCGGTTCCGTGTGGGCTATACGGCGGGTGAAGCGATCGGGCCGGAAATCTTTGATTTCTACCGCTCTTTGGGCATCAACCTGAAGCAGCTTTACGGTCAGACCGAAGCGACCGTGTTCATCACCGTGCAGCCGGATGGCGAGGTACGGGCGGATACGGTTGGTGTTCCGGCGCCGGATGTCGAGCTGAAGATCGATGATAAGGGCGAGATTCATTACCGCTCACCCGGCGTGTTCGTCGAGTATTACAACAATCCGGATTCGACGGCTTCGACCAAGGATGCCGAAGGTTGGGTGGCGACGGGGGATGCCGGGTTCATCGAGGAGAATTCAGGCCATCTGCGGATCATTGATCGTGCCAAAGACGTGGGCAAGATGGCTGATGGTTCGATGTTTGCGCCGAAATATGTCGAGAACAAGCTGAAATTCTATCCCGATATTCTTGAAGTCGTGCTGTTCGGGAATGGCAAGGATCGATGTGTGGCTTTCATCAATATCGATTTGACAGCGGTTGGAAACTGGGCGGAACGCAACAACGTTGCTTATGCATCTTACCAAGAACTGGCGGGACATCCGCGTGTGTTAGAGACGATTAAGACGCATGTGGAAGAGGTAAACAAGTCGGTTGCCGCCGATGAAATGCTATCGGGTTGTCAGGTGCATCGCTTCGTGGTGTTGCACAAGGAACTGGATGCCGATGATGGCGAGATGACCCGGACCCGCAAGGTGCGGCGTGGGTTTGTCGAGGACAAATTCAGCGACATTATAGCGGCGTTGTACGACGGGTCGTCGAGCGTTTCGACCACGACTGAAGTGACCTATGAAGATGGTCGTAAGGGATCGATTTCTGCGACATTGGAAATTGTCGATGCGCCAGTGGTTCCGGTCGCGCAGCACAAGGTGGCGGCGGAATGAGTGGGCTGACGCGCGCCGCTCGACCTGCGGTAATCGCCCCGCCCGCCATCCCGTTTTTGTGTCAGGGAGGTTCTGATGCTGGATAACTCCGAAGGATATGTCACCGAAGACGGCCGCAAGATCGGCGGTGTGGTGATGGAGATGAAGAACATCACCCTGCGCTTTGGCGGCGTGGTGGCGATCAAGGATATCTCGTTCGACATCCGTGAGGGTGAGATCCGTGCGATCATCGGGCCAAACGGGGCGGGTAAGTCCTCGATGTTGAACGTGATCTCGGGCTTTTATGTTCCGCAAGAGGGTGAGGTTTGGTTTCACGGTGCCAAACGCCCGCCGATGCGGCCCTTTGAAGTGGCCCAGCAAGGGATCGCTCGGACGTTCCAGAACATTGCCTTGTTTGAAGGGATGAGCGTTCTGGACAACGTCATGACCGGGCGTCTGGGTTTTATGAAGACCAATATTCTTCAGCAGGCGCTGTGGAAGGGCAAGGCCGAGGCAGAAGAGACCGAGAACCGCGAGGCGGTCGAGAAGATCATTGATTTCCTTGAGATTCAGCACATCCGCAAAACGCCGGTGTCCCGCCTGCCTTACGGGTTGAAGAAACGCGTCGAACTGGCGCGCGCGCTGGCGGCGGAACCGAAACTGCTGCTGCTGGATGAGCCGATGGCCGGGATGAACGTCGAAGAGAAAGAGGACATGAGCCGCTTTATCCTCGACGTGAATGACGAGTTTGGCACCACGATTGCGCTGATCGAGCACGATATGGGCGTGGTAATGGATCTGAGCGACCGTGTGGTTGTGATGGATTACGGCAAAAAGATTGGTGACGGCACCCCGGATGAGGTGCGCAACAACCAAGAAGTCATTGATGCCTATTTGGGGGTCAGCCATGACTGAGGTCCGGGCAGAATTGGGGAGGGGCTGGCATGCCTGAACAATTAATCTTCGCGATGGAGGTCATCCTCAACGGTCTGATGGCTGGGGTGCTGTATGCGCTGGTCGCGCTCGGCTTTGTGTTGATCTACAAGGCGTCGGGGATTTTCAATTATGCCCAAGGGGTTATGGCCCTGTTTGCCGCGATGACGCTGGTCGGAATCATGAACGGGCAGGTGCCTTTTGCGCACCTGATCAACGCGACTTTCGGCACGCACGTCTATAATTTTGGTTGGAATGTGCCCGCGTTGCTTGCGATTATTCTGACCATGGCCGTGATGGTGTTGCTGGCCTGGTGCGTGCAACGGTTCGTCATGCGCCATCTGGTCGGGCAAGAGCCGATCATCCTGTTCATGGCGACCATTGGTCTGGCCTATTTTCTTGAGGGCGTCGCCGACCTGATGTGGGGGTCCGAGATCAAGACGCTGGATGTGGGTCTGCCGCAGGGTATCAACCTGTGGATTGACGAGACGACCTTTAATATCTTCGACTACGGTTTCTTCATCGACAATCTGGACATCGTGGCTACGATCATCGCAGCACTTCTGGTGGCGGCTCTGGTGGCGTTCAGCCAGTACACCAAGCAGGGTCGGGCGATGCGTGCGGTGGCGGATGACCATCAGGCGGCGCTATCGGTCGGGATTTCGCTGAACTTCATTTGGATCATGGTCTGGTCGGTCGCCGGGTTTGTAGCGCTGGTTGCGGGCATCATGTGGGGCACCAAATCGGGCGTTCAGTTCTCGCTGTCGCTGATCGCGCTTAAGGCTCTGCCGGTATTGATGCTGGGCGGGTTTACCTCGATCCCCGGGGCCATCGTCGGCGGTCTGATCATCGGTGTAGGCGAGAAACTATTCGAATTCGCGATCGGTCCGATGGTTGGCGGCGCAACCGAGAACTGGTTTGCCTATGTATTGGCGCTGATCTTCCTCGTGTTCCGACCTCAGGGCCTGTTCGGCGAGAAGATCATCGAGAGGGTGTAGGGCGTGACCAAGCTGATTGCCATCATCAACGTGATCGCATGGGCGGGGTTTTGGGCTTTCGGCTACATCGCCCTGACATCAAGCGATCTGACCGAGGGCCAACTTGTGATCGCTGTAATTCTGGCCTTTGCCGGGCTGGTCATGGGCATCCTGGCTTACATGAAACTGGTGCGCGCTTCCGAGGCCACCGGATATGCCAAAGGGTCCAATCAACTGGACGCCGCTGCCCGCAATCGGGCGCAGGAAGAATGGGGAAAGTAAGATATGTTCTATCGTGAGGCCGGGGATTTCAAAACCTCATATATCGCCGACAGCCAGACTTTCCCGATCAAGTTTGACCGGTATCGGTATTATGTCGTGCTGGCGGTGGCGTTCGGGATCATTCCGTTCATCATCAACGACTATTGGGCCAACGCGCTGCTGCTGCCATTCCTGATCTATGCGATTGCGGCGATCGGGCTGAACATTCTGGTGGGCTATTGCGGACAGGTGTCGCTGGGCACCGGCGGGTTCATGGCTGTGGGGGCCTATGCCTGTTACAAGTTGATGACGGCTTTTCCGGATGTCAGCATGTTCATCCATGTGATCCTTGCAGGCGGCATCACCGCGATCGTGGGTGTCCTCTTCGGCTTACCTTCTCTGCGGATCAAAGGATTCTATCTGGCGGTGGCCACGCTGGCGGCGCAGTTCTTCCTTGTGTGGCTGTTTAACCGGGTGCCGTGGTTCTACAACTACTCGGCCTCGGGACAGATCAATGCGCCGGAACGCGATGTGTTCGGTATCATTATCACTGGCCCGAATGCTCCGGCATGGGCGACTTATTTGTTCTGCCTGATCTTCTTGACCGTCTGCGCAATCATCGCGCGTAACCTGACCCGCGGCACCACTGGTCGTACCTGGATGGCAATCCGCGACATGGACATCGCGGCCGAGATCATCGGGGTGAACCCGCTCAAGGCCAAGCTGACCGCCTTTGCTGTCAGTTCGTTCTTCGTGGGCGTGGCCGGCGCGCTGTTCTTTGCGGTCTATCTGGGCGCGGTCGAGGTTGGAGAAGTGTTCGGCATTCAAAAATCGTTCCTGGTGCTGTTCATGGTGATTATCGGCGGGTTAGGGTCTATTTTTGGGTCCTTTGCCGGTGCCGCCTTCCTCGTGCTACTGCCAGTCGTTTTGAAACTGCTTGGCGTCGATCTGCTGGGCTGGCCCACAGATATCGTGGCGCACCTGAACCTCGTCATCGTCGGTGCTCTGATCATCATGTTCCTGATTCTCGAACCGCACGGTCTGGCGCAGCTCTGGCGTGTGGCGAAAGAGAAACTCAGACTCTGGCCGTTCCCGCACTAAGGACCGGCCCAACGAAAAGACGGGTGTGAAACCCGAAACCCAACATCGGATCAACCAAGGGAGGAGACACCCGATGAAAAAGAAACTGGCAACCCTGGCGCTGGGCGCCGTGATGGCCGCAGGTCCGGTCATGGCCGACCTCGTATTCCCGTCGCTCAGTTACCGGACCGGGCCTTATGCGGCCGGCGGTATCCCATTTGCGGACGGATATGCCGACTACTTCACACTGCTGAACGAACGCGATGGCGGTATCGGCGGTGTTGCGGCCAACGTGATCGAATGCGAGACCGGATATAACACGGAAAAAGGCGTGGAATGTTATGAATCGACCAAGGGCGAAGGTGCTTTGGTCTATCAGCCCCTGTCCACCGGCATCACCTATCAGTTGATCCCTAAAGTGACCGCAGACGGCATTCCGCTGCACACAATGGGTTATGGCCGCACCTCGGCGGCGAACGGTAAGGTGTTCAGCAACGTGTTCAACTATCCTGCCAATTACTGGAACGGGGCGTCGGGCGCGATCAACTATCTGCTGGACGAAAACGGTGGCGACTTGAGCGGCAAGAAGATCGCGCTGGTCTATCACAACTCGGCCTATGGCAAGGAACCGATCCGTACGCTGGAAACACTGGCTGAAAAACATGGCTATGACCTGACCCTGCTGCCGGTCGACCACCCCGGTCAGGAGCAGAAGTCGCAGTGGCTGCAAATCCGCCGGGAAAAGCCCGACTATGTGATCATGTGGGGCTGGGGCGTGATGAACCAGGTCGCCGTGCAAGAAGCCGCCAATATCCGCTTCCCAATGGAGAACTTCATCGGTGTCTGGTGGTCCGGGGCCGAGTTTGATGTTGAGCCTGCGGGTGATAAGGCCACCGGTTACAAAGCGTTGACCTTCACCGGTCTGGGCGACGACTATCCTGTCTATGACGACCTGAAGAAATATGTCGTAGATGCGGGCAAAGCTGCAGGCGCCGGTGATCAACTGGGTACGGTACAGTACAACCGCGGCCTCTATGCTGCGATGCTGGCCGCAGAAGCAGTGAAGACCGCGCAAGAGATGCACGGCACTGCCGAAATCGACGCATCGATGATGCGCGATGGCATGGAGGCGCTGGAGATCACCAATGCCAAGATGGAAGCGCTGGGTATGGCCGGTTTCGGACCTGAATTCGCGGTCTCATGCGAAAACCATGGCGGCCCCGGCCTTGTCGGTGTTGTTCAGTGGGATGCAGCGGCGGGTACCTGGAACTCGATTCAGGGCTTCGAACCGACTGACGCTGAGGTCATCAACGCACTGATCGACGAAGACTCGGGCGCATATGCTGCTGAGAACAATATTTCTCAGCGCTGCGAATAAGGTGCTCTGAACCAAACGGGGCGGCGGATCACTGCCGCCCCGAACCCCACACTCGCACAAGGACACGCGCTGATGTTGGATGCGGCACAAACCACTGACGTGCAGGCGGAAACCCTGCTTGAGGTCAACAATATCGAGGTGATCTACAACCATGTGATCCTTGTTCTGAAAGGCGTCAGCCTGACTGTGCCCAAGGGCGGCATCACAGCCCTACTGGGTGGCAATGGTGCGGGCAAGACAACCACATTGAAGGCCGTGTCGAACCTGCTGCATTCGGAACGGGGCGAGGTCACCAAAGGCTCGATTAGATATCGCGGCGAGGGCGTGCATGAAAGCGACCCGGCTGCCTTGGTGGAGAAGGGCGTCATTCAAGTCATGGAAGGCCGCCACTGTTTCGAACACCTCACAGTCGAGGAAAATCTGCTGACCGGTGCCTATACCCGGAAGGACGGGTCTGCCGCGATCCAGCAGGACCTTGAATTGGTTTACAATTACTTCCCACGCTTGAAGGAACGCCGTCGTAGTCAGGCCGGTTATACTTCGGGCGGTGAGCAGCAGATGGTTGCGATGGGCAGGGCTCTGATGTCGCGCCCCGAGACCATCCTTCTTGATGAACCCTCAATGGGTCTGGCTCCGCAACTTGTCGAAGAGATTTTTGGCATCGTAAGGGACCTGAACGAGAAGGAAGGCGTGTCCTTCCTGCTGGCTGAGCAGAACACAAATGTGGCTCTAAGGTTTGCTCATTACGGTTATATTCTGGAATCTGGCCGCGTGGTGATGGACGGCCCCGCCGCTGAATTGCGCGAAAACCCGGACGTAAAGGAATTTTATCTCGGCATGTCTGACGAAGGCCGCAAGAGCTTTCGAGACGTGCGCTCATACCGCCGCCGCAAGAGATGGCTGTAAGCGGGTGGAGGATATTTCAATGACCTATTTTGATAAGCTTGAAACCCGATCCGCTGACGAGCGCACCGCTGATCACGCGCGCGCCTTGCCAGAACAGATTGCCCGCGCGCAAAAAGCGCCCGGATATGCCGGCATTCTGTCCAACGTGGACGCCGGCACAGTGACAGACATGCAGGCGCTGGCACAACTGCCGGTTCTGCGAAAATCCGATCTGACAAAGGCGCAGGGCACCCGACCTCCGTTTGGAGGGTTCACCGTCAAACCGGCGCGGAATTTCCAACACGTCTTTCAATCTCCGGGTCCGATTTACGAGCCCGGCAGCACTGATCACGACTGGTGGCGCATGGGCCGGTTCCTGAATGCTGCTGGGGTTGGTCCGGGCGATATCGTTCAGAACTGTTTTGGCTATCACCTCACCCCCGCGGGCATGATCTTTGAAAGCGGCGCACAGGCCGTTGGCGCGTCGGTCCTGCCTGCAGGTACAGGTCAGACCGAGTTGCAGGTGACCGCTGCGCGCGATGTGGGTTGCACCGCATATGCAGGTACGCCCGACTATCTGAAAGTCATTCTGGATAAAGCCGAAGCCATGGGCGTCGCGCTGAAATTTTCCAAGGCCGTTGTGGGTGGCGGGGCGCTGTTTCCAAGCCTACGACAGGATTACGCCGATCGGGGCATCGTCTGCCTGCAATGCTACGCGACCGCTGATCTGGGCAACATAGCTTATGAAAGCCCTGCGATGGAGGGTATGATCATCGACGAACACGTGATCGTTGAGATCGTCACCCCCGGCACAGGAACCCCGGTTGCACCTGGTGAAGTAGGTGAGGTGGTTGTGACCACGCTGAACCCCGATTACCCGTTGATCCGATTTGCCACCGGTGATCTGTCGGCGATCATGCCCGGAGAGTCTCCGTGCGGGCGCACAAATATGCGTATCAAAGGCTGGATGGGTCGCGCCGATCAGACCACCAAGATCAAGGGCATGTTCGTCCGCCCCGAACAGGTGGCCGCGCTGGTCGACAAGCATGATGAAATCGTCAAGGCGCGTGTCATTGCGGCGCGACAGGGCGAGATGGATACCATGACCGTTCAGATCGAAAGCCCCTGCGAGAACGATGGTGCCTATGCAAAATCGGTGGTCGAAGTCCTGAAACTGAAAGGCGCGATTGAAGTTGTGGCGCCGGGCTCTTTGCCCAAAGATGGCTTGGTGATCGAGGATCAGCGCGCTTATGAATAGGGATCTGCGGCAAACATTGCCGCAGTTTTTGTTAGTCGGCCCACTGGTGTTTCTTAGAGTTTTAGTCGATTAAAGGCAGACCCTATGGGATTCTCAGTCAGACGCCATGGCCGAAGTCGAATATTCAGAACACGGAACACATAATCGCGGCGCCTTAGGTACACGTTTTGTGGGCGGCATTGCCTATGTCGTGGCGGCCGCTTGTCTGTTGCCAATGGTGGCGGTTGTTCTGGCGGCGGTGACCGGTGGCACCGACACAATTTCCCATTTGTTAGAGACTGTTTTGCCTGGCTATGTGCTGACCACGGTGATCCTGGTGGTGCTGGTCGCAGCAGGGACGTTTTCGATTGGTGTCGGCGCTGCCTGGCTGGTCACGATGACCCGCTTTCCCGGAGTGCGGTGGCTGGAAATCGCTCTGGTCCTGCCGCTGGCCTTTCCGGCTTATGTGCTGGCCTATGCCTATACCTTCATTCTGGATCACCCCGGAATCGTTCAGACCACGCTGCGGGATGTGACCGGCTGGGGCCCGCGCGACTATTGGTTCCCCGAGATTCGCTCGACCGAGGGAGCGGCGGTGATGTTGATCCTGGTGTTGTATCCCTATGTCTATTTGCTGGCGCGCGCGGCATTTCTGCAGCAAAGCGCCACGGCCTTTCTGGCGGCCCGGGCGCTGGGCAATGGCCCCTGGCATGCCTTTTGGCGCGTATCCCTGCCGATGGCACGACCGGCGATTGCGGGGGGCGTCTTGCTGGCGGTTATGGAAACCATCGCCGATTTCGGCACAGTCGCCTATTTCGGAGTGCAGACTTTTGCCACTGGCATCTACACAAGCTGGTTTTCCATGGCTGATCGCGCTGCTGCGGCGCAACTCGCCCTTTGTCTGTTGGGTTTTGCGCTTGTCATGGCCGTGGCCGAGCGGACACAGCGCGGCAAAGCCAAATACTATCAGGCAGGCAAGCGCCACGCAGGTCTGCCAGCGGCGCAACTCAAGGGATGGCAATCACTTGCGGCATTTCTGCTATGCGCAATTCCCGTCCTGTTCGGATTCCTTCTGCCTGTGGTTATCCTGGTGCAGATGGGGTTGGAATCCGAGCAGAACCTGCTGTCGCGCCGATATATCGGGTTCATACAGAACTCGCTGACACTGGCGGGGACTGCGGCGGTTATCACCGTCAGCGCGGCGATTTCGATAGGATTCTTCCAACGCCTGCGCCCCGGGCGCGGGTCCGCCATGGCGGCTTATGTGGCGCGGTTGGGCTATGCGGTGCCGGGTGGCGTGATTGCCGTGGGGCTGATCGTCCCCTTTGCGGGATTCGACAACGCACTGGATGCGTGGATGCGCCAGACCTTTGATATCTCGACCGGATTGCTGGTCACGGGATCCATCTGGTTGCTGATCGCGGCCTATATGGTGCGCTTTCTGGCCGCCGCGCTCAGCGCCTATGAGGGCGGGCAGAGTACCGTTCACGCCAATATGGATGCCGCCGCGCGGTCACTGGGTCAAACCCCGTTAGGAACGCTGCGCCGGGTACATCTGCCGATCCTTACGCCTTCATTGCTGACGGCACTGTTGATTGTCTTTGTGGATGTGATGAAAGAGCTGCCCGCGACCCTGATCATGCGGCCTTTTAACTTCGACACGCTAGCAGTGCAGGCCTATCGTCTGGCCTCGGATGAGAGGCTTGAAGGTGCAGCGGTTCCGTCGCTGGTTATTCTGGCTGTCGGGTTGCTGCCGGTGATCTTGATTTGCCGTCAGGTTGGGCGCAGATAGCGGGCGGGCGATCCAAAAATACAACACCTTGATGCCAGTGGGCTTGATTCGACGGCGATTTCCGGCAAGGCTTGTCATATGAACATGCAGCCTCCCAGCCGGTTCGGGTCCGGCTCTGCCCAGATGCCGGTCGCGTTTGACCGGCGCGAGATGTCTCAAATCCTGTCTGTTTATGGCCGAATGGTTGCTGCCGGTGAATGGCGCGACTACGGAATCTCGAACCTGCGGGATATGGCGGTGTTTTCGATCTTTCGGCGCACGGCGGAACATCCCATTTACAGGGTCGAGAAGCACCCGCGTCTGCGGCTACGTCAGGGCATGTATTCCGTGGTCGGCATGGATGGGCGTATTTTGAAGCGCGGGCACGATCTGCGCGCGGTTCTGAGGGTTCTGGAACGCAAGCTTATCCGTGCGGTTGACCTGGATTAGAGCCTTTTGTGCGCTGTAACCGGCCCGTCACCCTGGGCAGCGATCCGGGCAATCGCTTGATCCATCGGTTCGAGCGCGACGGCCATGTGATAGGCGTTGGCGTGAAGTAGAAGGTTTTCGGCGGCAACCCAGGCCACATGGCCTTTCCAGAACAGCAAGTCTCCGCGCCGTGCGGGATCGCCCTCGGGCACCGATCCACCAACTTCGCGTTCCTGATCGCCGCTGTCTCCGGGACAAGGAACGCCGCAGGCGAGCAGTGCGAGTTGTACGAGGCCCGAGCAATCCAGCCCGAATCGACTGTTACCACCCCAAAGATAAGGGGTGCCGAGAAAAAGTTCGGCCGCGGAAACGGGATCGGTCAGCAGGGAATAAGCGGGCACGGCATGCACCCCCGGAATGAACCCGATTGGCGTTTCCAGAAACCCGCCCTCCTCAGACAGAGCCCTGATTTTACTGCCAAAGCTAAGAGAGGTCAGATCGCGGCTTTTTATATCGGGCTTCTGATAGGCATGGGTCGAAGCGGCGACGATCCAGTGAGTCTGTGGCTCAATTGGTCCCAGATCGTCCGTCGCCACCCATCCGGTATAGCCGTCCTTGCTGGCTGAGATCTTGCTCCAGCCGTTTTGGTCGTCCAAAACAGTGACCGTGTCGCCGAACAACAATTGCCGGTCGCGCGGACCGTCAGGGTGGCGCAGCAGGTCTATGACCGGTTGAATGATGCGCGCCTGAGTCATAGGCCAAGGATCTCTGGCAAAGCCCCCAGGAGGGCACGCGGGCCTTGGCCCAAACCACCCTTGCTGCGACCGGGTTCCTTACTGCGTTGCCACGAATAGATGTCAAAATGCATATAGCGACTTTCGGCAGCGAACCGGCGCAGGAACAGTGCCGCGGTGATAGAGCCTGCAAATCCACCAGAAGGCGCATTGTCGAGGTTAGCGATGCCGGGTTCGATCATCGCTTCATAGGGGTCATGAAAAGGCATACGCCAGACCGGATCAGCGGCAGCCCGGCCAGCACGCGCCAGCACGTCCGCGGCTTTGTCGTCATCGGTATAAAACGGGGCCAGATCAGCGCCCAATGCAACCCGGGCCGCGCCAGTCAAAGTGGCCATCGAGATGAGCAGGTTTGGTGCCCCTTCATGCGCCAGAGCAAGGGCATCGGCCAGCACCAACCGACCCTCGGCATCAGTGTTGTTGATCTCAACCGTTAGCCCATTACGCGCCGTCAGGATGTCGCCGGGGCGGAAAGCATTGCCCGCTACTGCGTTTTCGACCGCCGGGATCAGGACCCGTAATTGCACCTTCAGATCCAGCGCCATGATCATACGGGCCAGACCCAGCACATTGGCCGCTCCGCCCATATCTTTTTTCATCAGCCCCATCGAAGCACCGGGTTTCAGATTCAGGCCGCCGGTATCGAAACAGACCCCTTTCCCAACTAATGTTAGTTTTGGCCCGTGATCGCCCCAGCTCATCTCGATCAGACGCGGGGCCTGTTCGGCAGCACGCCCGACCGCGTGGATCATCGGAAAATTCTGTTCCAGCAACGCATCGCCTGTGATGACCGAGATGTCTGCGCCGTGTTCCCGTGCCAGTGCCTCAACCGCGTGTTGTAATTGCGCCGGACCCATGTCCGAAGTGGGTGTGTTGACCAGATCCCGTGTCAATGCCTCGGCATTGGCCATGATTTCGATCCGCCGGGCATCTATGCCATCGGGCGCAATAAGCGTGGCGTTGGCCGGGCTTTGCGCCGCATAGCGATCAAAGGCATATCCCGTCATCAGCCAGCCCAGGCATTCAGCCTCAAGCACATCTGCGGGAACGCCCGAGGCGATATGATAGGTGCCCTTGGGCAGCGATTCTGCGGCAGCGGCTAGCGGAAATCGCTTGCGCACCCGTTTTGCCGCGCTGCCATATCCCGCCATGGCAAACTGCGGATTACCATCTGTGCCGGGCACCAGAAGTGTTTGACCCAGAGCTCCGGAAAACCCATCGGCCACAACCCAAGCTCGGATATGATCCGGCTGATCGGTCAGCCAGCTTTCAAAATCTGATTGCTCTAACACATGTAGTGGCAGCGATGGGTCGGAGGCAGGGGCGAAGGACAGGGTCATGCGTGTCTCGGCTGGTTGGATTTTCGCCCAGACTATCTGTCTGCGGCGCACTCGCAACCCCCTCTCAGACAGATAGATCTTGCTGGTCCCAGACGGCAGTCAGCGATCGCTCGCCCACCCGGATCAGGCGGCTCAGAGTCGCCCCTGTCGCGACCGCATCGCCAGCGTCGACAGTACAGGCTACATCGCCTGCCACACGTGCCAGTGCTGTCATGCCGATTTGCTCGGATATGGCTACGAGAGATTTTGCGCATTTGCGCAGCCCGGCCCAATCGCGTTGCCGCCAAAACCGTTCACAATTCGACAGCCGCAACGCCAGTTCTTCAACCGTGCGGCACAGCACGTCCATCGCGTTGGTGTCGCCGAGCTGATTGTACAGGCTGCTCAGGCGGTCCGGGTCCAGATGCACGGGTTCCTTCTGTTCCAGTGTGATAATCTTGTCCACCACATTCACCCCAATTGAAATGCCCCCACGGCACAGTCAGAGATTGGCGGCAAAATACTTTGCAAAACCTTGCACCGGTTCAGAAGAATGGGTCGAATTTTCTGAGAATTCAGGCTTCCACGCGGTTCTGTGGGCAAAACCGGGCGAGAGTCCGGTCACACCTCTTGCGTTGACGCTCACTTGCTGCCAGTACCATAGAAACCGGACAGAGAAGGACAGGATCATGCCGATTACCACTGACGAGCTGGCCGCTGCCCGTACCGCCTGGGGCGATGGGTTGATTGCGATCTCCAAAGCTTTTGAAGACGGTGGGATCGATGCGGCCCGCTCCGTTGCCGAGGGTGTTCTGGATGCGGCATACGGCTATAATCTGGGTCCGGTCCTGTTCAAACCAACTATGGCATCCGGAGATCAAACCTTTCGCCCGACTCGCCACGGTGCACTGGCCTATTTTGTCGGTCACGATGCCGAATTTCCGCTTGATGGCGGTTTCGGAATCAAGGGTTGGCGCGAAATGGCAAGTGAGACATCGGCCAGCTTCGTCGAAGGCGATGTCGCCATGTGGATGGGCAAGGTCATTCTGACGGATAGCCAAGGTAACATCACGCAAGTCGACAAAAGCTTCGGCTACAAAAAAGACGCTGACGGAGTGCTTCGCATCGTGCTGCACCATTCGTCGCTGCCTTACCAGCCACCGGCCTGATCCTGCGGGCCATACGATCGGGCCTCTGAAATTACGTCGATTTTTTGATATGTTTCCGATGATGTTTTCAGAATCGGATCGAGCTCATGAAATTGATTAAACGTATTCTCGTCACCCTACTGGTGATCATTCTGGCGCTTGTCGGAGTATCATATCTTTTGCCTGGTCAGGCCGAGGTGTCCCGCAGCATCACAATCGATGCACCAGCCTCGGCGATCTTTCCCTATGTGAATTCGATGCAGGAGACCGAGAAATGGTCCCCCTGGCTGTCCCGAGACCCCGAAACCAAGCTGAGCTATAGTGGCCCGGAAGCGGGTGTCGGAAACACGCTGAACTGGGCCTCGGACAACCCGCAGGTGGGAACCGGTTCGCAGGAAATCACCGAGAGCACCCCGGATCAGTCCGTGCAAACCGCACTGGATTTTGGCCCGATGGGGACAGCCACCGCCTCGTTCCAGTTGCGGCCAGAAGGATCAGGCACACAGGTTACCTGGGGATTCGTATCCGACCTTGGTATGAACCCCATGTCCCGCTGGATGGGCCTAATGATGGACAATTGGGTCGGCGGAGATTACGAGCGCGGGTTGGAGAATTTGAAGACGCTGGTTGAGGGACAGGGGTGATCACTTTGAAACTAAGCTGACAATGCCAGAGGTGTTTTGAGTTTCTTGGCAAGTATCCGGGATACTTGCAGCCTCCAGGTGGCAGAATAGTCACTACAAAGCCTCGGACTTCAGATTGATGCGGAGATTTGTCATCAATTTGCCAAATTGCTCTGAAAAGTCCAAATCATGACCAATATCGAAACACCCATGCTTCGTCACGCCGTCGATTTTGATCGCACTGTAAATGCTGTCAGTGCTTTCGTATTCATTGTGGTGTGTTACCTATACCGAGGATTTGTTGCCGACGACGCTTATATAGTGGGTCGTTATGCAATGAACGCTGCCGCAGGGCATGGTCTAGTCTACAATATTGGTGAACAAGTTTCTGCACTCACTTCACCACTTCATGCGTTGCTGGAAACGTTTGTCGCATATGCCGGCCTGGATCCGGTCGACAGCTACCGGTTTCTATCGCCACTAATCGTTCTGGCAGCTTGGTATTTAGCCCAGCGCGAGGTTGGTCTGAGCGGCTACCGTTTACTGCTTTTTAATACGTTCGCACTTATGTCGCCTTTTCTGGCTTTGTGGACCGTAGGTGGGCTTGAAACACCAATTCTGAGCTTTTTCGCTACGCTATTCATATCGCGTCTCATCGTCGTTCATCGAAATGGCGAAAGTCATACAAAAGACCTTTTCTGGCTTGGTTTCTTGGCCGCGCTGATGTTTTTGACACGACATGACAGCGTGCTGATTACCGCCCCAATTTTGCTTACTGTAGCCGTGGTCGAATTCCGACGTGCTTCACTCTGGGCTGCGGCGGCTCTTTGTTTGGCAATTTCTTCAAGCTGGTTGGTCTTCGCCAAACTGTACTATGGAGACGTCCTGCCAACGTCGTACTACATCAAGTTTACCTTTGGAGGCCGCGCACCCATCGATAGCCTATCGGCAGTTTTGAATTTCTTGCTGCTCTCTGGTTTTGCCGTACTCGCCTTCTTTTTGAAGCCCGCAAGCAGTGGCCATGACTCTCCTATATCTAAGGCTATTATTCGAGGCGGGATTTTCAGCGTAATTTTGTTCCTGATCTATTCGAGCCGTGCGTCTGGACAGCACATGATGTTCGGTTTTAGGCTTTTTGTACCTTATGTGGTCGGCCTTGGCCTTCTTATAGTTCTGGCAATGCCGTCTCCGCGCCCACTGATTTCGGGATTAATCGTGATGTGGCAGGCAGTAATGATAGCAGTTGTCTACTTTGGTGGCATAAACCCGGCGCCACTAAACCGGATCCCTGGTCTGGACCGTGCTTATGCTGAATATCAGTACATTACTCCAAATACATATGCTGAGTTCATGGAGATGCTGAGAGAAGATGCGCGCGAGATTTCTGCGCATTGGCGCGAAACAGGTAAGTCGGGACAACCGCGTATCTACCTGCGCACCGGCGGTACGGGTTACTGGCTGCCTGATTTTTATGTCTATGAGACACTTGTAACCTATCGTCACGGGTGTTTGGACAACTTGCACGATTCCATCTATTCAGCCCACTATCTACAGCAGCTCGGCTTTAGTTTGATGGGCACCGTCATTGAAGATATTGGCCGGTCACGCCCTGATATAGACGATGACGCTGAACTTATGTTTGCGACCGAAATGGATTGGATGGGTACCTACGTTACAGGTTACCTGTACGGCCCAGAGCCGGTGAACCGCAAGCCGGGTCCAAGGCTTTCAGACGGATGCTCCGGGACTGCACAGGACTCGTGAGCTAGGTAGTCTGTTGAACAATAATTCGGCTATGAAAAACCCCACCACTGGTGGCGGGGTTTCAACTGCTTTTTTCAGAAGAGCCTGATCTACCCCTTCTTCAGAACCTCGCGGCCCAGCAATTCTGCAATTTGAACAGCGTTCAATGCCGCGCCTTTGCGCAGGTTGTCCGAAACGCACCACAGGTTGATGCCATTCTCAACCGTCGAATCCTGACGGATGCGGCTGATGAACGTGGCGAAATCGCCCGCGCATTCGATTGGTGAGACGTATCCACCCGGTTCACGCTTGTCGATTAACATGATGCCCGGTGCTTCGCGCAGGATGTCGCGGGCTTCGTCTTCGTCGAGGAACTCTTCGAACTCGATATTCACCGCCTCGGAGTGGCCGACGAATACCGGAACGCGAACGCAGGTTGCGGTGACCTTGATCGACGGATCGACGATCTTTTTGGTCTCGACAACCATCTTCCACTCTTCCTTGGTCGAGCCGTCTTCCATGAAGACGTCGATTTGAGGGATGACGTTGAAGGCGATCTGTTTCTGGAACTTCTTCGGCTCAACCTCGGTCGTCGGGTTGTAGATGGCCTTGGTCTGATCCCAAAGCTCGTCCATGCCTTCTTTACCGGCACCCGATACCGATTGATAGGTCGAGACAACCACGCGCTTAATGCGTGCACGGTCATGCAGCGGCTTCAGCGCGACGACCATCTGCGCGGTCGAGCAGTTGGGATTGGCGATGATGTTTTTGTTTTTATAGTCGTGGATCGCCTCGGGGTTACATTCCGGCACGATCAGCGGAATCTCCGGGTCATAGCGATAGAGCGAGCTGTTATCGATCACCACGCAGCCAGCCGCCGCTGCCTTGGGGGCGTAGACCTTGGTGGCCTCGGAACCCACGGCAAACAGCGCCATGTCCCAACCAGTGAAATCGAATGTGTCCAGATCTTTGGTAGTGAGCGTCTTGTCGCCAAATGTCACCTCAGTACCCAGCGAACGACGGCTTGCCAGAGCAGCAAGTTCATCGACAGGGAACTGGCGTTCCGCCAGGATGTTCAGCATTTCGCGGCCCACGTTACCCGTGGCGCCGACGACTACGACGCGATAGCCCATTTCATGTCTCCAAAGTTAAGGACGCGCGTTCATAGCCGCGTTGCGGCAAAGAAAAAAGAGGGGTTTCGGCTTATTTCACCCCGTCACACCGATTTGACACAGTTCAGTACCGTTCAGGGTTGTTTCAGCAAGGATCGATAAACCTCGACAATCGCCCTCGCTTCGCCTTCGATTCGAAAATTCTGCTCGACATGGGCGCGCGCGGCTAGTCCCGCAGCGGCCAGCGCAGCGCGGTCCTGTAGCATATCCTCCAGCGCGTCGGCCAGTGCAGTGGCATTGTCTTTCTCGACCAGTCTTCCGGTCTCACCATCCTTGATTTGCGCACTGAACGCTCCGACCCCGTGACTGGCTATGGCGGGCACGCCCGAGGCCATCGCTTCAAGCGGTGTAAGGCCGAACCCTTCGTGCCGTGCGGACGCAACGAACAGATCGAGTGCGCGATAGGTCTCGACAATCTCATCCCAAGGACGCTCACCCAGAAAATGAACGCGGTCGCCCAGCCCGGCATCCTGCAGCTTTTGCTCCTGCTCAGCCTGAAAAGCCTCAAATTCGTTGGTGGTACGCCCGGTGAAGATCACATGCGCATCGGGGTGATTAGGCAGCACCATCAGGGCGGCATCGACCAACAAGTCGACTCCTTTCTGAGGGCGGATACGGCCAAAACACCCGATCAGCAGCCCGTCTGGCAGGCCAAGTTTTTGGCGCTGGGCGCTTTTGTCCTCGGCTGGGTGAAACAGCTCGGTGTTGACGCCATGCATGATGACAGTAGCGGGATGCTCCAGAAAGGAAGCGGCCTGAGGCGTCGTCGCGATCAACGCGTCCATTTTCGAAATCAGCCGCTTGGTGAACCCGGAATGATCACGTTGCGCAGCTGAGGTGAATAGCAGTTTGTAGTTGCGTCGAAGCACCGAACGCAAGACCAGACCCATCAACATCTCGGTATTCCGGCGTGCATGCCAGACCCGTTTTCGATTGGACAGAAACAAAAGTTTCCAGAGTCTGATATGGGGCAAATCTGGCGGCAGGCCGGGACCGGTGGCACGGATGCCGATCATTTTCTGCTGGATTGGCAGCAGTCGGATCACCGTCGTTGTCACGCCCGACAGAGAATGCTTCAGATTGGGTGCAATCACCTCAATGTCCTGCACGGGCGGTCTCCGGTTTCAGTCCACGCTGTCCCGACTGAATAGATAGATCACACAGCCAATGGCAAGGGTGACTGCGAAAAATCCGAAGATCGCCGTATAAGGTGCGGAAGGGCTGATCCCGGCGCTGGCCGCATGGATGCGCCCGGTGGCAAATTGCGCCAGACCAACGCCGCCAACGCCAAAAAGGTTCAGCAGGGTAACGCCCCGCCCGACCAGATGCGGCGGCACGAAGGCCCGGCCATGGGCCATGATCACCGGAAAACTGGCGCCCAGAAAGCCGATCACTGCCAACAGCAGCACCGAGACCCAAACGCCGCTGTCAATCCACAGGCACAGCAGGCCCAGTGCTGCGACTCCCAAGGTATTACCGCCCAGGATCACCCATTTCCGGGTGCCCAGGATACGGTCCAGCGGCCCATAGGCGAAGGTTCCCGCGATCATCGCGGCCCCCATGATCAACGTTGCCGTCCCGATCTGAGCGGTGCTGAGCCCGAACACGTCATTCAAATACGGCCCGGCCCAAAGACCTCGGATCGCACCCGATGGCGCATAAGACACAAGCATGAGAGGCAGAATGGCCCAAAGTGCAGGTTCTTTCAGCAGGTCTAGAAGTGATCCTTTTTGCTCGGTTTTTACCTTTTCAGGGTCATGCACCGTCAGCCAGATCCCCGCAGCCACCGCAGCAGAGATAATCGCCAGACCGGCCAGCGTCGCGCGCCAGCCCATCAGCTCGACCGCCAGCGCCGTGGGGTATGAGGCGACCAGATTGCCGACAGATCCCACGCCCAGCATCGCGGCGGCGAGCGTGGCGAATTTGGCAGGTGGAAACTCTCGTGCAAAGATATAGTAGGATGCCATCAGAACCGGCGAGCATCCTACCCCGATCAACGCCATGGCGAGCGCCACATGGAACGGGGTCGTTGCGACCGCGAACAGGCCAGCCCCGCCAGCCCCGCCGATCAGCAGCAGCACCGCAGAACTGCGCCGAGGACCGACGCGGTCCAGTGCCCAGCCCACCGGAATCTGCATCGCCGCAAAGATTAGAAACCAAAGACCTGAAGCAAAGGCGAGGTCTTCGGGTGTTGCGCCGATATCGCGTCCCAGATCGGTGGTCAAAACTGCCAGAAAAGCTCGGAAAAACTGGCTGAGTACATAGGCCAGACACAAGATCACCAAACCTGCCTGCATTTCTTGACCTATTGTCTAGCTGCCCCGCCCCGATGCTTTGCACGCCGCGTTGATCGGCACAAGTGCCATGATTGAATCGATTGGGGCGGACATTCTTCACAATTGAGCTATCATCACTGCAGATTTAGGATTTCCCGAGTGTGTTATGACCCTCTCAGACCCTGTATTTTATGCCTCCGTCCCCATTTCGGACAATTTCCTCAGCCTCAGTGACCCCGCGCAGTTCACACCTTTGCCAGAGACATGGGTTCTGGGCGTCGCCGATATCGTAGATTCGACCGGTGAAATCGCGCGGGGCCGGTACAAGACCGTCAACATGGTGGGGGCGGCCGTGATTTCAGGCATGATCAATGCGCTGGGCGGGCGCATATTCCCGTATGTCTTCGGTGGTGATGGTGCTGGATTCGCCGTATCGGACGAGGATGCCGAGATCGCGCGAGATACGCTGGCAACATTGCAAAGCTGGGCCGAAACGGAATTCTCAATCACTCTGCGTGCAGCGCTGGTTTCGGTGGCCGACATCCGCGCCGCTGGACGTGATCTGCGTGTTGCTCGCTTTGCGCCGTCCACCGGCGTTGACTATGCGATGTTTACCGGCGGGGGACTGGCCTGGGCCGAGGCTCAGATGAAATCCGGGCAACTTGTTGTGCAACCAGCCGGACCTGACGCGCAGCCCGATCTAACCGGCCTATCTTGTCGTTGGTCCAACAGTCCAGCGAGGGTTGGTCAGATCGTTTCACTGGTTATTCAGCCTACATCAGAGTCTAATGAGGCTGAATTCGCCGCCCTGACTCAATCCATCCTGTCCGTCGCCGAAGGGCTAGAACGCGCCGGTCACCCGGTTCCGGCCAAAGGACCTCCGATGAGTTTCCCTCCGCCCGGCGTCGATATCGATGCCCATGTCTCACGCGCGGGTCGGAATCTTCTGATGCAGAAAACACGCTTGATGATCGGGAATATGTTGATCGGCTTGTTGTTCAAAACCGGGATGCGCCTGGGTCAATTCGAACCCAAGCATTACAAGGAGATGGTCAGTCGCAACGCTGATTTCCGAAAGTTTGATGACGGTCTGAAAATGACGCTGGATTGTGACTCGAGCACGTTGGAAAAGCTCACTCAGATGCTGGAAGACGCGCAAACAAAAGGCAAAATCAGATATGGCATGCACGCCCAGCAAGAGGCGATGATGACCTGCTTTGTTCCCTCGGCCATGCGTGACGACCATGTGCATTTTGTTGACGGGGCCTCGGGGGGATACGCGCAGGCTGCAGCGTCAATGAGGGCCTAAAGCCCTCGAGCGATTTCAGTGATCACGTCATAGGCCATCATCACGTCCTGTTCTTTGGTTTCAAACTGACCTGCCTGAAAGCGGATGACCATATCGCCATCCACGCGGGTCTGTGTCAGGTAGATCCGCCCATCATCATTGATTGCATTCACCAGCCGCAGGTTCAGATCATCCAGATCGTCGGCCCCATCCGGCTCGTATCGGAAGGTCCAAAGAGACCACATTGGAGGCGTCACGATCCGAAAATCCGGTTCTGCTGCTAGACGGTCATGCAGCGCGCGCGACCAATTGACGTGATTCCGCGGCCGTTCGCGCAGCCCCTCCAGCCCATAGGTGCGGATGACGAACCACAGTTTCAGCGCGCGGAACCGACGTCCCAATGGCACCGACCATTCCGAGTAATTGATGATCCCGTCCTTGCCGTGGGTTTTCAGATATTCCGGGCTGATCGCAAGCGTGCGGACCAGATCATCGGGGTTTTTCAGGAAATGCGCACAGCAATCGAATTGCACGCCCAGCCACTTATGGGGATTGAATACAATGCTGTCGGCCTGATCGATCCCCGGCCAGTAGTGACGATATTCGGGGCAGATCATCGCCGACCCCGCCCAGGCTGCATCGACATGGGAATAAAGGCCGTATTTCTGTGCGATCGCAAGGCAGCGATCCACTGGATCAGTTGCCCCGGTTCCGGTCCCTCCAACACAAAGGATCACGCCCGCCGGGTGGAAACCAGTCTCTAAATCTGATTGAATCGCTGCTTCAAGCGCCTCGGGGTTCATTCCACGCCAATCACCTTGCACGGGGATGCGCACCAGATTGTCCTGTCCAATCCCCGCAACCCAGATTGCGCGGTCGATTGAGGTATGAACCTCGGAAGAGCAATAAATGCGCAGTGGCTTTTGACCGAACAGCCCCAGCGTGTTGCCCTGCCAGTTCATCGCCTTCTCGCGCATGGTCAGCACAGCCGCCAATGTCGCAGATGACGCCGAATCCTGAATGACCCCGGCAAAACCTTTGGGCAGGTCCAGCGCTTCGCGCAGCCAGTCCATCATTCGTGTTTCCATCTCGGTTGCGGCGGGCGAGGTCTGCCACAGCATACATTGCGGCGCGATGGCGCTGGCCAGGAACTCGGCCAGAACAGACGGGGCCGAGGCGTTCGAATTGAAGTAGGCGAAGAACCGAGGGTGTTGCCAATGGGTAATGCCGGGCATCACGATTTGTTCGAAATCATGAAAGATGTCCTCGATCGGCTCGCCCTGCTCAGGGGGATGCGCGGGCAGAGCGTTCAGGATATCGCCCGGCTCGGTCCGGGCGCGCACGGGCTTGTCGCCCACCGTCAGGTGATAGTCTTGCGTCCACTCGGCAACCTTCTTGCCCCAATCGGAGAATTCATTCCATTTCATCTTATCCGCCTCGGTAGCCTTTTTGTCAGTATCATATGCTAAACAAGTTAAGTAAAGTCCAGTAAACGAAACTCAACCACAACCAACGTTCTATTGCGAAATATTTGGAATTGCGCGAAAATTCCATATGTCAAAGAACTTACCACAGACGTCCCGATCATTGCCGATAGCGTTGTTGCGCGCTCGGGAAAAGGTGATGGGGCCTATTCGTGGTGTGCTAACGGATGCTGGCGTCACCGAGCAACAATGGCGCGTTCTGCGCGTTTTGCAGGAAGAAGGACCTCAGGAGCCTACTCAGATCGCCGAGCGCGCCTGCCTCTTGTTGCCCAGCCTGACGCGCATTCTGAAAAAGCTCGAAGACAGCAAGCTGATCATGAGGCGGCCGGATACCAAAGACCGCCGCCGACAGATTGTCGAAATCAGCGAGAATGGGTTGCAAATTATCGACGCAAATCTGGCGGAAATGTTGGAGCTGGCGGAACACACCCGCTCTTTGCTCGGGGCAGAGCAGCACGAGAAGTTGCTGGACCTTCTGGTAGAGCTTCACCAGCTGGAAGGCTGAGCGCAATGCTCAGAACAGGCTCTAACCAAACTGCTTGTCGTCGTTCAGACCTCGTTTAAGGCCCCAAACGATAAGCATTGTGGGCGGAGAAGGTAATATTCGTTGCCCGTAGATGGTTCGCGTCGTAGCCTCATCCTTACCTTTAACAAACGGTTCAATGCAGATGGATGGGCCCAAACCGCCAGAACCGGCACTGCCTGCACATATTGCAAAGCAGGATTTAAGCGAGCGAGTGGGCGCGCGAGTACGCCGGGCGCGTCAAATGCGAGGCATCCCGCGCCGGATTCTGTCTGAGAACTCGGGCGTTTCCCCACGCTATTTGGCGCAGCTTGAGGCGGGTGAGGGCAACATCTCGATCGGCGTGTTGCACCGTGTCGCACAGGCACTGGATTACAAAGCCGAATGGTTGATTGGTGAAGATGATCCGTGGGATTCGGATGCTTTGCAGATAGTTGAGCTTTTCCGACAAGCCAGCGACGACGTCAAAGAAAGCGTCAGGCGTGCATTGCAACCTCACCCAGATGAGGATGCACGTGCGCATCGGGTTTGTCTGATTGGATTACGCGGAGCGGGTAAGTCAACTCTTGGCGCTATGCTGGCCGCTGCACAAAGACTGCCGTTTGTTGAGCTCACAGCCATGATTGAAGAGATGGCCGGCATGCCCATGTCTGAAGTGATGGCGTTCTACGGGCAAGACGGGTATCGCAATCTGGAAGCGCAGGCGCTGGATCGGGTGATTGCAGAGCATGATCGGGTCGTGCTGGCAGTCGCGGGCGGGATCGTATCAGAGCCTTCGACCTATGCTACCCTGCTTGGCCGGTTTCACACCATCTGGCTGCGCGCGTCACCGACCGAGCATATGGACCGCGTGCGCGCCCAAGGCGACGAACGCCCGATGGCCGGAAATCCCAAGGCGATGGAACAGCTCAAGAACATATTGGCCAGTCGCGAGGCTTTGTATGGGCGGGCAAATGCGCAGCTAGATACATCGGGCAGGGCGCCCCATGTTTCGCTGAACGAGCTGCGCCTACTGATTGAGGAACAAGGTTTCCTGATCGAAAAATTGGGTTCTATTTAGGATCTTTCAGCCAATCCTTTTCAAATTCCACCCCGTCCAGTTCCGCAAATCGCCTTACCCGGTCCAATTCGGCCTGCAGGCGGCGGGTTCTTGCATCAGACCAACGCACCGACCTTTCTGGCCATACGGATCGGATTCGCAACAGTCCACGGTCTCGCTGGGCCTTCATGTCGATGCGTCCGATCAACCGGTGCCCTTCAAGCAACGGAAAGACATAATAGCCGTAGGTACGCTTGGGTTCGGGTACGAACACCTCGATCCGATAGTGGAATCCGAACAACCGCTCGGCCCGGTTCCGGTCACGCAACATAGGGTCAAAAGGGCTGAGAACTCTGATCCGGCCCGGCGCATCGGGCAGCTCTGTAGCGTGTTCACATAGACCGGGGCGGGCGAACACTTTTCGTTCCCGCCCGTCTGCGCATTCGACGCAGATCTCTTTGATTTCACCCTGTGTTAGAGCCTGTTGGCACCAGGATTTTGCCTCGGCAGCGCTTACCGTATCCCAGAACGCGGCAAGCTCTCCTGATGTGGCGAACCCCAGCCGGTCGAGTGCGGCGTTACACAACCAATCCACAGTTTCATTTGCGTCGCAATGCAAATTGCCGGGGCAAAGTTGAGTTTCTATAACCCGCTCTGTCAGGTCATAGCGTTTCTGAAACCCATCGCGTCCAACCACGGTCAGCGCGCCGGATCGCCAGAGATATTCCAGCGCGGTCTTGGATGGATGCCAGTCCCACCAACCGCCAGATCCCTTTTTCTCGTCTTTTCCGACATCGGACGAGCCAACCGGACCATGGTCGCGGATATGTTGTAGGACGGTTTCGAACTTTTGCTCAAACCCGTCACGCCGCCAGTTCTTCCAGCGGGCTTTCAGCATGTCGGCATCGCGCAGGAACCGCAGATGCCAATGGCGATAGAATTCCATTGGGATCACCGCCGCATCGTGCGTCCAATGCTCAAACAGCGCGCGGTCGCGTTCGTAGAGCTGCTTGAGGTAGCGCGAACGATAGCTGGGCTTACGCGCATATAGGATCATGTCATGCGCGCGGGCGACGGTGTTGATACTGTCGAGCTGGACAAACCCTAAACGATGGATCAGCTGTAACAAGTCATCGCCTTTGGAACTTCCAGTAGGCTGTTCCAAAAGCGCGTGCCGATCCATGAACAGCGCCCGCGCCGCGCGGTTGTCCAGACGTTGCTGCGCCATCGGGAGTTATCGCCGTTTCAGCGTGTCGCCATAGCTGATTTTGGGGGTCAGGGTAACGCGGGTTTCAACCTCGGAATCCGGATCGGCCAACTTCGCCGCAATGATCTCGGCCGCGGTGCGCCCAATCTCGGTCCGGCAGGCATCCATCGTGGCCAGCTTGCGTGGTAGCCCCTGCAGCAGCTCCACATTGTTGAATCCGGCCAATCCGATTTGACCGGGCACATCGATCCCTTGGTCCAGCAAATACAGCAGCCCACCCGCGCCGATCATATCGTTGGAATAATACAGAAAATCCAACTCGGGCGAGCGTTCCAGCATCGCTTGTGTCATCTCGCGCCCCTTGGCCAGCGCTGAGCCACCCGAATAAAATTCACGGTCCTCAATCTCGATCCCGTGCTTGCCCAATACTTCGGTGAACCCTTCGAACCGTTTACGGGCACGGTGGTCTAACGGCATCTTGGTGCCCATAAACCCGATATGCTCATAGCCCGCTTTCAGGATTGCCTGCGCCATTTCGCGCCCGGCGCGGCGGTGAGAGATTCCCACCATCGCATCCACCGGTTTGCCATCGGTATCCATGATCTCGACCACCGGTATGCCAGCTGAATCCAGCATAGCGCGCGCGGCTTCGGTATGCTCCAGCCCGGCAATGATCACGCCTGAGGGCCGCCACGAGAGCATCTCGTACAGCACTTTTTCTTCTTTTTCTGGCAGATAGTCCGTGACGCCAACCACCGGCTGCAGTTCAGTATCTTCCAGCACCTGATTGATACCGGTTAGAACTTCGGGGAAGACCATATTTGACAATGACGGGATGATCACAGCGACCAGATTCACCCGGCTTGACGCCAATGCTCCCGCGATCTTGTTGGGCACATATCCCAGCTCTTTTGCGGCGGCCAAAACACGGGTACGGGTGGCATCCGACACATCCCCGCGATTACGTAGCACCCGGCTAACGGTCATTTCGGATACTCCGGACGCTTCCGAGACATCACGAAGGGTAAGCGGGCGTTTTGTTTCTGTTGTCACCGAGATACCTGCATTGTTTGTTTGGCCGATGGTAGCGTGAACAGGGCGAATTGTTCAACTGTTGTGCAAAGCCCATGACAATCTGAAAAAACCCCGCTAGAGAAAACGACGCGCGGCCCCGTGGCTCAACTGGATAGAGCAGCCCCCTCCTAAGGGGCAGGTTGCAGGTTCGAATCCTGCCGGGGTCGCCAAGCTTTTCTGAACGTACCCGATTAAATGCGTTACAGATCAAGCGTTCTAATTCTCTGCCCTTTGGGAGACGAAGGAATTATACCCTCGTCACTTCTTGCCGGGTGTGCCGTCGAATTTCTTTTCGATGTCGTTCCAACAGTCGATGTAGTCGTCCTGCAGTGGTGCCTCATTGGCGGCGAACGCTGTGAGATGTTGCGGAAAGCGGGTTTCGAACATGAAGGACATGGTGTTCTCCAGTTTGTCTGGCCCCAGGTTTGAATTCGATGCTTTTTCAAAGGCTTCGCGATCCGGGCCGTGGGGCAGCATCATGTTGTGCAGGCTCATACCGCCGGGAATAAAGCCCTGCGGTTTCGCATCATATTGGCCGTAAATATTGCCCATCAGTTCGGACATGATGTTCTTGTGGTACCAGGGCGGACGGAAGGTATCTTCCATGACCATCCAGCGCTCGCGGAACAGAACAAAGTCGATATTGGCGGTGCCGGGCTGGCCTGAAGGTGCGGTCAGAACGGTGAAGATCGACGGATCCGGATGATCGAACAGGATGGCTCCGACCGGGCAATATGTACGCAGGTCGTATTTGACGGGTGCATAGTTGCCATGCCACGCCACCACGTCCAGCGGGCTGTGACCGATTTTAGTCTGGTGAAACTGGCCGCACCATTTGACGGTCACGGTTGAGGGCACTTCGCGGTCCTCAAACGCCGCGACCGGTGCTTTGAAATCACGCGGGTTGGCCATGCAGTTGGCGCCGATCGGGCCGCGGCCAGGCAGTTCGAATTTCTGGCCGTAGTTTTCGCACACGAACCCGCGCGCAGGGCCTTCCACAACTTCGACCCGGTAGACAAGGCCGCGTGGAATGATAGCGATTTCCTTGGGTTCAAGGTCGATGATCCCCAATTCGGTGTAGAATCGCAGAACGCCCTCTTGCGGCACCACCAGCAGCTCGGAGTCAGCCGAGAAGAAGTAATCATCCTGCATCGAAGTATTCACCATATAGATATGGCTGGCCATCCCGACCTGAGTGTTCACATCCCCGGCAGTGGTCATGGTGTGCATGCCCGTGACCCAGGTTGTCTGTTCACCGGTATGGGGCACCGGATCCCAGCGGTACTGTCCCAAGCTGACAACGTCAGGATCGACATTTGGCGCTGATTTCCAATAGGGAACATCGATTTTTTCATAGCGATGTGAATGCTTTACTGACGGGCGGATACGATAGCACCAGGTGCGCTCGTTCTGGTGCGAGGGTGCCGTGAACGCAGTGCCTGAAAGCTGCTCTCCATAGAGGCCGTAATTGCATTTCTGCGGGCTGTTCATACCCTGGGGCAGAGCATCAGGAAGCGCTTCGGTTTCGTAATCGTTGCCAAAGCCCGGCATGTACCCTTCGTGCGGCCCTTTCAAGGATGGGGCAACTGTCATGCGTTCATTCTTGGTCAGCTCATTCATTTTGCACGTTCCTTCCGGACAGATACGATCGAATTTAATGGGTGTGGTAATAGTTGACTTTGTAACTAACAAGCGCGACGGGAAGGTATCTTCAAAAAAGATGAGTTTGATTTGCAGGAAATTGCCATAGCCTTGCACCATGTCCTTCTTCGACTGGCAAAAGGTAGTGCAACAGAGATTGTTAATTCCGGTACCTGCGGGTCAATTTTCGGGGTCAAACAGAGAAATTGACCCTGACAGGCCAAACCAGTCTGATTGTACGTCAGTCAAGTGACCGGAAGTGCCAGGGGTTCAAATTTTATGGAGATTTTGGTGCCCAGGAGAGGACTCGAACCTCCACGTCCACACGGACACTAGCACCTGAAGCTAGCGCGTCTACCAATTCCGCCACCTGGGCAGGTGTCGTGGAGGGGCGTTTAAGCTGACTGGCAGTGGGCGTCAACCAGATTCGGGGGTGTTTTTGAAAGTTTTTTGATGCGTGCCCCAACTTCTGGTTCATGCGACGGACTTTCAGAGAAGCGCGGCGTTATTGCGCCTTGTTCGACGGGCTCGTGGGCGCTAGATCAAATCAGACCAAGACAGCAGGAGCGCCATCATGTCGAAACTCGTCACGATTTACGGTGGATCGGGCTTTGTCGGCCGATATATCGCGCGGCGTATGGCTGCCGAAGGCTGGCGTGTCCGCGTCGCTGTGCGGCGGCCCAATGAAGCGATGTTCGTCAGACCCTATGGCGCGGTTGGTCAGGTCGAGCCTATCTTGTGCAATATCCGTGATGACGCCTCGGTCGCTGCAGCGATGCATGGTGTGGACGCCGTGGTGAATTGCGTCGGCGTATTGAATGAGCTGGGCAAGAATGCGTTCGACGCAGTGCAGGCCGAAGGTGCCGAACGGATCGCCCGGCTGGCGGCCGCTCAGGGTATTGACCGCATGGTTCATATCTCGGCCATCGGTGCGGATCCCGAATCCGACAGCGAATATGCGCGCACCAAAGCGCAGGGCGAGGCGGGCGTTTTGCAACACATGCCGGGTGCCGTCATTCTGCGCCCATCAGTCATTTTCGGCACCGAAGACCAGTTTTTCAACCGCTTCGCAGGAATGACACGGATGAGCCCGTTCCTGCCGCTTGTTGGGGCGGAAACTAAATTTCAACCTGTCTATGTCGATGATGTTGCGCAAGCGGCAGTTCAAGGCGTTCTGGGCAAAGCGTCTGCCGGTGTTTATGAACTGGGCGGGCCAGAGGTAAAGAGTTTCCGCGCCTTGATGCAGCAGATGCTCGACGTAATTCATCGCCGCCGGATCATCATCGGGATGCCTTTCTGGGCGGCGAAAATCATGGCGGGTGTGTTGGATATCGCGAAGTTCGTCAGTTTTCAGTTGTTTCCGAACAATATCCTGACTCGTGACCAACTTAAGAATCTGCGGCGCGATAATGTGGTGGCGGATGACGCTAAAGGTTTTTCAGACCTCGGGATCGAGCCCGCGACGTTAGAATCGGTTCTGCCAGAATATCTGTGGAAATTCCGCCCCGCGGGCCAGTATGACGATATTCAGAACTCGGCCAAGAACCTGCGCATCTGATCAGCTATAGGCGATCATTAGCAGTATTGCTCCGAGGATGACCCGGTAGATCACATAGGGCGTGAAACTGACGCTGCGCAGAAGCCGCATCATCAGGTTAAGCGCGAGCAGAGCCGAAACAAAGGCGAAGGCTGCGGCAATCGCGCCGTCCTTGGCCAGCTGTGTGTCCGCCTCACGGACGACGTCGACCGAAAGCAGGACGCCCGAAGCGATGATCGTAGGTATCGACATCAGCATGGCAATCCGCGCACCATCTTCGCGTGTATAGCCAAGCTGACGAGCGCCTGTGATCGTAATCCCCGAGCGTGAAGTCCCCGGGATTAAGGCCAACATCTGCCACAGCCCCATGATCATTGCGTCCTTTAAGCCCCAGTCCGAACTACGTTTGGTTTGTACCCCCTTTTGATCCATCCAATACAGCACTAACCCGAAGCCAAGCATCGCCCATCCGATGACGGCGACTGAACGCAGAGTCTGCTCAAGCCCCGTCAGGTACACGATCCCACCCGCAATGACTGTCGGAATCGTGGCGATGACCAAGCCCAGTGCCAACCGCGCCTGAGGCGTCTCAATTCGTCCTCGGATAATTTGTGGTATCCCGGCTAGGGCTTGTTTCACATCTGACCAGAAATAAAGAATAACCGCGCCAAGTGTTCCAACATGGACGGCGACATCGATTGCCAGGCCTTGATCATCCGCGCCAGTCAGGCGGGGCAACAGGATCAGGTGCCCGGATGAAGATACAGGCAAGAATTCGGTGACGCCCTGAATGATCGCCACAAGAATCAAGTGAAAAAGGCTCATCTGCTCTGCCGGTACCGTGCTCGTTTTGTTGAGAACAATGGGTATAAGCGGGCAACGGGAAAGTGAAGTGTTCAGATAGGTCCGAATCGGAACTAAAAACACGACAAATTTCTCTGAAAAAAACATCGAGCGATGCAGTTTTCTCAATATAGGTCAGTACTGTTGACTTTTCATCCAGAATGACATCACTTAAAGAACCCTGACCAAGCCAATTCATGGAGTCTGACCCGTGGCCAAGCAACCGATGCTGAAATTTGTGCAGATCGATCGTGTCATGCCTGAAAAGCGTGCCGCCAGTGACCGCAAAGAGGACTTCGATGAAATCTATGCCGAGTACGCCGCGGAGAAGGCGGCCGAACAGGCCAGCCGATGCAGCCAGTGCGGAGTGCCCTATTGCCAGTCCCATTGTCCGCTGCACAACAATATCCCTGATTGGCTGAACCTGACGGCAACCGGGCGGTTGGAAGAGGCGTATCAAACAAGCCAGGCTACCAACACTTTCCCTGAAATCTGCGGCCGCATCTGCCCACAGGACCGTCTGTGCGAAGGCAATTGCGTGATCGAGCAATCGGGCCACGGTACGGTCACCATCGGCTCGATCGAGAAATACATCACCGATACAGCCTGGGACAAAGGCTGGGTCAAACCCGTTCAGCCTCGTGCCGAGCGCGACGAAAGCGTGGGTATCATTGGCGGTGGTCCCGGAGGATTGGCAGCGGCGGATATGCTGCGCCGGGCGGGTATTCAGGTCACGGTCTATGATCGTTATGACCGTGCGGGGGGGCTGCTGATGTACGGCATTCCCGGTTTCAAGCTGGAAAAGGATATCGTCCAACGCCGAAATGACCTGCTGGCAGATGGTGGTGTTGCATTTGAGCTGAACTGCGATGTGGACGCCGCGAAATTCGCGGAAATCCACGCGAAACATGATGCGGTGATTATTGCAACGGGCGTCTACAAATCCCGTGATCTGTCCATGCCCGGCAGCGGTCTGGGTGGGATTGAAAAGGCGATCGATTTTCTGACAGCCTCGAATCGCAAAAGTTTTGGCGATGCGGTTGATGACTTCGACAATGGCCGCCTGAACGCGGAAGGTAAGAAAGTGGTCGTCATCGGCGGGGGCGATACCGCAATGGATTGCGTGCGCACGTCGATTCGTCAGGGTGCGACGTCGGTCAAATGCCTCTATCGTCGGGACCGCGCCAATATGCCGGGCTCGCAGCGTGAGACCCAGAATGCCGAGGAAGAAGGCGTGATCTTCGAATGGCTTAGCGCACCCAAAGGCTTTACCGGCGATGAGCAGGTAAACGGTGTCATGGTGCAGAAGATGCGTCTGGGCCAGCCCGATGCCTCGGGCCGTCAGGCTCCCGAAGTGATTGAGGGCGCAGACTATGTCGAAGAGGCCGATCTGGTGATCAAGGCGCTTGGATTCGAACCCGAAGACCTGCCCACCCTGTTTGGTCAACCCGATCTACCCGTGACCCGCTGGGGTACCGTCAAAGCCGCGTTCCAGACCGGTGCGACCGAGATGGAGGGCGTTTATGCCATCGGCGACATCGTGCGCGGTGCTTCGCTGGTGGTCTGGGCGATCCGTGACGGGCGCGATTGCGCAGATGCCATAATTGAGCGTTTTAACGCCAAATCCGCCATCGCAGCCGAGTGAAACAAAACGCAAAAGCAATTCGAAAAATCCCAGCGGGTATGCGTTCGAAAGCGAACGCCGACAGATGAACAAAAGCCTGTGTGCCCCCTTGGGAAGAAGGAGACAGCCAATGACCAAATATGATGCCGATTGGGTGCGGGCCGAAGAAGCCAAGCGCAAATGGATGGCAGAAAACGGTCTCTATTCAGAGGAAGAAGAACATTCCTCGTGCGGTGTGGGCCTTGTTGTGTCCGTCGATGGTAAGCCGTCACGCAAGGTGGTGGATGCCGGGATCGATGCGCTAAAGGCAATCTGGCATCGCGGCGCGGTGGATGCGGACGGTAAAACCGGGGATGGCGCAGGTATCCATGTGCAGATCCCGGTCCCATTCTTCTATGATCAGATTCGTCGCACGGGTCATGAACCAAACTTGGATGAACTGGTTGCTGTCGGTCAGGTTTTCCTGCCCCGCACGGATTTTGGCGCGCAGGAACAATGCCGGACTATAGTGGAAACCGAAGTTCTGCGCATGGGTTACTATATTTATGGCTGGCGACATGTACCGGTTGATGTGACCTGTCTGGGCGAAAAGGCCAACGCGACCCGGCCCGAGATCGAGCAAATTCTGATCTCGAACTCCAAAGGCGTGGATGAAGAGACATTCGAGCGTGAGCTCTATGTCATTCGTCGCCGTATTGAAAAAGCGGCGCTGGCCGCAGGAATCTCGGGGCTGTATCTGGCGTCGCTCTCTTGCCGGTCGATCATCTACAAAGGCATGATGCTGGCCGAGCAGGTCGCTGTTTTCTACCCCGACCTGCTGGATGAGCGGTTCGAGTCCGCTTTTGCCATTTACCACCAGCGCTATTCAACCAACACGTTCCCGCAATGGTGGCTGGCCCAGCCCTTCCGTATGTTGGCCCACAACGGTGAGATCAACACGCTGAAAGGCAACATCAACTGGATGAAAAGCCACGAGATCCGCATGACCTCGGACAGCTTTGGCGTCTATGCCGAGGACATCAAGCCGATCATTGCGGGCGGATCATCGGATTCTGCCGCATTAGACTCGGTATTCGAGGTTTTGGTGCGTGCGGGGCGCTCTGCGCCGATGGCGAAGACCATGCTGGTTCCGGAAAGCTGGTCCAAGCAAGCTATCGAGCTGCCGCAAAGCTGGCGCGACATGTATTCCTACTGCAATTCAGTGATGGAACCTTGGGATGGCCCTGCTGCGCTGGCAATGACGGATGGCCGCTGGGTATGTGCCGGTTTGGATCGGAACGGTCTGCGCCCGATGCGCTATGTGGTAACCGGCGATGGTCTGGTCATCGCGGGGTCCGAGGCGGGTATGGTGCCGATTGATGAGGCCACCGTGACCGAAAAAGGCGCGCTGGGACCGGGCCAGATGCTGGCTGTCGATATGAAAAAGGGCAAGCTGTTCCGCGACAAGCAGATCAAGGACAAACTGGCCCGAGCACTGCCGTTTGGCGACTGGGTCGGCAAGATCAACGATCTGGACGAGTCACTTGCGGGCGTGACGGAACACCCGAAATTCATCGGAGAAGAACTGCGCAAGCGTCAGATCGCGGCCGGGTATTCTGTAGAAGACCTAGAACAGATTCTTGCCCCGATGGCAGAGGACGGCAAAGAGGCGCTGGCTTCGATGGGGGATGATACGCCCTCGGCTGTTCTGTCCAAGCAATACCGCCCGCTTAGCCACTTTTTCCGGCAGAACTTCAGCCAGGTGACGAACCCTCCGATCGACAGTTTGCGTGAATACCGTGTGATGTCGCTGAAGACGCGGTTCGGCAACCTTAAGAACGTGCTGGACGAAGACAGCAGCCAGACCGAGATCATCGTTCTGGAAAGCCCCTTTGTCGGCAATGCACAATGGGACACCCTGGTCAATCAACTGGGTTCACCCCTTGCGGAGATCGATTGTAGCTTTGAACCCGGCCGAGGCGCTCTGAGCGCCGCCTTGGCACGTGTTAGAGCCGAAGCAGAGGAAGCCGTGCGCTCGGGCGCGGGTCACTTGGTTCTGTCTGACATGAATTCAGGGCAAGGTCGTGTGGCGATGCCGATGATCCTGGCCACCAGTGCTGTGCATTCGCATTTGACCCGTCAGGGTTTGCGGACCTTTTGTTCGCTGAACGTGCGGTCTGCTGAATGTGTTGATCCTCATTACTTTGCGGTTCTGATCGGCTGTGGCGCGACTGTTGTGAACGCCTATCTGGCCGAAGATTCACTGGCTGATCGCATTGACCGTGGTCTGCTGGACGGCACCCTGACCGAAAACGTTGCGCGCTATCGCGAAGCCATCGACCAGGGTCTGCTGAAGATCATGGCCAAGATGGGTATTTCGGTGATCTCGTCCTATCGCGGTGGTCTGAATTTCGAAGCCGTGGGTCTCAGCCGCGCGATGGTGGCCGAGTATTTCCCGGGCATGACCAGTCGTATCTCCGGCATCGGTGTCACCGGCATTCAGACCAAAGTCGAAGAAATTCATGCCAAGGCGTGGGACAGCGGTTTGGATGTTCTGCCCATCGGAGGTTTCTACAAAGCGCGTAAATCGGGTGAGACCCACGCGTGGGAAGCAACCTCAATGCACATGATGCAAATGGCCTGTAACCGCGCCTCATATGAGCTGTGGAAACAGTATTCGGCCAAGATGCAGTCCAATCCTCCGATTCACTTGCGCGATCTGATGGATTTCAAGCCGCTGGGCAAGCCGGTGCCGATCGAAGAGGTCGAATCGATCACTTCAATCCGCAAACGCTTTGTCACTCCAGGCATGTCGCTGGGCGCCCTAAGCCCCGAGGCGCACAAGACACTGAACGTGGCGATGAACCGGATTGGCGCGAAGTCGGATTCCGGCGAAGGTGGTGAAGACCCGGCGCATTTTGTGCCTGAACCCAACGGTGACAACCCGTCGGCCAAGATCAAACAGGTGGCCTCGGGCCGGTTCGGCGTGACCGCCGAATACCTGAACCAGTGCGAAGAGCTTGAGATCAAGGTCGCCCAAGGCGCGAAACCGGGTGAGGGCGGTCAGCTGCCGGGTATGAAAGTCACAGACCTGATCGCGCGTCTGCGGCATTCTACCAAGGGTGTGACGCTGATATCGCCGCCGCCGCACCACGACATCTACTCGATCGAGGATTTGGCGCAGCTGATCTATGACCTGAAACAGATCAACCCGCGCTGCAAAGTGACGGTTAAGCTGGTGGCGTCCTCGGGCGTCGGCACGATTGCTGCCGGTGTGGCCAAGGCGAAAGCGGATATTATCCTTATTTCGGGTCACAATGGCGGCACTGGGGCCTCACCTGCGACTAGCATCAAATATGCCGGCCTGCCATGGGAAATGGGCCTGACCGAAGCCCATCAGGTTCTGGCGATGAACAACCTGCGCGACCGTGTGACTCTGCGGACGGATGGTGGCCTGCGCACCGGTCGTGACATCGTCATGGCCGCGATGATGGGCGCTGAGGAATACGGCATCGGTACCGCCGCCCTGATCGCAATGGGCTGTATTATGGTGCGTCAGTGCCAGTCGAACACCTGTCCGGTGGGCGTGTGTACGCAGGACGAATCGTTGCGTGCCAAGTTTACTGGCAACGCGGACAAGGTGGTGAACCTGATCACCTTCTACGCACAGGAAGTGCGAGAACTGCTGGCTAGCCTCGGCGCACGTTCGATTGACGAAATCATCGGTCGTGCTGATCTGCTAGCACAGGTCAGCCGCGGATCGGCGCATCTGGATGATCTGGACCTCAACCCGCTGTTAATCACCGTCGATGGCGCACATGATATCGTCTACAACCGCGACAAGGATCGTAATGCAGTGCCGGATACGCTGGATGCCGAGATTGTGCGCGATGCGGCGCGCTTCCTGAAAGACGGTGAGAAGATGCAACTATCTTACGCGGTGCAGAACACGCATCGGACCGTGGGTACACGTGTCTCAAGCCACATCGTCCAGAATTTCGGCATGCGGAACACGTTCCAGGACGATCACTTGCATGTGAAGCTGCAGGGTTCGGCGGGCCAGTCACTGGGGGCTTTTGCCGCTCCAGGTCTCAAGCTGGAGGTCTCGGGTGATGCCAACGACTATGTCGGCAAGGGGCTTTCGGGCGGCATGATCGTTGTGCGGCCCCCGCAGGTGAGCCCCCTCAAGGCGGAATATAACACCATCATTGGCAACACCGTCCTATACGGTGCCACCGATGGCCACCTATTTGCAGCAGGCCGCGCAGGTGAGCGGTTCGCGGTGCGAAATTCAGGTGCCAGAGTGGTGATCGAAGGCTGCGGCTCGAACGGATGTGAATACATGACCGGCGGCGTTGCGGTTATTCTCGGCGATATCGGTGCCAACTTTGGTGCGGGGATGACGGGTGGTATGGCTTATCTGTACGACCCCGAAGGCAAGGCCGAAGCGCTGATGAACATGGAGACGCTTGTCACCTGTCCGGTGACAGTGGACCATTGGGAAGATCAGCTGAAAGCAATGATCGAGCGCCATGTTGCGGAAACCAATAGCCGCAAAGCCATTGATATCTTACAGCATTGGGATGTGGAAAAGACCAACTTCCTGCAGGTTTGCCCAAAAGAGATGTTGAACAAGCTCAGTCATCCTCTGACCACCGAAGTGGCGGCGGTTCCTGCAGAATAGGTCTTGAGATATCTAAATCTTTGGCCCGGCGTGTCGTTCCCAACACGCCGGGTATTCTTTTGTCTGGCCATATTGTTTCCAATTCTTGTGTAATGCCGTGCATAACGCCTAGCTTTAGTCATAGTTTATTCGGGAAATGCAGGCATGCTGCTATCCCAATGATGTGAGTGAAGTGGAATATCGGTGTGCCCACGACGTATACAGACCAGTTTTTTGTGCTCGACCCGGCCAATCCGGGTGCGAACGGAACCGTTGTTGGATCCACGCTGAACGTCGAGTTCTTTGATATCATCGATCAGAATGACGATGATCTGGTCAACCGGCTGAATGGAGACTCGGTTGACGGATCTGACATCACTGCGTCTTACTTCGATGATATGGTGACGATCGAGTTGCCGGGTGGTGCGCAGGTTACATATACCGGCGTTACCTTCTACCTTGCTGACGGGCGCGAGGTTTTTACCCCAACAGACGGCTCGGTTCTGCAGCAAGGCACGTTTGTTTCTTCTTCAGTCACCGATTTTAGCGATGATGGGGCTTCGTTTGGTTCGGTCGATATCGCCAACGGTGATCTCGGTCCGCCTTGCTTTACGCCCGGCACATTGATTGATACCCCCGATGGGCCCCGGCCGGTCGAGGACCTGAAACTTGGAGATCTGGTTACGACCGCGGATAGCGGCGCTAAACCTGTGCTCTGGATTGGTCGGACCAAGGTAGCAGCCGAGGGTAAACTGGCCCCCATTCGGTTCGAGACAGGGATGTTCGGAATCACGCGCCCTCTGCTTGTTTCGCCGCAGCACAGGATGCTGATCGATGATTGGCGTGCACCCTACCTGTTTGGCCATGAAGAAGTTCTGATCGCTGCCCATTGTCTTGTGAACGGAACAACAGTCACGCGTGTCGAAGGGGGCGAGGTGGATTATATCCACATTCTGTTCCGGCGACATGAGATCGTGTTCGCCAATGGCGCCAAAAGTGAAAGCTACTACCCGGGACATGCACTGACCCAGGCCGAGCGTCGGACGCAAGCAGAAGTATTGGCCTTGTTCCCGGAGTTGGCGGCGCGCGGAGCAGCCTCAGTCAGAACTGCACGCCCGGTTGTGCGACCGCGCGACGGACAGATGTTGTCGAAATAATCCGTTTCAAATACGCCCTTCGCGGCGTATAGCAAGGCATGGCAAAAAAAGCAGTCCGCAAACCGCGCGGTAAGAAAAAGAAGGCGTCCAGATCAAACAAAACAACAGGCCTTATCGCTCGGATACGGCGCTGGACCCTTCGTGTTGTTCTGGCGATGGTCGTGGCTTTTGTGTCTTTGGTTCTGATCTATTCAGTCGTGAACCCGCCGGTCACGCATACGATCTGGTCCGAGTGGCGGCGGCTTGGGAAGGTTGATCGCGAGTGGGTGCCGATCGAAGAGATTGCCCCGATCATGGCGCGGTCGGTCGTAGCAGCCGAGGATGCCAACTTCTGCCTGCATTGGGGCTTTGATGTCGAAGCGATCCGCGATGCGCTGGAAGATGGCGGCAGCCGGGGTGCATCGACCATCACGCAGCAGGTGGTCAAGAATGTATTTCTCTGGCAGGGGCGCAGCTGGGTCCGCAAGGCGCTTGAAACCTCGATGACTCCGATTGTTGAAATCGTCTGGAGCAAGCAGCGCATTCTCGAAGTGTATCTGAACGTCGCGGAAACCGGACAAGGGATCTTTGGCGTCGAGGCCGCGGCGCAGAAGTATTATGGGGTGAGTGCGGCAAAAATGTCTCCGACACAAGCGGCGCGTGTGGCGGCGATTCTGCCATCCCCGCGCAACCGGTCGGTGACGGATCCATCGGTGCGGACCCGCAGGCGTGCCGCGTCAATTCTGGATGGAGCGGCCACCATCCGCGCAGATGGACGCGCCGCGTGTTTCGAGGATTGAAACCCAGACCCCTCAGCGGCTAAAGCTTGAAGGGTACTCTACTGGTTCGAATGGAAGTTCATGGCGCGTCTGTTTCACGTCCCCCTCTCGCCCTATTGCCGCAAGGTTCGCCTGTCTCTGGCCGAAAAGAAGATCGAGGTTGAGCTGGTCGAAGAACGATACTGGGAACAGGACCCGGATTTTTTGCGCCGCAACCCGGCGGGTAAGGTTCCTGTGCTGCGACTGGATGGTCAGATCATGGCCGAGAGCGCCGCGATCTGCGAATATATCGAAGAGACCCGACCCGAGCCACCCTTGATGCCTAAAAAAGCCGAAGCACGTTATGAGGTGCGGCGGTTGGTAGGCTGGTTTGATGACAAGTTTCACCACGAGGTGACCTCAAAGCTACTGTATGAGCGGGTGAACAAGAAAGTAACGGGGCAAGGCTATCCGGACAGCAAGAACGTCAAGGAAGGCGCGCGCGCGATCAAGTATCATCTGGATTATATGGCTTGGTTGCTGGATCACCGTCGCTGGCTGGCCGGAGATCAGATGACATTGGCCGATTTCGCCGCGGCGGCGCATCTGTCGGCGCTGGATTACATTTCGGACGTAGATTGGAACCGAAGCTCTGCGGTGAAGGACTGGTACGCCAAGATCAAATCCCGCCCGGCGTTCCGCTCGATTCTGGCGGATCAGGTTCCGGGATTCCGGCCACCGCCACATTACGCGGATCTGGATTTCTGATAGATTGAGGGGTAGGGGGCTGTCCGCCCCCTCTTGGCCATTGGGCCAATTCACCCCCGAAGGTATTTTTGGCCAGATGAAGAGCGGATCGGAGTTGAAACAGCGGTTGGTGGAGCAAGCCTTGTCTGAGGGGTTTGTCGCCTGTCGGGTTTGTCGTCCTTGGGATGTGCCCCTTGTTCCCGAACGGTTGGATGCCTTTCTACAAGCCGGATATCATGGCCAGATGGGCTGGATGGCTGAGCGGGCTCATTGGCGCGGTGATCCGTCTGTGCTGTGGCCTGACGCGCGGTCGGTGATCATGCTTGCGGAGAGCTATACGCCCGAGCATGACCCGACTGCGGTGCTGGCGCATTCCAACTTGGGCGCCATTTCGGTTTATGCGCAGAACAAGGATTATCACGATCTGGTTAAGAAGCGCCTCAAACGATTGGCGCGCTGGCTGATTGCCGAGGGTGGGGGTGAAGTGAAGGTGTTTGTCGATACTGCTCCGGTGCCAGAGAAGGCGCTGGGGCAGGCCGCTGGGCTGGGGTGGCAGGGCAAGCATACCAATCTTGTCAGTCAGGATTGGGGAAATTGGGCCTTTTTAGGGTCTGTTTTCACAACTTTGGATTTGCCTGTGGATGGCGCTGAGGTCGACCATTGTGGCTCATGCCGCGCGTGTTTGACGGCCTGTCCGACCGACGCGTTTCCGGCACCGTATCAGTTGGATGCGCGGCGCTGTATTTCGTATCTGACCATCGAGCATAAGGGGCCGGTGGAGGAAGAGTTGCGCGCGCTGTTGGGCAACCGAATCTATGGCTGCGATGATTGTCTTGCGGCCTGCCCGTGGAACAAGTTTGCGGTCGCGGCCAGTGACCTTCGCTATGCGGCGCGGGAGGAGCTAAAGGCGCCTCCGTTGGCGGAACTGGCGCAGCTGGATGATACAGCATTCCGCGCGATGTTCTCGGGCTCGCCGATAAAGCGGATCGGCCGGAATCGGTTCGTGCGGAACGTGCTTTATGCGATTGGGAACTCAGCGGTGCCGGCGTTACTGCCGGTTGCACAGGCGCTGACCGATGATCCGGACCCGACCGTGGCTGATGCAGCGCGCTGGGCGGCATCCCGGTTGTCGTAAACAGGCTGGACGCGCCGCAGGAAAACGCTACACCCGGTTCTGGCGAACAGATGGAGGACCCGATGGCGTTGGCTTTGGGGGTGGATACGGGCGGAACCTATACGGATGCGGTGCTGATCCAGGATGAGCGCGAGGTGATCGCATCGGCCAAATCGCTGACCACACGAGCGGATCTGGCGATTGGTGTGGGCCGCGCGGTTTCTGCTGTGCTGGAGACGGCTGATGTGTCTCCGGATCAGATTGGGATGGCATCGTTGTCGACAACGCTGGCCACCAATGCGTTGGTCGAAGGCCAGGGCGGGCGCGTGGCGTTGATCTATGTCGGGTTTCGGGAAAGCGACCTTGAGAAACACGGTCTAAGAGAGGCGTTGAAGGGCGATCCGGCTTTGGTTCTGGCCGGGGGGCACAACCATGCCGGGGGTCAGGTCGCCGAATTGGATGTTGCAGGGCTAGAGGCCTTTTTAGACTCACATTCAGGCATTTCCGGCTATGCGGTTGCGGCACAGTTCGCGACCAGGAATCCGGCGCATGAACTGGAAGTGGCGCGCGTGATTTCCGAGCGTACGGGAGCGCCGGTCACGTGCTCTCATCACCTGTCGGCCAAGCTGAATGGGCCAAAGCGTGCGGTGACCGCCGTGCTGAATGCACGATTGATCGGGATGATCGACCGCTTGATCGGGCGCGCGCAGGATCAGTTGCGCGCGCAGGGCATCACCGCCCCAATGATGGTTGTGCGCGGGGATGGCGCTTTGATGAGCGCCGAGCAGGCGCGGGAGCGTCCGATTGAAACGATCCTAAGTGGCCCTGCGGCCTCTATCGTTGGCGCGCGCTGGCTGACCGATGTTGAGAACGCGCTGGTGTCCGATATCGGCGGGACCACGACCGACGTCGCGCTGATCAGAGATGGCAAACCTGCCATCGACCCCGCAGGCGCGCAGGTTGGCGGTTTCAGGACCATGGTTGAAGCGGTTGCGATGCGGACTCATGGTTTGGGCGGTGACAGTCAGGTGCATGTGGTGACCGAAGGCTTGGGCGGCGGTGTCTTCCTTGGGCCGCGTCGGGTGCTGCCGGTGTCGCTGATCGCAGCTGAGGCCCCGGATGTGGTACATGCGGCATTGGATGAGCAATTGCGGGCGACGACTGTAGGTGAACATGACACGAGGTTTGCCCGTCGTGTGCCGGGTATCCCCGCCGATGGGGTCGGGCCGCGTGAATCAGTGTTACTGGACCGGTTGGAGGATCGTGTTGTGCCGCTCAGCAGTCTGTTGCAAACCCGGATGGAGCATGGGGCACTGGGTCGTTTGGTGGATCGCGGGATCGTACAGGTCTCGGGTGTCACCCCTTCGGATGCCAGCCATGCTCTGGGGCGGCTTGCGGATTGGGACTGCTCGGCAGCGCTCAAGGCGCTGGAACTGATGGCGCGTAAGCGGGTTGGATCAGGGGACAGGCTGGCAGTATCGCCTGAAGCGCTGGCTCAGCTCATTGTCGATCAGTTGACGGAACAAACCTCATTGACCTTATTAGAGACTGCTTTTGCCGAGGAAAGCCATGGGTTTGACCAGCCTGCAAGAGATCTGGCCCGGCATGTTCTGACGCAGCGCGGGTTGGCGAAACACCGTGGGTTGTTGGCATTGGATACCGCGCTGAATGTGGATGTAGTGGGCCTTGGGGCTTCGGCCCCCAGCTATTACCCGGCAGTCGGAGAGCGGTTGCATTGCAAGATGGTCCTGCCAGAGCATGCCGGTGTTGCAAATGCCATCGGTGCGGTTGTCGGGCGGCTGACCCTTCGGCGGGCCGGTTCAGTTACGTCCCCGGCCGAAGGCCGCTATCGGGTACATCTGGAAGAGGGGCCGCAGGATTTCTCGGACTCGAATTCCGCTCTACAGTTGCTTGAAGATGTGCTGCGCAACCAGGCTGAGGGCGCGGTGCGCCAAGCAGGTGCCGAGGATATACGCGTGACAGTCGACCGCGATATCCGCACCGCCAAGATTGAGGCGCAAGAAGTATTCGTCGAAGCGTTGATCACGGTTGAGGCGAGCGGACGACCTCGGGTGGCGGTCGGATAGCCCCGCAAGGGGCTATACCGCGCATATCATTCTGCCGCACTGGAGCGTTTTGGCAGCACCCAGTCCGGGCGCGGGAAATGGCAGGTGTATCCGTTGGGGATGCGCTCTAGGTAATCTTGATGCTCGGGCTCGGCTTCCCAGAAATCGCCGACGGGTTCGACTTCGGTCACCACATTGCCGGGCCAAATGCCGCTGGCGTTGACATCGGCAATTGTATCTTCGGCCACCTGTTTCTGGGCATCGTCCACATAGTAGATCGCCGAGCGATAACTCATTCCGCGGTCATTGCCCTGACGATTCAGGGTGGTCGGGTCGTGGATCTGGAAAAAGAACTCTAGCAGATCGCGATAGGTGATTTGGGTCGGGTCGAACCAGATTTCGATCCCTTCAGCATGGGTGCCGTGGTTGCGATAAGTTGCGTTTGGCACATCGCCGCCGGTGTACCCGACGCGGGTGCGCGAGACGCCGGGCAATTTGCGGATCAGGTCCTGCATGCCCCAAAAGCAGCCTCCGGCCAGAACGGCGCGTTCATCGGTCATCAGATATCCTCCACATGGATCAGAAATTCGCCATACCCTTCGGCCTCCATCTCGTCGCGATGAATGAACCGCAGCGAGGCGGAATTGATGCAATAGCGTAGCCCGCCATGTTCGCGGGGGCCATCGGGAAACACGTGGCCCAGGTGGCTGTCGCCGTGTTTCGAGCGGACCTCGGTCCGGATCATGCCATGAGTGGTGTCGCGAAACTCTTCGACATGTTCATGTATGATTGGCTTGGTGAAACTGGGCCAGCCGCAGCCGGATTCGTATTTGTGGGTCGAGGCGAACAACGGCTCGCCCGAGACGATATCCACGTAGATGCCCGGTTCCTTGTTGTTCAACAGCTTGCCAGTGCCCGGGCGTTCGGTGCCGCTGCGCTGGGTGACGTGAAATTCTTCAGGTGAGAGGGCCGCAATGACCTCGGGGTCTTTGGTATAACGGGACATGGATCCTCCGGTGTTTGAATGATGATGTCCTATTTGGGCATAGATGCGCAGGAATCAAAACCATATTACAGCGCGCTCGCGGGTCTGTGCAGTTGATCCAAACGAATGCACAGCGCGTATGATTTATAACAGGAGGTGAAGTGATGTTCCGTATGGCTCTGTTGACTGCTCTGATCTTGTTGGGCAAAGCCCTTCAGGCGGCACCACTGACGGGCGAATTTTCATCAATCGATGGCGGGACATTATCACTGGAAGACTGGCGCGGACAGCCCGTGCTTGTGGTCAACACGGCGTCGCTTTGCGGCTTTACCGGACAATACGCAGCGTTGCAGGAGCTGCACGAAACATATGAAGAACGCGGGCTGGTGGTACTGGCGGTCCCGTCGAATTCGTTCAAACAAGAGCTGGCGTCGTCGAAAGAGGTCAAGAATTTTTGCGAACTAAATTATGACCTTACGCTTCCGATGACGGATATCACTCCAGTGAAAGGTTTGGATGCCCATCCGTTTTACCGAGCTGTTGCTGCGCAGACTGGCTTTGTCCCGAAATGGAACTTTAACAAAGTGCTTATTGGCCCCGAGGGTGAGGTCGTTGCCACCTATGGGTCAAGCACCAAGCCAAATGCGCCTAATTTGATAGATCAGGTCGAGGCGTTGCTGCGCTGACCGGGCTCGCGCGACAGCTGTACGGCAAGAATACCCAGTGTTGTGATCAGAACCCCCACCGCATCCAATGGGCCCAGCTTCTCACCCAGTAAAATGGCGGCGATGGTCACGCCGAATACCGGGTTGAGGAAATGGAACGTTGCTGCACGGATCGGGCCGATGCGATCCAGTAGCAGGAACCAGATGAAAGTTGCCAGAAGGCCCGGGAATAACGTGGTGTAGGTGAAAGCCAGCAAAAAAGGCAGTGTGGCGTGGATATGAATAGACTCGAACACCGGGGCGGCGAGAAACAGCACCGCCGATCCGATAAGCATCTGCAGCCCAACCACCATCATGAAGTTACCGCCCGAAGTCGCCCCCCGAACAGCCAAGGTGGCAAAGGTCAGCGCAAGCGCTCCGATTCCGCAGAGCAGAACCCCGAACAGATCGACACCAGCGTCAATCCGGCTACCCATGATCAGCGCGACACCGACAAAGCCCGCTAGCAAGCCGACGATCCCCAGCGGGCGCATCCGCTCACCCAATAGCAGCCAGCCGGCAAGGGCTACCAGCAGGGGCATAGTCGAGGCGATGATCGCCGCGACCGAAGCCTCAACTGTCTGCATCGCATAGAAGTTTAGACCCAAATAAAGGGCATTTTGGCAGATTCCGAACAGAATAGTGGCGCGCCATTGGTTGCGAGTCAGGCGCCAGCTTTGCCCCATGGCGCGTGCGATCGCCACGCCAATTAGTCCCGATATCAGAAATCGCAGCGCCAACGAGAACAAAGGCGAGGCATCGGCAACGATGATCCGCGCCGAGCTGAAGGCCGAAGACCAGATGAGGGCGAAAACAAGCCCCATGGCGATGGCGCGCAGGTCCATTACGGCCTCCTGATGAAATTCGGGCGACTGTTCCTGATTCTAACATGAGCTGCAAGGACCCATTGCGTCGAATAGCGGGGTCGCCCGATAGATGGCATTAATGAGCTTGCGCGCAATGAGAATGAGCAGTGCTTTTGTAGAAAAGCACTGCTCATCATTATGATTCAGCTTGTCGCTTGATTCAGGCAAAAAAGCTAAGATCGTCCATCGAGAACCAACCCGCGTTCTCAACGTGCTCGTTGGTGATTTCACCTCCCGATGCGACGAACTCGACGTGATCAATATCGCGCCAGTCAAATTCGTGGGTGACGTGATCGAATGTCAGATCGACCTCTGCGGAGTGCACCAGCTCATCGCCATTATAGGCATTGATTGTGACTTGGTTTGCCCAGTTCGATTCAGGAATATACGTGGTGTCCGATCTGGAAGCATTGGCCAAGGAAACGCTGTTGAAGTTGAATTCTTCGCCATCGCTTTTGGAGAAGCCAACCGTTGCCCCCCAGGAATTGAACGCCTCCAGGTCGGGGTCGGGATTCGAGCCACCGTATTCGTATGGGGTTAGAATGCCATCAGTGTTGCTCTGCCCTTTGCTAACACTTGCAATAAATGCACCATTCAGCACCTGATCATTGTCTTTGATGCGGGTTCCGTCATTGAAATCCAGCACGAACTCTTCAAGCGGGTCAGGCGGGGTCAGTTCCGGGAAGTATTGGAACAAGGATTCAGGGATGTCCTCGACCTTTTCATACAAAGAAATCTCTTTCCCGGCTGCGTCTGGATAGCTGGTGACTTTCAATGCCCAAGAAGCACTGTCGTCCCCGTCCAGTTGCAGCACGTCAGAACGTTTTCCATCCGCATAAAGTGTAACGGTTACGTCCCCATTATCTTTCTCCAGCCGACGTTCCGAGATTTGTCCGTCCTGATAGGCGGTCGTGATCGAATCCCAGGATTTCGCATCCAGCTCATCGGTCTGGCTGATGCTGACGCGCTGGCCATTTGACCAGATCTCATGTTTCACGACTCCATTGTCATATGTCGTTGTCTTTTCAGATTTCTTTCCACTGCCATCAAATGAGGTGCTAATGGTTTCCCACGACTTTATGTCGCTTCCGTCTGTCTGCGTTACGTTGCTATGCTGTCCGTCTTTCCACGTTTCCTGTCTGATAATTCCATTGTCATAGGTGGTCGTCCGTCCGGTTGTCTCTCCGTTGACATCGAAGAACGTGTCGATCCGATCCCAGGATTTGGTTTGTAGAAAGTCCTGAACAGTACTGAAATGACCGGGCGCGAAGACTTCAACCGTCCGGGTACCATTATCGTTTGTTATCGTGCGGCCTATGATATTGCCCGACGCATCATAGCGTAGAACGATCTGGTTCCAGGGTTTTGCACCGTCTCCGAAAAACCCATCTTGGATGAGAATCTCATTCGGAACACCATTTTGAAAGGTCTCGGTCACGCGGATACTGTCTGGATAAACCGTTCCGCGTTCGGTCATTATGCCATTGGCGTCATAGTCAATGAACCGATTATCAAAGCCCAATGCCTCTTCTGTTCCGACATAAAATTCCTGACGCAAAACGCCGTCTTCGTAAGTCCCGAAGACCGCGTATCCGGCATCAAAAGTCGTCCGCGTTGCAACGACAACATCGTCTTCAATCGTGTATTGGATGCTTGCCCAGTCGAATTGATTTTCTGTATCGAATTCAGTGGTTTGATATCGTGCCATAAATCGAGATTCCTCAATAATACTTCCCATTAAGCGAGTGGATGAGGAATATGACACAACTATGGCGATAGCTGCAAAAACTCGATATTAATCAGATGCTTACATAACTTATTCAGACAAAAAAAGGGCCGCCCGGTGGCGACCCCTTCGATCTTGCGATCTGTCTTCGGCGAATTAGCCGTTGACGCTGTCTTTCAGAGCTTTCGCGATGGTCATTTTGACCACTTTGTCGGCTTCTTTCTTGAACTGCTCGCCGGTGGCGGGGTTGCGCACCATGCGCTCGGGGCGCTCGCGGCAGTAGATTTTGCCAACGCCGGGCAGGGTGACGGCACCACCGGCCGAAACTTCGCGAGTGATCAGGCCGGTCATGGCCTCCAGCGCGGCATTTGCGGATTTCTTGTCAGTTCCCATTTCCTCAGCGAGAGCAGCCACCAGCTGAGTCTTTGTCATAGGCTTTGCCATTTCTTGGTCTCCTTAACGTGCCCGATCTATAGGGCCTCACCGCGTAACTGTAACGGGATATTGTGGCTGAACACAACGAATAGTAGCACTAAAAACCCCAAAAATAGGGGAAATTCGTTGCTTTTTTGCTTCAGAGAAAGGCCGTTTCGTCAAACGAACGCAATTTCCGGCTGTGTAACCGTTCCAGCGGCATGCCGCGCAAGTGCTCCATCGCCCGGATTCCGATCGCCAAATGACGACTGACCTGAGTGGTATAGAACGCCGAAGCCATGCCGGGAAGCTTTAATTCACCATGCAAGGGCTTATCCGAGACGCACAGCAAGGTGCCGTAAGGAACCCGGAACCGATAACCGTTGGCTGCGATTGTTGCACTTTCCATATCCAGCGCAATCGCACGGGACTGGCTGAGCCGTTGCACCGGGCCGGACTGATCGCGAAGCTCCCAATTGCGGTTATCGACCGAGGCGACTGTACCTGTTCGCATGATACGTTTCAGCTCGTAGCCTTCCAACTCGGTTACCTCGGCCACAGCCTGTTCCAGCGCGACCTGGACTTCGGCCAGCGGTGGGATCGGCACCCAGACGGGCAGGTCGTCGTCCAGCACTTTGTCCTCGCGCAGGTAGGCATGTGCCAGTACGAAATCCCCAAGCGCCTGCGTGTTGCGCAGACCGGCGCAGTGGCCGACCATCAACCAGGCGTGCGGGCGCAGAACCGCAATGTGGTCGGTGGCCGTTTTGGCATTCGATGGCCCGACGCCGATATTGACCAGCGTAATCCCAGACCCATCCGCGCGTTTCAGGTGGTAGGTTGGCATTTGCGGCAGTTTAAGGGGCTGTTCCAGTACGGCTTCGGCGTCCGTGATCTCAACATTCCCGGTCGAGACAAAGCTGGTATAGCCGCTGTCGGGATCAGCGAGTTGCGCCCGTGCGTAGCTCTCAAATTCCGAGACATAGAACTGATAGTTGGTGAACAGCACGTGGTTCTGGAAATGACCGGGGTCAGTCGCGGTGTAATGCGAAAGCCTTGCCAACGAATAGTCCACGCGCTGGGCCGTGAACAGCGCAAGGGGCCCGGCTTCGTTTTCCAGCTCGTGCACGCCATTCACGATATCGTCGTTTGTTGTATTCAGGTCCGGTACATCGAACGCATCGCGCAGAGTGAACCCAGCTGCACCCTGATGCGGGACAACCAGATCCGGGTTATTGGCGACAGCGAAATGGACCGGGATCGGCGTTTCCGAAGCTCCGATTGTGACCGGCTGATCGTGGTTCTTGATCAAAAGCGCGATCTGCTGGGTCAGATAAGACCGGAACAAATCGGGGCGCGTCACTGTCGTGGCATGCGTGCCTGGTTCGGACACGTGCCCAAAACTCAACCGGCTGTCGACCTGCGCGTAGGACGAGGTCCTGATCCGGATTTCGGGGTAGAACGCTCGAAATCTTTCGGTAGGAGCGCCGTTCTTGAGCGCCTCTGCAAACTTGTCGCACAGGAATTTCGTCGCCTGTTCATAAAGCTCTTCTAAACGCGCGACGGCTGCCAGCGGGTCAGTAAATTTCTCAGGGTTAGGAACGTCAGGAGTTCGGATAGTAGTCATGCAAGGGGTTCCAGAAGTTCGATCTTTTCAAATGTACGCACGTCCACCAGCCCAAGGTCTGAGATCCGCAGTTCTGGGATCACAACCAAGGCCAGCAGAGAGTGCTGCATATATGCGTTGTTAAGCTGACAGCCGCAGGCCTTCATCGCCTCGACCATTTGTTCGGCTTTGGCGGCAACCTCAGCCGCTGGGCTGTCAGACATCAGGCCTGCGATAGGCAGTTCCACCAGGGCCAGTTCTTCACCATCGCGGAAGATCGTGATGCCTCCACCCACTTCGGCCAGCCGGTTCGCGGCCAGTGCCATCTGTTCACGGTCGGTGCCGACAACAATCATGTGGTGGCTGTCATGCGCGACGGTCGAGGCCATGGCCATTTTGCCCTGATATCCAAAGCCCGAGACAAAGGCGTTCGTCACACCCCCGGTAGCGCGGTGCCGCTCGACCAATGCGATCTGGCACACATCACCTTCGCCTTCGACCAGCCCTTCGATAATCGGTAGCTCGGATTTCAACGCTTGCGTCGGGGCCTGATTTTCAACCACCCCGATCACGTTGGCCATGACACGGTTCGCTCCGGCAGGGGCTGCGATCTCAAAGTCGGTTGAGGACAGCACGTGACCAAGATGAACGGTATTCCGCGCCTTGGCAGGCCAATTCAGATGCGGGCAATCGATTGTCACTGACCCGTTCTCAGCGACGATCTGTCCCCGCGCAATCACGGTTTCAATCGGCAGCTCTGTCAGGTCCGAACTCAGGATGATATCCGCACGCCGTCCGGGAGTGATCGAGCCGATCTCGCGCTCCAACCCAAAATGGGCCGCCGTGTTGATAGTCGCCATTTGCAACGCGACCAGAGGATTACATCCGCAGGCAATCGCATGGCGCACGACGCGATTCATATGCCCATTGTTGACCAAAGTGCCGGAATGGCAGTCGTCGGTGCACAGAATGAAGTTCCTCGGGTCCAGCCCTTTCTCTGTCACTGCGGTGATCTGGCTTTCTACATCATACCAAGCCGATCCCAGCCGCATCATGGACCGCATCCCCTGACGGACCCGAGCTATCGCGTCTGCCTCGCAGGTGCCCTCATGGTCATCGGCAGGACCGCCAGCGACATAAGCGGCGAAATCAGACCCTAAATCGGGCGAAGCATAGTGCCCGCCAACGGTTTTGCCGGCGTGCTGTGTGGCCGCGATCTCTGCCAACATCTTCGGATCGCCATGAATGACACCGGGAAAGTTCATCATCTCACCCAGACCGATGATACCGGGCCAAGACATCGCCTCGGCCACATCCTCAGCAGTGATTTCGTACCCGGTCGTCTCCAACCCGGGAGCTGATGGCGCGCAGGACGGCATCTGAGTGAAAATGTTCACCGGCTGCATCAGCGCTTCGTCATGCATCAGGCGCACGCCTTCCAACCCCATCACATTGGCGATCTCATGCGGGTCGGTGAACATCGAAGTTGTGCCATGCGGAATGACCGCACGGGCAAATTCGGCCGGGGTCAACATACCTGATTCGATATGCATATGTGCGTCGCATAACCCCGGCACCAAATAGCGACCGTGCGCGTCGATGATCTGAGTCTCAGGACCGATACAATGCGCGGCGTCCGGCCCCACAAAAGCAACGCGCCCCGCAGCGATCGCCACGTCATGGTCAGGCAGGGTTTCGCGGCTATGCACATTGACCCAAATGCCGCCACGGATCACCGTATCGGCGGCCTCACGGCCCGCAGCAACAGCGATGAGACGAGGGGCGGTATCGGGCCAACTTGGGAAGGGAGTGTATTCCATGGCCCAACTTTCCCGAATGCGACGCAAGGTGCAACCCCCACGATTAAGGTATCATGAAATCATCACAATACCTGCCAACCGCAGCGCTTCAGCGCTGCCACGCCCAACCAGAGGAGATGCCCGAAGGGCATTGACGATGGGCGGGAGCGACCCGCAGTTAGTTTTGACGATCGGCTTCGATCTCGGCACGCAGCCAGTCGACAAACGCCAACGCGCCGGGCGTTTCCTCGGCCTGAGGCGATAGCAATAGATAATAGGCCTCAGGCATTGCGGCGCGATGGTTGAACGGCGCGATCAGGTGGCCTTCGTCAATCAACCGTTTTGCGATCGTGTCGTGGGCTAGACACAAGCCTCCTCTGGCCATCGCAACGGACAGGCTGACCAGATAGGTCGTCGAATAGGTTACCTTGGGTTTTTCCCAAGTTAGACCCTGATCTGTGATCCAGTTTTCCCAATTCGACAACAAATTTGAACAGTCGAATAGAGGCTGTTCCTGCAGGGTTTCCAGCGTCACCGGGAAGTTGGGGGCACAGACAGGATAATAGTGATCAGTCCGCAGCAATTCTGTCCGCACCGTATCGGCCGGGCGCAGCGAATAGCGGATTTCCACCGCCGCGCCTTCGGCCATTTCGCGTGGCTCCCATAGTTCGGTGAAGATGTTCAGATGTACATCCGGATGCAGTTCCCGAAACCGGGGCAGGCGCGGAGCCAGCCAGTTGACGGCAAATGTGATGTTGCTCTGGACCTGAACCGCGTTTTGTTGTGCGCCCGTGACGGCTTGTGTCCCCCTTACCAGAGTTCGAAAGGCTTCACGCACGACCGGCAAATAGGTGATACCAGCTTCGGTCAGCTCCAATGCACGCGGGCGACGCAGGAATAAGGGCTGACCCAAATAGCCCTCAAGCGATTTAATTTGCTGGCTGACTGCGCTTTGCGTCATGTTCAAATCCCGCGCCGCCCCCGTGAATGACAAATGACGGGCCGCAGCTTCAAATGTGCGCAGCCAGCCGAGCGGAGGAAGTGATTTCTGCATACTTATAACTCTGCCAGTAGTTTTACTAATGAACCAGGCATGTTTTTTTCGTTGGTCAAACGTTTGCGGTGAAGGCACGATTTCCCAGAAGTCAATTGACCAGCGAAGGAGCCCGGCATGAGCGTTACAAACCTGCGTCCCAACATCGATCATTGGTCCGAACGCGTGGACATGGCCGCCGCATTCCGCTGGACCGAACGGTTGAACATGCATGAAGGGGTGGCGAACCATTTCAGCCTTGCGGTGAACGAAGACGGCACGCAGTTCCTGATGAATGCCAATCAGATGCATTTCGCGCGTATCAAGGCGTCAAATCTGCTGCTGCTTGATGCCAATGACAAAGATGTCATGGACCAGCCCGGCGCACCGGATCCGACGGCTTGGGGGCTCCACGGATCGATCCACCGCCATTGCCCGCATGCGCGCTGCGTGATGCACGTGCATTCGATTTTTGCGACGGTTCTTGCCTCGCTGGCAGACAGCAGCTTGCCGCCGATCGATCAGAACACCGCAACTTTCTTCAATCGCTACGTAATCGATGAAGAATTCGGAGGTCTGGCTTTTGAAAACGAAGGTGAGCGCTGTGCCGCGATGCTGTCGGACCCGAAAAAGAAAGTCATGATCATGGGCAACCACGGGGTTTTGGTGATCGGCGACAGTCCGGCAGATGCCTTTAACAGACTCTATTATTTTGAACGCGCCGCGGAAACGTACATTCGTGCTCTTCAAACCAGGCAACCTTTGCGCGTTCTGTCCGATGAGATTGCTGAGAAAACCGCGCAAGAGCTTGATGAATATCCCGGTCAGGCCGAAGCACATCTACGCGAAATCAAATCTGTTCTGGATGCCGAAGGCTCGGATTACGCAACCTGAAGCGCACTGTTAGGAGTTTCAGCCATGACCGATATGCATGATGCAGAAGCCGCCCGATGGAATTACCGCCCCGAAGGGCCCGTCGGTTTGAACCCTTTGTTCAACTGGCCGCCGCGTCCTGCGGCTATCCTGAACTGGTACAAAGGGGCTTGGCTTCCCCTTACGTCGCTGACGCTTTGCATGGTGATGGCTTTTGCCGCCTATTTCGTGTTTTTACCTCCATTAGAGACCATGCAGAGTTTCGCGCCCGGCTGGATGTTCCGTATCTGGCTGCTGAACATGGTGCCTCAGATCATGATAGCAGGAGGTCTGCATTGGTGGCTTTACATGCGCAAAGGGCAGGGCATGTACAAGAAATTCGACCGGCGTGATCTGACACGTGACAATGGGTCGTTTACCTTTCGAAATCAGGTTTTGGATAACATCTGGTGGACGCTGGGAAGTGCGATGACTGTGGCGACGGTCTATCAGTCGCTGATCTACTGGGCCATGGCGAATGGCTATGCGCCAGTGATAACCTGGGCCACGGCCCCCGTTTGGTTCGTGATCTGGATGCTTTTCATCCCGATGTGGTCAGGGCTTCATTTCTACTGGGTGCACCGATTGGAACATCACCCGAAACTCTACAAGCACGTTCATGCTGTGCACCATCGCAACGTCAATATCGGACCATGGTCAGGAATATCGAACCATTGGTATGAAAACCTTCTCTATTTCACCACCTACTTCATCCATCTGATTGTACCATCGCATCCACTGCATCTGCTGTTTCACGCCTACTTCCAGCAGATCAGCCCTGTACTGTCTCACTCGGGTTTCGAAAAGCTGAAGGCTGGTGAAACGGATGCCGCGCGGGCAGGGGACTTCTTCCACCAGCTTCATCACCGGTATTTCGAGTGTAACTACGGCACATCCGAGATTCCGTTCGACAAGTGGTTCGGCACTTATCACGATGGTTCAGCCGAGGCGACAACGCGGACACGGGCTTTCAAGAAGCAGATGTATACTTAAACACGAGGGCGTTCTGCCCCGCCGAGTTCTGCATAGGTCCGTATATGACCTACGCAGAGCTTTGGTCAGGTTTTCTCAAACAATGCGATCAAAGCGACGTCATCTTTGTTGGGGCCGGCAGCAAGATCGCCATAAATCCGGACCTGCGTTAAAGATAAGTCTCTGATCTGATCCGCCTCGAGGCGGCGGAAGGTATCGGCGAACCCGAGCGCCTCAAAGTGTTTTGCGTTGATCGACAGGGCGAACTGCGCACCGTGGCGTGCGACACGCAAGAGCGCTGGCAAAACTTCTGGCCCAAGATGGCCATGGGTGAACGTTCCGGACGAGACGACACCGGCATAGCTGCCGCGCGGAACCGGCAGGCCCTGATTGAGATCGGCTTCGATCGCGTCGCGATAGATATCCTTGCGCATCGCCTCGTCCAGCATTTCGGCGCTGATATCGGTGGCGTCGATCGGACCCACGCCTAACCCGGCCAGAATAGCTCCGCATAACCCAGTGCCTGCGCCTACATCCAATACCGGGCCTTGTCCGCCTGCACCCACAAAAGCGCGCGCCGTGTGGATGTGGAGTTGATAATCCTCAAGCGCTGCGAAACTGTCGTCATATTCCCCTGCCCATTCCGCATAAAGGCGCTTGTTCTCCTCGGGCGATTTCAGGGAGTAGGCTGCGTGCAAGTCAGGTGTCTTTTTGGTCATTTCTCAATGAATGCGCATCAGAGGATTCGAATCAAGTGCGTCCATCCGGCGCTTGCATCCACGTGCCGGGCAGATCATCAAAGGGACCATGACACAGACACTATTCTCCTTCGGCCACGGCTATTCTGCCCGAGCGATATCGAGGCAACTGGATCCAACCACATGGCGGGTCATCGGAACCACGCGTGATTCCCAACAACTTGAGACAATTCGCGATTCGGGTGCCGAGCCTCGTGTCTGGCCAGGGGATCGGCCTGATCTGGACGGGGTGACGCATCTGCTTGTCTCTACAGCACCCACAGCCGATGGTGATCCGGTGCTGGCGGAATTGAAGGATGAGATCGCCGCGCGGATCGGACAGTTCAAATGGGTCGGCTACCTGTCGACCACAGCCGTTTACGGGGATCACCAGGGAGGCTGGGTGGATGAGACGACGCCCGCCACACCGACGGCTGAACGTGGCCGTTGGCGCGTGCGTGCCGAGGAGCAATGGGGCGGCATTCCGGGCCTGCCCTTGCATATCTTCCGACTGGCAGGGATTTACGGGCCGGGTCGCGGGCCGTTTTCAAAGCTGAAACGCGGAGGTTTGCGGCGGATCATCAAGCCGGGCCAGGTGTTTTCGCGCATTCATGTTGACGACATCGCACAGGTTTTGATCGCGTCGATGGCCAAACCCAATCCGGGTGCGATCTACAATGTCTGTGATGATGAACCGGTGCCACCGCAGGATGTGATCGGTTATGCCGCCGAGTTGCAAGGTCTGCCGATGCCACCTGCTGTTCCGTTTGATGAGGCTGATCTGACTCCGATGGCGCGCAGTTTCTATAATGAGAACAAGCGCGTTCGGAATGATCGGATCAAGGATGAACTGGGCGTCTCATTGCTCTATCCGAACTACCGTGTAGGGTTGGAAGCACTGATGCAGCATCAGAAGGATGCCACTTGATCACCGCGCCTTGCCAAGAAACCGGCACGGATTGTATGGGATTTCGATGAAAGACCGCTCTGTCCCGCTGAACATTACCGTTTCGACCCTGACCCGGCAGCGGCCCGAGATGCTGGCCGCTTTGATTCGAAGCTGGGGAGAGATGAAGCTGCCGCCCGACTGCTCGGTGCGATGTTTGGTGGTGGAAAACGACAGCGCAGCGCTCAGCGAAGGTACCGTGCAGGCAGTAGGGGAGAAGCTGCCTAATGGAGCAAGTCTGAACTATGTCCTTGAGACCGAACTCGGCATCCCGTTCGGACGCAACCGAGCCGCACGCGAAGCGTTGGAGAATGGCTCGGATCTGCTCTGTTTTGTCGATGATGACGAAGTGGTGGCGGTCGATTGGCTTGAACGGTTGGTCGCCGGATATCGCAACAGCTCTGCCGTGCTAATGGGCGCTCCGCTTCGTGCGGCGGGGCCATCGGGGCAGGAGACCGCGATTCAGCGGCTGATGTTGCGCAATATCAGCAATCGTTACCTCGACAAGGAAAACGCGGCTGCAAAGAAAGCCACGTTGAACGGTACCGGTGGCGTGACCATCGTGACAAATAACTGGCTGGGCGAGACACGTCTGTTCAGCGAAACCGGCCTTTGGTTCGATGAAACCATGCGGATGACCGGCGGGACGGATGCAAAGTTTTATGCCGAGACCGTTGCTGCAGGCTTACCGGTCGGCTGGGTGCCCGACGCTTTTGTGTACGAGACCATTCCTCCCGAAAGGTTGTCATTCTGGTATCAGACCGCCCGGGGAAGGGACCAGTCCAACACCCATATGCGCCGTAAGCTTGATCAGAAGCCAACAAAGGCGATCTTGGGGTTTTTGAGCACCCCCTTTCGCTTGTTGGCGCTGTTAGGGGCAATCCTTCTGTTTCCGTTCCAACCAGATCGGCGATTGATCCAGATCGCCCGAACGGTTGGGTGGCTTGTCGGGGTATTGGGAATTCCCTTCGGCTATAAATCGGCCCTTTATAAGAAGGTCAGTGGCCACTGAATCTGGGCCGGTCAATCCGTTTTGCGCTAACTCAGTTCAGTCGTTTCATGCGCGGCCATCATCGGAAGCTTATTTGCGTCCACTCTCTCTCGTGCCCGACTTGCGAGGTACGGTGAAGCTTGGTGGTGCAGTCGCAATCACGCGCTTCAGGGTCAGGCTGCGCGTAGATGTTCAAGTGATAGCTCTGGATTATCAATATCATCAAAAAACAAAACTTATATGAATGGCTTGGATTTGCTAAATCTACATCCAAACAGAAAGAACGAGTCGTTAATGCTATTTCCTACAATGAAGGCAGGGCCGATCTGCGCGATCCCGCGTAACGCCCTTGCCAAGGACGAGCGCAAAAACACTCAAGACCCCTGTTTCTCGTTTCAAAGTTAACCGCGCGACGCACACATCTAGCCAGGACTGGAGATCGATATGGACGGAAGTGATACACCCAACATGGGCAAATGCCCGGTAATGCATGGCGCCGAGGCCCGGTCCAACCGGGATTGGTGGCCGAACCAACTGAACCTGTCGATTCTGCATCAGCATAGCCCTGCATCGAACCCGATGGGCGAGACATTCGACTATGCCGAAGAGTTCAAGAAGCTCGACCTGAAGGCACTGAAGGAAGACCTTTATGCGCTGATGACGGATTCGCAAGATTGGTGGCCCGCAGATTATGGGCACTATGGCGGTTTGTTCATTCGTATGGCCTGGCACGCAGCGGGCACCTACCGCACGGCAGATGGCCGCGGCGGCGCATCGACCGGCAATCAGCGGTTCGCGCCTCTGAACAGCTGGCCGGACAATGGCAACCTGGACAAAGCGCGCCGTCTGCTGTGGCCGATCAAGCAGAAGTACGGCAACCAGATCTCGTGGGCTGACCTTTACATATTGGCGGGCAACTGCGCGATCGAATCCATGGGCGGTACAACATTTGGATTCTCCGGTGGTCGTGAAGACATCTGGGCACCCGAAGAAGACATTTATTGGGGTGCCGAGACCGAGTGGCTGGCCCCAACCGAGAACCCGCACAGCCGCTATTCGGGCGAACGTGATCTGGAAAACCCGTTGGCCGCTGTGCAAATGGGTCTGATCTATGTGAATCCCGAAGGTCCAGATGGTCAGCCAGATGCCTTGGCTTCAGGTCGCGATATTCGCGACACCTTTGGCCGAATGGCGATGAATGACGAAGAAACCGTTGCTTTGGTTGCGGGTGGTCACACCTTTGGTAAGGCCCACGGCGCCGGTGATCCCGGTCTTGTCGGTCCCGAACCCGAGGCCGCCCCGATGGAGGCGATGGGCTTTGGCTGGATCAACGACTTTGGCAGCGGCAAGGGTGATGATACCACCACCAGCGGCATCGAGGGTGCCTGGACCGCAAACCCGACCAAGTGGGACAACGGTTACTTCGACCTGCTGTTTGGCTACGACTGGAACCTGACCAAGAGCCCAGCGGGCGCGTGGATCTGGGAACCTGTTGGGGTCAAGGAAGAGGACATGGCCCCGGCAGCGGGTGATCCATCGAAAAAGGTCAAGACTATGATGACCACCGCCGATATGGCGATGCGCATGGACCCGATCTATGGCCCGATCTCGAAGCGCTTCCACGAAAACCCGGACGAATTTGCCGATGCCTTTGCCCGCGCGTGGTTCAAACTGACCCACCGCGACATGGGTCCGCGTGCGCGTTATCTGGGAGCCGAGGCACCCAGCGAAGAGCTTATTTGGCAAGACAACGTCCCGGCCGTGGATCACGCGCTTATTGACGACGCTGATGTAGCCGATCTGAAAGCCAAGATACTCGCGACGGGATTGTCTGTCTCAGATCTGGTGTCGACCGCTTGGGCTTCGGCCTCGACCTTCAGGGGATCGGATATGCGTGGCGGTGCCAACGGTGCGCGCGTTCGTCTGGCCCCGCAGAAGGATTGGGAGGTCAACGAACCGTTGAAACTGTCCAAGGCGCTGGATGCGCTGGAAGGCGTTCAGAAAGCGTTCAATGACGCACAGTCTGGTGACAAGAAGGTCTCATTGGCCGATCTCATTGTCTTGGGTGGTGGTGCTGCCATCGAAAAGGCAGCCAAGGCCGCAGGTCATGACGTTGATGTTCCCTTTAGCCCCGGCCGCACCGATGCTTCGCAAGAGCAGACGGATGTCGAGTCTTTCGCGGTGATGGAACCGATAGCGGACGGTTTCCGCAACTACCTGCACAAGGAATACTCGGTTCCGGCTGAGGCCCTGCTGGTAGACAAAGCGCAACTGCTGACGCTGTCGGCACCGGAGATGACTGCGCTTGTAGGTGGGATGCGTGTGCTGGGCACAAACTTTGACGGAACTTCTCATGGTGTGCTGACCGAACGGGTCGGCACGCTCAGCACCGATTTCTTCGTGAACCTGCTGGATATGGGCACCGAATGGAAACCATCCGGTGACGGCGTCTATGAAGGCCGCGACCGCGCAAGTGGTGACGTGAAGTGGACAGGTACCCGCGTGGATTTGGTCTTTGGGTCGAACTCGCAGCTGCGGGCACTGGCCGAGGTCTATGGTCAGGACGACGCAGGTGGCAAATTTGTCTGCGATTTCGTCTCGGCCTGGAACAAGGTGATGAACGCGGATCGTTTTGATCTGAAGTAACCCTATAACCATCGCAGTAAATTGCGCCGCCCGAGGAGAGTCGGGCGGCGTTTTCATGCGCCTGACTCAGGGCGCGTACCAAGCATTGGGTGCGATTCCGCCGAGAGACTGTTCTTTCTCTTTCTACAAACCTCCTTTTTGTGAGTTCTCGGGAGGATTTGTTAAGCTAACCTGTTGTTTTTATTAAGGTGAAGAAGAAGGTGGTCGGAAATGTGAAGTTTTTTCAAATTGGGGGTTGCAGGTCCCAGACCTAATCCGTAAATACCCCTTCACCGGCGCTGCTGAGGTGCTGGGACGCGGTGGGAGCTGCGGAGACGCTCGGGAGAGACTGGGGGCATCTGAGGTTTTTGATTGGGCGGTGGCGCTGAGAGATTGGCGTTATGGTCTGGTTTTTG
>NZ_JBQFZR010000005.1:0-145399 GCF_056542345.1 Ruegeria sp. AD5
AGGCAGGCGCGGGCTGCGTCCGCGCCTGCCTGGCCCAACGGGAGGAGACGTTCCGTAAGGAATGTGGACGACGGGCGGGAGTGTTTTGGTTCAGACGTCCAGCGAACGGGCGATGAGCTCTTTCATGACTTCATTCGTCCCGCCATAGATCATTTGGACCCGCGCATCCGCATAGAGCCGCGCGATTGGGTATTCCATCATGAACCCATAGCCGCCGAACAGTTGCAGGCATTCGTGCATCACTTCGTTCTGCACCTCAGAGCCCCAGTATTTCACCATCGAGGCCGTCGCAGCATCCAATTCACCGGCCTCCAGTTTTCCAATGCAGTCATTGACGAAACTGCGCAGCACCTCGGCCTTGGTCTTACACTCGGCCAACTTGAAACGTGTGTTCTGGAAATCCATCACCCGTTGTCCGAACGCCTTGCGCTCCTGCACGTAGTCCACCGTCTGCGATATGGCGAAATCGATCGCGCCCAGCGCCATGATCCCGATGGTCAGCCGCTCCCACGGCAACTGTTTCATCAGTTGATAAAACCCCTGCCCCTCTTCCGGACCCAGTAGGTTGGTCATTGGAACTTTGACATCCTCAAAGAACAACTCGGCTGTGTCGTTGCCCTTCATTCCCAGTTTCTTGAGGTTCCGCCCCCTCCGGAATCCATCAGCCCCGTCGGTTTCGACCACAATCAGAGAGACACCCTTCGCCCCTAACGACTTGTCAGTTTTGGCAGCCACGATAACCAGATCAGCCGATTGCCCGTTGGTGATAAATATCTTGGACCCGTTGAGCCGATAAGAATTGCCATCCTTCTCAGCGGTCGTCTTCACGGCTTGCACATCCGATCCCGTGCCCGGCTCGGTCATGGCCAGCGCGCCGATCATCTCACCCGAGGCCAGTTTCGGCAGCCACTTCTGTTTCTGATCCTCACTGCCATAAGCGGTGATGTAGTGGGTCACGATAGACTGGATGCCATATCCCCATCCTGCGTCCCCGCGCGCAGTCTGCTCATACAAAGTAACGGAATCGAAACCCATCCCGCCGCCGACGCCACCATATTCCTCAGCAATCGAACCGGCCATCAGACCCGTCTCTCCCGCCTGCAACCAAAAGGTACGATCAACCGCCCCGTTCTCGGCCCATTTCTCGGTATTGGGTACCAAGGCATCATCCATGAACCGGCCCGCCATTTCAGCAAACATTCGGTGTTCGTCAGTAACCCAGGCGGCGGTGCTGGTAAAAAGCGACATCAAATAGCTCTCCAGATCAGGTGTTTGCCCAAAACTAGCCGGGTGTGTGATTCCTTCCAATCCATGTGACGTGGCGTCCAGGACAGATGCTACGCAACGTCCTTGGCAACGTTGCCGAATTTGGGGCCAAACGTTCACATCTGTGTTCCCACGCCTGACAGAGCAGGCCATCATCGACCATATTGCGCAAACGCCCCGGAAGACCCAGGAGACAGCATAATGCCCCGCGCCTTTTCTGAACTGACCTTCACACCCGCCGTTCGCGCCCATCAAGAACGCATGGGATCCGCAGCGACCTACGCGAAATTCCTGAGCCGAGGACCAAAACAGGGCCACCAAATCGGACCGATCGAAGAGGCGTTCATTCGCGCCCGCGACGGGTTCTATCAGGCCACCGTCTCAGAAACCGGCTGGCCTTATGTGCAGTTTCGCGGTGGGCCGATAGGGTTTCTGAAGGTGCTGGACCCGCACACCATCGGCTATGCGGACCTGTCTGGTAACAAACAATATATCTCGCGCGGCAACCTGGATGGAAACGACCATGTGGCGTTGATCTTGATGGATTACGCGAACCAGCGCCGTCTCAAGATTCTTGGGCGGATGACATTCAAGGAAGGTGCCGCGGCAGCAACTGATCTTTACATCGAAGGCTCCGAGACCGAGGCAGAACGGGCCGCGATCATCAAAGTTGAAGCGTTTGACTGGAATTGCCCCCGCCACATCACGTCGCGCTTTACCGAGGCCGAGCTTCGGCCACATCTGAATGATCTGGGTCAGCAACTGGCTGTTCTGCAAGCAGAAAACCAGCGTTTGCTGCGGGAATTGGCTGAGCTCAAAGCTGCTGGCGATATACGAAGCTGAAATCCGCGCCAGTTCAGATGTGAAACGAATGGCGCGCGATCCCTATGGATCTGGGCAGCAAATTGTGACGCAGGGTTGCCCTTTGGCCCAAGCTTTGCTTTGTCCTTTCTAAACATCACGACCTGCCGTCCGCTCGAGGCAGGAGCGGATAACAGAGAGGATCATCACATGGCAAAAGTTGCGTTCCTTGGCCTAGGCGTCATGGGCTACCCGATGGCCGGGCATCTTCAGGCTGCCGGCCACGAAGTCACCGTCTACAACCGCACCGCATCCAAGGCCGAGGCTTGGGTCGCCCAGCATGGCGGCGCGATGGCCCTGACACCGCGGCAAGCCGCAGAAGGGGCCGAATTCGTGATGGCCTGCGTTGGCAATGACGACGATCTGCGTATGGTTTGCACAGGTGAAGATGGCGCCTTTCACGGAATGGCCAAGGGTGCGGTATTTGTTGATCACACCACCGTCTCGGCCAAGGTCACGCGCGAGTTGTACGAGGCTGGCAAGACACAGGGGGTTGCTTTTTTGGACGCCCCGATCTCGGGCGGTCAGGCGGGAGCCGAAAATGGTGTGCTATCGATCATGTGCGGCGGTGACATGGACGCTTATCGTGCTGCTGAGCCGGTGATGCAGGTCTATTCCAAAATCTGCCGCCGCATTGGAGACAGCGGCGCGGGTCAAATGACCAAAATGTGCAACCAGATCGCGATTGCCGGGCTGGTGCAGGGCCTGAGCGAAGCATTACATTTTGCCGAGAAGGCCGGGCTGGATGGCCGAGCTGTGGTCGAAGTGATCAGTCAGGGCGCGGCTGGCAGCTGGCAGATGGCCAACCGGTATGAAACCATGCTGGATGACCATTTTGAGCATGGCTTTGCAGTCGACTGGATGCGCAAGGATCTGGGAATCTGTCTGGATACCGCCAATGAGACCGGGGCTTCACTGCCAGTGACGGCGCTCGTCGACCAGTTCTACAAAGACGTGCAGAAACTTGGCGGGGGCCGGTGGGATACGTCCTCGTTGTTCAAAAGGTTGCGAGCACTGGACTGAGCAAAGGGGGGCTGTCTGCCCCATCGCGCCAGGGCGCGACTCCGCCCGAAGACATTTTTGGCCAGATGAAGAGGATCACCGTGGCAGTTGCAAGAGATAGCGCATGAGCGACTTGAACACTTTCTGGGCTGGTCGCCTGCGTGAACACTGGGGTCTGGACGCCCGTCTGACGCGTCTGGATGGGGAGTACGACCTCAACTTTCTGGTCGAAGCCACCAACGGGCAGGATTATGTGCTCAAGGTGATGCACGCGGGGTGCGATGCGGCATTGGTCGATCTACAGATCAAGGCGCTGGGACATCTCAGCGCAGCAGCGCCTGGATTGCCCTTTCCTGCCGTTTATCCCGATTTGAACGGGATGATGTTGCCTGAGATTGCCGACGCGCATGGGCAACCGCGACAGGTCTGGCTGCAGGAACGACTGCCGGGGGCATGCTATGCAAGCAGCGCGCCCAAGACCGAAGACCTAATACTAAAACTGGGCCGTGTTCTGGGCGCAACCGACCGGGCGCTGGAGGGGTTCACCCACGAGGGCTTGCATCGCGCCGATTTCAAATGGGATTTGACGCGGGCGAGCTGGATCGTCGACCAACTAGAGGCCATCTCTGATCCGGCAAGACGCGCGCGCGTTCAACAAATCGCGGCGGATTTTGAGGCGATCTCTGATCAACTGGGTGCATTGCCAAAGCAGGCGATTCACAATGATGCCAATGATTACAATATCCTTGTTGAAGGCAATCTGGGCGAACGACGCAGCATCTCGGGTCTGATCGATCTTGGCGACATGTGCGCAGCGCCGCGCGTTTGCGATCTGGCTATTGCCGGGGCCTATGTCGTTCTGGACCACCCTAAACCCGAGCGCGCATTGGCTGCGCTGGTACGCGGGTATCACGCCGCCAATCGGTTACGCCCGGATGAGATCGACCTGATCTGGCCTTTGTTGCAAGCACGGATGGCGGTGTCCGTGGTGAATTCGACGCTGATGGCGATTGAGAACCCGGATGATCCGTATGTCACGATCAGCCAGGCCCCGGCGTGGCGATTGATTGAAAATGAGGCAATCAATGGCGCACTCATGCCCGCCCGATTGCGCGCCGCGTGTGGCTTGCCCGTTGTGGATGGGGCCGAGCGCATCCATGCCTATCTGTCCAACCATCGTGGACATTTCGCGCAGATGTTCGGGCAGGATCTGAGCGACACGCCAATGGGCTCACTGTCGGTGGAAAACTCAACCTGGCCTCAAAACCCGTTCCACATGCCGTTGGACGAGGCGGCGCGGGTTGGTGAGGAGTTTGGGGAAGGTCCCTGGCTTGGGTATTACAGCGAGCCTCGCCTGATCTATGCTGAGCCGGGGTTTCGCAAGGGACCGTGGAAAGCGTCGGATCGGCGCACAGTGCATCTGGCCGTGGATGTGTTTGCACCCGCCGGAACAGTGCTGCATGCACCTCTCAGCGGTCGGGTCGAAGCGGTTGAAAACAGGGACGCACATCTCGACTATGGCGGGGTTGTGATCCTGCACCACGAAACGCCCGAAGGGGATGCATTCTACACGCTTTATGGCCATCTGGACCCTGAGGTGAGTGAGCGTTTGAAACCAGGTGACCCGGTGGCTCAGGGTGCAGCTTTTGCCCGTCTGGGCGATGCCAGTCAGAATGGCGGATGGGCCCCGCATGTGCATTTCCAACTGGCGCTGACGACCGACGGTATGCAGGCCGACTGGCCGGGCGTAGCGGATCCTGATGAGCTCGAGCTTTGGCACGCGGTCTGCCCCAACCCCGCAGCACTGTTGAACTTGCCTGATGAAAAGGTTTTCTATCGACCAACCGACAAGCAGGCGATCCTGCAGGACAGGCGCGAACACTTCGGCGGAAATCTCAGCCTGACATACGACGACCCGGTCATGCTGGTGCGTGGCTGGAGGCATCACCTGTTCGATGAATGGGGGCGACCCTATCTGGATGCCTACAACAACGTTCCGCATGTAGGCCATGCGCATCCGCGTATTCAGGCGGTTGCAGCGGATCAGCTGAAGCGCATGAATTCGAACACGCGCTATCTGCACCCGGCGCAAACCGCCTTTGCCGACAAGGTATTGTCGAAACTGCCGGATCACCTTGAGGTCTGTTTCTTCGTCAACTCAGGGACTGAGGCCAACGAATTGGCTCTGCGTCTGGCGCGCGCGCATACCGGGGCAAAAGGGATCGTGACGCCCGATCACGGCTATCACGGCAACACAAACGCTGCGGTGGCGATCTCGGCCTACAAATTCAACAAACCTGGCGGTATTGGGCAGGCAGATTGGGTGGAACTGGTTGAGGTCGCGGATGACTATCGCGGCTCGTTCCGGCGTGATGACCCCGAGCGTGCCCGGAAGTTTGCTGACCTGATTGATCCGGCGATTTCGGCATTGCAGGCAAAAGGGCAAGGCCTAGCCGGGTTCATTGCTGAAACATTCCCCTCGGTCGGGGGACAGATCATTCCACCAAAAGGCTATCTGTCTGCGGTCTATGAAAAAATCCGTGCCGCCGGAGGGGTGTGCATTGCCGATGAAGTCCAGACCGGCCTCGGTCGTCTGGGCGAGTATTATTTTGGCTTCGAGCATCAGGGCGCGCTGCCTGACATCGTGGTAATGGGGAAGCCCATCGGTAACGGTCATCCGCTGGGCGTGCTGGTCACAACCAAAGAGATCGCCGAAAGCTTCGACAACGGGATCGAGTTTTTCTCGACCTTCGGAGGATCGACCCTGTCCTGCCGGATCGGAAAAGAGGTGTTGGACATCGTCGATGATGAAGGCTTGCAAGAGAACGCCCGTGTGATGGGGGCTCACCTGCTGGATGGCCTCAAACAGATCGAAGCTGACTTTGGCTGTGTCGGCGATGTGCGCGGTATCGGCCTCTTCTTGGGTGTGGAACTGGTCAATCCTGACGGTTCGGAAAGCGGTGAGATTTGCAGCTACGTCAAGAATCGGATGCGCGATCATCGCATTCTGATCGGTAGCGAGGGACCCAAGGACAATATCCTGAAAATCCGGCCACCGCTAACCATCGAAGCAGAGGACGTCGACATGATTCTTTGGGCGCTGCGGGAGGTTCTTGGCGAAGTGGGTGACTACAGCCCTGCCCCCATGTGCGATCACGATCATCATCATGCGGGCTGCGGCTGCTGCTAAGAAACACAAAACCCCAGCGAAATTGCTGGGGTTTTGTCGCCGTCGATCAGTGGAGCACTGAATGTGGGGGGTGGTGCCCGGTCGTCGGCAAAGGGATCGAAACGGTCATCCGGCGTAACGCCAAGCCCAGTTCCTCGGACAATGAGGCCAGTGCCGGGGCGAAATCGGGCCGTACGATCAGCGAGGCCATCATCATTGCATCTTCACGCGCCCCTTCAGAGGCGGCACCGATCATCTGGGCAAAACAATTCTCATCAGCGCCCAGACATGCACATCCCAGCCCATGACGCACCAGCGGACGGCGACCGTGATGTGCACAAAGTGAACACAGCCGGTCCAGCGTCAGCATCGTGGCGCGTCCCTGATCTGCACCTAGCGCGATGTCAAAATCGCTTGCGGCATTTGCCCGGCCTTCGGCCCCATCACCCCAAAGCCGCAGATACATGACGGCTCCGGCCTCAACGGGGTTCAGGTCAGCCAGACGGCCAACAGCCGCCCCGCCACGCGAAGAAGGTGCGCTCATTTTGTCAGGATCAGTTTGCCTGCGCGGGTGATACGCAGCGTATAAAGCTGATCGCCCAGCTCGATATGGGCCAGATTGCCGCCATTGGTGAGGTCTTCCGCCTTGTGGGCCGGAAGCATCGAAACAGCGTAGCTAAGGGTCGAGGTAGGGGTTTGCGCGTTCATTGGGGCATCTCCAGAGCATCTGTGGCACTTGGCCTTGTCTGTCTTCGTTTCGCTTGATCTGGCTGACCCTGTTTTGGGCTGGCTATCTGTTCGTGTGATTAATCTGATAAAAATAGTAAGGTTTGTCAAGCTGCTGTTTTTTCAATCGCTCCCACGGGTCTCTATTGCGCCGTCGCACAGCACGACCTAGGCATTGGACATCAACAAACAAAGGCGGATTCGCAGATGGCAGCAGTTGTCGTATTTGATCTGGATGGCACGCTGATAGACAGCCTCGCCGACCTTGCGGCCGCGGTAAACCGAATGCTGCACGATCAGGGGCAACCCGCCTTGCCCCAAGATACGATCCGAGGATTCGTCGGGAATGGATTACCCAAGCTGGTCAAGCGGGCGATGACCCATTGCGGGCTGGAGCCAACGCTTCACAAGGACCTGACACAGCTTACCCTCAAGCACTACAATGCAGGCGCATGCGATCAGACCGTGGTCTATCCCGGCGTATTTCAGGCTCTCGATGAGCTGCTCGATATGGGCTGTGCGCTTGGGGTCTGCACCAACAAACCCGAAGCCCCTGCCCGGCATGTGTTGGACGAGCTGGGCTTGCTACCCTATTTCAACACGGTGTTTGGCGGAGACACACTGGATATACGCAAACCCGATCCAGAGCACTTGCACGCCTGTTTCAAGACCCTTCCAGCCGCAGGCCCACAGATCTTCGTTGGCGACAGCGAGGTTGATGCCGAAACTGCGCAACGGGCTCAGGTCCCGTTTTTGCTGTTTGAACAGGGATATCGAAAGTCGCCGGTTTCGGACATGCCGCACACGCTCAGTTACGACAACAGTACCGCACTGCCTGCACTTGTTCGGAAAATCCTGACGCAGGCATAGACCCCAAAAAAGGTCGAGGGGCCGGCCAAGGGGGTAAGAAGCCAGCCCCTCTTCGGGGGAAATTAGTGAAAGTGGATTGGGCGCACTGGCCCGGTAGTTAATGAAAAGTTAACGCACCTGCGCGGATCGCGAAATTGGGGGATTCCCGTAGTGCTGCGATTTTTTTCCCAAGCCCCCAGATTATTTTGCGCGTAGAAGCCCAAAAACCAGGATTTATGCGGCTTTCTCAGCCGCGGCCCGCGCGATCACCAGTTCCTCGTTCGTCGGAATCACCATCAGTTTCACACGGGATAGATCGGTTGAAATGACGCGCAGATTGTCTGCGTTTGCATCGTGGTCCAGTTCAAGACCCAACCACCCCATGTCAGTGCAGATACGATCACGGATATAGGTCGAGTTCTCACCGATCCCGCCGGTAAACACGACGGCGTCCAGACCTCCCAACACAGCGGCCAAAGCGCCCAGCTCGCGGCGTATCCGGAACGTGTAGTAGTTGATGGCATTGCGTGCACCCGGCGTATTCGACGCCTCAAGCGTACGCATATCATTGGTCATTCCGGAAAGGCCAAGCAACCCGGATTTACGATACAGAAGATCCGAAATCTCATCCGCATTCATGCCTTGCTGATCCATCAGATACAGCACAACACCCGGATCCAGCTGGCCACAACGCGTTCCCATCGGCAAACCATCCATGGCCGAGAACCCCATGCTTGAACCGACCGAGCGACCTCCGATCATGGCGCACATCGAGGCACCGTTGCCAAGATGCGCCACAACCACCCGTCCGCCATGTATCAGCGGCGCAGTCTTGGCCAGATGGTCCGAGATGTAATCATAGCTCAGACCGTGGAAGCCATAGCGGCGAACGCCCATATCGTAATACTCGGTCGGCAATGCGAAGGTGTCATTGACCCAAGGGTGGTGGCGGTGAAAAGCGGTATCGAAACAGGCAACCTGCTTGGCATTGGGGAACCTGTCCATCGCAGTACGTGCGCCCTGCAGATTGTAAGGTTGGTGCAGGGGCGCAAAAGGCTCGAGTTTTTCCAGAATCTGCAAGCTTTCGGGGGTCAGCAGAATGGGCCTGTCATTATCCGGGCCGCCATGCACGATGCGGTGTCCAACTGCGGTCACGCCCGCCGACGGGAACTGCCGTTCCAGCAAATCCAGAATATAGTCCAAGGCGCTGGCCTGATCGCACAGCGCTTCAGAAGCGGTATCGGCAAGCACGCGGCCATCCGTGGTCTCTGCTTTGATGCGCGCCGCGCGGCTGCCGATGCGTTCCACCTCTCCCGAACAGACAAGGATCGGATCTGCTTCGCCCGCGGAGAACAACCCAAACTTCAGCGAGGACGAGCCTGAATTCAGTGTGATGATATGGTCCATCAGATCTTACCCGACATCCGCGCCGCATGCAGGGCCGCGACGGCACAGGAAACGAGCCGCGCCTTTTCGCCATCTGCGCGACTGGTCAGAATAATCGGTACGCGCGCGCCCAGCACCACCCCGGCAGCCTCGGCGTGCGCGATATACGTCAGTTGCTTGGCTAGCATGTTGCCTGCGTCCAGATTGGGTACGACAAGAATGTCTGCCCGTCCGGCCACCTCGGACACGATCCCTTTGGTGCGCGCCGCGGCCAGGCTGACCGCGTTGTCCATGGCAAGCGGCCCATCGACCAAGCCACCCCTGATCTGTCCCCGCTCGGCCATCTTCGACAGCAATGCGGCATCAATCGACGACCGGATTGCTGGATTCACCGTCTCGACCGCCGACAGAACACCCACTTTCGGAGCGCCAATTCCGATTGAGATTGCCAGATCGATCGCGTTCTGCGTGATGTCGATCTTGGTTTCCAGATCCGGCTCGATATTGATGGCCGCATCGGTCACCAGCAAGGGATGCGGCTGGCCGGGTATATCCATGACGAAGACATGCGTAAAACGGCGCCCCGCGCGAAGTCCACGATCCCGCCGCAACGCCGCCCGTAGCAGTTCGTCCGTATGAAGATGCCCCTTCATCAATGCTTCAACATGTCCTTCGACAACCAGATCAACCGCTTTCTTGGCGGCGTCCAGATGGTCCTTAACGGGAACGATCTCAACATCACCCAAGGGCAACTCAATCTCACGCGCTGCTGCAGCAATCTTGTCGGGGTCACCTATCAGGACCGGCTTGATGATGGTTTCACGCGCCGCCAATAAGGCCCCCCCCAGCGAGTTGGGCTCTTCTGGGGCGACAACTGCCGTGGGGATCGGAGGCAGCGGGCGCGAGCGATCGAGCAGTGCATCAAAATGCCGGTGCCGCTCGACGACCAGACCAGGCACTTCAATCTCATTGAATGACAGTTCTTTCTCCGGAGCGATCACGACCGCGATGCCGGACACGATCAGCGCCGCATCACTAGGGCGCATCACCTGAGTTTCCAGAACTACCTCGCGGTTATCGCGTTTTTTGATAACCGTAACTCTGGCCAGCAGTTCTTCACCCGCATATGCCCGGGCGCTAAAATCCAAGCTTTGCGACTTATACAGCGTACCCGCGCCCGGCAGGATATTCCCCAAAACGGCCGAGATCAGAGCCCCAAGAAACATCTCGGGCGCGATCGCCTCGTTTACGTTATCACCGTCCCCATCTTCGTCGGCCAGGTTCAAAGGGTTATGGTTGCCGGAATTCGATGCGAAGGCATAAAAATCATCCTCTGTGCAGAACCGGGTCAACTCGGCGGTGTCACCGATCTGAAGCTGATCAAAGGGCTTGTTGTGATACTGCATTGAAACTCTCGGCGGCTGTTTTGCACCGATCATTATGAGATTTCACGTAAATTTCCAATGACGTTTGGTGGGTTTCTAGGGCTCAAACCCATCTGGCACACCGAACAGTGGCGCATCCAGTGTGGTCCCGGTCAATGCACCCATGAACGCCACCAGATCTGCGATCTGGGCATCGGTCAGTTCCAGCGGTTCGATGTCAATTTTCTGACGATGACGCTCCATCTCGAACCGGTCCTGCCAGACGATGAAATCCACATTCTCAAGCCACGGCACGTTGGGCAGCCCGGCCAAATCAGGGGTCCAGGCAGCGAGGCTCTGAGATGGGTTCAAGTGGTGGCGAATAATGCCTTCCAGATCGGGAAAGGCACCGTTGTGACCATAAGGCGCTGTCTCTGTCACATTGCGCAGCATCGGTGTGCGAAAGCGATAGGCGTCCTCAAAACGGTTGCTTTCACCCATATGACCCACGTCGCGGGCATAGGGGTCCCATTGGCGGGTCTTGCCCGGTCCAAATGGCGGCAGGCCGAGCGCGTGGAATTTTTGATCCGATAGCAACGGGCCGGAATGGCAGTTTGCGCAACCTGCCTCACCATAGAACAAGGTCATACCATCGTATTGCTCGGGCGTCAGAGCGGCATGGTCTCCGGCCAGATATTGGTCGAACGGACTGTCGGTGCTGCGCCATTCCAGCGCCATGAACGCGGCCAGCGCGTTGGTGATCTGAGTTATCGTGATGTCCTCGGTCGTGTCGATGTCATCGAACGCCTTGACCATGGCGGGCCCATAGCGCGGATCAGTGCGTACCCGTTTGGCGAGGATCGGCCAGCCCTTGTCGATGCGGTCATGCACCGCGCCGGTGACCTGATTTTCGGCCACATTCCCGGCCATTTCAAACTGCGAAGTCAGCGGGAAAAGCGCCTGCGCGGCCAGCAGCGAATTCAACCCGTCCGGCAACCACTCCTGCGCGGGTGAGTTGAAACCGTTACCGTAGACGTCAGAGATACTTAGACGGCCATCATGGAAAACCGTGTGAAGTCCCTTTGCACCAAGGTTCCAAAGCCCCGGCGAATTGCGGGGAATTCGCTTGCGGATTTTGTCCGTTCCGATGCCCGGCGTCCGGTCTGGCCCCAAGCCCATCCCACCTTCTCCGATGCCCAGCGACAAGCCGTCCGAGGTGCCGAAATCCGGGTGATGGCAATGGGCGCAACTTATGTTCCGGTTTCCCGATAAAATGGGATCGTAAAACAGTTGATGACCGATAGCGGCCTGTTCCATATCAAAGGGGATGAAATCGTCATCCGTCAGCGGGCGCGGCAGATCCTGAGCAGCCACAGTCCCTGCCAAAAGGAAAGAAATCCCATGCGCCAGTTTGTATTTGCCCTTTGCCTTCTCGCGACCCCAGCGCTGGCTGAACTGGAACAAGCACGCGATCTGATGGAGGCCGGAGAGTTTGAGGCTGCGCGCGAAGAGTTGATGCCAGCAGCGCGGTCCGGCAATGCCGAAGCCGAGGAATTGATCGGTGTGATGTACGGGTTGGGACTTGGAGTCGAACAGGACTATGAACGCGCGTTTGAATGGTACTTGCGCGCCTCGATGAAAGGTCATCCCGGGGCGCAATCCGGTATCGGTTGGTACTACGAGCTGGGTCTGGGCATGCCCGCGCCTGATCTGGTTCGAGCGTACATGTGGTACACGCTCAGCGCCATTGGCGGCGATCCCGATGCGGCGATCAGCCTTGAAGAAGTGGTCAAAAAAATGTCGCCGGAGCAGATCGAGAAGGCGCATGTTCTGGTCAACGACTACAAAGGGTGGATGTACCCGTTTCGGTGAGGGCCGGACCCCAGGGCCCGGCCCAGCAATTCAGTTCAGATCCGCATCACGTGAGGCATTAACATCCGCCTCGGCTGCTGCCACAGCGTCAGTCAACGCTACAAAGATCTCATCACCACGTGCCACATTGGACTGGAACCAGTCATAGACCGGGGTTGCGGCTTCTTTGAACGCAGCTTTCTGATCGGGTGTCAGGACATAAAGGTCACCACCGCCGGCTACAAAATCCTCATAAGCCTGGATCGACTTGCGCTTGGGTGAGGCAAAGGTCGCCTGCTGCAGCGCATAAAACCCGTCGACTACCACGCGGCGCATATCTTCTGGCATCTCCTGGAACTTGGCGTTGTTCATCCACCACAGCGCACCCATGTAGGCATGCCCATCCAGCGTGACATATTGCAGGCCTGCATCAGGGAACTTCATACCCATGATGTCAGTGATGCCGTTTTTCGAGCCCTCAACCACGCCGGTCTGGAAGCTGGTGAACAGTTCTGGCCACGGGATCGGGGTCGGTGATGCACCCAGTGCTTTGACCAGCTCCTGCGGCAGGTCGGCAACCACGGTGCGGATTTTCAGACCTTCCATGTCAGCCGGCTCAGCAACACGGCGTTGTGTATTGGCGAAGTTGCGCCAGCCACCTGTATTGCCGATTGTCATCAGACGGATCGCACCGCCGGAATCCTCCAGCGCCATGTCGCGCATCTGCCGGGTGAAATCACCAGATAGGACATGTTCGGCAATGCGGTCATCGGCCATCAGGTAAGGCAGGTCCAGAACCTGCACGTAAGGGAAGATGCCCGAGGCCCCTCCAGAGGTTGAGATGTAGATGTCGATCGTACCGTCTGCCACACCCTGCAGGCACTCGGCACCGTTCGAGCAGAGCTGCGTACCTATGAACAGCTCAACCTCAATGGCTCCGTTCGAGGCCGCCTCAACGTAGTTCTTGAAAACGACCAGACCGTCATAGTCTTCGTCGTTTTCATTCGAGTTTGCTGTGGCGCGTAGCGTGTAGTCGGCGGCTGCCGCGGCAATCGCAGACGCGGCCACTAGCGACGTGGCCACCGCTGCGGTTTTGATAAATCTTCTGAGCATGCGTTTCCTCCCTGTGATACTCAGTTCAGTTTGCAAATCCCGTTATCCTCGGGATCGTCATGGATAGTGCGGGGATGTATGTGATCAAGAAGATCACGATGATTTCGACCGCCAGAAACGGCAGGATTGCCTTGGCGATGGTTTCAACCCGTTCCCGAGACACGGCGGCGGCTACGAACAGCACCAGCCCCATGGGCGGGGTGGCCAGACCGACGGTCAGGTTGACGCTCATGATAATGGCAAAATGGATCGGGTCTACACCGAGGCTGGTGAAGATCGGACCGAGGATCGGGCCAAGGATGATAATAGCGGGGCCTGCATCCAGGAACATTCCGACGATGAACAGCAGCAGGTTGATCAGGAACAGCAGGATCAGCGGGTTTTCCGACAGGCTGAGGATCAGCGAGGCCAGTTGTTCGGGCGCATGGCTGAGGCTGACCACCGTCTTGAAGGCCATTGCCGCCCCGACCAACAACAGGACGACAGCTGAGGTCATACCTGCATTGCTGAGCACTTCGGGGACTTCTTTCCACGTCAATGTGCGCAGGACGAAGAAACCGATGATGAAGGCATACCCTACTGCGACTGCGGCGGCCTCGGTTGGGGTAAAGATGCCACCCAGTATTCCGCCCAGGATGATCACAGGGGTCATCAGTGGGAAGAACGCCTTTAGGCTGGCCTGACGGCGTTCCGGCCAAGTGTATTTACGGCTGGCGACCGGGAAGTCGTAGCGATCCGCCATCAGCTTGATCATGAGCATCAAACCGACACCGACCATGACCCCAGGCACGATGCCAGCGAGAAAGAGCGCAGCCACACTTTCACCCATGACATAGGCATAGATGATCATGATGCCCGAGGGCGGGATGATCGGCCCGATCACCGAACTGGCTGCCGTGATCGCGGCGGCAAATTTGCGGGTATAGCCTTGCTTCTCCATCGCCGGGATCAGCATTGACCCAAGCGCCGAAGTATCGGCGACAGCGGATCCTGAAAGGCCCGCGAACAGGATCGAGCTGAGGACGTTCACATGCGCAAGGCCGCCCCGCAGGTGGCCCATCAGGGCCTGGCTGAACTCCACAAGTCGGATGGTAATGCCGCCCCGGTTCATCAGTTCTCCGGCCAGCATGAAGAAAGGGATCGCCATCAGCGGGAAGCTATCCATACCGTTATAGACATTGCGATAGAGCAGCGTAATGTCGTTGGTCTGACCGCTAAGCCATAGCAGAATGCCGGGCGCTGCCAGCAGTGCGAAAAAGACCGGCAGGCCGATCAGCAGGAAAATCAGGAAGGTGGGCAGGAACCAAATCAGCATTTATTCAGCCCCCACCGCAGCTTCGGGAATTTCAGGCAAAAGATGTGCTCCCCCCAACATGGTTACTATCGACCGCAAGATCAGTTCGATATTGACCGAGATCAGCAAGATGATCCCAACCAGCAGAGAGGCCATCATCCAACTGCGCGGAATACGGTACCATTCATCGAACCCGAAAGAGGTAGGCAGGTACAACGCCGCAGTGGCGAACCGGCCACCAAAGCCCGTAACCTCAGACCAGCCGATATTGACCGCAACCAGCAACACGGCCAGCGAGATCAGCAGCAGGAACAAATTGAGCGATTGACCAAGCACGCGCGGCAGGAAACGTGCAAGCATATCGATGGCGACGAACCCTCCGCGACGGAAAGCTGTGGGGGCCATCAGGCCCGTCATCCAGAGCATGCAGAACCGGGCAGCCTCATCCGGCCATGGCAGGGCGTTACCCAAGACATATCGGAAGAACACCTGAATCAGGATCGCGATAACCATAACTGCAATCGCAACAACACCGACCGCGCGGCCCAGACGCAGCACGGTTTCGTTCACGAATGCAATCGGCGTCAACGCCGATGCCAGTCCGCCCATGCGGATCCTCCCACTGTCAGCTGCGGGTTTGACCCGCAGTCTTCATATCGCGCTTAGCTCTGCGCGAATTGGCCGAGTTTTCCGGCAAAGAACGTCAGCGCGTCTCCATCCGCCATGCTGACTTTCAGAACTTTGCCCACCACGATCACATGATCGCCTGCATCGTGATAAGCGTGCTGCTCGCATTCGAACCGGGCAAGACTGCCCGGCAACAACGGGGTGCCGTTTTCACAACGGTCATGTTCGATATCACGCAGCGCATGGGCGTCTTTTGAACAGCCAAAGCACAGCTCGGCCTGTTCAGCAGACAGAACATGCACACTGAAGTGACGCGCCGCGTGAAAATAGCGGAACCGGCGCGAATTGCGGTCGCCCGCCCACATCACCAGCGGCGGATCCAGCGACAGGGACGAAAAGCTGTTGGCGGTAATGCAGATTGGCCCATCCTCACTGTCGCAGGTCACGACAGTAACTCCGGTGGCAAAACGGCCAAAAGCATCGCGCAGGGTTCGCGTGTCGTCCTTATGCGGGACGAATGTATGGTTCATATCGCGCGAGATTGCGTTCATCATGGCACCTCATGTCCCAGCGCCGCCTCATACAGGCGGTACCAGCTTTCACGATCCAGCTTGACCTTCAACGCATCCGAGGCGCGTTTGATACGGCCCAGATTATTTGTGCCCAAAACCGGCAGGATGTTCGCCGAATGCGCGAGCAGGAAGGCAACCGCAACGGCGGCGCGGTCCACCCCGAATTCCTCGGCTATCTCATCCGCAACAACACCAACCGGAGGGTTCCCGGCCATCAAAAGGCCCCCGCCAAGTGGGGACCACGCCATCAGCGGATGACCATGCTGCTGATGGAACGCCAGATCGCCGTTAGTGAACGGGCTGATCTCGCCCAGAGATATCTCGATCTGATTGGTGACCAACTTGGTTTTCATCGCCGACTGCAGCAAAGACCAGTCCCAAGGGCGGAAGTTGGACACACCAACCGCGCCGACCTTGCCACTGGCAACCACCTCATCCAGCGCTGCACCGGTTTCATGGTGATCCATCATTGGATCCGGGCGGTGGATCAGTAGCAAGTCGATGTGGTCGATCGCCATTTCCGACAGAGATGTATCGACCGACTTCAGAATATGAGCACGCGACGTGTCGTAATATTTGACCTTGGCCTCGGCATAACGCCCCATCGGCGCGACGATGTCACATTTGGTGACGATCTCCATTTTCTGGCGAAGGCTGGGATTGGTGCGCAAGGCATTGCCCAGAACGGCTTCGGCCGCGTATCCGCCATAAATGTCGGCCTGATCGAAGGTGGTGATGCCCTGATCCAGACAGGCCTGAATCTTGGCCTCAACATGCGCAGTCGAGGTGTCACTGTCATCACCCAAGCGCCACATGCCATAGACAAGACGGCTCATTTCCAGCGTGTCAGATAGTTTCACACGTTGCATCAGCGACGAACTCCGTTGCCCAGCGGGGTTGCCGGGGTGGTTGCTGGCACGCGCCCGTAGGCTTCGGGAAGCGAGCAGGTTTTCAGGTTGGGCATCACGCGGGAGCCAAAATGCTTGGCCTCGTCCATGTGCGGATAGCCCGAAAAGATGAAGGCGCGAATGCCCATCTTCTGATACTCTTCGATTTTAGACATAACTTGATCGGTCGAACCGACCAGCGCAGCACCACAGCCCGACCGTGCGCGTCCGACGCCGGTCCACAGTCCAGGTTCGACATAGCCATATTCGTCGGCCAGATCGCGGTTCTTGGATTGATGCGCCACGCCCAAGGATGTCGCGTCCAGTGCCCGCTCGCGGATCGCACGACCATATTCGTCATCCAGTTTCGAGACGATGTAGTCGGCGTATTCCTGTGCCTCAGCCTCGGTATCCCGCACGATCATGTGGACGCGCAGGCCGTAATCCAGAGTACGATTGTAATTCTCGGCAACTGCATGAACGGCTTTCATCCGCTCGGCCAACTGATCCTTTGTTTCCGGCCACATCAGGTAGACATCGCAATGTTCACCGCACAGGTCCAAAGCAGACGGCGAGTAGCCGCCGAAATACAGCAGTGGGCCACCGGTCTGGTAAGGCCGAGCCGGGTCGGTGGTCAGGCCTGAAAAGTTATAGACCTCGCCCGCATGGTTGATTTCGTCCTGCGTCCAGGCCTGTTTCAGGATCTCGACCACTTCGCGCGAACGCTGATAGCGGTACGCACTGTCGGCTTTCTCGCCCGGGAAATCGGACGAGATGATGTTAACCGTCAGCCGCCCCTTTAGCATGTGGTCCAGCGTCGCGATGGTACGGGCCAGCATGATGGGCTGCATTTCGCCACAGCGCACGGCGGCCAGCAGGTTGATCTTTTCAGTGATCGGGGCGCAGCCTGCAACAAAGCTCAACGTATCCTGACCGACCTGGTACGATGACGGACACAGGATGTTGCGAAAGCCTTGCGCCTCGGCCTCTTTCACGATGCCTGAACAATGCTCCCAACCGGATCGCAGATCACCATCGGGCACACCCAGAAACTGGTAGTCATCCGAGCAAAGCGCTGCAAACCACGAAACCTCGGCCGCATCCAGGTCGGGGGATGTGATGGGGACGATGGTCATTTGATTCACGCTCCGTACATCTTTGACTTTCCTCTTGCGTAGCAAGCGCATTGATGTAGATCAATAGTGTATCAATTTTTCCTGCGACCGAGTGAAGCGCCCTCAATGTCCTCCAGCAGCCGCAACCCCAACGCCCTGCCGATCTATGTCCAGATCTCAGAGCTTCTGATCCGCGATATAGCTGCGGGCCGTCTGATTGATGGTGAGCGTCTTCCACCTGAACGGGACATGGCTTCGAACCTAAATGTCTCGGTCGGGACCTTGCGAAAATCCCTCGCCGAGCTTGAGAAAAAAGGCATGTTGGAGCGTATTCAGGGTTCGGGCAACTACATCCGCGAGACCGGAACGCAGAACAGCGTCTATGCGATGTTCCGGCTGGAACTGCCCGAAGGCGGCGGGTTGCCGCGTGCCGATATTCTGTCAGTTGATCATCTCAAGAAGCCTGCGAAGCTGCCGAAGTTCGGCCTGTCTGATAGCGGTTCGCGCGTACGCCGGATGCGTTATCTGAATGACACAATCATCGCGGTCGAAGAAATCTGGCTGGACGAATCAGCCGGGACCATAGACCAGAACCTGCTGTCCGACTCGCTTTATCGCTATTACCAGCAACAACTTGGCTTCTGGATCACTCGGGCAGAGGATCGCGTTTCTGTCAGTGCCCTGCCCGACTGGACTCCTGAAGGCTTCACCAAACCTGCGGGCCAAGCCGCAGGGTATATCGAACGGTTCAGTTGGTCTGAGAAAGCTGAACCTATCGAGTTTTCAAAAACATGGTTTGATTCAGATCGAGCCACATACGTTCAACGCCTGAAATAAAAGGAACTGCGCATGACCCGGACCACCAACTATGGGCTGATCGGATGCGGTATGATGGGGCAGGAACACCTGCACAACATTGCTCTGCTTGAGGGCACACGAGTCGCCGCAATCTTCGAACCCGACCCGGAGATGGCGCATAAGGCGCAGGCAATTACACCCGACGCGCAGATGGTATCTTCCCTTCAGGACCTTCTGGCAGTCAATGATCTGGACTGTCTAGTCATCGCCAGCCCCAACCACCTGCATGTTGATCAACTGGCCGAGATTGCGGAAACCCGCCCACTGCCACTGTTGATCGAGAAACCGTTGTTCACTGATCCCACCGATCTTGCACGGCTTGAGGAGTTGGAACGCAGTTTTCCGCACCCGATCTGGGTCGCAATGGAATATCGCTATATGCCCCCGATCACGGCGCTGATCGATGAAGCAGCGACCGCAGGTGGTGGGATCAAGATGCTCACGATCCGCGAACACCGCTTTCCGTTTCTCGAGAAGGTCGGCAATTGGAACCGGTTCAACCGTAACACTGGCGGTACATTCGTCGAAAAATGTTGCCACTTCTTCGACCTCATGCGCCTGATCCTGCAATCAGACCCGGTTCGTGTTTCCGCAAGCGGAGGCCAAGCTGTCAATCATTTGGACGAAGTTTATGACGGCGATACTCCAGATATTCTGGACCACGGCTATGTCATTGTCGATTTTGCTTCGGGCACACGCGCGATGCTCGAGCTTTGCATGTTTGCCGAGGGTTCGCGGTATCAAGAAGAAATCTCGGCCATTGGGCGCGATGCCAAGATCGAAGCGCTTGTGCCCGGCCCGGGCCGCTTCTGGCCCGAACATTTGGGCGACGCGCCTGTACCACAGCTGATCATCAGCCCTCGTGCACCGAAAGGCCCAATCCAGCGCGACATCCCCGTTGATCCCGAGTTGCTGGCGGCTGGCGACCACAATGGCTCAACTTATTACCAGCACAAAGGCTTTCTGGAGCTGGTCAGGGGCGAGCGCACCAAACCCGAGGTCTCACTGCGTGATGGGATTTGGGCCGTGCGTATCGGCCTTGCCGCACAACAGGCGTCAGAGCAGGGCCAAACGATCAGCCTAGCTGGGTGATTAACAGGGTCAGAAAATCACATTCAGCATCAACAGTGAGACGATCAAGAAAATGATCGTCATGATCCCGCCCGAACGGACGAAATCGGTCACTTTGTACCCAGCTGGCCCCATGATCAGCGCATTCACCTGATGGGTCGGGATAATGAAACTGTTCGAGGTCGAAATCGCGACGGTTAATGCAAAGACCGCCGGGTTGGCACCCGCCGCAACCGCAATTGAAACCGCAAGGGGCACCAACAGAACCGTCGCGCCGACGTTTGACATGACCAGAGAAAATGCCGTCGCCAGAATGGCGACGCCCGCCTGTAGCGCCCAATTCGGCCATCCATCCAAGATGATCATGATCTGTTGCGCAATCCATGCCGCAGTCCCGGTATTCTGCACCGCCTGACCCAACGGGATCAGACACGCCAGCAGAAAGACCGTGTTCCATCCAACTGCTCGATACGCCTCGTCAACACTGAGCACCCGGGTCAACATCATTCCTGCGGCTCCGGTCAGCAAACAGAGCGACAAACGCACATCCGTGAACAGGATCAGCGACAATGAGATCAAGAAGAACAAGAGCGCCCAGCCTACTTTCTGCGGGCGCAATTCGTCCTGCGGGAAATCAGACGTGACCACAACAAAATCCGGATCACGCTTTATCCGCATCAGGTTGTCCCAGCGGGTATGAGCAACCAACATGTCGCCAGCCTTGAACTTCTCAAGCCCTATCTGGGTGGATTCATGCGTCTCAGTCTCGACATGACTCAGCGTCTCTTCACCCCTGTGAATGGCGAGCAATGACATTCCGTAGGTTTTGCGGAATAGCAATTCGCGAGGGCATTTGCCGATCAGTTTGCTGTCAGGCGTAACAACCACCTCTGCGACCCCGGCATTCGTGGGTGCGAACTCTTCGACAAACACATCCAGATCAGGCAGCACCGTCAGCCCGTACTTTTCGGCAAACTCTTCGACAACCCAGCGCCGACCCACAATCGCTAATCGACAAGGCGCAGCAATCTCGGCTGTTAGCACCTGAACCATCGAGGTCTTGCCGCGGTAAAAGGTCGAGATGATATAGAGATGATTTTCAAAGTTGATGTCGGCCAGTATTTGCCCGACCAGCGGGCTGTCGGCCGGAACCACAACCTCGAACACATCGGCCTTCAGCCCGTAGACCCGCTGAAGATATTCCTGAGTCCCGCGCCCGGTACCCGTACTCTCCGACCCTGAATCACCCGGCAGCACCCAACGTCCCAGCAGCAGGAAATATGCGATCCCCGTCAGGATCAGCACCGCACCGATGGGGGTAACGGAAAACAATCCAAAGGGTTCCATCTTCTGGGCTTCGGGCAGCCCTTCGTTTGCAGTTTGGATCAGGTCATTCAACAGAATAAGCGGTGAGGACCCGACCATCGTCATTGTCCCCCCCAGAATGGCACAAAACCCCATGGGCATAAGCAAACGTGACAACGGAATACCCGATCGCGATGAGATACGGCTAACCACCGGTAGGAACAACGCCGCCGCCCCGACATTTTGCATGAATGATGAGATAACACCGACTGTGCCCGAAACGATCGGCAGCACTCGGTTTTCAGACTTACCACCATATTTCAAAATGACGGACGCGACCTTGTTCATTAGGCCCGTTTTATCCAAACCCGCCCCTACGATCATGACCGCAATGATCGAAATCACGGCATTGGACGCAAACCCGTCAAACAGATGAGGAACATTTGCCAGATTTTCGAGACCCGGTGCATAACTCAGCAGACCCACAATGACCAACACCAGGATGGCCGAAAGATCGATCCTTACAATCTCGGACACAAACAAGAACACCGTGAAGGCCAAAAGCACCGAGACCACACCCATTTCGTATGTAAACGCCAATTGCTCCACTGGGATCACCTGGTTCCAAAAGCAAATCTAATAGGCATTTCTAGGCAATCAGCGCGGGCCTGTCATGGACTTTGTCTGTTTGGTCGAAATCCACCGTGACAAAACTACCGGCGTCGTAAGAAGCCGTCCGGTGCCACCGAAATTTGCAGCTTGTGATCGATACTCTTGTCGATCTCGAAATCAGGATTGACTTTCAACCAATCATGAACTGCAGTCTTTGGGTTGTCTCCAGGTCCCCATGGACGATCAGTGAACATAGTGGGAGGCATATCCTCAACGATTGTATCGAACACAATGCAATAGCTACCCGAAGAAACAAGCGGGGCATACGCATTTAACTCGGCAAGCACATGATCGTGTGTATGATTGCTGTCGAGACAAACAAGTACCTTATGGTAATCTTCAGCAGCAGTTCGAACCTGGTCCACAATGTCTTCGTCAATAGATGAGCCTTGAATCATCTCGATTCTGGAGGCCATCGGATGCTCTTCTATGGCTGCACGATTGTGGGCGCGAATATCAATGTCAACGCCAAGCACTTTGCGTTTGGGACTGGCGGGGTCAAGCGTCTTGCCCGCTTCTACGGCGTCGCAATACTCTAACATCGCGAGAAGTGAGGCCGAGTAAATCAGTGAACCGCCATGTGCGATGCCCGTTTCAATGATCAAGTCCGGGCGAACATTCCAGACGATCTCCTGCAACCCCCAAGCGTCATTGGGGAATTGAATTGCAGGACGACCAAGCCAAGAAAAATTGTACGCCCATTTATGCGGCGCAATTTCACGTACCCAAATGCGGGATAAGGCTTGCAGGTCCTGATCCGCTCCAAGACTATTTATGTTATCTCGGACTTCCGCCTGAAAAGCCTCAATCGGATCCATTGATGAACTCCTTCCAGTTGACTGATCCTGATCGGATCATCGTTTCGCCCGCTCTACCACAATTAGCGATAAGGTCGAGTGCTGTGACATATGGCGTAAAAGCGCCATGTAATTGAGGATAAGGTGCACAATCATATGAAATGTAACGAACTTCTAACCCTGCATCCTCGAAAATTGAGTGATCCAGGTAGTTTTTAGCACCATGTCCGGTTAGATAGACGCTTCCACCTGCCGCCAAAGTTAGGTCGCGTAGTCGTTGGCTCGAAGCCCCCGCAACGTTCAATTGCTCAGACGACATAAAGGTCGTTTTTTGATCAAGATCGAAATATCTTGCAAGTGCCTGAACCGAATAGCTGGTTAGCTCATCAAGCGTCTGCGATGGCTGCTGGAAAACGTCATAGACCACTTCTAGCATATCATCGACATACGGCGCCGAGTAGTATGCTTGTTTCAACAAATTTAAATGTTCTTCACGCCAGGGCCTTCGGTCATCAATCTTCACTTCATTAATGTTCTGCCCGCGATGACGGTCGCGCGTTGGTACCGTCATCCAACGAACTCCATCCTTTGATTTTATCTGGACTCGGTTAAGAAAACCTCGCGCAAATTGCACGTCGTCATAGTGAACAAATACATCCGCCAGGCGAAGTTGCTCGAGCAAGCCATACCAAGGGAAATACATAGATTGCGATATTACGACGGTTGCGTTGGCCACGAGATGCCCTCGTTTCTAAGGAAAGAGCGAAACGCATCGTTCAATTTTTTATCTGCAATCGCAGGTTTTGCGACCACGCTTGAACTGGTGCCTTTTGTCCCCATTAGCGTCAACGCCCGCTCTATATGCCCGTTTGCCAGAGCTTCTTGAAGTAACAAAAGCAAATAGAGCTTTTGCGCGAAAGACACTCTTTGGATTGTTTCCCTGGTAGTTGGCCGGGGGGACCAGACCTGAGCGATTATGGGTCCGCCATCCATCGATTGATCGACTCGGTGAGCGGTCGCGCCCATGATAGTCATCCCAGATGCATGCGTCGCCGTCAGAGAACCTAATCCCGGGAACAACGGTAACAGCGACGGATGAAGATTAATGCAGGGCTTAGAGTCGTAGATTGAAGGCCCTACGAGGCGAGTAAAAAGCAGAACAGAACAATCGCATTTCTTCTCCTCAAACAGCCAATATGAGGCTTTGGAACTGAAGTCCACGGCATTTCGGTATTCCACTCGCTTGATGGGGATACCTCGGATATCTGCCCTTTGCTCAGCATTGCAGGCCCGGTCGGAAACCATCACCCAATTAGGAGTGCGAGAAAGCTCAGTCAGAATATCGTAGGCCGCAGCCATTACCGCACCGCCACCAGAACAAATGAGACCAATTCGATTCATCTCGCGGTGACCGAACGGTGCGCACCATACGCAAGACCAGGCGCATCAGAGTGGTACAGGTAAAGAGTGTACTCATACAGTGGATAAGCATGATCAAGTTGGACACGAGATGTGAGTTGCGACATGCACCAGGCGAGTAATTCAGCTGGGTTGCGATAATAAAGGTTAGAAGATTGAAAATTTACATGGGTCGTCATAACGTTGAAGGCGATCCCAACTCGCGACATAGTAAACATATGGGTTACCAGTTTTCGCAAGTAAGCGTCCATGTCAGGTTGTGACACCGAGAGCTTCTGAGTGAGTATACCATTGCAAACCGCGTAGTCATACTGAGGCTCCGACGGTAGGTCGAGTACATCACCCGCTATCCAAGTTGCGTCTCGATGGCGATCTCTTGCAGTTTCAATCATTGAACTCGCCATATCGATGCCGGTGAATTTTATATTGAGTTTCCTATCTTTCATTCGATCCAACAGGCTGCCATAGCCGCATCCAACATCAATTATGCTTGGCTGTGTCAGATCACCTAAGTTGGTTACCGCAATCATTCGGTCGAGGCGTATAAGGTGGTCAGATGGGTCAGAACCCCAATCCACACCCTCACCCGTGGCACCGTGACGGGCAAAAGTTTCAGAGTAATGTGCGCCCAATTTCACGCTTATTTTCTTAAGATCCGGCAACGTGTAATTCTACCTTTGTCCCGCAACTACAGCGACTACGTCTGCGATTTGATCCAGATCTCTATCTGTCATATCGTGATAGCTCGGTAAATTTATCGCACGGCAAGGGATATCCCATGCATGAATATTCTCAGAACATTCTTCGAACATTTCAAGCGAACTCAGGGGCCAGAAAAACACCCGAGCATCAATGTTGGCTTCAGCAAACGCGGCCTGCAATATCTCGCGAGTGACCCCAGTTTCTTTTGTAAAAACGACAGTCGGCATCCATGCGCCATTTATGCCATCGGATGGTTCTGGATTTAGTGAAATGCCTGTTTCATTTATTAACCTTGTCTTGTAGCCCGCCAGAATTTCCTTCTTTCGCGCCGTAAGCTCTTCGATGCGCTGAAGCTGGGCACAACCGATCGCTGCCTGAATATTGGACATCTTATACTTGAAGCCAATCATATCGGCCCAGAACTGGCGGCTTTGCCCTCGCACGCGCCCATGATTAGACAGCGTCAGAACCTTTTCGAACAGCTTTGTGTCATTGGTTGCGAATAACCCGCCCTCGCCGGTTGTCAGGGTCTTGGTGCCATGGAATGAGAACGTGGAAAACAAACCCATCGAACCAGCTTTTTTTCCCAACCACTCCGATCCGATCGCCTCTGCTGCATCTTCGATCACTGGAATTCCATAACGCTCACCAAGCGCCAACAAGGCCGTCATGTCTGCCAGATTACCATAAAGATGCGTCGCGATAATGGCTCTAGTACGAGGGGTAATTGCCGCATCAGCCCGTTCAGGATCGATGCACCATGTGACCGGGTCAATATCAACGAAGACCGGGCTTGCACCCAGATGCTTCACTGGAGCCACCGTGGCAATCCAATTGGTGTCGGCCAGAATTACTTCGTCGCCAGGTCCAATACCTAGCGCAGCAAGGCCCATATGCATCGCACCCGTACAGCTAGAGGTGGCGATGGTGTGATTCACACCAAGATATTTCCCAAACTCGTTTTCGAACCGATCAATGTACTCATAGCATTGGGCACCCCAACCATGCCGCGCTGCATCTGCAGCGTATTCGACCTCAAGTTCAGTAATTGATGGCTTTGTATATGGTATCCGATTGGTCATCTGATGCATAACTCAGGCACAAATGTCACGAAGGCTGAACCTGCATCAGCCAAATCCGCCAACTGAGCGGTAATTTCACTCGCGATATTCCATGGCAGTATTAAGATGTAGTCAGGCCGGCTGTCGGTCAGCTCTTGGGGCGGGCGGATGGGAATATGGCTACCCGGCATGAACTTGCCTTGCTTGGAAGGAGCCGCGTCCGATACGAATTGAATCAGGTCTCTGCCGACGCCTGCAAAGTTAAGCAACGTATTGCCTTTTGCGGCCGCTCCATACGCGCTGACGGTCTTGCCGCTACGCTTGGCCTCCAGTAGGAAAGAAAGCGCCATGTCCTTTACCGTTTCTACGCGAGATTGGAAGGCAATGTATGGTTCCTGGGTCTCTAGACCCGCGGCTTGTTCCTTAGCCAAAACGCTTGCAACCGAGTCAGTTAGAAGATGTGACGCGTCATGCAAACATCCGTGTACTCGCAGGCTACCACCGTGGGTTGACAGTTCTTCGACATCGAAGATACGCAATCCCGCCATTTCAAAAATCCGCCGCGCCGCGCCTAACGAAAGATACGAGAAGTGCTCATGATACACAGTATCAAATTGACATTCATCTAGAAGCCGGAGCAAATGAGGGAATTCCAGAGTAACAACACCCTCTGAATTCAACACTGTTGCCAACCCCAGAGCAAAGTCATTGATGTCGGGCACATGTGCAAATACATTGTTGCCGCACACAAGATCAGCCTTGTGGCCTTGGGCTACCAGTTGCTGCGCCAGCGTTTCACCGAAGAAGGCCCGCATTACTGGAATGCCAATGCGTTCCGCAACTTCTGCCGTGGCATCAGTAGGCTCGATACCCAGGCAAGGTATTCCTGCCTGCACGAAATTCTTCAGTAAGTATCCATCGTTGGAGGCTACTTCGATCACATAAGAGTCAGCACCCAGATTTAGCCTTTGGGTGATTGTGCTTGCATACTCAGCGGCATGCGAAACCCAAGACTGTGAAGTCGATGAAAAATATGCGTAATCCGCGCGAAAAATCTCATCTGCTCTGGCGTAATCTTCTGTTTGGACCAGCCAACACTGTTCACACACACGTAACCGCAAAGGAAAGGTGACTTCAGGTGCATGCAGATCGGCCTGCGTAAGATAGGCATTGGAAGGTGGTGCAAACCCGAGGTCAAGAAAGGCCGGGCCGAGCGGATGATAGCAGTGACGGCATTTCATGACTCTAGCGGCTCCAGTTCGGCAAGTAGTGGCAGAGCACGATCTTTAGGTGAGATCACAGTTTTTGACAACGGCCAGCCGATACCAATCTCAGGATCGTCGAAATGGACTCCACCGCTGTACTCAGGACTGAAGGGAATCGAGTGCAAGTACACCATCTCGACATCATCTGTCATGGTCTGAAAACCATGGGCAAATCCCTCCGGAATGTACAACGCAACGCGGTTGTCTGCGCTGAGCTCCTGAGCGATCCAATGTCCAAAGGTCTCTGATCCGGATCTCAAATCAACGGCAACATCAAAAATCGCGCCCTGCACGACGCGCACAACCTTTGCCTCTGCAGCCGGGGCTCGTTGAAAGTGAAGCCCCCTGATTGTGCCCATATGCCGAGTATAAGAAGTGTTAATCTGTGCGATTTCCGAGAATAAGTGTCGCGACTGAAATTCTTCGCTACAAAAAGAACGCGCAAAAAAACCGCGATCATCCTCAATACGATTTAAGTCGATACGCAGCACATCACTGATCATCATCGGTTCGAATTTCATCACTCGGCCTTTTCGAACTCTTCAATATCAGTATCTACTAGGGTTTTTGCATCGACGCCTGAGCTGAATTGCCGATACCAATCGACTGTGCGGGTTACTGCCTGGTCAAAGTTCCAGCGAGGCGCCCACCCCAGCAGGGAATTCGCCTTGTCTATTGACAGTGTCAAGCGGCCAGCCTCGTGTGGTGCATTTGTTTCGCTTTGATATCTGACCTCACCCGGCCAGGCGTTCAAGCTGGTTGATACCAAATCTTGAACGGGACGTTGATCGGAAACCACAGGACCGAAATTAAAGGCAGTTTCCAAATCACTACGACCATCAAGCAAACCATCAGCCAGATCCATGTATCCCTTCAAAGGTTCCAGAACATGCTGCCAAGGTCTTATCGCGTGCCGGTTGCGCACGACCAAAGCTTGACCATCTCCAAACGCGCGGGCCAAATCGGGCAAGATGCGGTCTTCGGCCCAATCCCCGCCACCAATTACGTTACCCGCTCTGGCCGTCGCAACTCGAACTGGCGAACCCGAAAAAAACGATGATCGGTAGCTTGCAATAGCAATTTCCGCTGCTGCTTTACTGGCGCTATAAGCATCATGACCACCAAGCTGGTCATCCTCGAAGTAGGGCGCATTCTGTTCAAGATTCTTATAAACTTTGTCGGTAGTGACGATCACGACCGCAGTGGGCTTGTTTCTCTCTCGCAAGGCATCAAGAACGTTCACCGTCCCCATCACATTAACATCCATCGTGCCTTGCGGCTCGCGATAGGATCGGCGGACAAGTGATTGGGCTGCGAGGTGAAACACAATGTCGGGATCAGCATCGGCAACACGTGCGTTGACATTCGCCGAATTGCGGATATCGCAAATCGAGTGATCCATACGCTCGGCCAACTCGAGCTCATCAAAAAGACAGGGTGAGTTTTCGGGCGCCAATGAAAGACCAAAGACTTTGGCACCGCGCGATAGCAGCCAATGCGACAACCAGGCGCCTTTGAATCCTGTGTGTCCCGTGAGCAGGACACGGCGTCCCTTCCAGTCGGTCGTCACCTCCAGACTCTCCACGGCGGCTTCCCACTAGCCCAAAGATCTTCCAGAAAGTTCTTGTCTCTCAGCGTATCCATAGCCGACCAGAAACCATTATGTTTATAGACTGCCAGTTGTTTGTCGGCCGCCAGCGCCTCCATTGGTTCACGCTCCCAAAGCGTGTCATCACCGTCAATACGGTCTAGAACGGACGGCTCACATACGAAGAAACCACCAGATACCCATTGTCCGTCACCTTTCGGTTTCTCTAAGAAACTTTTGACCCGCGCACCTTCGACCTGAATTGAGCCGAAGCGTCCGGCCGGTTGAACAGCGGTCACGGTTGCCTCCACACCTTCTGCCTCGTGGAATGCTATCAGTTCGCTGATATCAATGTCGCTAACCCCATCTCCGTAAGTAAGCAGGAACCGATCGTCCAGATGCTCGCGCACACGCACGATTCTTCCACCCGTTTGTGTCATCTCTCCCGTATCAACAAGTGTGACACGCCAAGGTTCCGCATGGCGTTGATGTACCTCCATTCGATTTTCCTGAATATCGATCGTGATGTCTGACATATGCAGAAAATAATTTGCGAAATACTCTTTGATTATGAATCCCTTGTAGCCGCAACATATTACGAAGTCGGTTATCCCATAAGCTCCGTAAATCTTCATTATGTGCCACAGTAGTGGACGGCCACCGATCTCAATCATCGGTTTAGGCTTCAAGTGAGATTCCTCACTAATCCGGGTACCGAGTCCACCGGCAAGCAAAACAGCTTTCATCTAGTTCCTAAGACCTTCTGTAATTTTGCTATGATGCGCTGACTTGCGCAAAGATATACCACCTAGCCACCCTATGCTTCCCTAAAACCGCATAGCTTTATACCCAGTATTCATCCAGTAGCGGCGCACTGTTCGATCGCCTAAGCCAAACCCCACAATCACATCTTTTTACTACAAGCGAGACGAGTCCAAACAAAGGAAGCTTGCACGCGCCAACCGCTCGCCAACAGTAAATTCGGGAACTCTAAACCAGTTTCCAACTACAAATGCAACTGAGCCGGGATGTTGGCTTAAGTCATGAAATGTACCGTGAAGCCGCTGCTTCAATCCGTTAAAAAGAGTTACAATCATACCTGCCTGTAACATTGAGGCGATCCTTTGCCGCAGTTTCTATTCCGGCAGTGCAAATCCCAGTTAAGGAAGGTGCTGCATAACGATGGCGATCCAATCTCGCGGCCTGCACAATACAGTTGGTAGTGTCGCGAACAAGCACAATGAAGTAGTTTCTGTCAGCTGTAATTTTGCGAATAGAAGGAAGGTTGCAGTCGTCTAGGTTTGCTGCAAGAACCGAAGCAGTCAAACTAGGTTTAGTATCAAGCTTGGACGCATAAAACGATGGTATGTTTTGAAGATCTAACTCTTGTCATCCCAACTTTTGAGCGACAACAGCTAGTGCTGTTAGCAATGTCATATTGGAATGAGTTAGGTGTCGAGCTGCATGTGATCGACGGATCGGCGAAGCCAATTCCCACTGAAGCACTACCGCAGAGTCAAAAAATACATTACTATCATATGCCTGCACCTCTGTTCGACCGATTGAGTTTCGCAACAGAAATAGTCCAGACGCCATTCTGCAGTCTGATCTCAGATGACGAATTTTTCTTACCAACCGGCCTGAGAGCATGTTTGACAGAACTTTCGAACGACCCAGAACTGGTCGCATGCATTGGAAGGGCACTTGCCTTTGATGCAACATCCGATCGGGTTGAAGGAATTCCTGCCTACCCTGAAATGGCCGGGCGCCGAATTGACCAAAAGACTGCTGCCGAGAGGGTGAGAGCACACTTGGGAGACTATCGGCCTTCCACAATTTATGCAGTGACAAGGACAGATATTTGGAAAAAGGCATTACGTGCATCGGTAGCAAAGTCTTTCCCCGTATTTGCCCTTCCTGAACTCAGATTCGAGGCCGCAATCGCGTACCAAGGTCCAAGCCGAGTGATACCGGTACTGAGTTGGCTTCGAAACGTAGGCGAACCGCCTAAACGCGGACAAGATGAAACCTTAGATGTGCGCAACACATTCCATGAATGGTGGAATGACGAAAACAAATTTGATCAGCGCTGCGAGTTTCTAAGCTTAATGGCCGAGCATCTTCGAACAGATGCCGCGTCAGATGAAGAGCGTCAAATTGTACATGATCTAGAACAAGCGTTCACACATTATGACAATACCATCCAGGAACGAAAGACAGCTTGGCAAACACGAAACTCGGCTGCTCGATCTGATCGGGTAGTAAAAAAGAAACAAAACTTATTGCAAAGGTTTCAAAAACTAATTTTTGGAGCCGGTGACAAAACCCCGCAATCCACTCATTCCACGAAAGGACGGCAAAAACCCGCAATGGAGAAAGGCTCATCAAGTCAAAAGTCAAAAGCTCCGAGAAGAAAAGACATCTTTCTCGCCGTTGAGGATTTGCGCGAGGAAGGTGTGCTTGTTAACTTGAGTGAGATCAAAAAAGTGGTGCAACTTTTAGGATTTACGGCAGACCGATCCACCTTTTCAACGTGTGATGATGAAAGTCAAAAACACACGCGGCCAGACTAACTGTTCAATCCCAACCTCTGGTTATGATCTTCCCGCTTGGAAGTGCTTCTCCGCTATATTTAGGAGATTGGTGGAACCACATGGCCACTGACCCAGCGCCTTTGAACCGGGCAGTATGGATGCAGAAACCGTACCCGTTTCATTCTCATGGCTAGATTGGCGATTCCTTTAGGCGCCTGTTTAGGATAATTAAATAGAGTGGTGGCGCAAATGCCCCTAAAATTGGACAATTATACCATTATGCTTTAAATCTGCACTCTTATGGTTCATCCGTCAGAGTGCAAAGTTCTGCGATGAGTTCTTTAAGATCGAGACCGGATCTCGCAATCAGACTTGGATCGGTGGTGACGCCGTCAAGAAGGCCCAAGTCTATCAGGTCTTTGATTTCGCTTACTTCTGCAGTATCCGCAAAAAACTTCATGAGTTTTCCTCATGTGTGTGAACTTAATTTGGTTGCACGTGAATTCACCCAGAGGAGCTGCATCGACGGATGGCGGGGTCCAGGGCGTAAATTCAGAACGCGTGGCGCGTCCCGAATTCGGTGTAGTTCTGGTTTAATCTTAGGTCGGCATTTCGGCTAGTGCTGATGACGAGTTTTGCATTTGGCAGATCGTTCGCTTTCGCGCGTTTCAATGCCGTGATCGGGTCAAAGCCATGGTTGATCCAGCGGTTTTGCAGCCTGTTTTCAAGCTCTTCCAAAGTTGGGCTGATAAAAACCGTTGCGGCATAGACATCCGTCAGGTTTCTCCACGGGTCGCTGTCCATCAGAAGATAGTTACCCTCAACGACGACGACCGGAGTTGCCGGGTGAACCGCAATGGCGTTGGCAATAGCGAGGTCCATTGTGCGGTCGAATTTGGGATGAAAGGACTCGTGGCGCGTAAATTGAAGCTCTCTGATTGCAGCGCAAAACCCGACCCCGTCGAAAGTCTCTGGCGCGCCTTTTCTCGCCAGCAATCCACGCGTTTCCAGCACGCAGTTGTCCAAATGGTAACCATCCATTGGTACAAGTGTGGCTGACGGAACCGCCGAGCTCTGTTGCGTGTTCAGCGATTGTACAACGCCTTCCGCTAAGGTCGACTTTCCGGATGCAGGGGGGCCGGCGATTGCGATAATCGTCCGGACTCCAACTTGCCGCCGGGAGGAGATCAGGTCGCAAACGCGCTTTACGTCCTGCTCGATCACGCTGCGTCCTCTTTTGGGGGTTCCTTGGCACCGGTCATGAAGGCGACTGCATCGGACATCGTGTAATCCTTGGGATCAATTGTGCAGAGCCTTTTGCCCAACCGATGCACATGAATGCGGTCGGCAACCTCAAAAACATGAGGCATGTTGTGGCTGATCAGGATGATCGGAATGCCACGCGCCCGCACGTCCTGGATCAGCTCAAGCACCTTGCGGCTTTCCTTAACCCCCAAAGCAGCGGTCGGTTCATCCATGATGATAAACTTGGTTGCAAAGGCAGCGGCACGAGCAACGGCAACACCTTGGCGTTGGCCACCAGAAAGAGTCTCAACCGCCTGATTGATCGACTGTACAGTCATCAGCCCAAGCTCGGTCAGTTTTTCTCGGGCAAACTTCTCCATCGCTGGACGGTCAAGCTTACGCATGTATTTGCCCATGAACCCCTGCTTGCGGATTTCGCGCCCCATGAACATGTTGTCCGCAATCGAAAGGGCAGGAGACATGGCGAGCTGCTGATAGACAATCTCAATCCCCATATTCCGCGCATCGATCGGAGAGGTGAAGTTAACCTTTTTGCCCTCGATCAGAATCTCGCCTTCATCCGGGATTGTGGCGCCGCAGATCGCCTTCACGATGGATGATTTGCCCGCGCCGTTATCTCCGATCACTGCCAGGATTTCCCCCTGGCGCAGTTCAAAGTCGGAATGGTCGATGGCGGTAACGTGGCCATAACGCTTTACGATCCCGCGGCCTTGGACGACTGGAGTTGAGTCTGACATTAGCCCGATACCTTTCTAATCCACTGGTCGACGGCAACCGCAGCGATAATGAGAAGTCCGATAAGTAAGAAGGTCCATTGTGCGTCTGCGCCCAGAAGCCTAAGCCCCAAAGTGAACACGCCAACAATCAGCGCGCCAAACAGCGATCCCAGGATGGATCCCCGCCCGCCGAACAAAGAGATGCCCCCGATCACAACCGCGGTGATGCTTTCGATATTGGCCAATTGACCGGATGTAGGTGAAACCGACCCGATGCGTCCGATCAAAGCCCAGCCCGCAAAGGCACAGATCAAACCGGATAACATATAAACGGACATCAGCGTTCTGTGCACGTTCACACCGGATAGTTCAGCCGCCTCAGGGTCATCCCCCACTGCATAGACATGCCGGCCCCAGGCCGTGTGTTTGAGCGCGTAAGCCAGAACGAAAATCAGAACGAGCATGAATATCACGCCAACCGTGAAGGTCGCGCCACCGATGCTGAATTTGGTACCAAAGAATTGCAGGAACGGGGCGTTGGCCTCGATATCCTGGCTGCGAATTGTTTCGTTTGCGGAATACAGGAAGTTTGTCGCCAGAACGATCTGCCACATGCCGAGCGTGACAATAAAGGGTGGCAGCTTTACGCGACTGACCAGCCAGCCATTGAGAGCCCCGATCAGCGTACCCATTGCCAGCCCGCACATCACAGCAATGGGCACGGGGATACCGTAGCGGAAGGTGAACTGACCCATGATGACGGATGAAAACACCATGATCGCACCGACGCTCAAGTCGATGCCGGCGGTCAGAATGACAAGGCTTTGCGCTGCGGCCACGATGCCCACGATCTGAACTTGCTGCAAGATCAGCGTCATCGCAAAGGGGGAGAAGAACTTGGACCCCAGCAGCAGACCGAAAATTACGATGGCGCCGACCAGAACGATCAACGGCACAAAGGAAGGGTTGACATGGAGAAGATGCTGCAACTTCCCCAGAACACCACGCCGGTGATCTTCAAATTCCGCTACGGTTTCTGACGCGTTGGCGGCGGTTTCGAATTCCTGGGCGTTTTGGTTTGCTTCAGACATCTCTCCCCCTTTTCGTGGCTGGCATCGCGTCCACGAAATCAGTTTACAGGAAGTTTAGGTTTGCTGGTGAAAGGATTGATGAGGCGCTGCGGCGCGCCTCACCTTGTAGGGCTGCCTTTAGCCCCAGCAGAGATCCAAGCCTTCTGCGACAGACAGCGACTCGACCCCATCAACCGGCTGGTCGGTGATGAGCGCCACGCCCGTGTCATAGAAGTCTTTGCCGGGTGTGTTTTCCGGCTTCACGCCCTCTTCGGCCCATTTTTTCACGGCCTCAACGCCAAGCGACGCCATCAACAGCGGGTACTGTTGGCTTGTCGCCCCGATCACACCGGCTTCGACGTTTTGGACGCCGGGGCACCCCCCGTCAACCGAAACGATCAGTACGTCGTTTTCACGCCCGATGGATTTCAGCGCCTCATATGCGCCCGCAGCAGCCGGTTCGTTGATCGTGTGAACAACGTTGATGGATGAATCCTTGGCCAAAAGGTTTTCCATGGCGCGGCGCCCGCCTTCTTCATTACCGTCGGTCACGTCACTGCCAACCAGCCGCGCATCGGTTTCGTCACCGATGACGTTCGGGTCCGCCAAGTCCACGCCGAATCCGTCGAGGAAACCCTGATTGCGCAGAACGTCCACTGTCGGCTGACTGACGTTCAGATCCAGCGTCGCGATCTTGGCATCGGCTGCGGCGTCGCCCATTTTGGCCTTAGCCCATTGACCGATCAGAAGGCCGGCCTTGTAGTTGTCCGTCGCGAATGTCGCGTCCGCCGAGTCAATCGGGCTAAGCGGCGTGTCCAGCGCAATGACCAAAACCCCCGCATCCCGCGCCTGTTTGACCGCAGGAACGATTGAGCTGGTGTCGGATGCTGTCAGCAGAATGCCTTTTGCGCCATCGAGAATACATGTCTCGATAGCCTGAACCTGAGTTTCATGGTCGCCATCGACCTTGCCGGCAAACGCCTTGAGCGTCATGCCCAGCTCTTCTGCCTTGGCGGTTGCGCCTTCCTTCATCTTAACGAAAAAGGGGTTGGTGTCGGTCTTGGTAATCAGGCAGACGGTTTCACCAGCCGCTTGCGCGGATGCAGCGGCCAAAGTCAGCGCAGTCGCGGATGCGGCGAGCTTGAGTAGATTTCTCATGTTCTCCTCCCAGAAAATTGTTGTGGCCCCGCGCGGAATAGCGACAAGGCGGGCCTCCATCCTCCAATGAAGGTCTCGTTCAAGAAACCGTGATTCTAGCCTCTGTGTCAATAAATAAATAAAGTTTATTTATTAATTTGCCCACGTATCTTTTCATAAGAAAACAAGGTGTTTATGTTTAAGGTTATGGAAAGAGAGGCGTTGAAAATACTAACCGGCGGGGTAAGCCAAAGCGGTGTTCGTGATCATAACGAACGCCTCATTCTGACGGTTTTACAACGGCATGGACCTGCTGCCGGGGCGGACGTCGCGCGGCTGACGGGCCTGTCTCCGCAGACCGTGTCGATCATTCTGCGTAAGCTCGAAAAGGACGAGATTCTCAAACGTGGGACGCCGTTAAGGGGCAAGGTAGGGAAACCTTCGATCCCCATGGAACTCAATCCAGAAGGCATCCTATCCGTGGGAATGAAGATCGGTCGCCGCAGCGCAGATCTTCTTTTGATCGACTTCACCGGTAAGCCACGCCAACAGCTCTCGACGACTTATGACTACCCGCTGCCCGAAGCAGTGTTCGGTTTTTTGGAGGAAGGACTGCAAGAACTTCTGGCCAATGAACCCCAGAAGCTTCGCGACCGTGTATGCGGGATCGGGATCGGTACACCGTTCGAGCTGTGGAAATGGCACGACCTGTCTGGGCTTGCGGCTCAGAAATTCAGGTCCTGGAGAAACGTGAACTTCTTTTCCGAGGTGGCCAAGTTCAGCGAACTGCCGGTCTTTGTGGTCAATGATGCTACTGCCGCGTGTCACGCGGAGCACCTCTATGGCCGCGGGGCTGAGTATCGAGACTATTTTTATTTCTTCATAGGCTCAATGATTGGCGGAGGCGTTGCCCTGAATGGCACCGTATTTGAGGGCAACCAAGGCAACGCCGGTGCCTTGGGCGCCATGCGGACAACAGGTCCTTTGGGTGAAAGCCAGCAACTGATTGACACTGCATCGCTGTTCCTGCTCGAGGACAGGTTGATAGAAGCGGGTGTTGATCCGGGAATTTTGTGGAAAAAGCCGCAGGACTGGAGCAGCATTTCGCGCTATGTCGAACCATGGATCGGTACCACTGCGCAGGAACTGGCCAAAGCTGCGCTGTCTATTTGCGCAGTCATCGACTTTGAGGCAATTTTTATCGACGGCGCATTCCCATCTGAAATACGGGAGGAGTTGGTCTCACGGGTTCGTCGTTACCTAGTCAACCAAGATAAACGCGGTTTGATTCCTCCGGTTGTAGAAGCTGCGGCTGTTGGGGAAAACGCCCGCGGGATTGGGGCGGCAAGCAGCCCGATTTTCCGCCAGTTTCTATTGAACACTAATGCTGGGCTTTCTGGGATGTAGTCGAAATTCATAGGGGTCAAATTTCCTAAGTAGAAAGGGACCGCATAATGTCAATCTTCTCAAAACTCTTTGGTGGCGGTGAAAAGTCGGAGCTGCAACCGGTCTCGTACAAAGGGTTCGACATCTTCCCCGTTTTGATTGCCGAGGGCGGAAAGTATCGCCTGTCGGCCCGTATCGAAAAAATCATCAACGGAGATCGTAAGACCTATGCGCTGATCCGGGCGGATGTCTTCGAAAGCCGGGATCAGGCCGAGAGCTTTAGCATCACCAAGGCGAAACAGGTGATTGACGAGCAAGGCGAGTGTATTTTCGGTTAAGGGAACTGTTGGCTATCATCCCTTTCCACGAGCGCTACGGCGTCAACGTCAAATCTCTCGGCCTTGCCCTCCATAATGCTGCGAGACATGTTTCCTCCCCAACTCTTGTCCAGACACCAAAGGCCAAACTACGAAACAAGAAGGTCCCGCAGGTGTTTTCTAAGCAAAAAAAGTGCACCTAAAAAAGTGCACCTACCGCTACTGGCAAATTGGCAGTTCTAGCGGCGGCTGCTTGGGCAGGGCCGCCCTCCATTGATTGATGATCGGTTGCAAAGTTCTTTTCGGCCAAAACTTGGGTGCGTCAATCGCCTTCAGACATGCTGCGTTCCAGTAGACGCCCGCGCGCGAAAGCGATTTTCCTTGCTCCACCGCTTTGGCAACCGCGTTAATGTCTTTTGATTCCGGGTAGATATAGAGCGTGGTCGGGTTTCCTTCGACAAGCTCCAAAATCTCTTTTGAAGCGGATTGCGACCAGGTTGTGCAGCCGTTGCTGCGCCCACCGACGTAGTTCACAAGCTTGCCGTACGGTACATATCCATCCTTGTCAGCGTTCGCGCTTTGCGGGTTTTTGAAGCGGCACTTCCACTTTAGAAAAACAGCAGGATGACCGCCTATGGCGCGTTCCCGGGCATTGCTTGTCTCTCCTTCCCCGTCAAACAACAGGAACGTGCGGTAAAGTGGCTTCATCTTACCGGAGTGTTGGTAATATCCTTTGAATGAAGTTCGGGCCTCGGCCGTAAGGTATGACCCACCTGCGGTCAGTTTCGAACCTTCTGCGTTGCTGAAGTTCTTCGCGCATTGCCGACCATTTGCGAAATTGGCCCGCTGCAACTTTCGACCATTGCCATAGCCGGATGAAACGGCGCGAAATGACTTATGCGCTTCGCAAATCACGTAGAACCGACGCCCTGGGTTTCCGGTCCGCGCCGTACTGGGACGCGTGGCGTCTTTTGCTAGGTAGCAGGAGTTCGAGATTTTGCCTTGCCGGAGTTTCTGCAGATAAAGCGCTCTCGCACGCTCGAGGACGATCGGCGCGATTTGCCCTTCAGCCGTGCCTACGTGTTTCCGTAGCCAGGCTGGTATTTCTTTTGATAATGCGTCGCCTCGGTTGGGGAAAGACCCAGCAATGGTGGCGACGACTAAGACGGCGATGGAGAGACAGAGTGAATTGGGTCGCAACGGGACTGCTCCTGCTAGACTATTCTCGTGCCTATTCTAACACGGAAACCTGGCCCGACCTTTGGGATGATTTCGGGATCGATAGGTACTGTTGCTTTATGTCCCGACTTGTAAGCCTTAGGTCCTGTTTGTGATGGGGCTCGGTCAAAAACAGAAATCGAGCGACTGGACATCTTCGGGTTAGCGTCCACATGAAAGGCTATGTTTGCACGTCGTTCGTGCCTGATTGCTTCGACCGTCTCTGTGTCCGCGCCGATCGTTGTGCGGGGGCAATCCCCAGAGATTGGCGAGATGATCGGCCGCTTGTCGCGGCTCCATTCGCTTCAGATTCAGCGCGGGGAGGACGTCATCTTTGCGCAAGCTCCCAAAGAGCCTGGACTGGATCGCCCGGCAAACATCAGACCCTGTTCGAAAAGCATCGTTGCCCTGTTGCTAGAAACCGCAATCGATAGGCAGGAAATCTCTTCAGACGATGCTACGCTGCAAGACGTGGCGCCGCGCTTGCTGCCGCCGAATGCAACTCCGGGCGCCGAAAGTATCACGATGGAGGATCTAGTCACGCTCCGGGCAGGGCTGGAACGGACGTCTGGCGGGAATTGCGGTGCATGGATCAGCTCGCCCAACTGGATCGCCGACGCACTCACCCGACCGATGGTGGCCAAGCCCGGGTAACGCATGTTGTACTCAACGGAATCAACACAAATCCTGGGGGCGGCGTTAAACGAGGCAACGGGGCAAAGCCTGCTAACGCTGGCGCGGGCGCGATTGGGGACTCTGCTGGGAGTTGAGATACCCGCCTAGACCCAGGATCCTCAGGGATATTATCTAGGCGCTAACTAGATGACAATATCACCGAGATCGAGGTTGAAGATCGCCTTATTACTTAGGGACAGGGGAGTCTTTGAAAAAATCTTATTAGTCCCGAAAGTTGGGTTTCCGCAGCCACCAAGGCCTACAGCCGGTCACAGTTTTCTGAGTTGGAATACGGATACGGCTGGTTTCTCACACCGTCCGGATACGCTCTGGCCCGAGGGTATGGAGGTCAAATCATAGCGGCCCATCACAGGCGCAATCTTGCAGTCACAATCACATCCGATCCGACCCGTCCCGCGAGATCTGCTGGTTATTTCGGGAATTTGATCCGGTTTCTAGATGGACCGGTTCTGAATTTGGCGTGATGCATTGAACTGGGCTCGAACAGTTTTCGCCGTTTATCAACAAAGCCGCCTTTTGATGTGGGACGTACGACTTTATGTCTCAGGCTGTAAGCATGATGTATTTCGGTTGTAACGAAGGTCCGGTTCTGCTGACTGCAGTGCAGTGTCTTGAGGAGACGTTGGGCGGCAGGAATGGGCCGTTTGCAGCGCACGTAATTGATGCTAATTGGCGTGATCCATGAAGTTCTTCCTCCAACATAAATGGTATTAAGTGATATAAAACAATGGGTTGCCCTACTTCCTTCTTTCTACTAAAAAATTAGTTTGACAGCAGCGCCGAATATCATTGATGCTGTTTGCCATCCGGTCTGCACCGGATCACATAATCTTTGGGAGGAGACAGATGCGGAGACATCTACTTTCCGCCGTGGCGGCAGCGGCCGTCATTGCGGGGCATGGTCCTGCTTGGGCCGACGAAGCCGCAGCACAACGTTGGATCGACGACGAATTCCAGCCATCGACCTTGTCGAAGGATGAACAGTTGTCCGAAATGAAGTGGTTCATCGAAGCTGCACAACCGTACTCGGGCATGGAAATCAATGTCCTGTCCGAGGGTATCCCGACGCATTCCTATGAATCCGAGGTTCTGACCAAGGCGTTCGAGGAAATAACCGGGATCAAGGTCAATCACCAGATTCTCGGCGAAGGCGAAGTGGTTCAGGCCGTACAGACTCAGCTACAAACCGGACGGAATCTGTATGATGGCTATGTCAACGACAGCGACCTGATCGGGACACATTCGCGCCTGCAGTTGGCCTATCCGTTGACCGATATGATGGAAGGTGATTGGGCGGCGACAACCTCGCCAACGCTGGATCTGGATGACTTCATGGGCATTCAGTTCACCACCGGCCCTGATGGCAAGCTTTATCAATTGCCTGACCAGCAGTTTGCGAACCTATATTGGTTCCGCAAGGACTGGTTCGATGACGAAGCCAACAAGGCCGCGTTCAAAGAGAAATACGGCTATGATCTAGGCGTTCCGGTCAACTGGTCGGCCTACGAAGACATCGCCGAGTTCTTCACCAATGACGTGAAAGAAGTCGATGGCACCACGATCTATGGCCACATGGATTATGGTAAGCGCGCGCCTGACCTCGGCTGGCGCATGACTGACGCCTGGCTGTCGATGGCCGGCGCCGGTGACGTGGGTGAACCGAACGGCGTTCCCGTCGACGAATGGGGCATCCGCATGGAAGCGGGCACCTGTAACCCTGTTGGCGCGTCCGTTTCGCGTGGTGGTGCTGCGAACGGCCCGGCTGCGGTCTATGCGATCCGCAAGTGGGATGAATGGCTGCGGGCTTATGCGCCTCCGGGTGCGGCGTCTTATGACTTCTACCAGTCGTTGCCAGCGCTTAGCCAAGGCAACGTGGCTCAGCAGATCTTCTGGTACACCGCCTTCACCGCAGACATGGTGAAGCCGAAGTCCGAAGGCAACAACACCGTGGATGACGAAGGCACGCCGCTGTGGCGGATGGCGCCCAGCCCGCACGGCCCCTATTGGGAAGAAGGCCAGAAGGTTGGTTATCAGGACGTGGGGTCGTGGACCTTCCTGAAGTCGACGCCTGCGGATCGTGCTCAGGCGGCTTGGCTCTATGCCCAATTCGTGACGTCCAAGACTGTCGACGTGAAGAAATCCCATGTGGGCCTAACCTTCATCCGCGACAGCTCGGTCAACCACGAGTCGTTCACCGAGCGCGCACCCAAGCTGGGTGGTCTGGTCGAGTTCTACCGCTCACCCGACCGTGTGGCATGGTCACCGACCGGCATCAACGTGCCGGACTATCCGAAGCTGGCCCAGATCTGGTGGCAGCAGATCGGTGACGTGAACTCGGGCGCCTTCACCCCGCAAGAGGCGATGGACCGTCTGGCAGAAGAGATGGACATCACTATGGCCCGGATGCAGGCCGCTGACGAAAGCGCCGGTGTCTACGGTGGCTGTGGCCCGCGTCTGAACGAGCCGCAGGATGCCGCCTTCTGGTTGGAAAAGCCGGGCTCGCCCAAGGCCAAGCTTGAGAACGAAAAGCCGCAGGGCCAGACCGTCAACTATGACGAACTGGTTCAGCGCTGGCAGTCTCAGTAAGCAAACGAAACCGGGGGTGCCGTGTGCGGCATCCCCACCCCAAGGCCAGTGCGACGCACTGAAGGACCGGAACCCACGGACATGATCGAACTTAAAGACGCCACCAAACGGGTTGGCAATGTCATCCATATCAAGCCTACGAACCTGACGCTCAAGACTGGCCATTTCAATGTGCTGTTGGGCGCGACGGGGTCGGGCAAAACCTCGCTGATCAAGATGATGGCCGGGCTGGACCCGATCGCCTCGGGCAAAGTTCTGATGGACGGGCAGGACGTCACCAAGCTGAACACGCAAAAGCGGCAGATCAGTTTGGTACACCAGTTCTTCGTGAACTACCCGCATATGACCGTTTTCGACAACATCGCCTCGCCCTTACGCGTGGCAGGGATGGCAAAATCCGAAATCGAAGGCCGCGTCGAAGAGGCCGCCGACTTGCTGCAGTTGCGCCCAATGCTACAGCGCCGTCCGCATGAGTTGTCAGGTGGCCAGCAGCAGCGTACCGCGCTGGCCCGCGCGATTGCAAAGGAAAGCCGCGCAGTGTTTCTTGACGAACCACTGGCCAACCTCGATTACAAGCTGCGTGAAGAACTGCGTGAACAACTGCCCGACCTGTTCGCCGGGCGCGGGGCCGTGGTCGTCTATGCCACCTCGGAACCGGAAGAGGCGTTGATGCTTGGCGGCTACACCGCTTTGATGGAGGACGGGCGCGTCACCCAATTTGGACCCACCTCAGATATCTATCGCAACCCCGAGAACATCTCTGCAGCTCGTGTGTTCTCTGACCCGCCCATCAACGTGGCGCGCATCACTGTGTCTAATGCGCAGGCGCAATTGGTCGGCGGTGGTGGCTGGAAAGTCACCGATATAGCCGATGGTGACTACTTGGTCGCCGTGCGTCCGCACCGGGTGACCCCGTTCCGCTCTTCCGACGCCGACGTGGAGCTGACCGGGCGTGTCATCGTGACCGAGCTTTCGGGCTCGGATTCCAGCGCGCACTTCCAGCATGGGGATGAGGCGTGGGTGTCCCTGGCCTCGGGTGTCCATCCCTATCAGGTGGGCGAAGACCACAGCTTCTACATGAACCCGGCCCATTGCCGGTATTTCGGCCAAGACGGCAAAAGGATAGCCTGACATGGCACAAATCAAGCTTGCAAACCTGCGACACAGCTATTTCCCCAATCCCAAGGGGCCACAGGATTACGCCCTGAAGGAAATCGACGTCACCTGGCGCGATGGCGGCGCCTATGCGCTGCTGGGGCCATCAGGATGCGGCAAGTCAACGCTGCTGAACATCATCTCGGGGTTGCTGACGCCTTCCGAAGGACAGATTCTGTTCGATGGTCAGAACGTTACTGCCTTGCCCCCAGATCAACGCAACATTGCGCAAGTGTTCCAGTTCCCGGTGATCTACGACACGATGACTGTGGGCGAAAATCTGGCCTTCCCGTTGAAGAACCGGGGGGTTGACCCGGCAACGATCAAACGTCGCGTCGATGAGATTGCAGAAATGCTGGACGTTACGGATATGTTGAATACCCGGGCCTCAGGTCTGAGCCCGGACAACAAACAGAAAATCTCGATGGGTCGTGGGTTGGTGCGCGACGACGTGAACGCGGTGATGTTCGATGAGCCGCTGACTGTTATCGACCCACATCTGAAATGGAAACTGCGGTCCAAGCTGAAAGAGCTGCACCAGCGCGTCAAAGCCACGATGATCTACGTCACGCACGACCAGACCGAGGCGCTGACCTTCGCGGACGAAGTTGTCGTGATGCAGGAGGGCGAAGTCGTGCAGATCGGCACCCCTGTGGAACTGTTCGAGCGCCCTCAGCACACATTTGTCGGCCATTTCATCGGCTCACCCGGCATGAATGTGCTGCCATGCGAAGCGAAGGGCGATCGGGCCCTGTTCGAAGGCCATGAAGTGATGCTGGAGGGCCAGACCCACGGTGACGGAGGCCGCACCGATCTGGGTATCCGGCCTGAATATATAAGCTTTGGCGAAACCGGCATCCCTGCCCATGTCACCAAGGTCGCAGATATCGGACGACACTATGTGGTCAGTGCCATGGTCGGTGATACGCCGGTGAAAGCCGTAGCAGAACACAATGCGCCCAACCCTGGCTCACATGTGTACCTGCAATTCAAACCCGAACAATCTCGCGTCTACCGCGACGGCTGGATCGCAACCGAGGAGCGGACGCAATGAGAACTGAAAACCAAAAAGCATGGTTCTTTGTCCTGCCGGTGCTGGCGCTGGTCGCGTTTAATGCGCTGGTGCCGATGATGACGGTGGTCAACTATTCGGTGCAGGAGACCTTCGGTAACAATCAGTTCTTCTGGGAAGGACTGGGCTGGTTCGAACAGATCCTGCGTTCCGACCGGTTTCAGGCGGCCCTCGGTCGGCAGTTCCTCTTTACCTTCCTGATCCTGCTGATCGAGGTGCCCTTGGGCATCATCGTCGCCCTGTCGATGCCACGCAAAGGGTTCTGGGTGCCGGTCTGTCTGGTCCTGATGGCCCTGCCGATGCTGATCCCGTGGAATGTGGTCGGCTCGATGTGGAATATCTTCACTCTGCCCAAGATCGGCCTGCTGGGCTACTTCCTGAATGACGTCCTGGGCATCAACTATGATATGACACAACAGCCACTGTCGGCCTGGATCACCGTGATCGTCATGGATGTCTGGCACTGGACGTCGCTGGTTGTGCTGCTGTGTTATGCGGGCCTCGTGTCGATCCCGGATGCCTATTATCAGGCCGCTAAGATAGACGGTGCCAGCCCCTGGTCAGTGTTTCGCTATATCCAGCTGCCCAAGATGAAGACTGTCCTAACCATCGCCGTTCTGCTGCGCTTTATGGACAGTTTCAACATCTATACCGAGCCTTTCGTTCTGACCGGCGGTGGCCCCGGCAACTCAACCACCTTGCTGTCGATCGATCTTGTAAAGATCGCGCTGGGACAGTTCGACCTTGGCCCTGCGGCCGCGATGAGCCTGATCTACTTCGCCATCACGCTGCTGGTCAGCTGGGTCTTCTACACTCTGATGACAAAGGATGACGCGCAATGAAGAAGCGGTCCCTTATCCCGATCCTCTATGTCGCGTTCCTGATGCTGCCGATCTATTGGCTGGTGGCGATGTCTTTCAAGACCACGAACGAGATCCTGTCGGGCTTTTCCCTGTTCCCCCAGACCTTCACGCTGGAGAACTACATTACCATCTTCACCGATCCGACGTGGTATTGGGGCTATATCAACTCGATAATCTACGTGACGATCAACACGGTGCTGTCGGTCTGTGTAGCGCTGCCAGCGGCCTATGCGTTCTCGCGCTATCGGTTTCTGGGCGACAAGCAGTTATTCTTCTGGCTGCTGACCAACCGGATGGCGCCAGCGGCGGTGTTCGCGCTGCCCTTCTTCCAGCTCTATTCGTCAATCCACCTGTTCGACACCTATCTGGCCGTGGCGCTCGCGCACACGCTGTTCAACGTGCCACTGGCGGTCTGGATTCTCGAAGGCTTCATGCGCGGCATCCCGAAAGAATTGGATGAGACAGCCTATGTCGACGGCTATTCTTTCCCACGCTTCTTCGTGACGATCTTCCTGCCCAACATCAAAGCGGGTGTCGGCGTCGCGGCCTTCTTCTGCTTCATGTTTTCATGGGTCGAGATGCTGCTGGCCAAGACCCTCACCGCGGTCGAGGCCAAGCCCATCGCCGCCGTGATGACCCGCACCGCCTCCAGCGCGGGGTATGAGTTGGGTCTGCTGGCAGCCGCGGGAACACTGACCATTATCCCTGGTGCCATTGTCATCTGGTTTGTCCGCAACTACATCGCGCGCGGTTTCGCGATGGGCCGTGTGTGAGGTTCGATATGCGTAGACTTCTTCTCACCCTCCCCTTCCTGCCTTCGATGGCATTCGCCCAGCAAGCCGGATGGGGCAATGTTGGCCAGCAAGAGGAAAAGGGATTCTCGTGGACCGCCCCTCTTTGGCCTGATTTCTGGATGGCCTGGACCCCGGCGACGTTGGCGGTATTCGTGGGTATCTTCGCGGCCATCGCACTAATTGGACTATTGGAAGGGTTCAAGTTCCGCGACGGCCTTGAACGTCGCGGTGTACTTGGTCTGACAACCACGTTGGGCGATCGGTTGTTCATAACACTGCTCGGCTCGACCTATATCTTCCTTGCCTGGCTTGGGCTGGTAGGCCAACCTGTATGGACGCCTCTTTTCCTGTCCATCGGTTGGGGCGTCTTCGTCTTCTGGAAAGTTTGAGCTTTGAGAAACAGCGAAAGGATGCTTGTCTGTCAGGCATACTAAATAATGGCGACACCGAGATCGATGCGAAAGAAAAAGACAACAAATCTTCTGACCGACGTGGAACTTGAGTTCATGAACGAACTCTGGGCGCTTGGTCAGGGCTCGGTCCGTGATGTCCTTGATCGCCTGCCTTCTGATCGAAATTTGGCCTATACATCCGGCGCGACCATTCTGCGTATCCTTGATGAAAAAGGGTTCGTCGAAAGCGAGAAGAACGGCAAGTCGCTGATCTACAGACCCCTGCTGGAAAAGGACAGGTACCAGTCGCGGTCGCTGCAGAATCTTTCTCGGACCCTGTTTGACGACACACCCGCAACGCTGGTTGCAAGGCTGGTCGACGATGAGGGGCTGACAGAAGATGATTTGGAGGAAATTCGAGCACTGGTAGAGAGGAGACTGCAAAATGACAGCGGTTAAACCGGTTCTCGATACGTTTCTTGATCTGAATGTCGTGCTTGGATTGTCGGCCTTTATCTGGTTGGCAGTGCGCGCGGCGCTGGATAGGACATCGATGCGATATGGATTTGTGGCTCAGCTTCGCTTGCTCAAGGCACTTTGTATCTGCGTTCTTGTCAGTCCCATTTTAGCTACAGGGGTCTCGAGCCTTGCAGGACTGGTCTGGCCGGGGCAACCTGTTGCACTGGGGGATATTGCCGTGGCCGCTTATCTGCGCGGCGACATTGCCATGCCAGCAGCACAATTTGAAACCCTACTGAACACGCGCGAGCGGTGGCTGGACCACGTACTGGCAGGCGCAAGCATGGCCGCAAACTGCGCCTTGATCGCATTCGCTCTTATTGCAGCGGTGCTGACAGTTCGTGTGATGCGCGATGCATGGGCCATCCGCAGCGCGATCACGACCAGTTTTCTTTGGCGGCAATCCGCCAAGGTGGACATTCGCCTGTCAGATCGGATTACCGTACCGTTCGCTGTGCGTGGCCTTCGCCGCCGGCACGTCGTGCTGCCCAGTCATCTGTTGAACACACCAAATGAGTTGCGATTTGCCCTGGCGCACGAGTTTCAGCACATCCGAGCCAATGACGTGGAATGGGAGCTTGGGTTCGAGCTTTTGCGACCTTTGCTGTTCTGGAACCCGGCCTATCTGGTGCTCAAACACCAATTCGACCGGCTACGCGAATTGGCCTGTGACCAATCCGTCGTGTCTCGTAAGGGAATAGATTCAAAGGAGTATACGACCTGTTTGCTGGAATTCTGCGCGCGATCGATTACGTTGAACAATCCACGTGTTCTTAATGTGGCACTGGTTTACGGAACAAAGGCAAAGCACGTACTGCGGCAGCGCGTGTTAGCGTTGACCGAAGCGCCGATGGCAGACACCCGATTGCCTGCCGTATTTCTTGGACTGATACTTTCATTTGCATTAGTTCTCGCCATCGGATCAGCATCAGTTCGCCAAACACAGGACTGGAGCCACGATCGGCTAATGCTGTCTACAGTCATCAATCTGGAACGGCTGGAGGCTCGCAATCGAGGGAACTGACGGTGTTAACAATGTGCCGAATCGGACCAAGCATGCAGACGTGTCTGACGCCAGCACCAATGGGATAGTTTAGGTTGATCTGATAGTAGAGGGTTTCTGGCTCAACATAACCGCCAAGGAGTGGAGAGGAAAAAGAACCCAGGGACCAAGTTGAGCCACAGTGAGAAGGTGGTAAAGGACACTCGCCATGTGACCCGCTAGCAATTTTCAGCAGAAGAGAAGATCAGGATTGTGCTGGACGTCCTGAAGGGCGAAGACAGCATCGCGGAGTTGTGCAGCGGTAAAGGCATTGCCCGGAGCCTAGCCAAATTTTGCAAATGCAGCGATTGTCGGCAATGTCCGTGCAAATGCAGCATCCGATGATCAGTCTACGCTCGGTAAAATGCCGGGACGACAAGTCATCATTTATGACAAGCGCCGCGAAGTGATCGATAAGAAAAAACTGATCTGGTAGGATATCTGGAACGCTAACCTTGAGCGAGACGGTTTAGCCCATTTAGACCCTTCTGATGCGTCTCAGAGCCGCGTATGGCGCGTTGAAGTACGTGCCGGGAAGGACTTGCTCAAGGATCGTTGGCAGATCAGAACATGGCCCCAGTTCGATGCTATGTTCGGTGATGTAATTTCCGAGGCGCTAAAGAAGATTCGTTACTGCGAGCCTGATCCGGACGACGGAAACCGCGCGCGCTGGTCTAACCATGAAATCTGGGACTTGGTTTCTGAATCGTCAGACGATGATTTGCTGGAAATGCGTAGCCACGTCGACGCAACCAGCATCAAGCACGTAAATCAAGTTGAGCAAAAAAGGTTGATATCAGCGCAAATTGCGGGCCTTGGGATCACGCTGACCGCGTTGGAAGATACTCGGGAAATTGAGCTGTGTGATTTCATGGATAGGGTTGGAAGCAGGCTCGCAGAGAACATAAGAGCGGACCCTGAGCGCGCCGCAAACAAACTGCATGAAGCCAGGAACAGATATCGGTTCATTGCGTGAGGCACTGACCAGCACCCAACTTTTTCTGACGCGTCCATTTGGGAAGCAGTGTCTCTACCTGTTATTCCATGAAGCAATTCTTCGATGCGCAGTACCTCGAAATACTCTTGATTAAACCCTTGTTTAGGTGATCGCCTCATTACATCTTCCTACTTGCAAACTAGAAAGGGCAAACCTTTGATTAACCCCGAAATACTCGACTTCATCGAACGCTTCAGACCCTGCTTGCCGGTTTGTTCGGCTTCATAGACGTCATTTGGACGTTGCGAACCAATGCCAGACATTCGGAAGAATAGTATCGAAGGCAATCTAGAACGGGCATTTGTGGGGGTAGACCTTGACGAAGGTTACATGATTGAAGTCGCCGTAACCGCAAAAGTTCTATAGACGCCTTTCAACCGGACGGGCACGATGAGGCAGAAAATGGGCGATAGGTGGGTTTTGAAAAAGATCGTTTTCCACGCAGGCTTTCAAAAAACAGGTTCCACAGCGGTTCAGAACCGAATTCTGGACAATATTGACCATTTGTCGCCATACTTTCACTATTTGGGAAAACGCGACCTAAAAGACCTAAAGAAATTTGCCCAGCAAGCGATTCGAAATCCATCCTCAAGAGGGCGCGAAAAGCTTCTCGAGGCGCTACAGGAACTGGCTAGCGACACTGCTTCGATACAGCAACCTGTTGTCCTGATGTCTAGCGAAATCCTGTTTGGCAACGATATCTATTCGGAGTCTGGAAATTTGGTGTCGTGGATGGAACAGATACTTCCGCTTTTTGCGAAAGCATTTTCAGACCACGAGCTAGAATGTGTGTTTTACACCCGGGAACCAGAAAGTTGGTTATTCAGCACTTATCGACAAAGCGTTTTGATGCGCGGGTACACAATTACTTTTGATGAATACAGAAGGAATCTGCCATTCGCACTAGACTGGGACTCCATAAGGAAAACCGTGGAAGAGTGCGTTGCCCCTTCAAATGTGACTTTCGTCGATATGAAAACAGATGTTGGCGAGGCGACTGGATTGGGAACGGCCCTTTTTCGACACTGCCAAGTCCCAGAGACTGTATTGTCGCAGTTGTCCTTTGCCGCTTCGGATAACGTGTCATTGAACGAAGACGCATTGCAGATCATGCGCGAAGCCAATGCTCAAGGTCTTTGGAAAACTCATCTAACACTGTTGGGCGAGCTATTGAAGGAGCTGCAAAGCCTGAAGCCAACAGAGCTATCCTCGATCAATCCAGCAACAATTCAGGATATCCAGTCCGAGTTCCGGCGTATCATATCTAATCGACTGCAATTTGATGATGGTATGAACGCGATAGGTCAACTTGATCCAAAGTTTGATTGCATTGTCTCCAAGGCACGCGCAGAGGGATGGGATGAAGTAAGGCTCTCATTCTTGGGCGAGCTCTTTTCTCTTTTGAGGAAATTTGACCCCGACGTTATTGGCGAAAAAACCCCCAAAGTTGTCAAGCATGCGCGTGTTAGCATACGAATGACACTTCAGAAAAAGTTGCATCCTGAACTTTCAGCGGTAGCTGTTGGGCGAGTTGGGGCAACAGCGCCTCCAGTGATTTCTCAATCTCAGGTTTCAGGTCAAAAAATCAAGATCGCGATTGGGACCTGTGCCCGGGACGAAGGTCCTTTCATACTAGAGTGGATTGCGTTTTATAAGGCAATCGGCGTCACAGATTTTGTAATTTATACAAACGATTGTAGTGATGGCACCGACGAAATTTTGGACCGATTAAGTGAAATGGGTGTTGTCTCTCGGTATGATAACCCAGCCAAAAATGGAAAGCACCAAATCGTCGCGCTGCGAAAAATTCGAGATCATCCCGAGTTCGAGAACGCAGATTGGAAGCTAATAGTTGATCTTGACGAATTCCTGAATATCCACGTTGGGAATGGCACAATTCCGGAACTTCTTCAGGCAGTAAATTACGCAGATGTTATTTCTGTGAATATGGCTATGTTTGCCAATGGTGGCATCAACGACTTCAGGGATGAACCTATTACCGAACAGTTCATCTTTCGAAACGACTACACGTCATGGAATGGAAAGGATGAAAGCCCTGTCAAATCTTTGTTTCGCGGAGATCTCCCGATAGGTCGTATCGGTGCACATCGCCCGTTTGTGGCTGAGAAAGCGCTTGAAACAATTCGATGGGTAAATGGATCCGGGCAACAAGTGCCTGACCACTTCAAAAGAGCTGAAAAAGGCAAACGCCTACGACTTCCCTCTGCAATTGCGCACGACTTTGCAACGCTAAACCACTATGCACTTCGCTCTCTGGATAGTTTTCTGGTGAAACGTTCTAGGGGTGACGTAAACAGCCCTCATCGTCTTTTTGACGAAAGCTATTGGTCAGCGCGAAACGAATCTGCTGTCAAGGATCAAAGGATATTGCGAATAGGGGGCAGATTCAGAGAAGAACTGGATAAGCTTAAATGCGATGCAACGTTGCGCGACCTGCACGATACATCGGTGGACCTGCATCGGAGAATGGCCGAAGCATTGAGATCGCAACCCGACTTTGAGAGTTTCCTAAATTCGTTCAGAACTTAAACTGTGTATTAGGGGGATTTGTTGCAAACTTTTGACTGCTGACGCTCATAAGTGCTTCAAGTGAATGGGGCTCCGTTGCAAAGATTTAGCTGTTGACGCGCTGGGATTTCGCGCGTGGATGGCTTTCGGTCCAACTAGTCGAAAGCCAATTCATGATCTCCTTCAAAGGCGCACAATATCCTAAGGTGTGATCCTCTTTTCTGTGTACTTCTAATGTCTCTTTTAGATGCATATGTTGATAGCGACTATCACCGTTTCTACAACAGTGTGCATTGGCTTGATCTAGGTGTGTCGCTGCCGCAGCCATTGGTGAAAAGGATTGCTCAAAGAGTTCTGTTTTCACATTGAGGCAAAGATGCCAGTTGATTTTAGACAATTGGACAAGCTGTGGCGCGTCGGCAACAAAGATCTCAAGTCAATATGCTTCCGTATTGCTTCCAGCAAGCCGCGCACCACGAAGCGCACCTCACACAACACCGTGCAAGCACTTGTTTTCATTTAAAAAAGTGGTGAGCCGTGCAGGATTCGAACCTGCGACCCACTGATTAAAAGTCAGTTGCTCTACCAACTGAGCTAACGGCCCACTCTTTTTAGGATCTCTTCGATCCGCAGCACTCTGTAAGGTAAATACCCGACCGGGTTCAAGACCTTATTTCGTACTTCAGTTCGCCGTCATTCGTATGAGTTCGGCGCCCCGATAGGCGGCCTAATTAGGCAGGTGGAACTGGGGGGTCAACCCCTTTTTTCAGGAATCTACGCGACAGGGTGGATTCATGTCCGGACCGGCGTTATATGCCCGCCATGCAACAGATACTCGACACCGGTTTGGCCTTTATGAAGATGCACGGGTTGGGCAACGACTTTGTCGTTGTCGATGCGCGCGCGCATGCCGTGCCGGTCACCCCGGCCCTTGCCAGGGGAATCGGGCACCGGCAGTTCGGAGTGGGATTCGATCAGTTGGCGGTGATCGAACGCGGCGAAGCGGATGCGCATCTAGTGTTCTACAATGTCGACGGGTCGACTTCGGCTGCGTGTGGCAACGCCACGCGCTGTATCGCTCGGTTTCTGATGGACGAGTCGGGCAAATCCGAACTCACGCTCACAACTGAACGCGGCACACTGCAGGCCCGCGACGCTGGCGATGGACTGACGTCGGTGAATATGGGGCACCCCCAACTTCTTTGGAACGAGATTCCACTGGCGGAAGAGATGGACACGCTGGAACTGCCGATAGAAGGTGGCCCAACGGCGACCGGCATGGGCAACCCGCACTGCACTTTCTTTGTCGACAACGCCGAGGCCATTCCGATGGAAGAGTTCGGCGCGCGTTACGAATACCATCCACTCTATCCCGAACGCACCAATGTTCAGGTCGCACAAATAGTCGCCCCCGACCACATCCGCATGCGGGTGTGGGAGCGAGGAGTGGGGATCACTCTGGCCTCGGGGTCATCATCTTGCGCCACCGCTGTTGCTGCCTCACGTCGAGGCCTCACTGGGCGTAAGGTGCAAGTGGATCTGGACGGCGGCACGATCTGGGTCGACTGGCGCGAGGATGGGGTCTGGATGACGGGGCCCACAGCCCATGTGTTTTCGGGCACGCTGACGCCTGAATACCTGAGGTCACTGGAATGAACCCGCCTAAGTTCAGCACTCTGGGCTGCCGCCTGAACGCCTATGAGACCGAAGCGATGAAAGAGCTGTCGCAGAAGGCGGGATTGACGGACGCCGTGATCGTGAACACTTGCGCGGTTACGGCCGAGGCCGTCCGTAAGGCGCGGCAGGAGATTCGCAAGCTGCGCCGCGAAAACCCCTCGGCACGCCTGATCGTCACGGGATGTGCTGCGCAAACCGAGCCGCAGACCTTTGCTGCCATGGACGAAGTAGACGCGGTCATCGGCAATACCGAAAAGATGCAACCGGATACTTGGAAAGGCATGGCCGCCGATTTCATCGGTCAGACCGAGGCGGTTCAGGTTGACGACATTATGTCTGTCACGGAAACTGCCGGCCACCTGATTGATGGCTTCGGAACCCGTTCACGCGCCTATGTACAGGTTCAGAATGGTTGCGATCACCGTTGCACCTTTTGCATTATCCCTTATGGCCGGGGTAACTCTCGCAGCGTTCCTGCGGGGGTCGTGGTGGACCAGATCAAGCGATTGGTCGATAAGGGTTACAACGAAGTGGTTCTGACCGGGGTCGATCTGACCTCATGGGGCGCTGATCTGCCCGCTCAGCCGAAACTGGGCGATCTGGTGATGCGCATCCTTAAACTGGTGCCCGATCTGTCTCGCCTGCGCATCAGCTCAATCGACTCGATCGAAGTCGACGAGAACCTGATGCATGCCATCGCGACCGAGCCGCGCCTGATGCCCCATTTACATCTGTCCTTGCAGCATGGCGACGATCTGATCCTGAAGCGCATGAAACGCCGCCACCTGCGCGAAGATGCGATTCGTTTCACTGAAGACGCCATCAAACTACGACCCGACATGACTTTTGGCGCGGACATCATCGCTGGCTTCCCGACCGAGTCCGAGACTCATTTCGAGAATTCCCTCAAGCTCGTCACCGAGTGCAACCTGACCTGGCTGCATGTATTCCCCTATTCCAAACGCAAAGGCACTCCGGCAGCCCGCATACCGCAACAGATCAACGGCAATGTCATCAAAGAACGCGCCGCGCGCCTGCGTGCAGCCGGCGATGCACAGGTCATCAAGCATCTGACGGCACAGATCGGCAAAACCCACAATATCCTGATGGAAAATCCCACAATGGGCCGCACCGAACAATTTACCGAAGTAACCTTCGGCAACGCCCAACCCGAAGGCGAGATCGTAATCGCGACGATACGGGGGCACAGCAAAGCTCAATTAAAAGTGTGATCCGTTCTTCATCTGGCCAAAAATACCTCGGGGATGAATTGGCCGCAGGCCAAGAAGGGGCTGGCCCCTTCCACACCATCGCAACAAAAAAACCCCCGTCACCGTGATGGCGCGGGGGTTTAGTTTTTAGTTATACGTCGACCTTAGTCCAGACGCTTGCCCTTTATCGGTGCCCACAGGCGCTTGTTCACAAGGTACAGCAGAACAGACAGAACTGTCAGGAACAGAACACCGACGAAACCGGCATTTTTGCGCTCCATCATTTTCGGCTCGGCGCTCCACATCAAGAAGGCTGCTATGTCTTCGGACATTGCCTCAACGGTTGCAGGATGTCCGTCGGCAAATTCAACCTGTTCTTCTGCCAGCGGCGGAGCCATGGAAATCCAACCACCGGGGAAGGCTTTGTTCTCATAGAGAACAGTACCGGCTTCTTCCTTTTCTTCACCGGTATAACCATCCAGAAGCGAGGCAATATATTCCGCGCCCCCCATGCCTTTGACCAGCTGGTTGATGCCCAGACCGTAAGGACCATGGAAACCGGCACGGGCCTTCGCCATCAGGCTCAGGTCAGGCGCGCCGACACCGTTGTTGGCCGGGAAGTGGTCGGTCGGGATTGCCGGGCGGAAATCGTCCAGCTCGGGATCGAACACCTCGAAGTTGTCGGCCGCGTAGGTGATGACTTGCTCTTCCGAATACCCCAAATCTTCAAGGGTCCGAAGAGGTACATATTGCAGACCATGGCAGGCTGCGCAGACCTCGGTATAGATCTGCAGGCCGCGCTGAAGCTGGTTCTGATCCCAGGTTCCAAACGGTCCCTCGAACGAGAAGTCGAAATCTTCGATGTGCTGCTCACCGCCACCTGCCGCAAAAGTCGAGGCGGGCGCAAGGGCCAAAGCGAACGCGGCACCGATTGCAAGTTTCTTGAACATGTTTCCGGTCCCTCTTCTTACTCGGCCGGCGTGGCGTCGGCGTTTGCCTTGCCATAATGCGCGTTGAAGTCTTCTTCGATGGTTTCCGGCTGCGCCTCAGGTTTTTCGATGACACCCAGGATCGGCAGGATCACGAAGAAATAGGCGAACCAGTAAGCCGAAGCGATCAGCGAGAAGGTCGCATAGGGCTCTTCCGCGGGCATCGCACCCAGCCACATCAAAGCAAAGAAGTCGATGATCAAAAGGTAGAACCACCATTTGAACATCGGACGATACTTGCCCGAACGCACGGTCGAGGTGTCCAGCCAAGGGGCTAGGGCCATGGCCAGGATCGCACCAAACATCGCAATCACACCAAAGAACTTGGCGTCGATGATGCCGCCGGTGATGAAGCTGGCGAACTGAACGACCCAGACTTCGCCAGTGAACGCACGCAGGATCGCGTAGAATGGCAGGAAGTACCATTCAGGGACGATGTGCGCAGGTGTAACCAGCGGGTTGGCTTCGATGTAGTTATCCGGGTGACCCAAGTAGTTCGGCATGTAGCCCACGATGGCCCAGAACACGACCAGAATGACCGCCAGCGCGAACAGGTCCTTGATCACGAAATAGGGCCAGAACGGCAGCGTGTCTTTCTCTGCCTCTGCTTTCGAGCCACGGCGAACCTCAACACCTGTCGGGTTGTTGTTGCCTGTGGTGTGGAAGGCCCAGATATGCACGATCACAAGCGCCGCGATAACAAACGGCAGAAGGTAGTGCAGCGAGAAAAAGCGGTTCAGAGTGGCGTTGTCCACCGCAGGTCCGCCCAGCAACCAGGTCTGGATCGCATCACCAACAAACGGGATCGCACCAAACAGGCCGGTGATCACGGTCGCACCCCAGAAGGACATCTGACCCCAGGGCAGAACGTAGCCCATGAACGCAGTACCCATCATCATCAGGTAAATGAGCATCCCGATGATCCACGTAATCTCACGCGGGGCTTTGTACGAGCCGTAGAACAGGCCGCGGAAGATGTGGATGTAGACTGCTACAAAGAACAGCGATGCGCCGTTCATGTGCAGATAGCGCAGCATATAGCCGCCGTTCACGTTGCGCATGATGTGTTCGATGCTGGCAAAGGCCAGATCAACATGCGGGGTGTAGTGCATCACCAGAACGATACCGGTGACGATCTGCAACGCCAGGCAGAATGCCAGGACGATGCCCCAGATCCACCACCAGTTCAGGTTCTTGGGGGTTGGGATCATCAGGGTATCATAAAGCAGGCCGACGATGGGCAGACGGCTGTTCAGCCACTTCTCGCCATTTGTCTTCGGCTCGTAATGATCGTGGGGAATTCCGGACATAAGTTAGGTCTCCCTTAGCCGAGCTTGATGGTGGTGGCGTCCACCCATTCAACGGGCGGAATGGGCAGGTTTTCAGGCGCGGGGCCTTTGCGGATACGACCGGCAAGATCGTAGTGCGAGCCGTGGCAGGGGCAAAACCAACCGCCAAAATCGCCAGCATCGCCAAGCGGCACACAACCCAGGTGTGTACAAACACCCATCTGAACGATCCACGCCCCTTCTCCTTCGCCTTCGGGCGAAGGCATGACGCGATTGGCGTCGGTCGCTGGTGCGTCGGCGTTCAAATTGAAGTTGCGAGCCAGCGGGTCAGGCAGCGCGTCGACACCTTCAGCGTCCTGCTCCTGAGCTTCCTGAATCTCGGCACCTGTGCGGTGACGGATGAAAACAGGCTTACCCAACCACTTTGCAGTCAGCTGCGTACCCGGCTCTACCCCGCTTACATCCACACGGATCGAGGACAGCGCCTGGACGTCTGCCGATGGGTTCATTTGATTTACCAGGGGCCAAACGGCAGCCCCGGTGGCAACGACACCTGCGCCGCCAGCGACGTAGTAGAGGAAATCTCTGCGGGTGCCTTCGTGGTCTTCAGCTTGGGACACGAGGTTATCTCCGATTATCTGGCGCCCGCGAACGGGCATAAAGCTCGCGCACCGCACAAGTGCGGCGTCTTAAACGGGGTATCTATCGGGGAGAATAGAGTTCGTCCAGCGCTCTTAAACGCGCAATACGCCGCATCTAAGCATTCATGTCACGGTGAAAGGGCAAAATTTCAATCTCAAATGTAGATTTTAATCCTCAGAGCGGCGAATTGGCGCCAGGCAGGTAGGACGTGATTCGGCATCGACCCGCGCTGGTAGATCCCCAAATTGAAATCTCCTCACCCTATGCGAACGCCGCCGATTTCACGTGCAGCTCCACCTTAGGAATACTGTATTTCTTCTATTTTAGCGCGATACGATTTCTCTTAAATTATTAATATAAAATAGATATTTCAAACACGTGATTATCTACCAGAATTCGATTGCACTCTAAACGGGAATACGTGAAAGGCCACAGGCGCAATATTCCCAGCCGGAGATGTTCAATGCTCAAAATAGCAGCAACCGTAGTTTTTGTTTCGTTTCTGACTTCAGTACAGGCGATCGCAGCCGGCGATCCGGCGAAAGGCGAACAGCTCTATAACAGATGCTCTTCGTGCCATGCGATCATCAAAAATGGCGAGGTTCTGGTCAAAGGCGGCATCACCGGGCCGAATCTCTTTGGCGTAGTTGGCCGCACCGCCGGAACTGAGAATGATTATCTTTATGGAAGTGAACGTTTGCCCATCGGGATGTTCACCGACGACATGATCCGCGCCGGGCAAGAAGGGCTTGTGTGGACTGAGGAAAACATCGCCGCCTATTCTCGGGATCCGATCGGGTTCATCAAGGAATATCTGGATGATGACACCGCCCGCCCGAACATGAGCGTCAAGCTGAAAAAAGGCGCAGATGACATCGCTGCTTATCTTGCCACATTCAGCGCTCAATGAATGGAAGGCGAGAACCCGTGCCTCAGGCCTTGCGCATCAACGAGGCCAAGCGCGCCACCTCACTGCCAAGTCCTGCTGAGTGCACGTGATCAGCCGCGCGATGTCGCGCCTCATCGGGCTTATTCTGATTCAGCTTCCAAGTGCCGTCGATATCCGAGATCATGAGTCGGCAGGGAACGATCATGCGCATCATTCTATCCAGCGCGTCTGGTGTCATCTTGGACGCCAACCATGGCGGCTTTGGCAGCAGGCGATTTTCAAAGTCTGCCGCCTGCCGGTCGAGCAAATTTCGCAGCTCGTCCGTTGGCCGCATCTCAAGCACACCAGTCAGATGCACCGCTACATAGTTCCAGGTCGGCACCTGATCATCGACTTCGTACCAGTCAGGCGAGATATACCCATCCGGCCCCAACACAGCGATCTTCGCGGGTTGCGGCTGTTTCAGCGCCCTAACAATCGGATTTGACCGGACCAGATGCAGGTCAGCCGATGAAGCATCCTCGTTCAGAAGAAAGGGAACGTGGCTTAACAACGGTGCATCCGATGTCGACACCGCCAGAACACCAAAGGCGCGGTCACGTGCAAACTCGATGTGACGCTCGCGCGTCTCGGCGCGAAAGGTGGGATTGGGATGCATATTCGTCCTCCTGCCAATTTCTCTTGCAGAAGCGATGTCTCCTTGGCAAGGTCCCACTCGTTCTCAGGGCGGGGCGAAATTCCCCACCGGCGGTATGCGGGCATGACCCGTAAGCCCGCGAGCGGCCCCGGTCTCCGGGGTGTCAGCAGATCTGGTGAGAAGCCAGAGCCGACGGTTACAGTCCGGATGAAAGAGAACGTGCAGCGCGCCGGTAATGCGGTGTGCCTGCTCGTGATCGCCTTGGGTGACGTGTCTGTTACGAAAGGAGATCATGATGACACACACCCGCTATGCTTTTGTCAAAGCCAACTGGCATTCAGATATTGTGGATCGCGCGCTGGATGGGTTTCTCGAACTAATTCCAGCTGATCAGGTTGATGTCTTCGACGTTCCGGGCGCTTTCGAGATGCCCCTGCTGGCCCGTGACCTGGCGCAAACGGGGCGCTACGCCGCCGTAGCCTGCGCTGCCTTTGTAGTGGATGGCGGCATCTACCGGCATGACTTCGTCGCACAAACGGTTGTCGATGGCTTGATGCGGGCCGGGCTCGATTCAGGTGTTCCGGTCCTGTCGGTCTCGCTGACACCGCATCAGTATCAGGAAACGGATCACCACAACGCCATCTATCGCGCGCATTTCATCGAGAAAGGGCGCGAGGCAGCTCATGCAGCGCTCAAGATCGCCGCAACCCGCGCCACGGTGGCTCAAGCCGCCTGATTTATTCCAATCGCGCCGCCCACAGGGCGGCGCTTGCTTCTCTGCAAATGCAAATCCACTTGAGGACCAAGGCACTCCCCGCTAATCACGTCGCTCAAAGGAGCATGCCCCATGTCGATGAACAGTTTTGGCCACCTCTTCCGCGTTACCACCTGGGGTGAAAGCCACGGGCCCGCTTTGGGTGCGACCATCGATGGCTGCCCTCCGGGTGTCACAATCGATGAGGGCATGATTCAGCATTGGCTGGACAAGCGCAAACCAGGTCAGAACAAATTCACCACACAGCGGCGCGAACCCGATCAGGTCAAAATCCTGTCTGGTGTTTTCGAAGGCCAGACCACAGGCACACCGGTGCAGTTGATGATCGAGAACACCGATCAGCGCTCGAAAGACTACGGCGACATCATGGACAAGTTTCGTCCGGGACACGCCGACATCACATACTGGCAGAAGTATGGGATCCGTGACTATCGCGGCGGCGGGCGCAGTTCGGCGAGGGAAACGGCATCACGTGTGGCGGCCGGAGGACTCGCGCGTGAGGCTATCCAACAGATCGCTCCGAATGTTCAAATCACCGGTTATATGACCCAGATCGGTCCGCACAAGATCGACCGTGCCAATTTCGACTGGTCGCAGATCGAACAGAATCCATTCTGGACGCCCGACGCCAAAGCAGCCGAAGATTGGGCCGCTTATCTGGACGAACTGCGCAAATCCGGCAACTCGGTCGGCGCAGTGGTCGAAGTGGTCGCGCGCGGCGTTCCGGCGGGGCTCGGCGCGCCGGTTTATGCCAAGTTAGACACTGATCTGGCTGCAGCCATGATGTCGATAAACGCCGTTAAAGGGGTTGAAATCGGTGAAGGCATGGACGCCGCCGAACTGACTGGCGAGGCCAACGCCGACGAGATATTCATGGGACAGGACGGCCCTCAATACAGCTCGAACCACGCAGGCGGTATTCTGGGCGGCATTTCGACCGGCCAGGATGTTGTGGTGCGCTTTGCGGTCAAGCCGACCTCGTCCATTCTGACCACCCGCAAGACCATCACCAAATCCGGCGAAGAGACCAAGATCATTACCAAAGGCCGCCACGACCCCTGCGTCGGCATCCGCGCCGTTCCGGTAGGTGAGGCAATGATGGCTTGCGTGATCCTCGATCACCTGCTCCTGCATCGTGGTCAAATCGGCGAGAACCGTGGACGGATTGGCTGATCTGCGCGCTTCGCTGCGCGCTGTCGTCAGGCAACGGATGCAGACGGATCCGGCGCATGATCTGGCGCACCTGGATCGGGTTTGGGTTAATGCGCAGGCGATTGCGGATGATGAAGCCAACCCGCGTGTCTTGCTGGCGGCGTGTTATCTGCATGATCTGATCAACCTGTCAAAAGATGATCCGGATCGGCATCTGGCCTCGATGCGATCCGCCGCTGAATCAGAGCCTATTCTTGAAGAATTCGGCTATTCCACCACTGAAATTGGAGCCGTGCAGCACGCGATTGCCGCCCATAGCTTTTCGGCTAACATCCCGCCCGAAACACCCGAAGCGCGAATATTACGGGATGCCGATCGTCTGGATGCGTTGGGTGCTATCGGTATCGCCCGCAACTTTTCAGTATCGGGCGCCTTAGGACGCACCCTTTATGACCCGTCAGATCCGTTTGCCGAAAACCGTTTGCCGAATGACCTGATTTTTTCAATCGATCACTGGCAAATAAAACTGCTGCGCTTACCCAATGATATGCTGACCGAAAAAGGCAGGGCCATCGCGCAGGACCGAGCCGCGCGGATGATGAGGTTTCTAAAGGACCTGTCAGAGGAAATCGGAGCTCAGCTTCCACTAGACTGGTCCAATCTCTGATACGTCAACTTTGGCCAGTTGATCTTTCCGCCTCAAAGGCGCAGGTTCGCGACCATGGCGAAATCCTTAACATCGCATCGTCCGGCATTGGCCGTGGCGCTTAAGCTTAGTGCGCTCGTGCTGTTCACGACGATGTCTGCATTGGTCAAGGCTTTGTCAGATGATTTCCCGCCGGGAGAGATGGTGTTTTTCCGCTCGCTTTTCGCGATTCCGGTTATCATCGCCTGGCTGGTCTGGCGAGGAGAGCTGGTGCACGGCTTTGTCGTCAAGAAGCCGATGGGCCATTTCTGGCGCGGGGTTCTGGGAACCTCGGCCATGGGACTGACCTTTACTGGTCTTAGCCTGTTGCCGCTGCCCGAGGTAACCGCCATCGGATATGCAACCCCGATCTTCACGCTGATTCTGGCTGCAATCATGTTGGGCGAGCGGATACGAATGATTCGTATCGGGGCCGTCGCGCTTGGCCTCGTCGGCGTTCTGATCATGATCTGGCCCCGGCTGGGTTCAGGCACTGCCGAAACCGCCGCAACAATAGGTGCGCTTTGCGTGCTGGCTGCAACCGTTGCCCGTGCCTTTGTGCAGATACATATTCGACAACTGGTACAGGTGGATCATCCCGCCGCAATCGTGTTCTATTTCTCTCTCACAGCGACCTTGCTTTCGGGTCTCACAGTGTTTTGGGGCTGGGTTATCCCGACATGGGAGCAAGCCGCATTGCTGGTGACAATCGGCCTGATCGGCGGAGTGGCGCAGATTCTGGTGACCTCGTCCTACAAGTTTGGACAAGCGTCAATGCTGGCACCTTATGACTACACCACAATGCTGTTCGCCATTGTCATTGGTTATTTCTGGTTCGATGAGCTGCCAACCCTTGTGATGCTGGGCGGCGCGGCATTGGTAATTGCAGGCAACGTCGTGGTGATCCTGCGTGAACGACAACTTGGCCTTGATCGGACCAAAGCGCGATCAGCAACGGATCCCAAAGCCTGACTTTACCTTTCGCAATCTTTCCCTAGGTTGGGTCGCGATACACCTATGAGGTTTCCCGATGAGCGACGCACAGAACCACAAAGAAAAGATGCAAGAGGTGCAAGCCAAGCACCGCAAGAAAGTCTCGGAAGCGGTCGATCCCGGCCGGGGACTGGTGCTGATCAATACAGGTAAGGGCAAGGGAAAATCCTCGGCTGCGTTTGGCGTGGTGATCCGGGCATTGGGCTGGGGCCAGAAAGTGGCTGTGGTTCAGTTCATCAAGGGCAAGTGGAAAACCGGTGAGCGCAGGTTCTTTGAGGGGCGCGATCTGGTCACCTGGCACACGATGGGCGAAGGGTTTACCTGGGATACACAAGACCGCGAGCGCGACATCGCGGCTGCGACTTCGGCCTTCAACAAGGCCTGTGATCTGATGAAAAGCGGCGACTACGATCTGGTTGTTCTCGACGAGATCAATATCGCCCTGCGCTACGAATACCTTTCAGTAGACACTGTTATTGAGGGGCTTCAGACCCGATCAGACAAAACCAGCGTGTTCCTGACTGGCCGGGATGCCCCGCAAGCCCTCAGGGACTATGCGGATCTGGTAACCGAGATGAACGTAGAAAAACACCCGTTCCAAGCCGGCATCAAAGCCCAACGTGGTGTGGATTTCTAGGCCCGCGCACCGCCCTCATTCAGCGCGCGCATCGAATCGCGCCTGACTGCGTACATCGTTGCGGCTGAGCGTTCTTCGAGCGCCCGGCAGCGCTCGGCGTTGCAGGTCTTGTGATCGAGATAGGCCGCGACTTCTGAGGTTAGCGCGTCGCAATCACACGATGCACAGCAGGGATCGGCCATCAGTTCTTCAAATCGATCACGCAATCGCGGGCTCCTTTGGTCGTTCCCGGGGCGATGGCGGGCTTTCACATCTGCTATTGCTGAGCCCACAGATCGCCCCGGAACCAGTTGCTTGATGGTGTCATCTGGCGTTGCGTTATATCTGATGGTTTTTGTCGGAAAATTCAAGCCTGAAAATCTGATGCAACAGGGGCGACCCATTGGGCAAATTTGGCCTTATTAGTGTCTAAAACAAAAAAGGGCCATCCGGATGCCCGCATGGCCCAGCTGATCGCTACGGTTCTGACTCACTTCAAGCAATAGCGCTCTGTTCGGGCGCGCTGAGCGAGATCACTACAACGACTGCGGCCCCGTTCACCCAGTAGAACAACGCATCAAGCCCAGAAAACCCAAACAGGCTGGGTGCCAAAAGGAAGGTGACGCCGACAAGCAGATCAACAGCCAAGTGAAACTTGTATGGCACAACCCGCCAAATCCCAAGGTGATGATCTGTCAGAACGGTCAGTAAGAATGCTGCAATGCCGGTCACAACGGACAGCCAGAGTGCCAGCGGGTTGGACTGGCCCAACCCCAGTACAAAAGGCAAAACCATCAGCGCAATCGCAACCGGGTAGTCAAGATAGGCATGGACAGAGCGGGTGACAAAACGCAGGGACATGTGAACTTCCTTTCTTCAATCAGTGATGATCAAAGATTAGGGGCGCGCGATTGAACGCAACATCTCAGTTCGTTTTGCATTTATTGCAGATCGTTCAATTAATTCGTACGATTAGTGCATCGCACGATACGCGGCGGGCGACAGTCCGACCTGCTTCTTGAACACGCGTGAAAACGCAGCCTCGGACGCGTATCCCACTTCTGCTGCAGCATCCGCAACGTTCCAGCGATTTTCGGTCAACCCATGGCACGCGATCTGCATCCGCCAGTCCGTCAGGTACTGCATCGGGGTAGTCCCCATCTTTTGTGAGAAAAGCTGCGCAAATGCGGTGCGTGACATTGCTGCTTCTCGCGCAAGCATCGCAACGCTCCACTCCTGCGCCGGAGACTGGTGAAATGCTGTCAGCGCCCGCGAGATGCGCGGATCGGCAAATCCGGCAAGCGCGGCATCATGAGGACTTTGATGTTCAAGGTATGCCCGGATCGCTTGCGCAAACAGCACTTCGGACAGTTTCAGCGCGATCAGGTCACCGCCGATACGAGCACCGGACACTTCAGATCCGATCATGCGCAATGTCGCCTCGATCCAGGCACCCGCTTCTTCACCGTAATTCTCGATCAGTATGAAAGGTGGCAACCGGTCGATCAGCATATGACCGGTTCCGTTTCGCCCGGCTGGCCCGGTGAATGAGAAATGTCCGCAAATCAGTTGCGTATCGCGCTCGTCTTCCTCACCGCCATAGACCAGGACACCATCCCCTTTGTAGCCTGTCAGCTCTAACACCTGCTCAAGGGGCAAGGCATCATAGGGTTTGACTTCATTACATAGCAGCGCATGCGGCGCACCGTGGGGAATAAGAATCAGATCACCCTGCCGCAACCGCAAGGTCTCGCCGGTTGTTGGCAGGTGCACCTTCAATTCACCGCGTTGCACAAAGTGAAACCGGGCCACATTCTCGAAGCCCGGCACCTGTATCCCAAACGGCGGAGTAAAGGATGTGCGGAAATAAAATGTGCCACGCAGAGACAGGCGTGTAAGGATATCGCTGAGAAGATCTAACATGAGCCAACGATACGGCTTGGCTCGGCAGCGTCCATACCTTTGAACGATCTGCATGCATATTTGCATGATCTGCAATCAAAACCCCCGCCTGAGCGGGGGTTCAATACGGTGTTAACTTACGCGCGGACCAATTTCTCGTAATCTTCGGCGATTTCGCGGGTCAGATCGCCGACCTCGAAGGTATAATCGCCGATCTGCCCGACAGGTGTAACCTCAGCTGCAGTGCCAGTCAGCCAGCATTGCTCGAAATCGGCCATCTCCTCGGGACGGATCCGACGTTCATGAACAGTGATGCCCTTGTCTTTCAGCATCTGGATCACCGTCTGACGAGTGATGCCGTTGAGGAAGCAATCGGCCAGCGGGGTGTGCACTTCGCCATCCTGAACGAAGAAGACATTTGCCCCCGTCGCCTCGGCGACGTTGCCATTATAATCCATGAACAAAGCATCCGAGCAGCCTTTGGCCTCAGCTTTGTGTTTGGAAATGGTGCAGATCATGTAAAGACCTGCTGCCTTGGCATGGACTGGAATGGTTTCCGGACTGGGTCGTTTCCACTCGGCGATGTCCAACTTGGCGCCTTGCATCTTAGCGTCACCGTAATAGGCACCCCAAGGCCAAACAGCGATGGCCATCCGAACCGGATTCTTGGCGGACGCCACACCCATATCCTCGCCCGAGCCACGCCAGACCAGCGCCCGTACATACGCATCTTGAAGACCACTGGCTTTGAGCGCTTCCTCCTTGGCGGCCTCGATCTCATCGACCGAGTATGGCATCGGCATATCCAGCGCCTCTGCCGACGCGATCAGGCGTTCGGAATGCTCGCGGCTTTTGAAGATCTTGCCGTTGTAAGCGCGCTCACCCTCGAACACCGAAGACGCATAATGCATCGCGTGGGACAGGATGTGCACATTGGCCTCACGCCAGGGCACCAATTCGCCATCCATCCAGATGACACCGTCGCGATCGTCATATCCAGCCATGCGAAACCTCCTGAACCGGTCGATATTTGCGAATGTTGCGCCGCTTAAGTCCATATCGGACACAATGTTGCGCAAAAACTGCGATTCGATACCTGCGCGCTCTTGGAATGTCAATAAGGCTGACATAAAGTCAGGTTATATTGCGAATGAGGCCCAACATGACCGACATCCGTCCCGCCCCGGTCTTTGGCGGAGAAAGCCTGTTGTTTCTGACAGATGAACAACTGAGGCAGGGCATCGAGGCCATGTTTTTTGCCTATCGAGGTTTTACCGCTGATCCTGATCGCATCCTGACTGAATTGGCCTATGGCCGGGCGCATCACCGGGCCATCCACTTTATCAACCGAGCGCCGGGAACGACGGTGAACAATCTGCTGGCCATATTGGGTGTCACGAAGCAATCGCTGAATCGCGTCTTGCGCAGCCTGATTGAAGATGGGTTGGTCGAAAGCCGGGTCGGAACAGTGGACAAACGCGAACGCCACCTATTTCTGACGGATAAAGGAAAGGCACTCGAGGCCAAACTATCTGACGCCCAGCGCGCCCGGATGCGTGCGGCCTACAAAGATGCGGGCCCCGAAGCGGTGGCCGGGTTTCGCAAAGTGCTTGAAGCGATGATGGATGCTGATATGCGTCGTGCATATACGAAACTGCGGGATACGACTTCATGAGCGAAATGGACGCCCATCTTCTGATCGTCGACGATGACGAGCGTATTCGTGATTTGCTCAAGAAATTCCTGATGCGCAGCGGTTTTCTTGTAACCGCGGCGCGGGATGCAGCGCACGCACGGCGGGTTTTGTCGGGGCTCGATTTCGACTTGATTGTACTGGATGTGATGATGCCCGGCGAAGACGGCGTTAGCCTGACCCGATCCCTGCGCGACACCCATTCCACCCCGATCCTGCTTTTGACGGCCAAGGGCGAGACCGAGCATCGGATTGCCGGGCTTGAGGCGGGCGCGGATGACTATCTGGCCAAGCCATTCGAGCCGAAAGAGTTGCTGCTGAGGATCAACGCCATTCTGCGTCGGATGCCAGAGACACCTGCACAGGACACGGCGGCGAAGATTCTACATCTTGGGCCCATTCGCTATGATATCGAACGCGGTGAGATGTGGCAGGGCGAAGACCCGGTGCGCCTAACCGCGACCGAAAGCCAGTTGATGAAAATATTCTCGGCTCAACCCGGCGAACCGATCAGCCGGGCCAAGCTGGTCGAAGATCTGGGGCGTGACAAAGGTCAGGCACAGGAGCGCGCTGTGGACGTACAGATCACCCGCTTGCGTCGGAAGCTTGAGCAAGATCCGAAGCAACCCCGGTATCTGCAGACCGTACGGGGTGCAGGGTATATGTTGGCACCGGATTGATTTTGCCGCTGCGCGGCGATCTTAAGCCTTCGGCGAAGGTATTTTTAGCCAGATGAAGATGGGATCCTGATGAAAACCGCCCTATTGACCCATGCAGATTGTTTGCACCATGTGACACCTGAGGGACATCCGGAACGGGTTGCGCGGTTGGAGCATATCCTGCATGCGCTTGAGGGGCTGGATCTTCAGCGTGTGACGGCGCCGTTGGCGGCGGATGATGATCTGCTAAGGGTGCATCCGCAGAACCATATCAGCGATATTCTCGACCATAGGCCCCCGGATGGGTTCAAGCAGATTGATGGGGATACGTTCATGTCACCTGGATCTGTTGATGCGGCCTATCGTGCGGCGGGCGCGGTGGTGCGGGCCGTTGATTTGGTACTGACCGGCGAAGCGCCGAACGCGTTTTGCGCTATTCGGCCTCCGGGGCATCATGCCGAGACCGAGACGGCCATGGGGTTCTGCCTGTTTGGGAATGCCGCGCTGGCTGCAAAGCACGCGTTGGATCATCACGGGTTGAACCGCGTGGCAGTGGTGGATTTCGACGTGCATCATGGCAACGGCACGCAAGACCTGCTGTGGGATGAGAAACGCGCTTTGGTGATTACCAGCCAGCAGATGCCCTTGTGGCCCGGCTCGGGCCGCCCGGATGAGACCGGTGCTTATGAGACTGTTTTGAACATACCATTGGCTCCGGGCACGGGTGGGGCCGAGATGCGGGCAGCCTATGAGGCGCAAGCCTTTCCGCGTCTGCGGGCGTTCAGGCCGGAACTGATCATTATCTCCGCTGGGTTTGATGCGCATCAGGATGATCCGTTGGCCAATCTCAATTGGTCCACGGGCGATTTCGCCTGGATCACGGCGGAGCTGTGCAAGATTGCCGATGAAGTGTGTGATGGCCGTATCGTCTCGACTCTGGAAGGCGGTTATGATCTGAACGCATTGGCCGAGGCGACACGCGCCCATGTGGAAGAACTGATAAAGGCAGCACGATGACCGATACCCCAGTTGAACAGATGACGTTCGAACAAGCGATGAAAGAGCTTGAGGCCGTGGTTGGCCAGTTGGAACGTGGTGATGTGGCGCTGGATCAATCGATTGCGCTGTACGAACGTGGCGCCGCATTGAAGAAGCGCTGCGAGGATGAGCTGAAGCGTGCCGAGGAAAAAGTGGCCGCGATCACTCTGGACGCAGGTGGCCAGCCAACCGGGACGACGCCTGTCGAAGGTCAGTAAATGTTTCGTGAAAAGCTGGCACAGGATGCCGCGCTGATTCAGAGCCATTTCGATCTGGTTCTGAGCGCGCTGGATGAACTGGATGTGACCCGCGCGATGACCTATGCCACGCAAGGCGGCAAACGTCTGCGAGGGTTTCTGGTACTGGAAAGCGCGCGGCTGCTTGGCGTCGGTACAGCTCGGGCAATCTGGCCAGCGACGGGTATCGAAGCGCTGCATGCATACTCTCTGGTCCATGACGACCTGCCTTGCATGGATGATGACGACCTGAGGCGTGGACGCCCGACGGTGCACGTGAAATGGGATGAGGGCACCGCCGTTCTGGCCGGGGATGCGCTGCAGACACTTGCGTTTGAGCTTTGCGCTCGACCAGAGGTTGGAAACGCTGAAATACGCGCTGAACTGGCTCTAACGCTCGCAAAAGCGAGCGGCGCACAGGGTATGGTTCTGGGTCAGGCGCTGGATATCGCCGCTGAGACGGCGGCGGAGCCGCTGACACTGGATGAGATTACACATCTGCAAGCGGGCAAGACCGGTGCGTTGATCGAATGGTCCGCCTGTACGGGTGCGCGATTGGCGCAGGCCGATCCCACCCCCTTGCGCCAATATGCCCAGGCGCTTGGGCTTGCCTTTCAGATCGCGGATGACATTTTGGATGTCGAAGGAGATGCCGAAAAGGCCGGAAAGCGGCTGCAGAAAGACGCTGAGGCGGGCAAGGCGACCTTTGTCTCGCTACTGGGTTTGGACGCCGCCAGATCCCGTGCAATTGAGCTTGTGGAACAGGCTTGTGCTGCGCTGGACGAACATGGCTCCGCTGCAGAAACCTTGAAGCAGGCTGCCCGCTTCGTTATTGCCCGGGACAGCTAAGCCAGGAACGCCAAATGTCTGACCGCCCGAATACGCCCTTGTTGGACCTTGTGAGCCGCCCAGCGGATCTGAAGCAGTTTTCAGATGCGCAGTTGCATCAGGTCGCACATGAGTTGCGGGCCGAGACGATTTCGGCAGTGTCGGTGACCGGAGGGCATCTGGGCGCGGGTCTGGGTGTCGTCGAGCTGACCACGGCGTTGCACGCGGTATTCGACACGCCACGAGACAAGATCATCTGGGACGTAGGTCACCAGTGTTATCCGCACAAGATTCTGACAGAACGCCGGGACCGAATTCGCACCCTTCGCACAAAAGACGGCCTGAGCGGATTCACCAAGCGCAGTGAAAGCGCCTATGATCCATTCGGCGCTGCACATTCCAGTACTTCGATCAGTGCCGCGCTAGGCTTTGCTGTCGCGCGTGATCTGGGCGGCGTTACGCCTGAAGGGCTGGGCGATGCGATCGCTGTGATCGGCGATGGCTCTATGTCCGCCGGCATGGCCTTTGAGGCGATGAACAACGCAGGCCACCTGAAGAAACGCTTGATCGTAATTCTCAATGACAATGAGATGAGCATTGCACCGCCGGTGGGTGCCCTATCGAACTATCTATCGCGCATCTATGCCGAAGAACCGTTTCACGATCTGAAAGCTGCTGCCAAAGGTGCGGTGTCGTTGCTGCCGGAACCCTTCCGCGAAGGGGCAAAGCGCGCCAAGGATATGCTGAAGGGCATGGCCATGGGCGGGACGCTATTTGAAGAGCTCGGCTTTTCCTATCTTGGCCCCATCGACGGGCATGATCTGGACCAGTTGCTGCCGGTTCTGCGTGCGGTCAAGGCGAAGGCAAGCGGACCGATCCTGATCCATGTGTTGACCAAGAAAGGCAAGGGGTATGCCCCCGCCGAACAGGCCCGCGACAAGGGTCACGCGACCGCCAAGTTCGATGTGGTGACGGGCGAGCAGAAAAAGGCGCCTTCGAACGCGCCTTCCTATACCTCGGTCTTTGGCAAGACACTGGTCGATGAAGCAGCGCGGGATGACAAGATCGTCGCGGTTACAGCCGCGATGCCGGACGGTACCGGGCTGAACCTGTTTGCCGAGCGCTATCCGTCGCGCTGTTTCGACGTTGCGATTGCCGAACAGCATGGCGTGACCTTCTCGGCTGCGCTGGCCGCCGGGGGCATGAAACCATTCTGTGCGATGTATTCGACCTTCCTGCAGCGTGGCTATGATCAGGTTGTGCATGATGTGGCGATCCAACGCCTGCCGGTGCGATTTGCCATCGACCGTGCGGGTCTGGTTGGGGCAGACGGTGCGACCCATGCGGGGTCGTTTGATATTGCTTACATGGCCAACCTTCCGGGTATGGTTGTCATGGCGGCTGCAGATGAGGCCGAATTGATGCACATGGTCGCCACTGCGGTGGCACATGACGATGGCCCGATCGCTTTCCGGTATCCTCGCGGCGAAGGAGCGGGCGTTGATCTGCCCGAGCGCGGAGAAGTATTGGAGATCGGCAAGGGCCGGTTGATCCAGAAAGGCGCCCGGGTGGCGCTGCTGTCTTTCGGTACGCGGCTGGCCGAGGTGCAGAAAGCAGCAGAGGCGCTATCGGCGCGCGGGATCAAGCCCACCATCGCCGATGCACGCTTTGCCAAACCGCTGGATCGGGACCTGATCCTTGATCTGGCTGCCAATCACGAGGCACTGATCACCATCGAGGAAGGGGCCATCGGCGGCTTTGGCAGCCATGTTGCGCAATTGCTTGCGGATGAGGGCATGTTTGACGAAGGGTTGAAGTATCGCTCGATGGTGCTGCCGGATATCTTCATCGATCAGGCGAGCCCGGCGGATATGTACGCCGTCGCAGGAATGAACGCAGAACAGATCGAGGCAAAGGTTCTCTCGGTTCTTGGCGTTGCTACAATCGGTGAGAAACGCGCCTGATATTCGGGTGCTGCCGCCCCTGGATGCTGAAAAAATAAGCAGCTCAAAAATGATCTAGGTCAATTCCTTACACGCTGTGTTACGCTAACACCCGAGTCAGGCAGGCCAACCCCTGTCGATCACTCAAAGGTCGCGAGCGAATGAACAAGCTAGCCAGCCGACGCGCATTCCTGAAAGGGAAAGTGCTGCGCGAGGATACATCAGCCATCCACCCACCGGGTGCGGTGACCGAGTTTCTTGAGCTTTGCACCCAATGCGACGAATGCCGCGAGGCCTGCCCTGAAGATATCATCCGTTTCGACGCGCAAGGCTGGCCTGTTGTGCAATTGGATGCAGGCCCCTGCACTTTTTGCGGTGATTGCGCCAACGCTTGCCCGACCGGGGCGCTGAATCCTGAACACGTGGCTGATTGGCCTTGGCGCGCTGCGGTGTCGGCCTCTTGCCTGTCGATGAATGGTGTCAGCTGTCGGGTTTGTCAGGATGTGTGCGACCAAAACGCGATCCGCTTTCGGCTGCAAACCGGTGGTCGTGCTGAACCCAAACTCGACACCGATATTTGTACCGGCTGTGGCGCTTGTGCCAGCGCCTGTCCTGCCGGTTCTGTCAGCTTCGAACGCCACACCCCGCCCGCTCAGGAGGTAGCCTTATGAATATCTGTGGATGCCTCGTCCATGTAACCCCCGAAACCACGCAGAGTGCACAGGCCGCGATTGCAAGTACAAACGGGGCAGAAGTTCACGCGGCATCCGAGGATGGCCGCATTGTTGTTGTGGTCGAGGATACGCCGGAAAAAATGGCGTCCGAGACGATCATGGATCTGCATCAGATCCCGGGTGTGATCTCTCTGACCCTGACCTACCACCATTTCGAAGACCTCGCGGAGACCCGTCCGCACCTTAATGCTTCTCGCCAGATCTAAAGCCGGAGACCCATGTCATGACCATCTCTGAATCCCGCCGGACCTTCTTGAAATCAACCGCCGCCGCTGCGACAGCATCAGCCGCAGGACTTCCTCTTGCGACCGGACAAGCCAGCGCTCAGGTCGGCAACCCTGATATCCGTTGGGACAAAGCCGCCTGCCGGTTCTGCGGCACCGGATGCTCGGTTCTGGTTGGCACCAAAGACGGGCGCGTGGTCGCCACGCAAGGCGACCCGGATGCGCCGGTGAACCGCGGTCTGAACTGTATCAAGGGCTATTTCCTGTCCAAGATCATGTACGGCAAAGACCGCCTGACCACGCCGATGCTGCGCAAAACCAACGGCGAATATGACAAGAACGGTGAATTCGAACCCGTCAGCTGGGACGAAGCCTTCGACGTCATGGCTGCCAAGTGGAAAGAGGCCCTTGCCAAGAAAGGCCCGACCAGTGTCGGCATGTTCGGTTCGGGCCAGTGGACCGTTTGGGAGGGCTACGCTGCTGCCAAACTGATGAAGGCTGGTTTCCGGTCCAACAACATCGACCCGAACGCGCGCCACTGTATGGCCTCGGCGGTTGTCGGCTTCATGCGCACCTTCGGCATTGATGAACCAATGGGCTGCTATGACGATTTCGAGCACGCAGACACATTCGTGCTCTGGGGCTCGAACATGGCCGAGATGCACCCGATTCTGTGGTCACGCCTGACCGACACACGTCTGACCAAACCAGGATCCGAAGTGCATGTACTGTCGACCTATGAACACCGCTCGTTCGAGTTGGCCGACAATGGAATGGTCTTTGCGCCGCAGACCGATCTGGCGATCCTGAACTATATCGCCAACTACATTATCCAGAACGGCGCGGTGAACGAAGAGTTCGTCAACAAACACGTCAACATCACCAAGACCGCCACCGATATTGGCTATGGACTGCGCGATAACAACCCGCTGCAGGAAGAGGCAGAGAATCCAAACTCTGGCAAGATGGAGCCGATCAGCTTCGAAGAATATGCCGAAGCGGTATCGGAATACACGCTGGAGTACACATCGGAACTCTCAGGTGTTCCTGCCGCTCAGCTTGAGCGTCTGGCCCAGCAATATGCCGACCCCAACCGCAAAGTGATGAGCCTGTGGACCATGGGCTTCAACCAGCACACTCGCGGATCGTGGGTGAACTCGCTGATGTACAATGTGCACCTGCTGGTGGGTAAGATTTCCGAACCCGGAAACTCGCCCTTCTCGCTCACCGGTCAACCCTCGGCCTGTGGTACGGCACGTGAGGTCGGAACCTTCGCTCACCGTCTGCCGGCTGATATGGTTGTTGCAAACGACAAGCACCGCGAGATTTGCGAGACCGCGTGGAAAATTCCTGCGGGCACCATCCCACCCAAACCCGGATTCCACGCCGTTTTGCAGCACCGCAAGCTGAAGGACGGCGATCTGAATGCCTATTGGGTGCAGTGCACCAACAACATGCAGGCCGCGCCCAATATCAACGAAGAAGGCTATCCCGGCTATCGCAACCCGGAGAACTTCATTGCCGTCTCCGATCCCTATCCTACTGTAACAGCCCTGTCGGCTGACCTGATCCTGCCTACCGCCATGTGGGTCGAGAAGGAAGGCGCCTATGGCAACGCCGAGCGTCGCACCCAATTCTGGCGGCAACAGGTCAAAGCTCCGGGCGAAGCGAAATCCGATCTGTGGCAGTTGATGGAGTTCTCCAAACGCTTCACCGTTGAAGAGGTTTGGGGCGAGGAACTGCTGGCAACCATGCCAGAACATCGTGGTAAGACCATGTATGACGTGCTGTTCGCCAATGGCACGATCGACAAGTTCCCGCTGTCAGAGACCGCAGAGGGTTTCGACAACGACGAGTCCGAGCACTTTGGCTACTACGTGCAAAAGGGCCTGTTCGAGGAATATGCCGAGTTTGGGCGCGGCCACGCGCACGATCTGGCCCCATTCGAAACCTACCACCAGGCGCGTGGCCTGCGCTGGCCAGTCGTGGATGGCAAGGAAACACTGTACCGCTTCCGAGAAGGCTATGATCCGTATGTGCCTGAAGGCGAAGACGTGAAATTCTATGGCCATAAGGACGGCAAGGCCAAGATCATCTTCGCGCCATACGAACCCGCCCCCGAGGTACCGGATGAGGAATTCAACCTGTGGCTCTGCACCGGGCGTGTGCTGGAACATTGGCATTCAGGTTCGATGACCCGCCGCGTGCCCGAACTGCACCGCTCCTATCCCGCCGCCGTTGTCTACATGCACCCGGATGATGCGCGCGACCGCGGTCTGCGCCGCGGGCAGGAGATCGTTCTTTCCACCCGCCGCGGCGAAGTTAACAGCCGGGTCGAAACCCGAGGCCGGAACAAAGTGCCGCGTGGCCTGGTGTTCATGCCATGGTTCGACGAAGGCCAGTTGACAAACAAGCTGACTTTGGACGCGACCTGCCCGCTCTCGAAAGAGACCGACTTCAAGAAATGCGCTTGTAAGGTCGAGCGCGCGTAAAAGGCTGGCAAGGCAAAGGTCGTCCCCATGTCTCGTGTTGGCACACCCCTTTCGCCGCAGCGGCGCCGGTTCCTGCAGGACTCAGCGCGCGCAGCGGGTGGCTGCGTAGCAGCCGGGTCCTTGCTGGCCTGGCTGGCGCGGGACGCACGGGCGTTGCCGGCCGAGGCATTGCGCCCCCCCGGTGCCTTGCCGGAAAAAGACTTTCTGTCAGCCTGCATCCGCTGTGGTCTGTGCGTGCGAGAGTGTCCCTATGACACGCTGAAACTGGCCGAGCTGGGTGTCGATGCGGTGGCCACCGGCACGCCGTATTTCACCGCCCGCGATATCCCTTGCGAAATGTGTGACGACATCCCCTGCGTCGCTGCCTGCCCGACCGGGGCGCTGGACCCGGGACTGGACAATATCGACGACGCCAAGATGGGTGTCGCCGTTCTGGTCGATCAGGAAAACTGCCTAAACTTCTTCGGCCTGCGCTGCGATGTCTGTTACCGCGTCTGCCCCGTCATCGACGAGGCCATTACGCTGGAGACCGAACACAACGCCCGCTCAGGCAGTCATGCAATCTTCATTCCAACCGTTCACGCCGATCATTGCACCGGCTGCGGCGTTTGCGAGAAAAGCTGCGTTCTGCCCGAAGCGGCGATCAAGGTGCTGCCCGCCCGATTGGCTCGGGGCAGCAGCGCCGATCACTACCGCAAGGGCTGGGAAGAGAAAGAAGCCAAAGGCGCGCCCGTCGTCGAAGGTATCATCGATTTGCCTGATCGCCTGCCGGGACCGGGCACCGATAACCTTGTCGCACCGGGCGGGTTTGAGCCCAGCTTCAAATTGCCGGAGGTCACTCAATGACCGTCCGCACAAACATGCCGCTGGGGCATGAAGCTATCGCCGCCAAAGGTTGGCTGAGTGCCCATAAATACCTGCTGCTGCGCCGCGCCAGCCAGGTGTTCTTCCTGGTACTGTTCCTGTTGGGCCCGTGGTTCGGCCTCTGGATCGTGCAGGGCACTCTGGCCGGGTCGCTGACCCTAGGCGTACTGCCCCTGACCGATCCGTTTGTCTTTCTGCAAAGTCTGATCGCAGGGCACTGGCCCGAGCTGACCGCCGCCATTGGTGCCGTCATCGTTCTGGTTACCTACGCGCTGGTCGGAGGCCGCGTCTATTGCTCGTGGGTCTGCCCGATCAACCCTGTAACCGACGGCGCGCACTGGCTGCACCGCAAGCTGGGCCTGCAAAAAGGCTGGCAGCCCAAACGCGGAACGCGGCTGTGGATCATGGCCACCGTGCTGGTCGTGTCCGGCCTGTCCGGCGCAATTGCATGGGAACTGGTCAACCCGATCACCATGCTGCATCGCGGACTGATCTTTGGCATGGGCTTCGTCTGGGCGATGGTCGCCGCGATCTTCCTGTTTGACTTGCTTGTCTCGCGCCATGGATGGTGCGGCCATGTCTGCCCCGTAGGCGCATTCTACGGACTGGTGGGCAGCAAGGCGATGCTGCGGGTCAGCGCCGCCAATCGCAACGCCTGTGACGATTGCATGGACTGCTACGCGGTTTGCCCGGAAAACCATGTGATCTCTCCGGCGCTGAAAGGCAAAGACAACCCGCTGATCCTGTCGCCCGACTGCACCAATTGCGGTCGCTGCATCGATGTCTGCGCTGAAGACGTTTTCAAATTCACCCATCGGTTCGACGCCCTGACCGTCGCGCCACCGGAATCAACCGCCGCGCCCCAGCCGCGCGCCTCAAGACCTTTTTGAAGGAGTGAGAAGATGAAAAAGCCGATCCTAGTGGGCCTTGCCCTGATCCCGCCGCTGCTCCTCGGTGGCCTGGCCCTCGCGCAGTCTGCCGGAGTTAACAGCCTACGCGGTGCCGAAGTCGATGAGCCCGCCGTCCTGGATCAGGTGCATCGGACAGTCGAAGGCCGTATGCAGCGCAATTATCGCCAGCAGCCGCCGCTGATCCCACATTCGATCGAACAGTACCAGATCGACCTGCGTACCAATCAGTGCCTCTCCTGCCATGACTGGACCAAGGCTGGTGAACGCAACGCTCCGACGTTGTCGATGACTCACTATCTGGACCGCGAAGGGCGAGAGTTGGATCAGATCGCCGGCACACGGTATTTCTGCAATCAGTGCCACGTACCACAGGCCGATGCGCTGCCTCTGGTCGATAACACTTTTGAACCTTCCTCCGGAAACTGAACACAGGTCGAAAAGGAGAGCGCGACATGTCCGACTCCCAAGAAAAACAAGGACTCATCCGGCGCCTCTGGACCTGGTTCTGGAGCCCGATCGCCGTCCTCAGTGTCGGCTTTACACTACTGGCCGGGTTTCTAGCAGGCATCCTGTTCTGGGGTGGGTTCCACTGGGCACTGGAATTGACCAACACGGAAGAGTTCTGCGTATCCTGCCACACGATGGAAACCAATCTGGGCGAATATCGGGAAACGGTCCATTACAATAACGATTCCGGCGTGCGGGCCATCTGTTCCGATTGCCACGTCCCGGACGAGTGGAACCACAAGATCAAAGCCAAGATCATGGCCGTGAAGGACGTCTACCACGAACTGGCAGGCACCATCAGCACGAAAGAGAAGTATGAGGACCATCGTCTTTCCATGGCGTCGGCCGTATGGAAGAAGATGAAGGAATCCGACAGCCGCGAATGCCGCAACTGCCACAACTTTGACTATATGGACTTCACCCTTCAGGAAACCCGCGCAGCCAGCGAACACCAGCGCGCAATCGACACCGGCATGACCTGCATCGATTGCCACCAGGGCATCGCACACAGTCTCCCACCCAATTATTTGGAAACGTATGAGAAGATTGCGAAAGAGGTAGATGGTGAGGTTCTGCAGGAACACGCTGCAGCATCAGGGGACGACATCCGCGCGTTCCTGAACAAAAGCTCGGAACAAGGTGGGGACTGAGATGTTAGAGATACTTGGAACCATCGGCGGTAACGTACTGGGTCTGCCCGGCATTCTGGGTCTGGCACTGGGAATGATGACGCGCCAATACTGGTTGGGCGCACTGATGGGTGGATTGGTTGGCCTGATCGCGCCTCTGCTCTTTGCCGGTTGGCAGATTTCCCACGTTGGAACGATAGCGCTGCTGATCGCAATTATCGTTGGTCTCTGCGCCGGAAGTCTGGGCACCGCCATTCGCCGCAAGGGCGCAACCGTCTGAAGTGGTTGGTCGGGCCCGGCGGCAATTCCGGGGTCACCGCCCCCAGTTTTCCGCCGGATCGCTTTCCGCATAGTCCCGCAAAAGCGCGATATCCGAGATTTCGGCGTGGTTGCGGTTGATCTTCACACCCACCGCCTTGAGCCGCGAAAACGCCCGGCTCAGGCTTTCCGGCTTCATCCCCAGACGGCCTGCGATGAGCATCTTGTCGTAGGGCAGCAAAACCTCGCATCCGCCTTTGTCGCTGTCGCAGAGATTCAACAAAAACTCGGCCACGCGTTGCGCTCCAGTCTGAGCCTTGAGTTGCTCTAGCTGCGCCACCAACGAGTGAAGATGGGTAAAGGTCGCGGCCAGAATAGAAATACCGATCTCAGGGTCCTCTCTCATCAATGAGATCAGGATCGGACTGGGGATATGCATGACATCACAGGCCGATACGGCCTCGGCGGATACAGGATAGGGAACGTTACGCAGAGCTACGGCCTCACCAAAGCTGTCACCACGTTTGAAGACGCTCACGACGGCTTCGGCCCCGGTGGGGGTCATGCGGAACAGCTTGACCCAACCCTCAAGCACGACGTGGATGGCCTGCGCTTTTTCCTCCTGCAGGAATATTGTCTCACCACGGTCATACTGACGCCAGATCGCGTGGCTCAGCAGTGTTTCCACATGCTGTTCCGGTAAACTGCGCAGCAGCAGCGACTGACGTGCGATCGCTTTTTGTGCTTCGTGAGACAAGAGAATACCCCTGTTATTTCCTGCCGGCGCATGGGCGCGGTCGGTCCATCCCTGTTCCACGCTATGCCAGAGCCGGCAGTTGTGCACCATAGTTTTATGTTGCCTAAACTTGACTATTGTCATGTTGCGGCTTGGTTCGCTGCCCTATTCTCGGCTCAAAGCCAGTATTCCGGGGAGCACGTAACATGGACTACGAGCGTTATTTCAGTCAAAGCCTCAGTGACCTTCGGGATGAAGGGAACTATCGTGTTTTCATAGACTTGCAACGTCGCTGTGGTTCTTTCCCGAACGCGCGTCAGACGGATGGATCTGTCCAGCGAAATGTGCGGATCTGGTGTTCGAATGACTATCTCGGCATGGGTCAGCACCCATCTGTTATCGATGCAATGCATGACGCATTGGATCGCTGCGGCGCGGGGGCCGGGGGCACGCGAAACATATCAGGCACCACTCACGACCACGTGCTGCTTGAGGCCGAACTGGCCGATCTGCATGGAAAGGAAGCCGCGCTTCTGTTTACTTCCGGGTATGTTTCGAATTGGGCAGCCCTTGGCACTCTCGCCGCGAAAATCCCCGGCCTGATCGTATTCTCTGATGCACTGAACCATGCCTCGATGATCGAAGGCATTCGCCACTCGCGGGCGCAGAAGGTGATCTGGAAACACAACGATCTGGATGACCTTGAAACCAAACTGGCCGCAGCTGATCCCGATGCGCCAAAGATGATCGCGTTCGAGTCGGTCTATTCGATGGATGGTGACATCGCCCCCATCAAAGAGATTTGCGATCTCGCCGACAAATACGGCGCGATGACCTATCTGGATGAGGTTCATGCCGTTGGCCTCTATGGGGCACGCGGCGGTGGTATCGCTGAACGAGAAGGCCTCATGGATCGCCTGACGGTGATCGAAGGCACGCTTGGTAAAGCGTTCGGTGTGGTGGGCGGGTATATTGCTGCCTCGGCTGCGCTGTGCGATTTCGTGCGCAGCTTCGCCAGCGGGTTTATTTTTACCACCGCCCTGCCACCATCGATCGCGGCCGGGGCCGCGGCCTCGATCCGGCATTTGAAACAATCGAATGCTGAACGCGACCTGCAGAAAGCCCGTGTATCGCAGGTTCGGGCTCGTTTGGATGCGGAAGGTATTCCTCATATTCCTAACCCCAGCCACATCATCCCGGTGATGGTTGGCGATCCGGTGAAGTGCAAGTTCATCTCGGACACGCTGCTGGAAGAGTTCGGCATCTACATTCAGCCGATCAATTATCCCACCGTACCAAAAGGGACCGAGCGTCTGCGGATCACGCCGTCTCCGGTACATACGGATGAGGATATCGAGCATCTGGTTGGCGCGCTGTCCACCCTCTGGCAACGCTGTCAGATTGCGCGCATGCCGATGGCAGCCCAGTAACCAAGAAGCGCCCCCTAGCGTAATACTTCGCCGTCTCCCCGGAGGCGGCGTTTTTTGAGTCAGATCAGGTAGAGGGCGAAGACAATGATGGCAAAGCCCGTCAGCACCATGGTGACACCTCGCAGCCAGGCCGGGCTGTTTACGAGATCAAGATAACAAGCCAGGATAACGCGACATTTCGCCAGTGCGAGGACCAGAATACACCCCGCCAGAACGGCTGGCGGGATGGGCAGCACAGTCAGCAGTGCTGATGCGACGCTGAGCACCAAAAGGGTCAGCCATGCACGTGTGAGCGAATTATGGAGCGCCCTTCGCCAGTATTTGGGAAAAGATGGTGCTGCAGGCATCGGAATTATCCCAGCAGGTAGATCACGGGGAAAAGCAGGATCCAGACCAGATCGACCATGTGCCAGAATTGTGCACCTGCCTCAATGTTGCGTGGATCGTCACGCCAGGCGACCAGCAGCAGGATACCGACCCCTGCCAACACATGTGCGGCGTGAAACCCGGTCAGCAGATAATAGAACAGGAAAAATGGGTGGGTCTCATGGGTGATCCCCTGTGCAGCTTTGCCCGCGTATTCCGCACCTTTGATGATCAGGAACACGACACCCAGCGCGGCGGCAGTGATCAAGGCCATTCGAGCCACGCCCCGGCGCGCGATTTTTCGCCACTGCAGCGCCTGCGCCGCCAGATAGCCCGAAGTGACCAGCACCACCGTGTTGAGCGCTGCCCCTGTCCGGTAAAGGTGCGATTGAGCCTCGGCAAATCCTGTCGGGTCGGTCAGGCGCACGCCCATAAAGGCAATCAGGCCCGCGCCGAAAACCAGCAATTCCGAGATGATCAGAACCCACATCAGCAGCTCGCCCGGAAGCTCATCGATCAAAGAGGCGTCGCTCATGCTCCAACCAGTTGGCGGTAGATCTGAGGCAGGGCCATGATCAGCCGGTGCGGGTCGGGGATGACGGCGAAGCCGCCTTGACCGAACATGCGCGGGAACCAGCTTTTGCCGGTTTTGTCGATGGTAACGCCAAAGACCGATTGCCCTGCCCTACGCGCCTCGCGCACGGCCATGCAGGTGTCTTCGATACCGTGGCGACCCTCGTAATGGTCCAGGTCGTTGGGTTTGCCGTCAGTGATGATCAATAGCAACCGGCGTTTGCGCGATTGGCTGGCCAGATCGGCGGAACAATGGCGTATTGCGGCGCCGAGGCGGGTATAGTGGCCGGGGCGCAGCGAGGCGATGCGCTGTTCCACCAAACTACCCATCGGCTCATCGAAGCGTTTACAGCGCTGCACGTAAACCCGCTGGCGTTTCAGCGAGCTGAAGGCGTGGATGGCGAAATCGTCGCCGCAGGCGTTCAGACCCCAGGCGAGTGCCGCAAGAGCCTCGCGTTCAATGTCGATTACGGCGCGGCCTGTGACGGCGCTTTCGGTCGAGCGGCTGACATCCAGCAGGATAGACACCGCCAGATCGCGTGCCTCGGGGCGCGATTGCATCCAAATGCGTTCGGTGCCTTCGCCATTGGCACAACGGTCTACCTGCGCCCGAACGGCTGCCTCGATATCCAATTGGTCACCATCCAGATGACCACGCGTCATCACGCGGCCCGGGCGCAGCGCCTCGAACTGGCGTTTCACGGCGCGGATGCGGCGGGCAGTGGCGGGGTCTTTGCCGAACTCGGCGGCATCTTCGCGAATCTCGGCATCCGAGGTCAGAACGTTGACATGATCGGGCAAGTATTGGCCGATGCGCACGTCCCATTCGGGATACAAAACCCGTCCCGACAGGCGTTCGCGGTTCACGTCCTCCGGAGCGAGGTCCAGATGAAGTTTCAGTTTGGTCGGCGGCGCCTTCGAGATCTGACCCAAGCCAATCTCTTCCTGATCATCGGCGGCTTTCTTGGCGTTATCAGGATCGTCATCGTCGATGCGCCGGTTGATGTTCAGGAACTCAGCCCAACTGAGGATCGCTTCGAACTTGTGCAGGATGAAACTGTCGCTGCGGTTGGCCTGATCCGATTTGCGGCGGCGGGCACGGTGGGTTTTTTCGCCGGATTCCTCGGGCGGTCCTTCGGTTTCGGGGTTCTCCACTTCGTTATGTTCGGAGAACCCGACCGGGCGCAACTCGGGCCACAGCGGGACAGGCCGGAAATGCTGATAGCTGCGCGGGGCGGTGAGGTCGTCATCCAACGCTAGAAGATGTTCAGCCTTTGGCGACAAAGGCGCGGGGTCGCCCAGCATGTGGCGGACCAGTTCTTCAACCGCTGCCTCGACGGGTGGCAGCCCGGAAATGTCGCGTTGATACAGAACGCCCTTGCACAGCTCGGTATAAAGCGGGCGCAGGCCGGGGGCGTTGTGCAACGCCGCCTCGACCATCTGTCGGGCGGCGACAAGCGCATGCAGGTCGGCGCGCAACGGGTCGTCTTCGTCGATACGAGTTCCGGCATGTGCAGCGGCGGCGGCCAGCCAGACATAAAGCGCACCGTTGGCTTCACGCGCGGGAAACACCGCCAGCCGATCCGGCAAACGCAGAACTTCGCCATCGAACGACGCACGCGGCATCATCTCGGCCTCGGTTGCCAGACGACGACGCCACCCCAGACGGTGGCGCGAAATCTCGGGCGAGACCGGGCGCAATTCTACGCCCGGACTACCCCCAAGTCCTCGAAAGAGGACTGCCAGCCGCCCTGCGACCTCTGAGAGGTCGACCGCGGCTCCATCATGCACTTCAGGTGCATCAAGGCGACTGGCAAGGGTGTGCCACAGTTTCCCGATCGTTTCTTCGGGTTCCCATGGCTCAAAATCGATCCTGACCATCGGCCGGCCTCACCCAAAGACAGCCGTGACAAGATCGAGGAGCCCGCGTTTGATATCCTCATCATCAGTCAGAGGTTCGATCATTGCGGCGAGGATGGCGCGGTCGGTGGACATGCCCTGTGCGATCAGCGTCGCGGCATAAACGACCAGCCGGGTGGACACGCCTTCCTCAAGGTCCTGACCCTTAAGCCCGCGCAACTTTCCTGCAAGGCGTACCAGCGGTTTACAGCGTTCAAGCGGCAGACCGCTTTCTTGCGCGACGACTTCGGCCTCCATCTCGGGCGAAGGAAAGTCGAATTCCAGCGAGATTAACCGCTGCCTGGTCGAGGGTTTCAGGGTTTTCAGGATATTCTGGTATCCGGGGTTGTACGAGGCCACCAGCATGAAGCCGGGCGCGGCCTCAAGCTCTTCGCCGGTGCGGTCGATCGGCAGGATGCGCCGGTCATCGGTCAGCGGGTGCAGCACAACGGTGACGTCCTTGCGGGCTTCGACCACCTCATCAAGGTAGCAGATCGCGCCTTCGCGCACCGCACGAGTCAGAGGGCCATCAACCCAGACGGTTTCGCCGCCCTTCAACAGGTAGCGACCGATCAGGTCGGCGGCGGCGAGGTCATCGTGGCAGGCCACGGTGTAAAGCGGGCGGCCAAGCTTGGCAGCCATATGGGCCACAAAGCGGGTCTTGCCGCAACCTGTTGGGCCTTTCAGCAAGACCGGCAGGTCGTTGTTGTAGGCGGCGGTGAACACATCGCATTCATCGCTTTGGGCGAGGTAGAAGGGGGCGTTCGCCGCCCCCTCATTCAGTTTCATGGAGCCATCCATATCCATTACTCCGCAGGGGTTTCAGAGGCACCGGGTTCAATCACCTCTTTCCGGGGCACCCAGATCGAGTAGATGAACAGCAGCGCACCAAGGACCACGACCACACCAGAGCCAAGACGCATCCAGTAGAAGATCGCGATCTGGTCCTGCACGTCCATGAAGTAGTCACCGACCACACGTTGCATGTGAGTCTGCACGGTACCACCGAAGGTCAGGACGAAGGTCATGAAGACCATGCCGCTGGTCATAAGCCAGAACGAGCCCATGTTCAGAACCTGATTGTAGGGATCACGGTTCTTCAGGATCGGCATCGCATAGCTGAAGATCGCCAGGTTGAGGCAGACATAAGCACCGTAGAAAGCCAGGTGACCGTGGGCTGCGGTGATCTGCGTGCCATGGGTATAGTAGTTCACCCCGTGCAGCGTGTGCAGGAAGCCCCAGACACCGGCACCGAAGAAGGCAAGCGTTGCACAGCCCAGTGACCACAGCAGAGCAGCCTTGTTCGGGTGGTCACGACGGCCCTTCCAGACCATGACGAAGGCAAAGGCCATCATCGCGAAGAACGGGATCACCTCGAGGCTTGAGAAGATCGAACCGATCCACTGCCAATAGCCGGGTGTACCGATCCAATAGTAGTGGTGACCTGTCCCAAGGATGCCCGAGAACAGCGCGGCGGCGACGATGACATAGAGCCATTTCTCGACCACCTCACGGTCAACGCCCGTAAGCTTCAGCATCAGGTAGGCCAGGATCGAGGCCATGATCAGCTCCCATACGCCTTCGACCCATAGGTGGACGACATACCACCAGTATTGCTTGTCCAAGGACAGGTTGCCCGGGTTGTAGAAAGCAAACAGGAACAGCAGCGCCAGACCCCAGAGGCCCAGAACAAGGATGCTCGAAATCGCCGTCTTCTTGCCCTTCAGAACGGTCAGTGACACGTTGTAAAGGAACATCAGCGCGGCCACGACGATGCCCGCCTTGACCCATTTGGGTTGTTCAAGGAACTCGCGCCCCTCTTTGCCCAGCAGCCAGTTGCCTTCGAACAGGTTGAAGACATAGGTCACGACCACGCCCAGCGTGCCAACCACAAGAATAATCAACTGCAGATAGGCCAGCTTGGTCGAATGGATCTCGCGCTCGGTCTCTTCGGGGATCAGGAAGTAGGCCGCACCGAAGAAGCCCAGCAGCAGCCAGACGATCAGAGAGTTGGTGTGCAGCATCCGTACGATATTGAACGGCAGAAGCTCACTCAGGAAGTTCGGGAATACATAGATGAAACCGGCCAGCAGGCCGCCGATTACCTGTACCGCGAACAGGGCCATCGCTACTGCGAAGTAGGCGTAGGCGATTTTTTGGGATTCGTATTTCATTGCTCCGTTCCCTTTCTCAGCCTGCCTCGTTGGGCGGCCAGCCCTGCGCATCGATGTTGTCCGTCCAGATCAAGAAGTTGGTCAGATCGCGGATCTCTTCGTCGCTGAGGTTGAAATTGGGCATCTGCCGACGACCGGGAATGCCGGTCGGCTGCGCCTCCATCCAGCCCTTGAGCGCTTCAAAGGCCGATTCCGGGTCGTCCAGCACACCCCAGCGGGTCATCACATTCCCGACTTCCGGCGCGTAGTAGGCGCCCTCGCCCAGGATCGTGTGACAGTTGATGCAGGCATGTTTTTCCCAGACATGTTTGCCCCGAACCACACTGGCATCAAGCTTCGCCGAATTCTCGGAGTTGACGATGTACCAGTGCGAGTGGGCCGACAGGGCCAGGAAGATGAGGATGAAGAACAGTGACCCGCCATAGAATATGTTGCGAGCCATGCTCTTTGTCATGACTTCTCGCATTGCGCTCTCCTTTGCGCAGATTAGCTAGTCTGATGACAATGGCGGGTGGGTCGCAGGGCTGCCTTAACGAAAGTCAAGCATGCCAAAGTAAGCGCGGAATTGGACACCTGTGGTCATAATTGCGTCAGTATCACTAAAATGCCCTCAGATTGCCTTGAAAAATAGTACTTAGAACAGCATGTTTCCGGACGTTCGAACAGTTGAAGCGAGCGTTCTCGATATATTGGTGAATAGAGGTGCGTAGATGGCACCTGAAGCGTGGTGGTTAAAGAATGGCGAACTACTCATACATCGGATACGCACCCGGCGTCATTACGGTGAATACAATTGGGCCTGATACGATCACCCTGGACGCAAGCTATGACCCCGCGACGGACCGAAGGGTATTCAATGTTGAGGACGAGGCCGGTGGTTTCATTCGAAATGGGTTTGGCCCGCCAGTTCCCGATACCGGGGATGTTTTCAACGGCGACAGATTCAACAACGAAAATGGCGACGACGATACACAGATCGGAACGGTAACAAACCTTGATGGTTCGACAACGTTTCTGAGCGGCGACATCTATCTGGAAGAATCCTACATTCTGACGAATCCCGGCGGTGGGACAATCACTGTGTACCTTGTCGAGGTTGAAGGAACCAACGCTGGCTACATAACCTCTGAGCCCCTAGATCCCGGGGTGACGTATTCGATGAGCGTCGTCAACGTTACACCGAGCAACGCACCGGACACGACTGACCCCGGTTCCATCGTTGATGTTCCTTGTTTCTCCGCCGGAACGCTTATCGCGACACCTGATGGTGATGTCGCGATAGAAACGCTTTCCGCTGGTGACAAGGTTGTCACCTTGGATCATGGACCACAACCAATTCGCTGGATCGGCGCGCGCGCTCTGGATAGGTCTGAATTTGCGCTCAATCCCAAGCTGCGCCCGATCCGAATCACAGCGGGCAGCCTGGGAAGCAACCTGCCGCGACGTGATCTGTTGGTCTCGCCGCAGCATCGCATGTTGATCCGTTCGAGTATCGCCGTTCGCATGTTCGACAGCGAGGAGGTTCTGGTCCCAGCCCATAAGCTGGTCGGCATACATGGCATAACCGTCGACGAGACAGCTCAGGGCGTGGTGTATTTCCATATTCTGTTCGACCGGCATGAGATCGTGCTTGCGGAAGGCGCGCCGTCAGAAAGCCTATTCACAGGCAAGCAAGCCTTGAAAGGAATACAGCCCGAGGCGCTGGCCGAAATTGTTGCGCTCTTCCCAGAGTTAGCTTTGCCAGACCATCAACCAATCGCAGCCCGCCAGATTCCAAAACGCGGAAGACAAATCCATACTTTGCTGCAACGGCATATTAAAAATGACAGGGCGTTGCTCCGACCTTCTTAATCTAAGAACCGTTGCTCAGGCCGCTAGACGTGGCCCGGTCAACGCGGGCCACATCGCAACCAGATACAAGACGATGGCGCAGATCCACAGCCCATCTGAGGCCAGCATCGCAACCAGATATCCCTGGTCAAACGCCGACCCGACCCAGCGCAAAACTGCGGCTGCCGCCATCAAACCGTAAGCGATCGCCATGGGTGGCGAGGCCACGAGGGCACGGCCACTATGGCCGAGGGCGGCCCGACTCATCACGGCAAGGGTCATGCCGCCGACGCAACCAATGCCCAGAACATGCAGCGCCCCGATCTCGCTGCCGAACCCCTGCACTGCCAGCCCCCACAGGATCAGGCCCAGCGCCAGCATGCCCAGCCCGAGATGCAACGCGATCAGAATCGGCTGCCGCAGTGCCCAGCGTGCGCGCCAACGTGCCATGCGCAGGATCTGAGCAACGCCAAGCATCAGCGCGATAGCGCCTGATACAGGTCCGATTCCAAAGACGAGCACGCTCAGCGGCAGTGACAGTGCAAGCCCCATGGCGGCTTTATCAAACGCTCCTACCGAAATAGGCCAGTTGGATTCGGGCTCTCCCGCGCGTTTCATCGCATTTCGGGTGAAAGCTGGCGTAATGCGCCCACCAAGTATCGCGATTAGGCTGCAAAGCGTCAGCAACCCCGCCCGCAATCCGATGTCCAGCGTATCGCTGGTCGCACCGATCCACTCTAAATGGGTTAACAAGTTGGCAATCCAGATCGCACTGAGCAGCAAAAGGAATACCATGTTCTGCGGTTTGGGGCGTCGGATCAGCTGAGTAGCAATCTTTGCCGCCAGAATTGGAACAAAGACCAGATCGAACACAGCGACCAGAACAGGCGGCAGCGCACCGGAGAACCACATCGCTACCCGCCCGGCCAACCAGAGACCTGCAGCCAGCATGATGAACCGGGCGCGCGCCTCTGGGGTCCCGGTCCAGTTGGGAACAGCCGTCAGAAAAAACCCGCCCAGAGCTGCTGTGGCATAGCCAAAGATCATCTCATGCGCGTGCCACATTGGGGGACTCATGGAATAGGTTGGGTCTTCGTATCCGACCAACCCGGTCTGCGTCATCAACCAAAAACCCCACGCGCCTCCCGCGAACAGACCAAAAAGTCCGGCGGACAGGAAAAAGATGCGAAACCCCTCGCCCAATACGCGCGCGATCACTGCCGACATGCCTGTTCTCCTCGGCCTCAATGGCTGTTGGAACAGGTTTAGCAAGACCGACCAGCGATGGACTTAACCGAAATCAAGCATCCGACAAACATGTCCCTGAAACTCAGGTTTTCCCTTTGTTTTATGGCTCATTATAGCCCGTCAATTTCCAATTTGCGCGCGTTCCGTTGACTTTCGTCAAGGATGACAAACGCGTGATGTTTCACCCTAGGACCTGCCTCACCAGCAAATGGAGAGTGATCATGTCACTTGGAATCAGCTACAACAGAACTGGCCGCGCCTTAGGGGTCGGTTTGGCAATGTTGCTGGGCAGCGTCGCTGCGCCAGTCTTTGCCGAAGAGCCAACCCTGAGCAAGGAAGCCTTTGAATCATCAAAACAACTTTACTTTGAACGCTGCGCCGGTTGTCACGGTGTGTTGCGCAAAGGGGCGACAGGTAAAAGCCTTGAGCCGCTGGTTGAAACGAAGAATGACGATGGTACCGTAACCGAGTCGGGCACCCTGAAACTGGGGCAGGAGCGGCTGGAAAAAATCATCGCATGGGGCACCGAAGGCGGGATGAACAACTTCTCGGACGTGATGTCCGAAGAAGAAATCCGCGATATGGCGACCTACATCCAGATGGAGCCACCCCAACCACCGGAAATGTCGCTTGAGCAGATGATGGCGACCCGCAAGGTCTATGTCGAACCCGAAGATTACCCGACCGAGCCGCTGCATGGCCGCAACTGGGAAAACTTCTTCGTGGTCATCGAGCGTGACGTGGGCAAGGTGGCCGTGATCGACGGTGACACCAAGGAAGTGCTGGCGCATATCCCGACCGGTTATGCGGTGCACGTCCTGAAAGCGTCCGAGCACCATAAACTGGAAGAACCCGAAAATCCGGGCCGCTTCTGGTACACCATGGGCCGTGACGGCAAGATGACCAAGATCGACCTGTGGCAGAAGCCTGAAAACATGCTGGTTGCCGAGGTTACCATTGGTTACGACGCCCGCGACGTGGCCGTATCGGGCGATGGTAAATACGTCATCGGTGGCGCCTATTGGCCCCCTCATTTCGCCATCGTCGACGCCGAAACCATGGAGCCGAAAAAGGTTGTCTCGACCCGGGGTTACAACGTGGACGGGGATTATGTGGAAGAGGCCCGCGTGGCCGCCATCTACACCACCCCGAACGAGCCCACATGGATCGTGGCCGTCAAGGAGCTCGGTCAGCTTTGGCAGGTGGACTACTCCGATCTGGACAACCTGCGTATCGACAAGATCGACAGCGCAAAGTTCCTGCATGACGGGTTCTTTGATCCGACCGGCCGTTATTTCCAGATCGCCGCAAACGCGTCGAACAAGATGGTCGTGGTCGATACCGAGACTCATAAGCTGGAAGCTATGATCGATACCGCGCCGCTGCCGCACCCCGGCCCGGGCGCCAACTGGGATGACCCGAATTGCGGTCCTGTTGCCGGTACGACCCACCTGGGCGAAGGCACGGTTACCGTTTGGGGCAACGACCCCGAAGGCCGCCCGGACGATGCCTGGAAAGTCTGCTACGAGGTGGAAACCGACGGACCCGGTCTGTTCATCCGGACCCATCCGAACTCGGACTACATCTGGGCCGACCAGACCAAGCACCCCGAGCCTGAGATCCAGCAATCGGTGCAGGTCATCGACAAGGCAACCGGTGAGATCGTGAAAACGATCCAGATCACAGAAGAAGAAGGCAACGTCGCCGTCCACTTCGAGTTCAACCAAGACGGATCCGAGGTCTGGGTGTCCAAGTGGAACCGCTCGACCTCGAAAGAGCCAAATGGTGAGATCGTGATCTTCGACGCCAAGACGCTGGAAGAGATCGGCCGCGTGAAAGGACTGTTTGCACCCACCGGCAAGTTCAACGTCTACAACCGTTCGAACCACGTCACCTGACGGGTTTTGTACTCAGCACCGGAAAGGGCGGGCCCCTCGCCCGCCCTTTCCTCGTTTGACTCATCAGCCAAATCCACAGGCCTGACATCCAGGGCCAGAAAAAGAAGCCAAAACGGAGACCGGATATGACCTCCGAACCGGAAAAGAAAAAACCAATCTGGCGCCGGTATTTCCTGTGGGGAATGCCCGTGGCCGGGATCGCTGCGGCCTTTGCCGCCGGCATCATCTTCTGGGGCGGGTTCAACACCGCTATGGAAGCTACCAACACCAAGGAATTCTGCGTCTCGTGCCACGAGATGCGAGACTTCGTTTACGAAGAATACACCGGCACAATCCACGACGTGAACCGTTCGGGCGTAGGCGCGGTCTGTTCCGACTGTCACGTGCCCAAGGATTGGACTCACAAGATCATCCGCAAGATCAAGGCGTCCAAAGAGCTGTATGGCAAGGTGGTCGGCACCATAAACACGCGCGAGAAATTCGAAGCCAAGCGCGTGCATCTGGCTATGAATGAATGGGAGCGGATGAAATCCACGGACTCGCGCGAGTGCCGCAACTGCCATGACTTCGAGTCGATGATGCCCGAGTTCCAGAAACCCCGCGCCCGTCAGCAGCACCTAAACGCGATGACTGTCGGTCAGACCTGTATTGACTGCCACAAGGGGATTGCGCACTCGGACGCCCGCGACCGGGCCGACGAAGAGTATCTGGAAAAGCTTGAAGCGCCGAACCCAGATTTCATTCGCGAAATCCCGGCCGAATACCTGGCAAGTCTCGAACGCATCGAAGCCAAGGAAGCTGCCGATGCCGAGGCTGAGAAAGCCGCGCGTGTAGCCCAGCAAGAGGCCGTACAGGCCCAGATCGCAGCAGCGGTTGACGCAGCCGTCGCGGAAGAGCGTGCCAAAGCTTCTGGCGAAGATGCCGCAGCCCCGGCAGGTGGCGGCAGCGATGTTGGCACAAATATCGATTGGGCCGCTGTCCCCGGTGCAGATATGAAACTGTTCTATCCTGGTCAGGCCTCGTTTGAATGGGTTCAGAACGGCAGATCCCACGGCGGAGCACGTCCTTTGACCAAGGGCGGAGACAAGTGCACCACCTGTCACGCTGCCGAACTGGACGCGATCGGCAACAAGATCGTGGCCGGTGGGGATCTGGAACCAACCCCGATCCCGGGCAAACGCGGCGTGATAGACGCCACCGTTCAAGCCGCGCATGATGATGAGACCCTGTATATCCGTCTGCAATGGCCGGATGCGGGCCACAACCCCGCCCCCTTTGTCGATGGCGGCAAGATGGACCCGGACAACCAGATCAAGGTGGCCATGATGATCACCGGCACTGGGATTGAGCTGGGCGATCAGGTCGGCTGCTGGGCCTCGTGCCATGCAGACAACAGCTACATGCCCTTTGACCCGGGTGCCGAGGCGATTGCCGCAAATGGCGATGTCTCGGGTCGGCTGAGCACGCAGGACACTGTGACCAAATACATCAGCGAAAGCCGCACCGAGGTCGAGATCAAAGGCCGCCGCGGTAAGGCGCTGGGTGGCTGGGACAAGCTGCAGGCCGCCGATCAGATCGAGCAGTATTTGGCCGATGGCACCTATCTGGATCTGATGCGCGTCTACGCGGACGGCAGCGCCACCAACGGCTATCTGCTGGAACAGCGCGTGGTCAATGACGGTGAGATCGCCGCCTCGGCCAGCCTTGATGCAGGTATGTGGACCGTGGTCTTCACGCGCCCATTGAACTCGGGCGCAGCTGGTGACGTGCCGCTGGAGGCCGGTCAGACCTATACGGTGGGCTTTGCCATCCACGATGACTTTGCCGCCGCACGGTTCCACCACGTGACGCTGGATACCAGCCTGGCATTGGACGACGACAACGCCTTTATCAACGTCGTCAAACAATAAGGAAGAGGGGCCGGGCGATCCGGCCCCTTCCGCTTAAAAGAGGAGACTTGGACAATGAAACCCAAACACCTTCTCCCTGCGCTGCTGCTTCTGGCCGCGCCCGCATGGGCAGAGGACACCGCCGCGCTTTGTGCCGAAGCCGAAGAGCGCTATGTCGAGCTGTTCGACCAGCCCTCCTCCGCCGTTGAGGATGCCGATGTGGTGCTGATGTACAAATACACGTTCTGCCCAGCCGAGCTAACCGTGAAACCGGGCACAACCGTGCGCTGGGTGAATGTCGATAAGCGCACCAGTCACTCGGTCCTGCTGAAAGACGGCAGCGAGCCCGAAAGCGACCGTTTGTTTCCTGAGGAGACGGTTGACCTGACCTTCCTCACCCCGGGTCCACAGGACTATCTGTGTGGCCCACATTGGGAGACACAGAACATGATCGGCATGATCACCGTCGAACCCTGAGCCGAGGCAATCATACAGGCAAGCCGAAAGGAGCGCGGGGCAATTCCCGCGCTCCTTAACTTTAGTCAAGGAGGTTCCTTTCCGATTACGCCAGTCTGGCCGCATGACACGCCCGGCTCACCCAGCAACGTCCCCTGATCGCGCAGGAATTCCGGGCTCCGAAGACATTCAGACCAAGCGAGTTTGCACATGAGCGGTAAGGTTTTTCTGATTGGCGCAGGCCCCGGTGACCCCGAACTGATGACCCTGCGCGCACTGCGGATGCTGCAAGAGGCGGACGTGGTAGTCTATGACCGTCTGGTCTCGGCCGATATCCTCAATCTGCACGCTGATGGCGCACAGCTGATCCCGGTTGGGAAGGCCCCCAAGTGTCATACCGTGCCGCAGGATCGCATCAACGAAATCCTCGTCGAGGAAGCCAGCGCCGGCCACACCGTTGCTCGCCTCAAGGGGGGTGACCCGATGATCTTCGGACGCGGCTCGGAAGAGGCCGCGCACCTGATGGCAAACGGCATCCCAGTCGAATACGCGCCGGGCATTACCGCAGCGCAGGGGGCATCCTGTTCGACAGGCGTGCCGCTGACCCATCGCGGGTTGGCGACATCGGTGCAATATGTCACCGGGCACCGACAGGCCGACAAGGTGCTGGATCTGGATTGGAAACGTCTGGCCGACCCGGACTCGACCTTAGTCGTCTATATGGGCGTCGCCAATATCGGCCAGATCGCCATGGGACTGATGACCGAGAACCTGCCCGGTTCAACTCCGGTTTTGGCGGTTGGCAAAGCGACCACACCTGATGAGCGCCGGATGGTATCCCGGCTGGATCGGCTGGCCGCTGATGTGCGCAAGGCCGGGCTAAAGGCGCCCACGCTGTTCATCATCGGCAAGGTAGTTTCACTTTACGCAGAACGGCCTTTGGCCGACCTTTTGGAGCAGGCGCATGGCTAAGTTCGGTTCCAGAAGGCCGGCACAGCAACCGGCTGTGAGAGGACGCAAAGGATGGGCGGCACGTGCTGTTCTCACTTCCGCAGTGCTTGTTGCCACCACGGCCTTCGCCGCCGACACTCTTGACCCCAACGCACTGAAGCGTCTTGTCCATCAGGACTGCGGCTCTTGCCACGGGCTGTCGCTGAAAGGTGGTCTCGGCCCTGATCTGAGATCCGAGACTCTGGAGCACTACGACGCGGACGTTCTGACCGGCGTGATCCTCGACGGCATCCCCGACACCGCGATGCCCCCATGGCGGCCTCTGATCAGCGAAGAAGAGGCCGAATGGATCGCCCGTTACCTGCTGGCACAGGAGGCACAATGAAACAGCTCATCCTTACCCTCGCCGCCGCCCTTATGATGACCACCGCCCAGGCTGAACCCACGGCGACCGGCGACCTAGGACTTGTCATCGAACGCGCCAAGGGCTCGGTTCTTCTGGTGGACCAATCCGACCGCGCAGCGCTGGCGCGGATCGAAGGTCTGGGCGATCTGTCCCATGCCTCGCTGGTCTATTCACCCGATGAACGCTTTGCCTATGTATTTGGACGAGACGGCGGCCTGACCAAGGTAGATATCGTCACCCGCCAGATCGTGAACCGGGTCGTGCAGGCGGGCAACGCCATTGGCGGTGCCATTTCGGATGACGGCGAGCTGGTCGCTGTATCGAATTATGAACCTGGCGGTGTACGCGTCTTCGATGCGGACACGCTAGAGATGGTCGCGGACATTCCTACCGACAGCAAAACCATCGGATTGGTCGATGCACCCGGCCGCCGGTTCGTCTTCACCATGTGGGACACGGGCGAGACCTGGATTGCTGATTTCTCCAACGGCGCACCCGCGATCACCAAGATCCCCGAAATGGGCAAGAATCCTTACGACGCGCTGATCACCGCAAATGGCCGCACCTATATCACCGGCTTGTTTGGCGAGGATGGCCTGACCGCGCTGGACCTTTGGGCCGAGACGCCCGAACCCATCCGCGTGCTGCCCAACTATGGGCGCGGGCAAGAGGAGATGCCGGTCTACAAGATGCCCCACCTCGAAGGCTGGGCGCTGACCGGGCGCGAATTTGTGCTGCCCGCCGTCGGCCATCACGAGGTTCTGTGGATCGACGCCGACACTTTGACCGAAACCGGACGTACGCAGACCCTTGGTCAGCCGGTCTTTGCCATGGCCCGTCCTGACGGGCGGCAGGTTTGGGTAAACTTTGCCCACCCTTTGAACGACACCATTCAGGTTATTGATTCTGTGACCAAGGAGATCATTCACGAATTCAAACCCGGCCCTGCCGTACTGCATATGGAGTTCACTCCGCGAGGGCATGAGGTCTGGATCAGCGTGCGCGACGCCAACAAGGTTATGGTCTACGACACGCAAACGTTTGAAAAACTGCGCGAGATCGACGCCGACAGCCCATCCGGCATTTTCTTCACCGCCCGTGCGCACAGAATGGGGCTTTGACATGCAGCATATCACCGACCCGATCGACCGCCGTCTTTTGGACGATTTCCAGCGTGATTTTCCCATCGTAGAGCGCCCGTTTCAGGTTCTGGCCGACGCCCTTGGGCTGGAAGAGGCAGAGGTGCTCGACCGTCTGGCCCGGATGCGCAAAACCGGGCGCATAACGCGGGTTGGTGCGACTATCGCACCCGGCGCGGTTTCCGCCAGTACGCTGGCGGCTGTGGCGGCTCCGGAAGAACGGCTGGAAGAGGTCGCGGCGCTGATCGATGCGGAACCAGGTGTGAACCACAATTACCAGCGCGAGGATGACTGGAACCTTTGGTTTGTGGCCACTGGCCCGGACCGGGCGCATGTGAACGACACCCTCGCAAGGATCTCGCAGCGCTCGGGGCTGCGGGTTCTGGATTTGCGGCTGGTTCGGCCGTTCAACATTGATCTGGGCTTTCGTATGTCGGGCGAGACCCGCAATGCCCCTGGCCCGCGAAAAGTGGATCGTTCGGCAATGCGAGAAGGCGACCGCCCCCTGTTGCAGGCCCTCAGTTCCGGCCTGTCGCTGGTCTCAGATCCTTATGCGGCGCTGGCCCGAACCCTGGACCGCGACACAGACGACGTGATGGATCGCGTAGCCGCCTTGCACCGGGCCGGGATCATCTCTCGCCTGGGGGTCATCGTACGCCACCGCGCTTTGGGCTGGTCCGCCAATGCAATGGTAGTCTGGGATATGCCGGCCGAGCAGGTCAGCAGCGCTGGCCCGGCACTGGCAGCGCATCCAGGTGTGACACTGTGCTATGAGCGCAACCCGGTCGAGAATGTCTGGCCCTATCGTCTCTATTCCATGATCCATGCGCGTTCGCGCCCTGAGGCAATGGAGGTTTTGGCCGGGGCCGCCGCCCTGCCCGAACTATTTGGCGCGCAGCGCAAAGTCCTGTTCTCGACCCGCTGTTTCAAACAGACCGGTGCATTGATCCAACCGAAGGAGGCCGCCGCATGACGCTCGACGACACCGACCGCGCGATCCTGAACCGGATGCAGGATGACCTGCCGCTGACGGCGCATCCTTACGCTGCAATTGCCCAGGAATTGGCAATCACCGAGTCCGACCTGTTGGCCCGCCTGACCCGCATGAAAGACGCGCGCGTAATCACCCGCTTTGGTCCGTTCTTCGACGCAGCTGCAATGGGGGGTGCGTTTTGTTTGTGCGCAATGGCCGTGCCGCAGGGTGAATTCGAAACCGTCCTGACCAAAGTCAATGCGCATCCCGAGGTTGCTCATAATTATGAACGCACGCACCGGCTGAACATGTGGTTCGTTCTGGCGACCGAAACACCCGAGGGGATCGCAGCCACAGCCGAGGCTATCGAACGGGAAACCGGGATCGCGGTCCTGCAATTCCCCAAACTTCAGGAATTCTTCATCGGCTTCCGGGTGGCGGCATGATCGACGCAAAAGACAGAGAGATTATCGAGGCGCTGCAAGGCGGCCTGCCCCTTGTGCCCGCCCCCTTCGCCCAGGTGGCCGAGACGCTGGGTTTGGATGAAGGGACTCTGATGTCCCGTCTGGCCGATATGAAATCGCGTGGTGTCATCCGGCGCATCGCTGCTGCCCCCAACCACTATAAACTGGGCATGACCTCGAACGGCATGACTGTGTGGGATGTCGACGATGACCGCGTCGCTGAATTGGGCGCTCAGATTGGTGTGCTACCCTTCGTCACCCATTGCTATGAACGCCCGCGCGCCCTGCCCGACTGGCCCTACAATCTGTTTGCCATGGTTCACGGATCGGACGGGCAAGAGGTCGAGGACAAGCGCGCCCAGATCACGACAATCCTCGGCGATGCCTGCCGGGCCAAAGATATCCTCTATTCCACGCGTATCCTGAAAAAGACCGGGCTGCGCCTGAAAAAGAAAGGCTGAGACATGTTCCGCCTGACCGAATACATGCACCAGCTCGTGAAACCGACCCCAGTGCGCAAACGCCGCCCCGGCCCGGTGAAACCGGTGGTGATCTGGAACCTGACACGGCGTTGCAACCTGAAATGCCGCCACTGTTACACCGTTTCGGCGGATGTCCCGTTCCCCGGTGAGCTCAGTCACGAGCAAGCCATGGTAACCCTTGAGGATCTGGGCCAATTCCGCGTCCCGGCCCTGATCCTCTCGGGTGGGGAACCGCTGGACCGGTTCGATTTCTTCGACATCGCCAAACGCGCCCGCGATCTGGTGCCGATGCTGGCACTGTCGACCAACGGTACGCGGATTTACGACGAAACCACCGACATGATCGCCGACGTGGGCTTCAACTATGTCGGCATTTCGCTAGACGGGATCGGGGCCACGAATGACTGGTTCCGGGGCGTCGAAGGGGCTTTTGCCGATGCTCTGCGCGGCGTACGCGAATGTAAGAAACGCGGTATCAAGGTGGGCCTGCGGTTCTGCCTGACCGAAGGTACGCAACATCACCTGCCTGACCTGCTGCAACTGTGCGACGATGAGGGTGTCGACAAGTTCTACCTGTCTCACCTCGTCTATGCCGGGCGCGGTGACAAGAACCGAGGCGAGGATGCCGAGCATTTGCGCACCCGTAAGGGTTTGGATTTGTTGTTGGAACGTGCGTGGGAAGCCGTCTCGGGCGGCCGTCCGCTGGATATCGTGACTGGCAATAACGATGCCGATGCCGGGTATTTCCTGAACTGGGTTCGGTCGCATTTCGACCATGACAAAGCTGCCAATGTGCGGGAACATCTTGCGGCGTGGGGTGGCAACTCTAGCGGTTCGGGCGTGGCCAATATCGACAACCTCGGCCGCGTGCATCCCGATACCTATTGGTCCGATTACACTGTTGGCAATGTGAAGACCAAATCGTTTTCGGAACTCTGGACCAGCGATGACCCGATGCTCGCCATGCTGCGTACCCGTCCGCGTCCTTTGAAGGGGCGTTGCGGGGCCTGTCAGTTAAAGGATGTCTGCGGCGGCAACACCCGCATCCGTGCCTTGCAACTGACCGGCGACCCGTGGGCCGAGGACCCGGCCTGCTATCTATCAAACGAAGAAATCGGCGTGCAGGGCGCAGGCGAGCGTCTGCAGGTCACGCCGTTCCGAGGGAAAAGCCATGATCCGGCGCATCAATTCTTTTGACACCTTGAAAATCGGCACATTCTGCTCGCTGCTGCTGACCGGCGCAGCTTGGGCTGATGCACCTTTGGATTATGCCGAATTCTGTGCCTCATGCCATGGTGAAAACCGTCTGGGTGGGGTCGGTCCGGCGCTGATCCCCGAGACGTTGAAACGGATGCGTGGGCCACGCGTGGCGGCGGTGATTGCCGAAGGGCGTACGGCCACCCAGATGCCTGCGTTTTCGCACGAGTTGGACGCGTTGCAGATCGAGGAACTGGCGGGATGGTTGAAATCTCCGCTGGAGACCGATCCCGAATGGGGCGAGGCCGATATCATGGCCAGCCGGACTCTGGATGATGAGTACCTATCGGTTGACGCGCCTGTCTGGGACAGCGACCCGATGAACATCACGCTGGTGGTGGAAACAGGCGATCATCATGTCAGTGTGCTGGACGGCGATACGTTCGAGGTTCTGGATCGGTTCGAAACCCCGTTCGCCGTGCATGGTGGGCCGAAGTTCAGCCCCGATGGGCGCTATGTCTTCATCATGTCGCGCGATGGCTGGGTGCAGAAATATGATATCTGGGCGCTGAAACAGGTGGGCCGCGTGCGCGCGGGGTTAAACAGCCGCAACATCGCCATGTCGGGTGACGGCAAATGGGTGGCAGTAGCGAACTATTTACCGAACTCACTGACCCTGCTGTCGACAGAGGACTTGTCGGTCGCGAAAGTCATTGAAGTCAAAAGCAAAAAGGGCGTTCCCAGCCGTGTTTCCGCCGTTTATCAGGCACCACCGCGCGAAAGCTTTGTTCTGGCGCTGAAGGATGTCCCCGAGATTTGGGAGGTGTTCTACGGGGCCAACCCGCCGCAATCCGGTATTGGCCACGATTTCCGCATCGAGGGGCAGTTCAAGAACCCTGACCCGTTCCCCGTGCGCAAGATCACCACGCCTGATTACCTGGACGATTTCTTTTTCGATCAGAGTTATGAATACGTTATGGGCGCCTCGCGTGATGGCAAGGGCGGGCAGGTGATTGATCTGGTGATCGGTCATAAGATCGCAGATCTGGACCTGCCGGGGATGCCTCACTTAGGTTCGGGGATCACCTGGCAGCAGGGCGACACCACCGTGATGGCTACGCCGCATCTGACCGATGGCACGGTCTCGGTGATCGACATGGGAACATGGGAAACCGTCAAGCGGATCAAAACCGAAGGGCCAGGATTTTTCATGCGCAGCCAAGAGAACTCGCCTTACGTCTGGGCCGATGTGTTCTTTGGCCCGAACAAGGATGCCATGCACGTGATCGACAAGCAAAGCCTTGAAATCGTGAGAACTTTGCGCCCCGCGCCGGGTAAGACCGTGGCGCATGTAGAATTCACCAAGGATGGCAGTCACGCGCTGGTTTCGATCTGGGAAGATGACGGCGCGGTGATCGTCTATGACGCGCAAACGCTGGAAGAGGTCCGCCGCCTGCCGATGCGCAAACCGTCTGGGAAGTACAATGTCTGGAACAAAATCACCTTCTCGGAAGGCACCAGCCACTGAAGGCAAATGGCCGGTCTGGAAGCTGGCCATCCTGCTTTATCCGGCCACGGCTCTGACCGTGGCCATCAACCTGTTTCTGGCTGGGCTGATCCTGCACAGCGCGGGGTTTGGTGCGATTGAACCAGTACCTGCGATCTTATGGTCCATCCCCTTGGGCGTGCCCGCCTCATGGCTGGCAGGGCGCTGGGTGCGTGGCCTGATGGATGAGGCAGACGATTGATTTGAAAAGAAAATCAGAAATTTGCTTCACCTAACCTAAGTCAAGTCGCGACTCGGTAGAATCCAATACCCCAAAGGCATAGCTTTCCGAGTCGGAGACTCCATGCCTGCCCTGATCCCTCTGCACAATCTCCCTGTACGCGCAACTCGCGCGGCATGTGGGTTGGCAGGCATATTCCTTCTGTTGTTGCAGGCCTTTGGACCGGTGCTGGCGAGTCCCGGTGAAAGTGTCTGGATGGAGATCTGCTCGGAAGGCGGCGCGGTCTGGGTTGAAGTTGATCTTGAGGAGGACACCGAAGACCCGACCGCGTACTGCCCAAAATGCGCCGATTGCGCGCTGTGCGCTGTCACCAGTGCAGCGCCCGCACCCGAGCTGGTGCAGATACCGCAAATCGGAAACTTCCGTGTTGTACAGCTTCAGAACAGCAAATCTTCCATGTTGTACAAGTCGCATAAGCTGTGGCCCGAAACCCGGGGACCTCCGCGCCCGACCCAAGAAACTGCTGAACGCGCCCTGCGCGCGTCCATGGCGTCCACCCTAAGTATCGGAGGTGCGCCGTGGTCGTAAGTCGCGCAATCCATATAATGCTGGCCCTTGCCCTGTCCTGCCTGATGGCGATTAGTGCCCATGCCGACAGCCTCGCCAGCTTCCTGCCCGAGATTGAACCCGCCGATCTGGCCCCCGGTGCTGATGCCATTGGGCCGGTCCGCGATGACGTTCCGGTTGCACCCGTTCTGAAGGCCGGCGAGACCGTTGCTTGGGCCTTCCTAACCTCTGACTTCGTTGGCACCACCGGCTATTCCGGCAAACCGATCCATGTGGTCGCCGCCATCGATGATCAAGCGGTGCTGACCGGTGTGCAATTGGTCAAACACTCGGAGCCCATCGTTCTGATTGGCATCCCCAACGCGCGCATGGTTGAGCTGACCGAAGGCTATGCCGGTCTGGACTTGAAGGTTGAGGCTGAAACCGGCGGTGAGGGGCATGACCTCGATATCATCTCGGGGGCCACCGTCACGATCATGGTGATTGATGACAGTCTTGTGCGCGGCGGCATCAAGGTGGCGCGGGCGCTGGGGTTGGGCGGTTTGTCTCCGCTGCAGGCCGATGGGCCGAAACGCGAAGTCGATCTGGCGCAGGATGCGGTATACGACTGGACCACCCTGTCCGGCAACGGCTCGGTCCGGCGACTAACGTTGGATATCGGGCAGGTCAACGCTGCGTTCGAAGCCACCGGAGATCAGCGCGCCATCAAACGCCCTGAACCCGGCGAACCAGATGACACCTATATTGATATGCATATGGCGTTGGTATCCGTGCCGTCGATCGGCAAGTCGCTGCTGGGTGAGGCCGAATATCAAAACATGGTCGACTGGCTGGACGAAGGCGAGCAGGCCATTCTGGTGCTGGGGCGTGGGGCCTACAGCTTCAAGGGATCGGGCTATGTCCGGGGCGGGATTTTCGACCGGATTCAGTTGATCCAAGGCGACAATTCGGTGCGATTCTTCGACAAGCAGCAGCGCCGGTTGGGCAAGGTTGCGGCACCCGATGCCCCAAGCTTCACGGAATTGGACATCTTCAAGATCCCCGCTGAGGCCGAGTTTGATCCGGCCGAGCCCTTCCGCCTGCAACTGTTGGCGCAGCGGGCTGTAGGCGCGGTTGAGAAGACCTTTCTGACCTTCGATCTGGGCTACAAACTGCCCGAGCAGTATCTGCTGCCCGTTGCAGCGCCAGTAGTTGTCGATGACGCCACCGGCGAGGCGGCAGCCAAGGCCGCGCTTTGGAAACGCATCTGGAAGGACCGCACGGTTGAGATCGGGGTGCTGGGCGTCATGCTTTTGGTGCTGACGGCGACATTCTTCTTCCAGTTCCACGCCACCATGAACGCCCGCGTCTTCTATTGGTTCCGCATCGGATACCTGACCATGACGCTGTTCTTCATCGGCTGGTACGCCAATGCGCAGCTGAGCGTGGTGAACCTGATGGCGCTGGCAGGCAGCTTGCGCACCGGCTTCTCCTGGGATGCCTTCTTGCTGGACCCGTTGGTCTTCATCCAATGGTTCGCTGTCGCTGCCGCGCTGCTGTTCTGGGGTCGGGGTGCTTATTGCGGCTGGCTGTGCCCGTTTGGCGCGCTGCAGGAACTGACCAACAAGATCGCGCGGGCCTTCAAGGTGCCGCAATGGACTCTGCCCTGGGGCCTGAATGAGCGGCTCTGGCCCGCGAAATACATGATCTTCCTCGTGCTGTTCGGGATCAGTTTTGTCTCGATCCCGCTGGCTGAAACCTATGCCGAGGTCGAGCCGTTCAAGACCGCGATCATTCTGAAGTTCATGCGCGACTGGCCCTTCGTGGTCTTTGCGCTGACCCTGCTGGGGATCGGGCTGTTCATCGAACGGTTCTATTGCCGCTATCTCTGCCCCTTGGGTGGTGCGCTGGCGATCCCTGCCCGTATCCGCATGTTCGACTGGCTGCGCCGCTACAAGGATTGCGGCACCCCCTGTCAGACCTGCGCCAACGAATGCCCCGTTCAGGCGATCCACCCCACCGGTGAGATCAATCCGAACGAGTGCGTCACCTGCCTGCATTGTCAGGTGCTCTACCAGTCCGAGGACAAATGTCCCGTCGTTATCCGCCAGTTGAAACGGCGGGCCAAGACAGGGTCGGTTCAACCGAAAACCCCCCTCGGACAACCACCGGCGAACCATCCGAACGCCAAACCGCAAACCGTTTCCTAAAAAGGAGGAACGATCATGTCGGAACACGATAAGAAACTGAACGTCACACGCCGCGGACTGCTGGGTGCATCTGCAACCGGCGCCGTGTTGGCCGGAACCGGTCTGGGCAGCACCCTGATGACCGCGAAAGAGGCCAGCGCCGCCGCCAATGCCGCGCTGGAGCCCGGCGAGTTGGACGAATATTACGGCTTCTGGTCCTCGGGTCAGACCGGCGAGGTGCGTATCCTCGGCGTGCCGTCGATGCGCGAGTTGATGCGCATTCCGGTATTCAACCGCTGCTCGGCCACCGGCTGGGGCCAAACCAACGAGTCGCTGAAGATCCTGACCGAAGGGCTGCTACCCGAGACCAAGCAGTACCTGGCCGCCAATGGCAAAGTCACCTATGACAATGGCGACCTGCACCACCCGCACATGTCCTTCACCGATGGCACCTATGATGGCCGCTATTTGTTCATGAATGACAAGGCCAACACACGCGTCGCGCGCATCCGCTGCGACGTGATGAAATGCGACAAGATCATCGAAATCCCGAACGCGCATGACATCCACGGTCTGCGTCCGCAGAAATACCCGCGCACCGGTTACATTTTCGCCAATGGCGAACACGAGGCCCCGCTGGTCAATGATGGTGAGATCCTCGACGATCCGTCGCAATATGTGAACATCTTCACCGCCATTGATGGTGATACGATGGAGATCGCATGGCAGGTGATGGTGTCGGGCAACCTCGACAACACTGACTGCGACTATCAGGGCAAATACGCATTCTCGACCTCGTATAACTCGGAAATGGGTATGAACCTGGCCGAGATGACCGAGAATGAGCTGGACCACGTGGTCGTGTTCAACCTGAAAGGCATCGAAGACGCGATTGCTGCTGGCAACTATCAGGAGCTGAACGGCGTCAAGGTCGTGGACGGGCGCAAAGAGGCGGGCGGTAACCTGACCCGTTACATCCCGATCCCGAACTCGCCGCACGGAGTGAACGCAGCACCCGACAAGAAACACATCATGATCAACGGCAAGCTGTCCCCGACCGTATCCGTGATCGATGTGGAAAAGGTCGATGCGCTGTTTGCCGACAATGCCGATCCACGCTCGGCCATCGTGGCGGAACCGCAGCTGGGTCTTGGCCCGCTTCACACCGCGTTTGATGGCAAAGGCAACGCCTACACCACCCTGTTTCTGGACAGCCAGGTGGTGAAGTGGGACATCGCCAAGGCCATCGAAGCCTACAGTGGTGCGGATGTTGATCCGATCCTCGACAAAGTGGATGTGCATTATCAGCCGGGCCACAATTCGACCTCGATGGGCGAAACGGCTGAGGCTGATGGCAAGTGGCTGATTTCGATGAATAAGTTCTCGAAGGACCGCTTCCTGAACGTCGGGCCGCTGAAGCCGGAAAACGAGCAGTTGATCGACATCTCGGGTGATAAGATGAAGGTGGTCCATGACGGGCCGACCTTTGCGGAACCGCATGACTCGATCCTCGTGCACCGGTCCAAGGTGAACCCGGTCAATGTCTGGGATCGCAACGACCCGATGTGGGAAGATGCCCGCAAACAGGCCGAGGCTGATGGTGTCGATCTGGAAGAGGGTGCCGAGGAGCCGATCCGCGATGGCAACAAGGTGCGGGTCTACATGACCTCGACCGCGCCGGTGTTCAGCCTTGAGAAGTTCACCGTCAAACAGGGTGACGAGGTAACGTTGTATGTCACCAACCTGGATGACGTGGATGACGTGACCCACGGTTTGTGTCTGTCGAACTTCGGCATCGCGATGGAGGTTGCGCCGCAGGCCACCGCCTCGGTCACCTTCATTGCCGACCGTCCGGGCGTGCACTGGTTCTATTGCCAGTGGTTCTGCCACGCGCTGCACATGGAGATGCGCGGCCGGATGTTCGTTGAGCCGCGGAGCGCATAACCATGCGTTGGTCCCTGCTCATACCGCTCCTGCTCGGCTCGCCCCTTTGGGCGGCGGATTGGGATGTGCCCAACCGGGCAGGGGCCATCAACGAGATACTGGCGCAGGCGGCGGATGGGGACACCCTCCGCCTGAGCCCCGGCGTTTACACAGAAACGCTGGTTCTGGACCGGCCCGTCACGATTGACGGGCTGGGACAGGCCACCATCGACGGACAAGGCGAAGGCAGCGTCATCACCGTGACCGGGCCGGGTGTGACCGTGCGCGGTCTGACGGTGATCGGATCGGGCTCGGACCATGACGGGATCGACAGCGGCATCCAGTTGACCAAGACGGCCCATGCGCCGGTGGTCGAAGACAATGTGCTGCTGGGCAATCTCTATGGCATCGACATCCATGGGGCCAAGGACAGTATCGTCCGGCGAAACCGGATTGAAGGGCGGCAAGACCAGCGCATGAACGAGCGTGGCAATGGCGTCTATGTCTGGAACGCGCCGGGTGCGGTGGTTGAGGACAACGATATTCGCTATGGCCGCGACGGAATCTTTGTAAACTCGTCGAAGAAGAACACCTTCACCGGCAACCTGTTTCGCGATCTGCGTTTTGCCGTGCATTACATGTATGCCGACAATTCGGTGGTCAGCGACAACGTCTCGATCGGCAATGATCTGGGCTACGCGGTGATGTTCACGACCAATGTGACCGTGGCCAATAACGTCTCGATCGGCGACCGCGAACATGGCGTCATGCTGAACTACGCCAACAAAAGCACCATCACCGGAAACGTTGTGAAAGGTGCGAAAGAGAAATGCACCTTCCTCTATAACTCGAACAAGAACGAGTTCACTGATAACTGGTTTGAGGGGTGCGGCATCGGAATCCAATTTACCGCTGGCAGCGAGCGCAACCGCATCGTTGGCAATTCATTCATCGGAAACCGGACGCAGGTGAAATATGTCTCGACCAAATGGGTCGAGTGGTCCGAAGACGGACGCGGCAACTACTGGTCCGATTTCGCCGCTTATGATGTGGATGGCAACGGCATTGCCGATGCCCCCTATCGCCCCAATGACAGTATGGACCATGTGCTGTGGACCCAACCCTCAGCCAAATTGTTGCTCGGCTCCCCTGCCGTGCAACTGGTGCGCTGGTCGCAATCGGCCTTCCCGGCGTTGTTGCCGGGGGGCGTGATGGACAGCAACCCATTGATGCAAGCCCCTGAACCCCCAACTATGAAAAAGGTGCCTCATGACGGATAAGGCCCTGTCAATCGACCATGTTCTCAAGGACCGAGGGAAAACTCGCGTTCTTGACGATATCACCCTCTCTCTTGCCCCCGGTCAGCGCGTTGCGCTGCTGGGCCATAACGGCGCGGGCAAGTCGACGCTGATCAAATCCATCCTCGGCCTGACGCCGATCCATGGCGGAGCCATTCGGATCGGAGATGCCACCCCCGGCAGCGCGCAGGCGCGTCGCGAGACGGCCTATCTGCCCGAGGCGGTGTCATTTCATCCCGCCTTGACGGGGCGCGAGCAGTTGACCCTGTTTGCGCAGCTTTCAGGTGCAAAGGCCGACGTGCTTGGCCTGTTGGAGCGCGTTGGTCTCAGCGACGCATTGGACCGTCGGATCGGCACCTATTCCAAAGGCATGCGGCAACGTTTGGGTCTGGCGCAGGTGCTGCTGGGTCAGCCGAAAGTGGCCTTGCTGGATGAGCCGACAAGCGGGCTGGACCCGATTTCTCGGCAGGACCTGTACGCCATCATCGACGAGCTGGCTGCCCAAGGCACAGCCGTTCTAATCGCCAGCCATGCGCTGACCGAGGTCGAGGCCCGTACTGATCGCATCGCCATCATGCGCAAGGGCCGGATGGTCGCTGATGACACCCTGAACAATTTGTCGGCTCTGGCCGGTCTGCCGATCCGCCTGAAGGTGCGCGCCAGTGCCAATCCTGATGTGCTGGCCGCCGAACTGGGTGGCAACCGGATCAATGGGGCATCCGTTGAATTGCTCTGCGCACCCGAAGACAAGATGGAGGCGCTGCGCCGGATCGCCGGATTGGGCGACGCTGTAGCGGATGTGGAAATGACCCCGCCCAAGCTGGAAGACCTCTATCGCCACTACGCACAGGAGGATTTGCAATGACCCGCTTCCTCGCCATCACCCGCACCGAAATGCTGATCCTGCGCCGCAATCGCTGGCTGCTGGTCGCCACATTGATCATGGTGCTGTTCGCTTTGGCGCTGACCTTTGCGGGCAGCGCACCAACCGGCACGTTGGGAGTCGACATGCTGACCGTCTCGGTCGCGTCGATGACCACGCTGTCGGTCTATCTTGCGCCGCTGCTGGCGCTGATGATCGCCTTTGACGCCATCGCGGGCGACGTGGATCGCGGCAGCCTGTCGCTGCTACTGTCCTACCCGGCGGGGCGCGGAGAAATCCTGCTGGGCAAGTTCACCGCCCATCTGGCCGCATTGGCCTTCGCCATGACCATCGGTTTCGGCACCGCAGGCGCAGTGGCCGCCTTCTTTGGCGGCGCGGGTCCGGAAAGCCTGATGGCTCTGGTCCGCCTGATCCTCACATCTATCCTGCTGGGCGCTGTCTTTCTGGCGCTTGGATACTTGCTGTCCGCCCTGGCAAAGGGGGCCACGGCGGCGGCAGGTTTGTCGGCCGGGCTCTGGCTGGTTTTTGTCGTCCTCTATGATTTGGGCCTGTTGGGGGCCGTCGTCATGGACAAGGGCGGCACCTTCACCCAATCCGTCTTTCCATGGGTGATGGTGGCCAACCCGGCCGACGCATTCCGTTTGTGGAACATCGCCGCAACCGAGGGCGTTGCCATGGCCTCCGGCATGACCGGGGCGGCGCAAGCTCTGCCCGTTTGGGCCGCGCCTGCCTCGCTGCTGATCTGGCCGGTGCTGGGCTTTGCCCTTGCGCGTCTCGCATTTCGGAGAGTTGAGCCATGAGATACCTTGCCCTGATCGCTCTGGTCGCGTTGACGGCCTGCAAAGAAGAGGTGGCCGAAGCCCCCGACCCGGTTGATCTCACCCCGGATGCGCTGAGTTATTTCTGCCAGATGAACATCGCGGAACATGGCGGGCCCAAAGGGCAGATCCATCTGGAAGGCTATCCCGCGCCTTTGTTCTTTGCGCAGGTGCGCGACATGCTGGCCTATCTGAAAAGCCCCGAACGTGACGCCAAGATCACCGCTGTCTATGTCAGTGACATGAGCGTCGCACCCAGCTGGCGGCAACCGGGGATTTCCAACTGGATCGCCGCCGATGGTGCGACCTTTGTCGTCGGCGCCGATGTGGCCGGTGGCATGGGTGCGCGAGAAGTCGTGCCCTTTGGCGACCCCGCCGCGGCAGAGGCGTTCATTGCCGAATATGGCGGCGTCGCCCTGCCACTGTCTGATATTCCCGATGCCGAAGTGCTGGGCCCCGTCGATTTGAACCTCGCGCTGGAGACGCCCGCATGACCATTCTGACCCGCCGCCGTTTCCTGGCCATCTCAGCCGCCTGCGCCGCCGTACCCGCCGCTGCTGGCAACGTCGCCCAATGGCGCGGTATCGCGCTGGGCGCACCCGCCAGCCTGAGGCTGGAAGGCTCGACAGACGCACAGGCCGCGCCGATCTTTGCTGCGGTCGAGGCAGAGCTGAATCGGCTGGAGGATATATTCAGTCTCTACCGGACGCACTCGCAGATCAGTCAGCTTAACCGGATCGGCCACCTGGTCACCCCGGCGCCTGAGCTGCTGGAGGTGCTGAGCCTGTGTACCACGCTTCACGACGCTTCGGGCGGGGCGTTTGATCCGACGATCCAGCCGCTGTGGCTAGCACTCGCCAGTGGCGCGGCGGGGCCGCAGGTGGAACGTGCACGCCAGACGATTGGTTGGGACAAGGTTCACGTAAGCGCCGGTGAGATCCGCCTGCCGCATCCCGGACGCTCGGCGATTACCCTGAACGGAATTGCTCAAGGTGCGATCACTGACCGGATTGCCGCTTTGATGCGATCCTTCGATCTGCGCGATGTGCTGGTGGATATGGGCGAGGTCGCCGCCCTTGGCCAGCGGAGCAATGGCGAGCCGTGGCGCGTCGGGCTGGCCAAGCCCGACGGTGCTGTCGCCAAACGGATCACACTGCAGGACCGCGCCGTCGCAACCTCGGCCCCCGAAGGCACCATGCTGCAGGGCGATCAGGGGCATATCCTGAACCCGAAAGGGTTGGGTGCGCCCTATCAGGCTGTATCAATCTCAGCCTCGCAGGCAGCATTGGCAGACGGGCTCTCAACCGCCCTATGCCTGACCCCACGTGCCAAAGCAAACGCGCTGATATCGCGTTTTCCGGGCGCGCGTATCGAGATGAGTATCTGAACGCGGGTAAAGCTTGTCGTAAGGGGATGGTGCCTCAAGAGGGACTCGAACCCCCGACCTTGTCCTTACGAAGGACCTGCTCTACCAGCTGAGCTATTGAGGCGATGCGGAAGCTCGTTTAACGGCAGCGCGCGGGTCATGCAAGCGTGGATTGCCGGGCCGGTGCGCGGTTGACCACTACGCATTCATCCCGCATCCTGACGCCAACATGATCCGCCCGGCGGGTTACGGTGGTTTATCAGATATTTGGCAAGGTCATTTGGATGTCCGGGAATTCGCAGAAGTCTTATGTGCTAGACACCCACCGGCTGCGCGACCCGGAAGAGACCCTGGCCATCGTCAAACCATTCCTCAAGCAGATGGGCATAACCCGGATCGCCAACCTGACGGGACTGGACCGGGTTGGATTGCCGACAGTGATGGTGACGCGGCCAAACTCGCGCTCGGTCGCGGTGTCGCTGGGCAAGGGGCTGTCGCTGAGCGCAGCCCGGGCTTCGGGCGTGATGGAAGCGATTGAATCCTGGCACGCAGAGCGGATCGAACTGCCGCTACGGCTGTCCAGCTTTGCTGATCTGGCGGTGGAGTATGTGGTCGATGCCGACCGTCTGCCCAGCGTCACCGGCGGGCAGTTCGACCCTCATCAGGCGATACTGTGGGTGCTGGGGCGCGATCTGCCCTCGGGCCAGCCCTGCTGGGTGCCGTATGAGATGGTGGACACCGATTATACCACCTCGCCCGTGGCTGGGCAGCGGGTGTTTCCGCGAACGACAAACGGGCTGGCGTCCGGCAACAACCTGACCGAAGCCAGTTGCCACGCGATCTGCGAGTTGATCGAGCGTGACGCCACAACGCTGTGGCACCATCAGGGCGCAACCCCGCGTGTTAATCCCCGTACAGTGGACGACCCGCGTTGCCTTCAGGCGATGGAACAGATTTCTGCGGCGGGGCTTGATTTGGGAATCTGGGACACGACCTCGGACATCGGCATCGCCAGCTTTCGCTGCGCGATATGTGAGGACGGAGGCACCACGGGCCATATCGGCATCGGCGACGGCTGCCACCCGGATCGCGCCATTGCCCTACTGCGGGCGCTGACCGAAGCGGCGCAAACACGGCTGACCTATATCTCAGGGGCGCGGGATGATCTGGACCCGGAAGAGTTCTCGGACACTGCCCGGAACTGGCGCAGCGGATACATCCGCGAACTGATCGATGGCTCGGCGCCCATCGGTGATTTCACCGAATGCCCAACCTACGTGACCGGATCGTTCACGGATGACCTGTCTTTGTTGCTGGCGCGCCTGTCCGAGGCAGGCATAGATCAGGTGGTCACTGTTGATCTGTCGCGACCCGAAATTGACATCGCAGTGGTGCGCGCGGTGATACCGGGCTTGGAAGCGCCCCATGACGATCCCGACTTTGTCGCAGGCCCCCGTGCGCGAGCGGTGATGTCATGAGTGTGGTTGTCTTTGTCGGGCCGACGCTACGGGCCGAAGCCGTGCGCGAACATCTGAACGCCACTATTCTACCCCCGGTTCAGCAGGGCGATGTGTATCGGGCAGTGCGGGAAAAGCCGCGTGCGATCGGGATTATAGACGGGTATTTCGACGGGGTGCCCTCGGTCTGGCACAAGGAAATACTGTGGGCCTTGGAGCAAGGTATACCGGTCTTTGGCAGTGCCAGCATGGGTGCGCTGCGCGCGGCAGAGCTGGCGGATTTCGGGATGATCGGGATCGGCCAGATTTTTGAGGGTTACCTGAATGGTGCCATCGAAGATGATGACGAGGTAGCGGTGCTGCACGGCCCTCCCGAGCTTGGCTTTCCACCGCTGAGCGAGCCTATGGTCTCGATCCGCGCCACCATTGCGCAAGCCAAGACAGCGGGTGTGTTGTCGTCTGAGACGGGCGACGCGTTGCAGCAAAAGGCGAAAGACCTGCACTACCGTGACCGGGTTTGGGATCGCATCCTTGAGGGCGCTTCGGACCCGCAACCCTTTCAACGATGGTTGCCCGAGGGGCAGGTGGATGCGAAAGGGGATGACGCCCGCGCGATGCTGGCTGAGATGGCCCGCTTTCTGAATGCTGGAACGAATGTGTCAGACTCACATCGCACCGAACGGACGCTGGTCTGGCGTGACCTCTGCGCTCGTGTGGATGGGGAAGCCGCACAACAGGATAGCGAGGCGCGGGCGCTAGTGGATGAGCTGCGGCTTGATCCGGTTCTCTACGCGCATCTGCGTGATCGCGCAGCGTTAGGCTTGCTGTCTAAGGACGAGACCCGCCGACAGGGGTTGGACCCGGATAAAGACGCCGTGGTCAAGCAGATGACCGAACATCGGCTGGAGGCCCGGCTACCCCGCCATGCGGATTTGCTTGAATGGCTGGAAGAAAATGACCTGACCCTTGTGCAGTACGAGGCGATGCTGGCCGACAAATCCCGTGTCGATATCGCAATCCAAACGCTGGCCGAGACAATGGATGCCGCTTTGCTAGCCGAGCTTCGACGCTCGGGCGACTACAGCGCGTTGCGCGACCGGGCGCAGCGCAAATCGGCGCTGTTGCCGGATCAAAGCAACGCTGCAACCCGGACGCGCGCCTTGATCTGGTATTTTGAAACACGTCTTGACCAGAGGGTGCCGGATGATCTTGACTCCTACGCGATCGGGCTTGGCCTTGAGGGGCGCGATGCCTTGGTTGATTTGATTGCCGCCGAGTTCATGTTTTGCCAAGCTGGTGGCGATCCGGTTGACCAAGAGCCCGGATTGGCAGCCGGTCTGCACGCCGGCGGATAACGGGAGGGAAAATTGGCAATCTGGCCCGACTATTCAGAGAATGACCCCCCCGGCACGCGGTTCTTACTATATCCGCAATCGCCCTTTTTAGAGCCGAATTCCAAGCCCGAACTGGTCGAAATATCGGCCCCGCAAGGGACCATAGGCCCAGGCCCATCGGGCCCCCGCATGTATGCGATGTACCCGGTCGACAAAACGACCCCATATGGCGCGATGATCGAGGGTGAAGACGGCCCCGAGATGTATCTGCCCGCCTGGGACGGCTATATCCTGCCGCCGCCCGAGCCCGATGAGTTTGGCAATTTCATCCATATCGATCCCGAGGACCCGGCCTTTGAAGCCGCCCATCTGTTCGGAGCGGCCCATTTCACCATGGATGTGTGGGAGGGCTATTTTAATCGCCCGATCCCCTGGCATTTCGCGCGTGATTTCGAGCGGCTTGAGCTATCGTTGCTGCCAAGTCTAGATAACGCGCATATCGGTTGGGGATTTCTGGAAACCGGTGGCACTCGCGATATCGGTGACGAATACCGCCCCTACAGCCTGAACTTCGATGTGGTCGCGCATGAGATCGGCCATGCCATCATCTACAGCGTGGTCGGCATGCCATCCGAAGAGGATGCGACCGGCGAATATTATGGGTTCCATGAATCGGCGGCCGATATGGTGGCGCTGTTGGCGTCGCTGCATTTCGGCTCGGTCGTGGATGAATTGCTGAAAAACACACGCGGCAACCTTTATACTTATAACCGGCTGAGCCGCTTTGCCGAGCTGTCGCAGAACTCGCAAATCCGGATCGCCGCCAATGACCGGACGCTTTCTGAATTCTCGCATGGATGGTCCAGCGAACACGCCCTGTCGGAACCACTGACCGGGGCGATGTTCGATATTCTGGTCGATATCTACCACGAACGACTGGTAGCACATGACGTGATCGACCCGGAGATGGAGGAGCTCTCGGACGAGTTGGAAGGGACCGACGAATACAATGCGATCATGCAGGACCTGTTCGACGAACATTACGCAGCCGACCCCGAAGGCTTTCGGGTTGCCCTGATCGAAGCGCGTGATTTGCTGGGGTCCTATCTTGCAGATGCGTGGGAGAAACTGGACCCCGATATGCTGAGCTACTTCGGCGTTGAACGCGCCTTGGTCATGGTCGATCACGAGGTCACCGGCGGCGCATTCCGGCAGATTATCGAAGGCAATTTCCGCATGCGCCACATCGGATTGACAGCGCCCGGCCCCCGTTTGACCAAGCCCGACGGCACGAGCCATGCCGCGTCGGTTCGTACGCTGTCACCCGAGGTGAATGAACCTTAAAGTCTTTGTTTTTCCCCCGCTATTGTGGCAGGTTACGCGCACGGGGTGATAATAGTGACATTCAACGCGCACTGAATGCGCAAACCGGGACAGGCGAGGCAATCGGCAGCGTCGACCCCCGATAGGGAGAAAGTGATATGTCTGAGTCCTTACTCAGTTTTTCCGAGGTATTACTGTTTGGGCGAGAGTTAAGTGATTTAAAACTGAAACAACGCTCGGTCCGGTTGGCCGAAGAGGTTGAGGAAGACTACGACTTCAGTAAGAAATTCACCAAAATCGACGGCGTACATGTCCGGGAAGACGATCGTGTTCTGGTCCAGGTCGGGGATGCGGCAAACGAAAAGTCCGGAATCTACAAGGTCATCAAGGACGGCGACAAGTTCAAGTTCGACAAGCGGAAGAAGGTTCCGCACGACTCGTTTGTCTATATACGCCGTGGACGTCAGTTCAAGCATACCCACTGGCAGCAGATCGCGAACCGGCACTCGGAACAGCTGTTCATCGAACAGGATGGCCGCCGGAGGGGTCGCGGCGTCAATAATTTCATCGGGGACCAGTTCGGAGGCGATGCACGACTGGCCCGGATTTACGGCTTCGCCTATGACGGCACCTATTACGAGATGCCGGAGCCCACGATCTTTCTGGTGCATGGCGAAGGCGAGAGCGCGACGGGTGGCAACCTGCCCCATGGCTTCAAGCTGCAGACCAGCAATGACGCTAACGCGCCGGACACCACACAACAGGCCGCACGCGCGCCGATGAACCCCTCGGTTTCGGGCGTCGCGGCAGCGGATTACCAGATGGCCAATGATATTCGCGTCTGGAACTACGATCAGGCCGATTACACCATCCGCATGGATATCGCAGCCGGTCAGATCGAAGACGTGCTGCTGGACGTCTATTTTGAGTATGACGCACCGATGATGTCCGGAGCCAAGGTCTCGGGCGCCAAGGTGAGCGGGGCCAAGGTCTCGGGCGCCAAGGTCAGCGGGGCCAAGGTGTCCGGTGCTAAGGTGTCAGGTGCCAAAGTCAGCGGCGCAAAGGCACGTGGTGAATAGGACGGCTGAAATGATCCTGACCTATTGACGTTTGGTTTTATTCCGACGTCTGCTTTAGGTAGGCGGGCCATTTATGCCTGACCCGCCATACCTTTCGAAGATCAGAACTTGCCGTTTTCGTGCGCCATTTCGGCTGGCGTAGGCGAAACTACGTCCCAATGTTCAACGATCTTTCCATCTTCGACTCGCCATAGGTCGAAGAAGGCCCAAGGGTTCCCGCTGACGGTGGCATCTGAGGCGACAAAAACAAAGTTGCCTTCGGCCACCACAATCTGCGGCTCGAATTTGGTGATCACATTCCCCTGCTCTGCCCAGGCTTTGGTGCCCTCGATCAGGCCATCGATCCCATCGGCAAGCATTGGATTGTGCTGCATATAGACCTCGGAATACATCGGAGCTTTCTCGGGCGCGGCACCGCCCAGAACGTCACGCACAAACCCCAGAACCAGCGCCTTGTTTTCTTCTGTTTTCTCAAGATCGGTGATCTCGGTCGGCCCATCTGTCATGCCACGGCCCGACACTGTTGTTTCAGGAACGGGCTGCAAATTGTCCCAATGTTCAGCAACTTTGCCATTCTCGACGCGGAATATGTCAAAGGCGGCGAGGGTCGGTGCACCAAAAGCGTCCGCGTTGTCGAACGTGCTGTGCAATACAACCATATCGCCCTCGGTGATGACCCGGTGGGTAGTTGCAGTCATCCCGGATTGTTCGACCAAAGGGATCAGGCCGGCCAGGCCTTCGGCTCCGGTCGGGACTTGCGGGTTGTGCTGAATATAGTCCGGGGTAACGAGCTGTAGCGCTGCTTGCGGGTCATGTTCAGCAAAGGCAGCCGTAAAAAGTGCGATTACAAGTTCTTTGGGGGACATGTTGATTTCCTGTGATTCGTATCTACTGGATACGTGGTAGCAAATCCATACTACATTTCAATTACGTACTTTAAAATGACCTGGTATGCTTGAAGCTACTGCCCGAATTTTCAGGGAGTTGTACCGAGGCCAACGTAACGCTATTGTGCGATTAAGTTTCGAAACAATACCAGAGATTGATATGCTACCAATTGGTGTTGCCAACAAGGCAGAAGCTTCCAACTGCTCAATCCGTTCCGTACTGTCCAATGTGACGGGCAAATGGCGGATGATCATCATCCTTGCGCTGGAGGATGAGCCGAAACGCTTTGGCGATCTCAAGCGCTGTATCGGAGACATCACACAAAGTGTGTTGACCGAAAACCTGCGCGGATTGCAACGTGATGGTTATTTGACCCGCACCGTCGATCCCGGACCGCCAGTGGCAGTGTCTTATGAATTGACACCTTTGGGCAGAAGCCTGCTTGAAATGCTGAAACCGCTCGTCTTCTGGTCGCATGAACAAATGGATGAAGTCAGGCGACTACGCATGGAGTTCGACCGCGAACAGGCGAGTTGATTTTCATAGGCAAGATCGGGCAGCAGCTCAGAACCCGGCCTTTTTGAGCCCCTCGACAAAATGCTGTGTGTCGTCGGACAGGCGGTCTGGCTGAACCTTGGCCCAGCGCGACAATGAGAAATTGGGATGCGCTGCGCGGTGTTTGTCGGCGATCTGGCGGGCCATTTCCAGCTCGCCCTTATGGGCATAGCTGGCGGCCAGCACGCGCTGCCCCTCGGTCGGGTTGTTCATCTTGTTCACGCATGAGATCACGTCGTCATAGCGTTTGAGATTGTAATAGGCCCCGCCCAGATGCCACAGGTACTGATCGGGGAAATAGGGGTTCAGGCGCATCGCCTGCTGCAGATGTTTGATGGCGGTTTCGTTGTCGCCCCAATGGGCCAGCGCATCGGCGTAGTCCGAATGCATGTCCGCATCGTTGGGGTTAAGCTGCAGGGCGCGTTTGTAGGATTCGATCGCCGAGTCATGCTCTTTGCGATAAAGCTGCACATAGCCCAGCTCTCCAAACCCGCGCGCATCTGTGGGGTCAAGCTCCACCGCGCGCTGAGCCAGCGACAGGGCCTTGTCCAGCGCGCTGTTTGGGTCTTCGGTCCATGAATAGCGCCAATCGATGTTGAGCGTGCGTGACAGCGCCGCCGCGGCCCGTGCATACCCGCCGTCGCGCTCAAGCGCGGATTCGTAGCAATGCTGCGCCTTGCGGTTGTCGTTGCGGGTGTATTTGAAAATATGGTGCTGCCCCTGCAGAACCGAACCATAAGCCCGCAGGTCTGACGGGATTGCCTGCACCATGCGCAGCTTTTCATGCGACTCGATCATGACTGCGGTGGCGGCAACGATGCACTCGGTCACCTCATCCAGGATGTCGAAGATATCATCGAGCTTACGGTCGAACCGTTCACCCCAGATGGTGCGTTCGGTGTTGGCGTCGATTAGCTCGGCCGTGATCCGGATACGACTGGACGAGCGGCGCACACTGCCGCGCGCGATATAGCGCACGTTCAGACGCCGAGCGGCTTCTTGCGGCGACATCGACTGGGTCTTGAAGAAGAACGAGGAATTCCGGGCAATGATGAACAGGTTCCGGAATTTGGACAGGTTCATGATGATGTCGTCGGTCAGCCCTTCGGCGACCCAGCTGTCATCTTCATCCCCGCCTTGGCTGGTAAAGGGCAGCACCGCAACCGACGGGTTATCGGGCCTTTCAAGCACTTCCAGCTGCATCTCAGGACGTAGGGTTGCGGCCATTGTTGCACCCTCGACCTCGGTTCGGACACAATAGGTCGCGACCGGAGACATGATGTTCTTGAGCTGCTTGGGACCAAGGAATTCATAGCCATAGCGCAGGCGGTTACGGATCTGTTCATAGACGGCTGCGCTGACATAAACCCGTTCTGGCTCGGCAATCTCCTGCAGGCGGGCAGCGATATTGACGTTGTCACCGTGGATGCCGCGTTCGTCCATCAGAACTTCGCCCATGTGAACGCCAGCGCGAAATTTGATGTTGTGCTCGTCATCCCGCGCCTGATTATGTTCCGCAGCGATCCGATGCAGTTCGATGCTGAACTCTACTGCACTGGTCGCCGTGTCGAATAAAGCAAGGATGCCGTCACCGCGCACTTCGATGATTTTGCCCTGATACTTTGAGCAAGCCGATTCAAGCTGCGAAAGCAAAGACTTCAACGCGTTATACGTATCCATCTCGTTCTCGCTCATCAGGCGGGAATAGCCGACAACGTCGGCAAAAAGCACCGCGCCTAGTTTCTGTTTTATTGATGCGTCCGAACCGGTCGTGTTCACTGGCAATACTCAATTGTGTTGTCATGTCGAATCCGACAGGACTGTTTTAGCAAAAAATGACTCAGAATACGTAACATTTTAGGTATCTGCACCGGAATCGGGGGGCCAAGACCACCCAGAGGCATCAAAACTGACCACTGTTTGGGTGCCTAACTCCTGCGCGAGCACCTCTCGACGCGCGATCCAGTCCTGCTGCAACATGCCGACGACAACCATGTCATGGAACTGCCCATCCGCGAACCAGGCTTGACGCATCGTGCCCTCGATCTCGCAGCCGATTCGCTGGATCAGATCACGGCTGCTGTGATTGTCGGCCCGGTAATACGAGGTGATACGGTTCAGGCCCAGTTGCCGGAATGCGAAATCCAGCATCAGCGCAACCGAACGCACCGCCACGCCATGTCGGCGGATGGATTTGTCGACAAATACCGGAACCACCGCATCCCTGTTGACGCTGGAAATTGCTTCAAGCCCGGTCATCCCCACCAGATCACCACTGTCAGATTCGATAGCGAACCAGCATTTGCAGCAGTCCTTTGAGGCGTTTATCGCGTCTTCCCAATATTGCTCGGTCTGTACCAGGTTCTGCGGAATGCGCGACGTACGGTCGAACAGGGCCAGGTCATGGATATCCTGAAACCAGCGCGCAACTGTTCCCAGATCCGTCTTTTCCAAAGGGCGCAATCTGAACAACCGGGGTGAGCTATCGGGCAAGAGAAAATATCCTCCGAGTACAATTCTGAAAATCTATTCGCGGGATACTAGCACGAAAATTTCAGAAACAATAAGAGGTTGTTCACACAACGCAGCCGTAGGCCGCTACCCGCTGAACGGGTGCAACCGACAAACTTGTAATGGGTGGCAGGTCGTAAAGAAGCGTTACGATCAATCAGCGGTTTTCAGCGCGAATAAGGAAGATGTTGCGCAGGTAGATGGACAGGCCCATCGACTGACCCAGAATAAAGACCGGGTCACGGCGATAGATCGCATAGCTCAGCAGGATAAGCCCGCCGCCGATCGAAAGGTACCAGAACGCCATCGGGATGACGGATTTCTTGGCGCGCTCGGACGTGATCCATTGCACGATAAACCGGGCGCTGAACATCAGCTGACCGGCCAGACCGATAAAGACCCAGAGCGCCTCGGTCGGGCTGTCGACGTGCAGGATTTCCAGAATGGTTTCTTTCATGACCGGGACGCCTCGGTTGCGGAAACGGATTTGGCGCGGCGGGTCAGCCAGACGACGCCGAACAGATCCCAGATGCCGACCATGGCCCGCCCGAAATTGGTGTATTTGGATTCGCCCGACAAACGCTGCTGATGCGCCACATCCACCAGCGCGATATTCCAGCCATAGGCCTTAAACAGGGCGGGCAGATAACGGTGCATATGATTGAAAAAGGGCAGATCAAGGAAAGCCTGCCGTCGGAACGCCTTGAAACCGCAGCCGGTGTCACGTGTGCCGTCTTTCAGCATCCAGCCCCGCAGTGCATTGGCAAAGCGCGAGGCAAGCTTCTTTGACGCAGTGTCTTTTCGGCCAACCCGTTGCCCCGCCACCAGGCCAATCGAGGCATCACCACCCGACACCAGCGGCGCCCAAATCTTTGGCAGCTCTTCCGGCGGGTTCTGTCCGTCGCCATCCAGCGTACAGCAGATATCCGCGCGTGCTTCCTTGACGCCGGAATGCACGGCAGCACTTTGGCCACCGGCCGTTTTGTGCTGCAGGATGCGCAGTTGCGGACAGTCTTTCTGCATCTGTTGCAGCGCCGCAAAAGTGTCATCGGTCGATCCATCATCAACCGCGACAATCTCGAACGCTGGCAATTCGGCCGTAGCAGCGCAGATGCCCTGGATAAGACCAGGAACAGCCCCCTGTTCGTTATGCATGGGAATCACGATCGACACGGTGGGTCGATTGTCAGCGTTGGCATCATGATCAGCATGCATGGTGGGTAGCTTTACTTGTTTCAGTCTCAGGGCTTTTGCGGGATCAACGGCGAAAATTCAAGTGGCCACCGCATCGAAGGCCAACATCTGCGCAACTTGTTGGGGCATTGTTCAGCGATGGGGCGGATTGCACCGTGTCTCCTATTCAGGGGCGGGCGTGACACCGGTTGCTGACCAATAGACCAAACCGTCAACCGCAGTTGGCTGCGTCTCGAGCCCGATCAGGTCAGGTGCCAGCTCAGACAACTCACCCTCCGAACAAAGCCCTCGCAGCGGGCCGGTGGTATAGCCGAACCTGTCGAGGTATTTGTGCAGCTCCAGCCGTCTGAGATAGACAAAGCGCCTACCGTTGGAAGCAAAGACCGATGCGGCCCCGGGTGGTACGCGCAACTTGCGGTCATAGGCGCAGAGCAGCAGGGTTTCATCCGGCTGCAGCATTGCACCCAAAGGGGTCAGAATCTCGGCCTCGGGCACGCCCAAACGCACGCGACCCTTGCCCAGATCGGTGGCATCGCGGTCATAGAACAGGCCGCCTGCAACAAAGACCAGACCCAGCGCGGCCACCATCCCGGCCCAGCGCAGGCGCTTGACCGAAAACAACAAACCGGTTGCGGCGACCATCAGCATCGGCAGGATCAGCAGGGTGTAGCGTGCATAAACCTTGCCGGCTGCGGCCCACATCATGATGACGAAAAATGCGGCTATCCCTGTTGCAGCAAGAAGTCTGGGCCGCTTTTGCAGAAATGGCAGAGCGCAGATGCCGACAAAACCCAGCAGCCGCAACCACGGCTCGCCCGCGATGATCAGATCATAGAGCTTCCCGAAGCCGCGATCGCTGAGCGATGGGCGAAAACGATCCAGCATCTCGCCTTTGATGTTGCCATCAAGCGAGTCGCCAAAGAGGAACCGAAGCTCTTGCAGGATCGGCCAGGCGAAGGCCAGCGGGATCGCAATCTTGAGTGTCCGGCGAAACGTTCTGTTCTGCCAGATCTCGCTGAACGGTTCCGTCTGCCATCTGTTGGTCAACTTCAGCGTCAGTAGTGCCAGCGCTAGAAAGGCCAGCGGGGTTGGGCTTTTCTGCAAGGCGGCCAACACCAGAGTTGCGCCGAAATAAGGCCAGTATTTCGGCTTTTCCAATGCTGCCAGCAGGGCTGCAATTCCAAGGGTCGAAAAGAAAACCGCACCGGTATCAAGCATCGCGGATGTGGCGTGTTGCCAGAACTGAAGCGACGTGGCCACCAGCAGGACCGAAGGCAGCATGGCCCAGGGGCTGTCCGGGATCATCACCCGCGCCAGTACGGCCGTTGCCATCAGCGCGCCCAGCGCAAAGATCATCGACGGCAGGCGCAAGGCCAGAATATCAGATACGCCAAACTCCATCAGCAGCGCAGACATCCAATACTGCATGGGCGGTTTTTTTAGGCTAGGTTCGTTGTTGGAATAAACCGCCAGCCAGTCCCCATTGCGAGCAAAGCCTGTACTGCGGTCATAAGTGTAGAATTCATCGTAGTGATAGATGTTCCCAACACCCAGATCAGTCAGATACCAGGACCAGACCAGGACCATCACCAATGCGGTGACGAAGTAAGGAAGCAATCTTAGCCAATTTGGGGAGGTACCGGTCATGCTTTCCGTGGTCCTATCGCGTCATAGAAATATGTGGTGTTGATCCCGCCGGGCCTTGTTTGAAACTGCCGCGCGTCGCGCTCCCATTATTGCGTTGCCCGTCCAAGAGCAAGAAGTTTAGAAGGGCGACCGCGCTTGTCAGACTGCAGGCTCGGCCTCGTCGGGCAACATCAGGCTCAGCTCACCCTCTTTGAAGCCATCGAAGGACAAGTCCCAGCTGGCACCGGGCCAAAGCAGTTGCAACTGCTTCTTCGCAGGCCGATAGACCGCAGTATAGAGCGTGCCGAAACCTGATCTGAAAGCCGTTGAATAAAGCGGCGGACGCAGGAACGCATCGATAAACCGCTTCTCGCTTTCCGGGTGCTGGTTGAGACGGTTGAGCAAGAACCTTTCGCGTTCCACGGTGGCCGTAAAGCGCGCATGGGTGGACCATTCGACATGGCCCTGATGGTTGGTCGCGACCGGCTGGTCCGAGATTTGCGGGTGCCGGTCTGGGGCTAGATAAACCGTGCTGTGGTTATACTTGGCATCCAGAACGGTGACGTTATAGCTCATGTGGCAGGGGATGCGGCACAGGCAGTCGACCGCCTCGGCCGTTGTCTCGCAGGTTTGCAGGACATAGCGCAGGATCAGCGGCACGCCAAAGCCGTCGCCGACCTCGCGCCGCCCGCCAAAGGTGAGCGAGACCGTCAGACCGGCATCGTTGATGCCATCAAGCAGACCCAGAACGCCGTCGCTCATCCCGATGATCCCGCGCCCGCCCCATTGGGTTTTCAGCAGAGCGGCGTCAAAGGTTTTTGGATGGTAGTCGTAATTGCGCACCAGAAACGGTGTCTTGCCACGCCAAATCGCCTGGCTGCAGCCCGAAAGATATTTCGGCGGGCAGTAAAAGCTGAGAAACCGTGCCTGGCTGTCGCTGCCGCCGACCAGTTCGACGATCTCTTCGTACAGCGGCAAAATCTCGGGCATGTGTTTTTGCAGGGCGCGTAGACATTCGCGATAGGTGGGGCGGGCCGAATACCCCTCTTGCGCCCACCATTTGCGGTAGGCGGGCCAGTATTCGGCAAACAGCCCGGCCAGCTTGGGACCGGGCTGTTCCTCGTCAATTGAGCGAAAAACAAGCGCCATAGGGCTTTCTACATAATTTTGAACGCGGGGTCTTCCATCGGCTGTGCCGCGGGCAGCGGTTCAGCCGTATAAGCCGAAGTGATCCCATGAATCCACTTCTTCGATTTGTCCGTCAGTTTAAAGCCCTTGGTCATTGACCGCCCGCGAGTCACGAGGATACCCAAATCAGCGCCCTCATAGCGGTAATCACCGACATTCGAGATACGCAGGAAGAACGCTTCGTTCTCGCCCACCGCGCGGCGGTGATAGTCGAACCGGTCGAACACGACGCGGCCATCTTCCAGCATCTTGTAGATGCCCGATTGTGGGGCCTGCGTGATCCGGTCGACACTGTCATCGGTGTGTTTGATTACCATTTGCGACCAGCTGTCGATCATGTCCGGATCCGCCCAGCGGGCATTCAGTTCCTCGACATCCAGCTCGAAGGGCTTCTTTGAAAACTCAAGCAGATGGAACAGAAACAGTGGCGCATCAGCGTGCGCAAAGGCCGCGTGGTTGGTCATCGAACTGGCGCCAGTGATACGGGGGTTCAATTCGCCCAACCACAGTTCGTCGGTTTTCTTATCGATCAGGAAGTCGAGTTCGAAATAGCCGCGATAGCCGGATTTCCGCAGTTCTTCACCGAACTGGAACGTCAGCTGCCGGGCCTGTTCACGTGCTTTCGGTGGAAAGGCGGTTGAGAAAATCTCATTCCCGCACCAGCCGCCGCGATAGGGGGTAAGTTCCTTGAAGCCCACAAGCTCGGTCATCAGCGGGCCAACAATCGTGCCTTCTGAGGTCGCGCAAGCCTCAATCGCCGCCCCGCGGCAATCGATCCGCTTCATTATCTTGATCTCGCCTTCGCCGATGATCTCGTCTTTGTGCTTGTTGAAATCGGCCTCGGACTTGATGAAAAACGTCGTATGGCCACTGTCGCCGAAGGCGGATTGTAGCACCAGATCATTCCCCAATCCGGCCTTTTCGCAGATCTTTTTCAGGTGATCATAGCTTTTGACAACGCTCAGCGTGTTGGGCACCGAAGGCACACCCGCCTTATTGCCGATACGGACAGTTTCGATCTTGTTGTCACATTTGGTGCGCAGCTTGGCTTTGGGGAACCACAGCTGACCGCCCAGCTCCTTGACCAGCTTCTCGGTCGTCTCGTCGAACATCAGGAAGACAAACTTGGGCTTGCCACCGCGCCGCTTGACCAGGTCGATGACCTCTTTATGCTGCAGCAGATAATTGTTGATGTCTTCGATGGACTGAAACTCATCATGCGGCATTTCCGAAGGCACAAACACGTTCGGATGTCGCCCGTCGAAGCAATCCATGTAGCAGATATAGGTGAAGTTCATCACCCATTCATCCAGCCCCAACAGGTTGAAATTGGTTGCCGATACGAAATAGATCGGGTCCTTGTTGGTATGGAAATACCGGCGGATTTCCGAGATGTTTTTCAGCACCTTCTTTGGCATGATTGTTGTCCTCCCTGACCCCTTAGGGGTTCTTTACTGACTTCAAAGCGTCTTCGGTAAAAATGCGCAGGCCCAGATCGGCACGGAACCCATGGATTTCCGAGACGTCCAGTTCCTGCATGAATTTGAGAATTTCAGGGCTGATCACCTGCCCCGGTACCAAAATGGGAAAGCCCGGCGGATAGGGGATCACGAAGGTGGCCGAGACCATCTCTTCCCCGGCTTCAAGCCGTTCCAACATCTCCTTGTCGGGCTCGACGTAGTCGCAATTGTCTTCGTCATAGGACAGAAAAAACGCCGTACGGATGTCACCGGCTTCGGTACCTGCTTCACAGCGGAACGCATCGTGGAACCGACTAAAATCGGGCAGAGGTGGGACGTGTTCGCTCAGATTGCTGACGCGCTTTTCAAAGGCCCGTTTTTCCATCTTCGAGGCATCGTCCATCAGATCGTCCAGTTCCTTGGCGATCTCGACAAGCACCTCGATCAGATATGCGACTGAGCTACGCGTGGTGCCGATATTGGTCATGAACAGCACGGTATTGCGCGAAGTCTTGTTGATCTGGATGCCGTATTTATCCATCAGGATCTTGGTCTTGAACGTATCCCCATCCCAGCCCGTGGCGCCCACATGCAGCGTGATGCGGGTGGCATCCAGAACAAACTCGTCCTTGGCCCAGCAATCCCAAACATCGGCCCATCCCTGATCGGGATCGAAATAGCTGGTCATGCCGCTTTCGCGATATTGCTCGGGGATCATGTCGCCTGCCGTGACCAGCTTGAAATACTTTCTGAGCAGCGGATGGGTCGTCACGGCCCGGCGGATTGCCATCGCGCTTTCGACCTGCCGCTGGACGAACTCGTACCCTTCGATCTCGACCTGTCTGCGGCCTACATCCAATGAGGCGATGATCTGGTAATTGGGAGAGGTCGAGGTGTGGGTCATATAGGCCTCGTGAAACGCCTCTTCGACCGCACCTTTGAACTGCTGGTCATTGACGTGGATCATCGAACCCTGCCGCAGCGCAGTCAGCGTTTTATGCGTTGATTGTGTGGCATAGACCCTAACGCGTGCATCGGGCGGTGCGATTAGGCGGGTGTTCAGAAGGGTTTCATCACCCGCGCCCTTCAGTTCCTCCTGCTGGTTGGCATATGCCTCGGCATGTTCTGGGGTGCGGAATTGTTCGCGCAGGATATTGGCCGATCGCATCGCGGTACGTACACGCGAATTCGGGGCAAAGCGCGCGTAACCGAACCACGCCTCATCCCAAAGGAATACAAGGTCCTTTTTGATCGCCAGACATTCCTGCATCACCCGCTGCACGTTGTAGACGATGCCATCGAATGTGCAGTTGGTCAGCAACACCATGCGAACCTGATCCAGCTTGCCTTCGGCCTTCAGGGTCAAAAGCTTGTGTTTGATTTCACGGATCGGCACCGCGCCATACATCGAGTAATCGTGCAGCGGATAGCTGTCCATATAGACCACGCTCGCCCCCGCCAGCACCATGCCGTAGTGGTGCGATTTGTGGCAATCGCGGTCGATCAGCACGATATCTCCGGGCCGTACCAGCGCCTGCACAACGATCTTGTTGCAGGTCGAGGTGCCGTTAGTCGCAAAAAACGTCTGTTTAGAGCCGAATGCGCGTGCGGCAGCCTCCTGCGCCTCTTTTATTGGACCTTTGGGTTCCAGCAGAGAATCCAGCCCGCCCGAGGTGGCCGAAGTTTCCGCCATGAAGATATTTGACCCGTAGAACGCCCCCATGTCCTGAATCCAGTGGCTGCGACTAATCGATTTACCCCGGCTGATCGGCATTGCGTGGAACACGCCCGTGGGCTGTTTTGAGTATTCCTTGAGCGCCGTGAAGAACGGCGTCTTATAGCGCCGCTGCACTCCGCGCAGGATGTTCAGGTGCAATTCCAGAAAGTCTTCCTGATTGTAGAATACCCGCCGGCACAGGCCCAGATCGAGCCCCGCGATATCCTCGGCAGAGCGATCGGTAATTAAATAGGCGTCCAGCTCGGGGCGCAGCATGCCGATCCGGCGGCAGGTTTCAGGACCGTATTCCGAGGGGGACAGCGCATCTAGATCGGCGCCCTCGCCATAGAGACTGATATAGCGGCCCAAAACATTGGTTTCGTTCTTGGACTTCAGGCTAAGGCCCGGGCGAACAATGACCGCCTGTACATTCTGGTTGAACAGAACCCCGATCAGCGCATCCTCGACACTGGGAACGACAACGGTTTCATAGATGAACGGATCTTCGCTGCGGCGCATCCGTTGCAGGCTGGTTTGCAGGAACCGTTCCTGATGTTCGTTGACCTTGTCAACGATCATCACCTCGAAATATGGGCGGCCCAGCGCGCGGGCTTCATGGCTTTGGGTGGACTCGTCCTCGAACTCATCAACCTCGGTCTCATCCGCGATCAGCGGGATCGAGCGGCGACGATAGGCCCCTGAGGTCAGCGCCCGCGACACCCGGCGCACGGCGGTTGAGAAATCGCCAAAGTTTCCATGATCCAGCAAACGACGCAGATAGTCGAACGCCGATCCGCCCGGAAAAGCGAAATACACCTCGATCGGGGCCAGCGCCTGCAGCAACTGCCGTGCCCGGTCCCGATCTTTTTCGTTACCGCCCTGATCCAGGGACTCGGCCGTTTCCCGCAGCGCGCTCCACCGGTCTGCCCTCAATTGCGAGGCGCTGTAGTAGTCCGAGATGGTGTGGAGCTTTTCGCTATCGGAAATGCCGTGCATGAAATTTTTCCTTTCTGCCGATACCGAAAAGCTGGGCCGGTATCAGTCTGTGCCAGAGCGCCCTTTGTAGAGATACAGATTGTCGGGCTTGGTCGCGGCGTCTTCAGTATATCCCAGCGCCGTTCTGGGGTCGGATGCAGCGACGCCCGCAACGTCGCCTTTCTGCGGAATGCGCAGCGGGCCTAGCGTGTGCAGATAGGCATCCGCCCCGCTGGTACGGTCATAGACCGGGAACTCCGCCTCGCGGTCGCGGAAGCTTTTGAGAACCTGCCCCAGACCTTTCAGTCCGACCTCGCGTTGGCGGCGGACCTGATCAAGATCGATCTCGATAGGGAAGATATCCTCCTGTCCCGCAGACTGGTGCAGCACGGTGGCCGAGGGATCAACGACCAGTGAGCGGCCCACGCCCCCGGCGGCCAGCCCGTTCACGTCAAACACGTAGCATTGGAACTGCGCAGCGGTCGCCTTGGCGATCGACAGCTCGGCCTCGCGGTCGGTTGTGCCGGTCAGAACCGGGTGCAGAAGAACCTCGACCCCTTGGCTAGTCAGGTGGCGGGTGGTTTCGGGGAACCAGATGTCGTAGCAGATCGACAGGCCAAACCGGCCCACATCCGGCACATCAAAGATGCAGAATTCGGTACCCGATGCGATGTTCTGTTCATAAGGTTTGAACGGGAACATCTTGGAGTATTTTGAGACGATCTCACCTTCGGGGTTGATCACCACCGAGGTGTTAAAAATCCGTCCATCTTCGTGCTTTTCGAACATCGAGCCGGGGATCAGCCAGATCCCATAACGCCGAGCGGCATCCTGAAAGCGCGACAGGTCGTCATTGGGAAAGGGCTGGGCAAACCGGTCGAGCGGACCATGAGGCGCCAATTCGCTGAACAGGGCCATCTGGGTCCAGGGGAACCGTGCCATCATAATGTCGATCCGGTGCAGCATCGCGTCGACATTCGACTGCAACGCACCGACATGCATCTGGATTCCGGTTATCGCAAAAGGGGTCATTTTTCGTTTCTTCTCATTTTCTTGCCGATTGCGACCGCCGATTTGATCCGGCGTTCTTCATCGGAACATAAAACCGTGTGGTCACGCAAGCCTGCTGTCCTCAGGCTATGGTTTTCCGAGGCGACTGCCCTCATACTGCGGCTTCCTCGGCGGTATCTTCTGCCTGCGGTTCCACAAAATCGATGTCGTTGCGAACCCAGAAGAACCGGAATCCGCAACTGCGCAGCCATTTCTCAAGCCGATCAAGGCTGGACCACTCCCGCCGCAGCCCGCGCGTGGATTCGACCAGCGCCCATTGGCCATCGACCAGAAAGTATACAGTCCAGGTATTGGGATGCGCCGAGTGGTTGGCAAAGCCACCGCTGATCACCTCACGCGCCGTGCGAACGGCGACCGGATAGTCGCCGATGCGACCCTCAGCCGCGAGAATGGCCAGATCGTTTTGACGGATCGTGAATGTGGGAAGGGGGGCGTCGTTCATGCAGCCTCGATCTGCGCCGCGTCCAGCAGCGCTTTGCGCCGTTCACTGATATCCGCTGGCTTCAGGTTTTCGACGCGGGTCGCCAACGTCCAGACATGACCGAACGGATCGGCAATCGTGGCGCAGCGTTCGCCCCAATAGGTGTCCGCCGCCTCAGCGATCAGGCTGGCACCGCTTTCCAACGCGACTGCAAGGGCAGTGTCCACATCTTCAACATACATATGATGCCCAATCGGAGTGACTGTGCCCGGAATGGCGGGGCCGTGCGCACCCCATCCGGCGGTGACAAACAGCATCGAGTTGCCGATCTTGATCGAGGCAAAGCCGGGGGCCTCATCCGCATCATAGGCCTGTATCTTCGCATCAAAGGCGCTTTCGTAGAAAGTTAGCGCGGCATCGACGTCGGCGACGGCAAGCGATGCGGTGCAGGTGCGATAGCCACGTGGCAGAGTGGCAGGTTTCTTTTTCATTCCGGTACTCTCTGAATTGGGCGGCGGACACCCTGGATTATCTGCAGGAATTTCCCGCACTATGCATCATAATGTGGATCAAACCAGGAGATACTGCAACACTATGATGCATAGTGCTGAAATTTCTGCCGTAATGCTTAGAATGTAGGCGGAGTACAGGCGCTGATGACCCGGCAAACTTCGGGGCCGACCTGCCTGAACCGGTGCGGGGTGCGACTGTCGAAATAATAAGCATCGCCTGGTCCCAGTACCTTGCGCTTATCGCCCACGGTCACCTCCACCCGACCCGAGATGACAATACCGCCCTCTTCCGCCTCATGCCCGTACATCACGCGACCGGTGTCAGCCCCTAACTCGTAAGTTTCCTGCAAGATCATCATCGCGCGACCATGCAGGTTTGATCCTACCTGCAGCAGAGACAGCCCACCCTTTCCGATCTCAGTAAGTTCTTCTGAGGCATAAAACACGGTCTGCTCAGGTTCGATTTCGAAGGAAAAGAAATCGGACATGCCAATCGGTATGCCTTGCAGAATACGCCGTAACGCACCAACCGATGGATTCATCTTGCCCGACTCGATCAGCGAGATGGTTGAGTTCGGCACATCCGACTTCTTGGCCAGCGCCCGCTGAGATAAGCCTGCACGCTCTCGCAAGGTTCGCAGGCGCAATCCGAGGGTCAAATCCTCTTGGCTGGTGTTCTTCATGTTCAGTATCCGCAACACTTGATCCTGCCGGGACGGTAAATCAATGGCTTATGAATCACAAGAAACAGGCTTTCGCTTGCAGGCGCAGATACTACAGTCGCGCAGTCAAACATACGGGCACCGCGCCCGGAAACGGGAAAGGACGCAAGATGCTGAACGCTCAGATTGCTGAACGCCGGAATACCTCGATCGCGCAGGGCGTGGGAATGCAGACACAAGTCTATGTGGACCGTGCCGTGAATTCCGAGGTCTGGGATGTCGAAGGCAAACGCTATATTGATTTCGCCGCAGGCATCGCCGTTGTGAACACCGGGCATTGCCACCCCAAGGTGATGGAGGCTGTTCAGAAACAGGCCGCGAACTTCACCCATACCTGCCATCAGGTTCTGCCTTATGAGAACTACATCCGCCTGGCCGAGCGCCTGAACGAGAAGGTGCCCGGCGACTTCACCAAGAAAACCGTCTTTGTCACTACAGGTGCCGAGGCGGTCGAGAATGCCGTCAAGATCGCGCGTGCTGCCACTGGCCGCCCGGCTGTAGTGGCCTTTGGCGGAGCTTTTCACGGCCGCACCTTCATGGGCATGTCGCTGACCGGCAAGGTTCAGCCCTATAAAGCGGGCTTCGGCGCGATGATGCCCGATACCTATCACGTCCCGTTCCCGATCGATCTGCATGGCACCTCGACCGAAGATTCGCTGGGTGCTTTGACTAAACTGTTCAAGGCCGATCTTGATCCGGGCCGGGTGGCCGCGATCATCATCGAACCGGTTCAGGGCGAAGGTGGCTTCTACCCCGCTCCGGCTGAGTTGATGCGTGGTCTGCGCGCGCTTTGCGACGAACATGGCATCGTTCTGATTGCCGATGAGGTACAGACCGGCTTTGCCCGCACCGGCAACCTGTTCGCGATGGACGCTTATGACGTCTCTGCTGATATCACCACTATGGCCAAAGGTCTGGCCGGTGGTCTGCCGCTGGCCGCCGTCACCGGTCGTGCCGAGCTGATGGACGCCGCGCACCCGGGTGGTTTGGGCGGAACCTATGGCGGCAACCCGCTGGGGATCGCCGCCGCCCATGCTGTGATGGATGTGATCGAGGAAGAAGACCTGTGCACGCGCGCCAATGAGCTGGGCTCGCGCTTGAAACAGCGTCTGGAATCGATCCGTTCCCGCACGCCCGAGATCGTAGATATTCGTGGTCCGGGCCTTATGGTTGCGGCCGAGTTCAACACGACCGACGGCAGCGCCCCGAATCCCGATATGGCAAACGCCATACGGGTCGAGGCATTGAAGCGTGGATTGATCCTGCTGACATGTGGCGTATATGGGAACGTAATTCGTTTCCTCGCGCCGTTGACGGTGCAGGACGAAATCTTCGCCGAGGCCATGGATATCCTCGAAGCCTCGATCGACGCTGCCAAAGGAGCCTGAACATGCTGGATACCAAAGTGACCAAGCTGGAGCTGAAAGATCCCAGCCTTCTGGAACCCCGCGCCTATATCAACGGTGAATGGGTCGAAGGTGAGGCAACGTTCCCTGTCTACAACCCTGCAACCGGTGATCTGATCGCCAATGTGACAGATGTCAGCATCGAAGGCACAACACAGACCATCGATGCAGCTTACGCTGCGAAGAAGGAATGGGCTGCTCAGACTGGCAAGGAACGCGCCGCCATTCTGCGCAAATGGTTCGACCTGATGGTCGAAAACGCAGACGATCTGGCAACCATCCTGACCGCCGAGATGGGTAAACCCTGGCCCGAGGCGCGCGGTGAAATCCTATATGGCGCGTCCTTTATCGAGTGGTTCTCGGAAGAGGCCAAGCGTGTTTACGGCGACGTCATCCCCGGCCACCAGCGCGACAAGCGCATCGTGGTGCTGAAGCAGCCCGTGGGCGTAGTGGGATCAATCACGCCTTGGAATTTCCCGAACGCGATGATCGCGCGCAAAGTTGGCCCGGCGCTGGCCGTGGGCTGTACTTTTGTGGCGCGCCCAGCGACGTTGACGCCGCTGTCGGCGACGGCGATGGCGGTTTTGGGTGAACGTGCGGGTATACCAGCGGGCGTGTTCAACGTGATCCCGGGCACAGACAGCTCGGGCGTTGGTAATGAGCTTTGCACCAATGACAAGGTCGCCAAGATCACCTTCACCGGCTCGACCCGTGTAGGACAGATCCTGATGCGTCAGGCGGCGGGCACCATCAAGAAGATGTCGCTGGAACTGGGCGGTAACGCACCATTCATCGTCTTTGACGATGCCGACGTGGATGCCGCCGTGGATGGCGCGATGATCGCGAAGTTCCGCAACAATGGCCAGACCTGCGTCTGTGCCAACCGCATCTATGTGCAGGCGGGCGTCTATGACGAGTTTGCTGCCAAGCTGGCCGAGAAGACAAAATCTTTGAATGTCGGCGACGGCTTTGGCGACGGCATCACCACAGGTCCCCTGATCAATCAGGCGGCGGTCGACAAAGTTGAAGAACATATCTCGGACGCGGTTTCCAAAGGGGCGACTGTAACGCTGGGTGGCAAACGCTCGGATCTGGGTGGAACATTCTTTGAACCCACCGTTCTGACTGGCGTAACCCGCGACATGGTTGTGGCAAAGGACGAAACCTTCGGCCCCGTCGCTCCGCTGTTCAAATTCGAGGAAGAAGACGACGTCGTCAGCATGGCCAATGACAGCGAGTTCGGCCTGGCCTCGTATTTCTACAGCCGCGATCTGGCGCGCGTCTGGCGTGTGGCCGAGGCGCTGGAATCGGGCATGGTGGGCATCAACACTGGCCTGATCTCGACCGAAGTCGCCCCGTTCGGCGGTGTCAAACAATCCGGTCTGGGCCGTGAGGGTTCGAAATACGGGATCGAGGATTTCCTTGAGATGAAGTATCTCTGCATGGGTGAAATTCAGTAAGCGCCTCGTGCCTTGAAAATTCAACGCACTCGCAGTCCGCTGCGGGTGCGTTTTTCGTTTCAGACCGATGCGTGCCCGCGCAGACGGAACACCAACGGCATCATCACCAAGACCAGAGCCGCCGAGAAAAAGAACGGTGCGCCGGGCAGATAAGTGCCTTCGCCATCGACCGACGCCTGAAAGATGCCGGTCATCACCAAAGGCGACAGAACCGCAGCGACAGAAGACAGTGACGCGATGACTCCCTGCACCACGCCCTGCCGGTCTTCGTCCGCCTGGTTCGAGGCCATAGCCGTGATCAAGGCAGGCACGAGGTCGGACAGCGCGGCAAGCAGAATAAAGATGACAAGGGCCGTAACCGTTACGGTAAACCCAAAGCCGATCATTCCGACCAATGCCGATACCATCCCCAGCAGCAGGGTCCGGTAGTCCCCGATCCAGCGAATGAAGACCGGCATCAATCCGGCTTGGACGAAGGCCAACAGCACGCCGTATGCGGCCAGTGACAGGCCGATATAGAGCGTGGACCAGCCAAACACCTCTCGTATCCAGAAGGCCCAGAGGGTGGGGTAGACCATATTGGCGAATTCAAAGATGAAAATACACAGCAGCGGCACGGCCAGACCCGGAAAGCGGAAAGCGTCGAAGATCGATTTGAACGGGTTAAGGTCACGCTTGCCAAAGGGGCGGCGCTTTTCTGGTTTCAGGCTTTCGGGCAGGACGAAGACTCCGAACAGGGCGTTGGCGGCGGACAAGACCGCAGCAATCCAGAACGGCGCAGTAATGCTGATCCCGGCAGCGATGCCGCCGATGGCCGGGCCAAGCACAAACCCAATCCCGAAGGCCGCCCCGATCAGACCGAAATTCGCCGCCTTCTCGGTCGGTGATGATATGTCAGCAATGTAAGCCGTTGCGGTGATATAGGTCGCCCCCGCAAGCCCCGCGAGCGTTCGCCCCAGAAGAAGCAGCCAGAATGTTTCGGCCAGCGCCATGATCACATAATCCAGCGCCAACATGGTCAGCGCTGCGATCAGGATCGGCCTGCGGCCAACCGCATCCGAAATGCTGCCGACAATGGGTCCGCACAGGAACAGCGCCCCGGCATAGGCGGCCATCAGCAGCCCACCCCAAAAAGCTCCTTGTCCGGTGTTGCCCGCACCGACGCGATCCATCAGGTCGGGCATGATCGGGAACACGATGCCGATACCGATGGCATCAATCATCAGTGTGATCAGAATGAAGGTTATTGCGCGGCTTTTGAACATACCGCCCTATCGGACGAGTACGCTGTTAAAGCAAGAGAAAAGGGCTGTGTGGTACAATTGTCCAGCAGCCCTTTTCCAGTTCATGTTTATTGGCCCAATGCCACGCCTTCGCGACGAGGATCAGCAGCGCCGATCAACTGCCCGTCCTTGATCAGGATGGCATGCAACCCGCTGTTGAGATCGACTTCTTTCACCTCATGCCCCTTGGCTGTCAGAGCATCAGCGAATTCAGCAGCGGATGTTCCCTGCTCCAGATCCATCGCAGACCCGTTGCGATGCACGAAATGCCCGGTTTCGATGGCATCCTGCGGGTCCATTTCCCAATCCAGGATCGCAATGATCGTTTTGGCCACATAGTTGATGATGCGGCTACCACCGGGTGAGCCGATCAGCAGATAGGGCTCACCATCCTTCATCACGATGGTTGGTGACATCGAGCTGCGCGGGCGTTTGCCACCCTCAACGCGGTTGGCCACCAGACGGTCGCCATCCTTTGGTGCGCGGTCGAAATCGGTGAGTTCGTTGTTCAGCAGGAAACCCCGCACAAAAACCCGGCTGCCAAAGGCGGTCTCAATAGTGGTCGTCATCGACAGCGCGTTGCCGTACTGATCTCGGATCACGATATGGCTGGTGCCGGGACGACCCGGGTTTTGCGAGGGCGCAAACAGGGCGGTGTGATCACGTGGCGGCTCACCTGCCTGACGCTTCTCGCTGGCTGCAGCAGGGTCGATCATCTCCGAGCGCAGCTTTAGATAGTCCGCGTCCAGCAGACCCTTGACCGGTACATCGATAAAATCGCCGTCGGCCATGTAAAGCGCGCGGTCGGCATAGGCCAGCTTGGCGGCCTCGGCATAGAGATGCGCCATCTCGGCGTTCCAACCGGTGCCTTCGAGGTCGAAGTTGCTGAGTATCCCCAGAATCTGCCCGACGGTCAGGCCGCCGGAGGTTGGCGGACCCATTCCGCAGACATCGTAGCCGCGATAATCGGCGCAGACGGCGGGGCGGATTTTGACGCGGTAGTCGGCCAGATCCTCAAGCGTGATATTGTTTTCCACCTTGGAGGTGGCATCCACTGCCGCCACGATATCTTCGGCGATGGGGCCGCTATAGAAGGCGCCTGCGCCCTGATCGGCCAGAATGCGCAAGGTTTCGGCAAACTCGGGGTTCCGTAGCAAGGTTCCAGCCTGCAGCGGCGTGTCATCTTCGTTGAAGAAATACGCTTTGCCCGCCGGGAACACACCGACTGAGCGCTCACGTTCAATCGTGCTTTGGATCGAGTTTGCCATGCGGGGCGAGACCTCGAACCCCTGCTCGGCCTGATCGATTGTAGACTGGAACAGCGAGGCCCAGTCTTTCTTGCCATAGAGGTTATGGGTCACTTCCATCAGGCGCAGAATGCCCGGAACGCCAACAGATTGTCCGCCTACAACAGCTTCGGGCCACGGCATCTTTTGCCCGTCCGGCAACAGGAACCGTTCAGGCGTGGCTTTCGCGGGGGCCTTCTCGCGCGCATCAAAGGTGGTCAGTGTCTTGGCCGACGCATCCCAATACAGCATGAACGCACCACCGCCGATACCCGATGATTGCGGTTCAACCAGATTGAGCATCAGCTGCACGGCAATCATCGCATCTGCGGCTGTGCCACCTGCGGCCAGCACATCATATCCCGCTTTGGCAGCAATGGGATTGGCGGCCGAGACCATGAACTCGGTGCCAGTCACCGAGTTTTTGTCCTCCCAACCATAGCCATATTCCGGCGCAGGGTCCTGCGCATTGGCCGCGCAAGCGACAACACCCAACGCCAGAACGGCGCCGGTTTTCATGAATGTCTTCATCATAGAAATCTCCCGGTAAGGATCTGCGAGATTGGCTACTGAGTAACAAACTTCAAATGGCAGATTCTCAGCTTAAATCCGATCGATTTACCGCACAACATATACTGACGTGTGCGAATGCCTCACGACCCGCGCCGCATTCGGACCGAGCAAATAGTCTTTCAAGTCAGGCTTATGCGCGCCGATCACGATCAAGTCCGAGCCCGCGCCTTCCGCGGTTTTGAGGATCTCCTGATAGGCGCTGCCAGTTGCCACCACATGACGGACCTTGGCATTGCGCTCTTCCCCCAGCGTGGCAGCGCAGAGGGCGACCAGCTTTTCATGAGCCTCTTCAATCACCTTTTCGTGGTGGTGGGGCTCGAAGAAACTGCTGACGAAACCTTCGCCATAATCGGGTGTCACGGTCACGACATCCAGCCGCGCGCCATCCATTTCGGCCAGCGCCGCCGCCCGTTCAAGGACGGCAACATCAAGATCGCCATTGCTGATATCCACGGCGCACAGAATTGCTTGGGTCATGCGGGTTCTCCCTGTTTTGCGGCGCGGCCGCGCTGGAGGAAGGCGACAAGACCCAACAGGATCAGCGCCGGGATAAAGATCAGCTCTTTCGCGGGCTGGCTTTGCGGGGCCTGAATGCTGGTGATGCGAACGGCATCGTCAGCATAATAGTCAAACATATCCAGCTCATCCGCGACCGGCGTACCGAACATCGGCTCGTCAAGCTTGACCAGACCATCCTCTTCCAGCGTCATCAGGCCCAGAGCGTCAACGCGTGCTGTGCCATCGGCCCCTTCCGGAATGTCCAGAACAACGGTGGTTTCGGTCATATTGCCAGTGTCAAAGTCCGGACCTGCGACCTCAATCCGCATGGTGCTGCCGGGTGCGGCCTCACCCACGGCCTGTGTCAGCTGTGCCGGTTCGATCTGCGCAAAGGGCGGTGCGATGCGGTTCATGAAGAAATCCGGACGGAACAGCGCAAAGGCGATCAGGATTAGCGCGACGCTTTCATAGATGCGGTTCTTGGTCAGGAACCAGCCCATGGTGCCGGCAGTGAAGATCAGGATCGCGATGGTCGCAGAGACGGCCACCAAGATGCCCTGTACCCAGCCCACATCGATCAGCAACAGGTCAGTGTTGAAGATGAACACGAAAGGCAGTGCCACGGTGCGCAAGCTGTAGAAGAAGGCGGTGAAACCGGTCTTAATCGCATCCCCACCAGAAACGGCGGCGGCTGCAAAGCTCGCCAGACCAACCGGCGGTGTCACATCGGCCATGATACCGAAGTAGAAGACGAACAGGTGCACCGCGATCAGCGGCACGATCAGCCCATCCTGCGCGCCCAGTTCGACAACCACACCCGCCATCAGTGAGCTGACGACGATGTAGTTCGCCGTGGTCGGCAGGCCCATTCCGAGGATCAGGCTGAGAAGACCGACCAGCGCCAGCATGGCGATCAGGTTGCCACCCGACAGGAACTCGACCAGGTCAGCCATCACCTGACCCACACCGGTCAGCGTTACGGTGCCCACGATCACACCCGCGGTGGCGGTCGCCAGCGCGATACCAATCATGTTGCGCGCGCCGTCGATCAGCCCGTTCCACAGGTCGACGACACCGGCCTTGAAGGCATTCGCTGTGCCACTTTCACCCCGGAAGATCGACTTGAGCGGTTTCTGCGTCAGCAGGATCACGAACAACAGCGAAGTCGCCCAGAAGGCTGAAAGACCCGGCGATTTCTGTTCGATCATCAGGAAATAGACCAGCACGATGATCGGTAGCAGGTAATGCAGACCGGCCTTGTAGATTTCGGCAATTACCGGCAATTCAACCTCTTTGGCATTAGGATCGTCAGGCACCAAGTCCTCTACTCCGGAAGCCAGCCATAGCAGGAACAGATAGGCCAGCACGATCAGAGCCGACAGGACCAGCCCCGACGCATCGGGCATGAGCGCGACAATGGCCTTGATCGGGTATTGGATGCCGTAACACAGCCCGGCAAAGCCCACGAAGAACAGCGCCATGCCGCCAATCGTACGACCCATCGAAACAACGCGGTCGCCCAGTGTCGGCATGTTCCGCTTCACCGCTTCAAGATGCACAATGTAGACCAGCGCGATGTAGGAAATCGCAGCAGGCAGGAAGGCGTGGGTGATCACCTCAACGTATGAGATGCCCACATATTCCACCATCAGGAAGGCAGCAGCGCCCATCACCGGTGGCATGATCTGGCCGTTCACGGATGAGGCGACCTCAACCGAGCCCGCCTGTTCACTGGAAAAGCCCACCCGCTTCATCAGCGGGATGGTAAAGGTACCGGTGGTGACAACGTTCGCGATCGACGAGCCCGAGATCAGGCCGGTCGCCGCAGAACCCACAACCGCCGCCTTGGCCGGGCCACCGCGCAGGTGGCCAAGTGCGCCGAAAGCCATCTTGATAAAGTAGTTGCCCGCACCCGCCTTATCCAAAAGCGCACCGAACAGAACAAACAAGAAGACGAACTTGGTCGATACGCCCAGCGCAATGCCAAAGACGCCTTCGGACGTGATCCACATATGGCTCATCGCCTTTTGCAGGCTTGCGCCCTTCCAACGGATCACCTCGGGCACCCACTCGGAGGAACCGAAGAAAACGTAGGCCAGAAAGATCGTGGCGATGATCGCCATTGCCGGGCCAAGCGCGCGACGCGCGGCCTCGAACAACAACAGCAGGCCAACAAGAGCAAACCACTTGTCCGTATCGTCTGCGAGACCGCCCGCATCGACGATCTTTTGATAGAAGAAATAGCCATAGAGGGCCAGAAATGCGCCCACGATCCCCATGATCCAATCCTGAATCGGGATGTAGTTCCGCGGGCTGGATTTCAGTGCCGGATAGGCCGAAAAGGCCAGGAACATCGCAAAGGCCAGATGAATCTGGCGTGAGTTGTTCACTACACTGCCCGGCAGCAGATAATTCGATAGGGGAGAGGCCAGAACGACCTGAAACACCGACCACAAAACCGCAACGATCGCCAGAAACAGCCCGACATTACCCGCCGGATCACGCGCGCCTGCGTCTGATGAGGCAACCAGTTCCTGAAGCTCTTCTTCGGAAAGAGGGCGATTGCCCTGTGTGTCGGAACTCATGTTGGTATCTCCCTGTCCTTCGGCCTTGGTTTTTGCGGCCGTCTTGTCTCCGGTTTAGCCCGGATATGAATCGGGGCGCCCCGAAAGGCGCCCCGTGTCAGGTCTGGTTACTGAATCCAGCCTTTTTCTTTGTAGTACTTCTCAGCGCCCGGATGCAGCGGTGCCGACAGGCCATCCGCAATCATCTCTTCTGGTTTCAGGTTGGCAAATGCCGGGTGCAGCTTTTTGAAGTCATCGAAGTTCTCGAAGACCGAGCTGACAACCGCATAAACCGCGTCTTCCGACACGTCAGCCGAAGTCACGAAGGTTGCACCAACACCAAATGTCGATGTGTCACCATCCGAACCTCGGTACATGCCACCGGGGATGGTCGCGGTACGGTAGAAGGAGTTGTCGCCCACCAGCTTGTCAACCGCGTCGCCGCTGACGTTCACCAGTACCGAGTCACAGGCGGTGGTGGCTTCCTGGATCGAACCCGATGGGTGACCAACGGTGTAAACCATCGCGTCGATCTGGTTGTCGCACAGGGCAGCCGACTGTTCAGCCGCCTTCAGCTCGGTCGCCAGTTCGAAATCGTCTGTGGTCCAACCCATTTCGCCCAGCAGCACTTCCATGGTGCCACGCTGACCGGAACCGGGATTGCCGATATTGACGCGTTTGCCCTTCAGGTCTTCGAAATTCGAGATACCCGCGTCGGCACGCGCCACAACCGTGAACGGCTCTGGGTGTACCGAGAACACGGCACGCAGGTTCTCAAACGGGCCGGCTTCTTCGAATTTCGAGCTGCCGTTGAATGCGTGGTACTGCCAGTCCGACTGTGCCACCCCAAACTCAAGCTCGCCTTCGCGAATGGTGTTGATGTTGTAAACCGACCCCCCAGTCGACTCCACCGAACACCGGACCCCGTGCTCTTTCCGGCCCTTGTTGACCAGACGGCAGATCGCGCCACCCGTCGGGTAATAGACACCCGTAACGCCGCCAGTTCCGATCGTGATAAATTCTTCAGCATATGCCGCTGGTGCCATCAGGGCCGCCGCGGCAAATGCGGTGATTGAGGTTTTCTTGAACACTTTGACACTCCTGTTGTCAGTCTTTTTTGATCTGTGGGGTGCCTGAAACCTTTCAGAACACAACAGAAAAAATCGCACTGGAATCAGGCCCCCCGATGATAAAGAGGAAAGCGAAACCAAACAGCAGGTGTCTATACGGTAGATTACGTATAGGCTTGGATTCAGATATAGGGGAAAGAGGGTAACTGATCACATTCTGTGACTGTGATACCGACCCGTGCAGAAGGTCGTTTGGACAAGAATTGAACTACGCAGGGCAACAAGAAATACGCCAGGACCACACTGAGCCAGCCCGCAGGCGAAGATCGCTGCGCGCCACGCTTGCGCTGTGTTTGGGCGGGCTGCAGTTCATCGCCATCCTTTCGGTGATCCTGTCGACCTTTGTCAGCTCGGAGAACGCGCTGTTGCGGCAATCCCGAACATCGCTGAACGAAGTCAGTGTCAATGTCATCGGCCAAGTCAAAAGTTTTCTGAACCCCGCCCGGCAGGCCTTGGATGCAACTCGGCGACTTGCTGAAAATGACGTACTGGATATCAGCGATCCTGGCGTATTGGAAAGCCATTTTTTTCAGCAGCTACAGGTCGCGCCTCAACTCGCAGGGATGTATCTGGCCGATGCGACGGGCAGGTTTGTCTATGTCATGCGCGCGGAAGAGCCCGGACGCTATCGCACCAAGTTCGTTCCGCCATTCCTGCCCGGCACCGCGGAACATCCCGCCGATTTCCAATGGCGCAACGATCAGTTCACATTGCTGGAAACGGCCACTACCCAGACTGACACCTATGAGGCGCGCACCCGGCCCTGGTTCAGAATGGTGACCGAAGCCAAAGCACCGATCTGGACAGAGCCTTATATCTTCTTCACCACGCGCCAGCCGGGGATCACTTATAGTGTCCCCATATTGGACGATACCGGAGCTATCCGTGCCATTTTGGGTGTCGATATCCAGATCGACGCCCTGTCGGGATTCCTGCTGGACATCTGGTCGGAACGACGCGGTGCCGCGCTGGTTCTGAACGAAAATGGCGCGGTGCTGGCGCATCCAACGCTGGTGCTGATCCGGCAGGAAGCACATATGGAAGCGCCCGAGCTGACGCGTGTGGACCAAATCGCAGACCCCATCGCACAAAAGGCGTTCGGAGATGTCGTGCAAACCGGTCTGAGCGACACGGAAGGACCGGTTCATACCGATTTCCAGCTGAACGGTCAGGACTATGTGGCGATGCTGATCGAGGTGTCCGAGCCGGGGCTGCGTTGGTTGATCGGGCTTTATGCGGCCGAGGACAACTTTATTGGCGAGATCAAGAAGAACCGGACGCAAGGCGTCTGGATCGCGCTTGCCATTGCCATTCTGACCGGCGCAATTGGTTTGGCCATGGCCGACCGGATCTATGCCCCTGTGCGCACCTTTGCCAGCCAGAGCCAGCAATTGCGCAGCGGAGAGATCACCACCGAAGAAGGCCTGCACAGCCCCTATCGCGAGCTGGAAGATACCGGCGCGGCTCTGACACAGGAAGTTCGACAACGGCAACGGTTCGAAACCGCCTATGGCCGCACCTTCGATCTGGCCTCGCGCGGGATGGCGCAGATCTCACCCGAAACGGGGCGTTTTCTGCGGACCAACGAACAGCTGTGCGATATCATGGGATATCAGCCGGATGAATTGGAGAAGATGACGCTGGCCGACATCCTGCCGGAAGATGAACAGCAGATCGCGGTCAAGTTCCGCGAAACCTTGCTGCAGGATTCCGAGTTCATCGCCGAAAACCAGTTTATCCGAAAAGATGGATCCCCCATCTGGTTGCGGGTCAATGCCATCCTCATCCGCGATGAAAGCGGGACCCCTGATCATGCGGTTGCCATTATCGACAACGTCAGCGATCGGAAGCAGGCCGAGGATGAAGTAAGCCGCCTCAGCCGCGATCTGTCCCATGTGGCACGGGTCAACCTGATGGGAGAAATGGCCTCAGGGCTGGCGCATGAGCTGAACCAACCGCTAAGCGCGATTTCCTATAATGTCGACGCCGCGAAGATCACGCTGGATGAAATCGGCGATCCCGATCCTGAGGTGATAGAAATCCTTTCGGATATCGACCGCCAGTCGCGCCGTGCGGGCGACATCATCCGCGCCCTGCGTGATGTGGTGCGTAAGGATCGCGGACGTCAGACTCCGTTTGAACTGAACGGGTTGATCCGGCAAACCGTCAGCCTGATGGACGCCGAGGCGAAGTTACACGAGATCAAGCTGCTTTATGAAGAAACCGACCTTCCTCTTGTCATCGGAAACCGGACGCAGATCGCTCAGGTTCTGGTTAACCTGTTGCGCAACGCGATCGACGCCCTGGCCCTGGATCCGGATGGCAAGGGTAAAATCACCATCACTACAAAGACTAGCGATGAACTGGTCGAGGTGCGGGTTGAGGATAACGGGCCCGGGATTAGCGATGGTGTCACCTTGTTCAACTCGTTTGACACCCAGAAGACCGACGGGATGGGGCTGGGCCTGTCCATTTGTCGGACCATCGTCAAAGCCAATGACGGAGCCATTTGGTACGAGCCTACTGAGACGTCCGGGGCGCGCTTCTGTTTCACCCTGCAGCGCCGCGATCAGCCCAAGGAGGATCACGCATGACCTTTGAGCCGCTGGTCGTCTATATCGTCGATGACGATGAAGATGTGCGCGTCGCCTTATCACGCTCGCTCAGCAAACGCGGACTAAGGGTCGAGCATTTTGCCGATGCGCAGACATTTCTGAATCAGGTGCATGAGGACGCAAAAGGTTGCCTGATCCTGGACTATGGCATGCCCGGCATGGACGGGCTGGAATTGCAGGAACATCTGAACCGGCGCGAGTCGACCATACCGGTCATTTTCATCTCGGGTCATGGCGGCATTCCGGAATCCGTGCGGGCCACCAAGGCGGGTGCAATTGATTTTCTGGAAAAACCCTTTGACCTGCAGGTGCTGATCGAACGGATACAGGCCGCGTTTGAAATAGGCGACCGTCTGCGCGCCGAGAAATCGCGACGTCAGATGCTTGCGGATAAGCGCAGACTTTTGACCGACCGCGAGGAGCAGGTCCTGCAACATATTCTGACCCACCCCGCGCGCACGTCGAGCAAAGAGATCGCAACTGCCTTGGGTATCAGCCCCCGCACAGTAGAAATTCATCGCGGGCGCATACAGCAAAAGGTCGGCGTGAAAACCACGATAGAGCTGTATGAACTGTTCGGGCAGATGCAATGATCGCAAGCCTGATGATGTATGCCCGCCCCCAGCTTGATGAGGCACATCTGCGATACTGGAACCTCATCCGTGACAATCTGAAACGCGCCGGGATCGAGAGCCCTGAGCATCTGTCGCAGGACGCCGAGGAATTTTCGGTCTGGCAGCACCCGGAACTGGTGCTGAGCCAGACTTGCGGCATGCCGTACCGGACATGGCTGCACGACAAGGTCGCGTTGGTTGGCACGCCAGACTATGGTCTCGACGGGTGCCCGCCCGGCTATTACCGCAGTGCTCTGGTCGTGCGCGCCGATGATCCACGCACAAATCTGATGGCGTTTCGGGAAGCGGAGTTCGCTTACAACCAGACATTTTCGCAATCTGGCTACGCCGCGCCTTATTGGCATCTTGAGCCGCATGGCTTCTGGTTCAAGCACCGTGTGCAAACCGAAGGTCACCTGAAGTCGGCGCAGTCCGTTGCGGAAGGTCACGCAGATATCGCCGCCCTTGATGCGGTTTCTTGGCGATTGATGGCTGAGTATGAAGAGTTTGCCGCATCTCTGCGGGTGTTAGAGTGGACGGACCCGACGCCTAGCCTGCCTTTGATCACTGCGGAGGGTAACGATCAGCAAGCGATTTTTACAGCGGTTGAACGGGCAATTGCGCAGTTGGATGATGCGGATCGTACTGCCTTGGGGATCAAAGGTCTCGTGAGGATTCCGGCCGAACGTTATCTGGACGTGCAAAACCCGCCGGGATCGGTTTAGTCGTCTTGTGTGCCGGTGTCGCCGACGACTGCCGGTGTCACATAATGGCTTTGGTCGCCCTTGATCAAAATCGGTGGGCCGGGTTGTTTAAGCTGCGGAACGACGCTTTCAACGCCGAGACCGCGCGTTAGGTCTGTCGCGCGACTTCCTCCGTGACCGGCTCGACCTTTCCCTCGATCATGTCCTCTTCGACCGGCTCTTCAAGTGACTCTTCAGCACTTTCTTCAGGTTCCTCTGCCTCTTCAGCCTCTGATTGATCCTCAAGCGCGCCAACGATCAGAGGCAACATATGCACACCCGTCGCACTAGCAATCTCGGGCGTCTGAGGCGTCTGCCAGCTGAGCGTATCGAAGCTGCCGCAGTTCTGGCACACCGGTCCCCATTCAGGCTGAATGTCGTGGCAATTGGTGCAGACCCATTGCGGCCCGCGCGGTGCGTTCAGCGCCTTGGCCAGCCAACCCTGAACCACCGCGTCCGAGGCGCCCTCGCCCCGTTCAATCGCAGCCATCAGCGTGTAGGCCCGTGCATCCCCCTGCTTTTCGACAACATCACCCAGCGCGCGTCGCGCTTCGGGGAAGTCTTCGGCTACGATGTTCAGCTCGGCCAAAATCAGGCGTGTTTCCATATTCTCTGAATGAATGCGGGTCAAAGCGGTGAAACGCTTGATCCGCTGTTCAGGTGTTTCGTCTGGCACAATCTCGGCAAAGGCATGGGCCAGATCGGGGTGAGGTTGCACTTCCCACGCCTTTTTCAGAATCTTGGTGGCTGCACGCGGTTTGCCCTTTTCGATATAGGCGCGCGCGGCCATGGCGGCTGCCGGGACAAGATCGGGTGAAAGGCGGTTTGCCTCAATCGCATGTTCCTGCTGTTCGACCGTCGCCGTGTCGTCCAGCAGCACTTTGGCCTCGGACAAAGCCAGGACTGCGTCTCGCCGTTTGAACACGTCGCGCGGCAAGTACCCGGCCTTCAGCTTCGAGGTCAACGTGGACCGCGCACCGGCCCAATCCTGCGCCTTGGTCTGCAGGTTCAGCAGCACATCCTGCGTCTCTTCATGCCGGGGCTTCAGCGCCAGAGCCTTTTCGGCCAGCTTGCGTGCGGTTTCATCATCACCCTCGGCCAGCTTTTGTTTCATGATCCCACGCACGCCAACAAAACGCGTCGCATTGTTGGTTACCAGCTTCTTGTAGGTCTCGGACGCTTTTTTGGTATCGCCGGTCATCTCGGCCGCTTGTGCCACCAGCAGATTGGTAAGCTCGGGCTTGTTCAGCAGCTTTTCGGCCTTGCTGGCCTTGGTCATCGCCACGCGCCCCTCACCCGAGGCGAGCGCCATCAACCCATCAGCCAGCGCCTGATATCCGCGCTGTTCACGGCTGCGATCAAAATAGCGCGACAGGGCGGTTTCATCACCGTTGAGGAATTTCAGCGTCGCAATCAGCAGCGTCAGAAGTTTGAAGAACAGCCAGACCGCAAACACCAACACGCCCAGCGCGATCACCGATTGCAGCGGCCCCAGCGTGTATTCGGTTCCGGCGACGGTGATCTGTACGCCGCCTGATGATTCCATCAGAAACCCAGCGCCCATGGCCAGCAGGCCTATAATCGCAACAAAAATAAGGATCTTTAACAATGACCACAGCATGGCAGGTCCTTCAGTTCGAGTTCAGGCTTGAAGCAAGCGTGTTTGCGGCCTCGACGGCAGAGACCCGCGTCTGCGCCGCCTGCTCCCAATCCGCCAATGCAGTCTGCGCCGCCTCAGGCAATGCTTTCAGTTCGGTCAGCGCCTTTGCGACGTCTCCATCCGCCAAGGCCGCCTGCGCGCGCGACAGGATCGCATCCGGATCGTCGCCCTCTTGCGGCGTCACCGACCGCGCGCCCGTCTGGCGCTGCAGAAAAGCCACCAACCCGGTGCCTTTGTCGGCATCCCGGGCATCCGCCAACGCCGTGCGTGCCGCAGGGGCAAACGAACTGCGCAAGGCCGAAAGCGTTTCGATCCCGTCCTTCGCGGAGGAGGCCAAGGTATCCGGCACGTCGACCCCACCGGCCTTCAGTTCCGAGACCAGATCTTCATAAGGTTGACCGGCGTCCAACTGGCCATGCAGACGCGTCAGGATGGCCGCGTTAGTTGCAGCGCGGGCCTCGGCCGAGGCTTTGGCCTCAAGCGCCTGCGCGTCCGAGACCATCTTTTCCACTTCGCTGCGCTGCGCTGCCAGGGAATCTTGCAGTTTCTTCAACTCGGCCTCAAAGGCTGCCGTCGCTTCGGCCGAGACATTTGCCTCAAGCGGTTGCTTCTCAAGCGCGGTCAGGCGTTCCTCAAGTGGGTCGACCTTACCGGCCAGGCCATCAACGCTGGTTTTTACGGCACCCAGATCGCTTTCGACCGGCGATAGCTTGTCTGACAAAGCCTTGATCTGATCCGAGAGGCCTGAGACATCGGGGCCATCAGCAAGAGATTTTGTCAGTTGGGCAATCTGATCGGATTGTTCCGACAGCTTCTTTTCAAGCGCGGCGATTGCGTCCGAGCTTTCTGCCCCGCTTGACAAATACCCGCCGCTGCCCACGGCAAACCCAATTCCGGCCGCGACAATGCCGCCCAGCAACGCCGGAACAAACCCGCCGCGCTTTTCTACAGTGCGTTCGATCACCTTTTCTTCGGTCGGCTCGGCCCTGTTCAGGGCTTCGGCTTCGGCTTCGGCTTCGGCTTCGGCTTCGGCTTCGGCTTCGGCTTCGGCTTCGGCTTCGGCTTCGGCTTCGGCTTCGGCTTCGGCTTCG
>NZ_JBQFZR010000006.1:0-80768 GCF_056542345.1 Ruegeria sp. AD5
ATTGTCAGACTGGATACAGCTCCCGTTGATGATGATCTCGAATTTACGAGTACATTCATCGACACTGGCCAGTTCGACGGTCTTGGCTAACTCCTTGGGCCGGATCAATTTCGGCCTAAGCTCAGGACTTATTGCTTTCCACCTTGCTGCGTGATTCATGGTTTAGAAAACAGGGTGCTGACATGAGTGACCTTTGTTGGCTAACCGCCGAACAGATGGCCAAGCTTGCCCCATAAGACACTCTACAGCCGGCGAAAGGGTTGAAGCGGGACGGGCATCTTTCACGGACTATAACTTCTTGTTCTTTGATCATCTCTGTCCTAGTCGCCTATGCCGCCGCACGTCGCGCAGTGCGCAAGGAGGCAAGATCAAGGGTTCTATCGGCGTCTCCGATCCTTATGACGTGCCCGGGAACCAGGAGTTGCGGGTGAAGACAGAAAACGCCGAAGTGAACAGTTGTGCACAGTAGAGTGCTATTGAAACTCGGAAGTATGGGGCGGATTTCCGGCAATAGCTTCTGAAACTGTTGCATTGTCCTTCCGCCCCTGTATTCAGAGTCCTACTAAGGTTCGAAAGGCAGGGGCGTGAAGGTTGAAAAGACGGCTTTAGAAGGTGTTCTGTTGCTAACGCCCAAACGCTTTGGCGATGCGCGCGGTTTTTTCAGCGAAAGCTGGAGCAAACGCATCATGGCCGGGCAGGGGCTCACGTATGATTGGGTTCAGGACAATCACTCGCTGTCCTCTCAGACCGGCACAGTGCGTGGACTGCACTTTCAGGCTCCGCCCCATGCCCAGGACAAGCTGGTGCGCTGTGGGAGGGGTAGCCTGTTCGATGTGGCAGTCGATATCCGCAAAGGTTCGCCTACCTACGGGCAGTGGGTGGGTTATGAGCTAAGTTTCGAGAACGGTCGGCAACTTTTGGTACCTGCGGGTTTTCTGCATGGCTTTGCCACCCTGCAGCCAGAGACCGAAATCCTCTACAAGTGTTCAGACTACTATGCACCGGAATATGAAGGCCTGGTGCGCTTTGACAGCCTAGATATCGACTGGAATTTATACGGTTTAGAGCCTGTTTTGTCCGATAAGGACGCAAGCGCCCCGCCTTTTGCTGATTTTGACAGCCCATTTGTCTGGGAGGGCACCACGTGAAACTGCTGATCACCGGAGGGGCGGGTTTCATCGGCTCTGCCGTGGTGCGACTGGCCATTATGCGTGGGTATGAGGTCGTGAACCTCGACGCGCTGACCTATGCGGCCTGTCTCGACAATGTGGCGTCTGTCGCAGAGCACCCCAACTACGCTTTTGAACAGGCCGATATCCGCGACCGCGGAGCGCTTGACCGTATCTTTGCCACTCACCAACCCGATGCAGTGATGCATCTTGCGGCCGAAAGCCATGTCGACCGCTCGATTGACGGACCGGGCACCTTTATCGAGACCAATATCACCGGCACCTATAAGTTGCTGGAGGCGGCACGCCGTCATTGGATCAGTCGTGGAAGACCCGAGGGCTTTCGCTTCCATCACATCTCCACCGATGAAGTTTTCGGATCGCTGAGCGACACGGGCCAGTTCACCGAAAACACCGCCTACGATCCGCGGTCGCCCTATTCGGCTTCAAAAGCGGCCTCTGACCACCTGGTCCGTGCCTGGCACGAGACCTACAGGCTGCCTGTGCTACTGAGCAATTGCTCGAACAACTATGGACCCTACCACTTTCCCGAAAAACTGATCCCAGTGGTGATCCTCAACGCGCTCGCCGGCAAGCCAATCCCGGTCTACGGTACCGGAGAAAATGTACGCGACTGGCTTTATGTAGAAGATCATGCGGACGCTCTGCTGACAGTCTTGGGCAAGGGCCGCGTCGGACGCAGCTACAATATCGGGGGCGAGAATGAAGTGCGCAACATTGATTTGGTCCAGATGATTTGCACAATATTAGACACAAAAAAAGCGGAAACAGGGTCCTCAAATCCCGAAACGGATCAAAGCGCGCCCTCGTCCTATGTCGACCAAATCACCTTTGTAGCCGACCGGCCGGGCCACGATCTGCGCTATGCGATCGACCCGTCCCGCATGCGCGACGAGTTGGGCTGGAGACCGTCTGTGACGCTGGAGCAAGGGCTTGAAAAGACCGTGCAGTGGTATCTCGACAACGAGGACTGGTGGCGGAGGCTGCAAAACCGGGATGGGGTGGGTAAACGGCTCGGGTCCGTCCCATGAAAGTCCTTGTCTTCGGCAAGACCGGCCAGGTGGCCACGGAACTGGCACGCTTCGAAGGGGTCACATGCCTTGGCCGGGACACGGCAGACCTGTCCAGACCTGCGGAGGTGCGCGAAGCGCTCGAAGCGGCGCAAGCCGACGCCATCGTCAATGCGGCAGCCTACACCGCAGTGGACAAGGCCGAAACCGAGCGCAACATCGCAATGACCGTCAACGGCGCATCTGTCGGTATCATGGCGGATCATGCCGCAGGCCGCAACATTCCCTTTGTGCATATTTCAACCGATTATGTCTTTGACGGCAGCGGTGATCGCCCATGGCATCCGGGGGATACGACAGGACCATTGGGTGTCTACGGGGAAAGCAAACGCGCAGGAGAGGTTCTGATCCAAAACTCGGGTGGGACCCATGCTATCCTGCGCACCTCATGGGTGTTTTCCGCCCATGGCTCCAACTTTCTGAAAACCATGCTGCAGCTTTCTCAGACCAGGGATCACCTGACCATCGTTTCAGATCAGATCGGCGGACCGACACCTGCGGCCACCATTGCCGAGGCCTGCATGACAATCGCCCGAACGCTTTTGTCAGATCCTGACAGGGGCGGGATATACCATTTTTCAGGTGCGGCGGACATATCTTGGGCCGGATTCGCTCGTGAGATATTCGAGGCTGCAGGCCGAGATATCTCGGTCGAGGACATCCCCACCAGCGCCTATCCGACACCGGCGGCGCGTCCGCTTAACTCCCGGCTGGACTGCTCCACACTCTCGTCCCAATTCGGTATTACACGTCCCGACTGGCGCAGCGCCACGCATCAGATCGTAAAGGCACTCACATGACGAACAGCGGTACCGCACGCAAGGGCATCATTCTCGCCGGGGGTTCCGGTACGCGCCTCTACCCGATCACGCTGGGCGTCTCCAAACAGCTGCTGCCGATCTATGACAAGCCGATGATCTACTACCCTCTATCGGTACTTATGCTGGCCGGTATCCGCGAAATCGCCATCATCACCACACCCGAAGATCAGGCGCAGTTCCAGCGCATGCTTGGAGACGGTGCGCAATTCGGCATCACCCTGACCTGGATCGTTCAGCCGAGCCCCGACGGTCTCGCGCAGGCCTTCACGCTGGCTGAGGATTTTCTGGCCGGCAGCCCCTCAGCGCTGATTTTAGGCGACAACATCTTTTTCGGCCATGGGCTGCCGGATCTAATGCGCGCGGCCCCAACGACGGGGGCGACGGTTTTCGGCTATCAGGTGGTGGATCCGGAACGCTACGGCGTGGTGGATTTCGACACCGATGGTACTGTCCGTGGCATTATCGAAAAACCCGAAATCCCACCGTCGAACTTTGCTGTTACAGGACTTTATTTTGTCGATGGCACAGCACCGGAAAAGGCGCGGCATGTGATGCCATCCGCCCGAGGAGAACTGGAAATTACCACGCTGCTGGAAATGTATCTGGCAGACGGCACGTTGCAGGTCCAGCGTATGGGGCGCGGGTATGCCTGGCTCGACACTGGAACGCATGGCAGTCTGCTGGATGCCGGAAATTTTGTCCGCACCATTGAGATACGCCAGGGGCAACAGATCGGATGCCCCGAAGAGATCGCATTCGAGCGGGGCTGGATCACTCGGAACGATCTTGTAACGCAGGCGGAACGCTATAAGAAGAATGAATACGGTCAGTATCTGTTAAATCTGATATAGCGCCCAGCAGCCCTTTGATGGCGCATTATCGGCGCCCTATCCCCTTGAATAGATCAAGATGGAAAGACCCAGTCATTCTGAATCCGCCCATATGAGTTTCTCAAGCCAGCTGACCATTTATGCACAGTGCATTACTATATCCATAGATACCAGCACGCCGCCTCGGCGACGCGATTCAGAGATTGATCAATGATGAAAGTGGTTTTCTTTGCAGGCCAAACGTCAGAACGAAGTTGTTGGTCCTAAAATACCCTAAATTCCGAAAACGTGACTTAATCACTACAATACGGGATCGATTTTGAAGGGCTATTCTTCTATGTATTGTATTGCTAAGCTATTTTTCTCAGCATTTCTGCTGTTGTAGCAAAGGCATCCACTATGAAGTTCGCTCATTTAATTTCTTTGGTCATGGTTGTGCTATTAAGTGCAGTTACGGCTCATGCACAAAGTGATTACCGCATCCGACCTGGCGATATACTTCAGATCGAAGTGCTGGAAGACCCGAGTCTTAATCGTGCGGTGGCAGTCTTGCCAAACGGGCAGATCAGTTTTCCTTTTGCTGGAACGCTTCGCGCAGGCGATCGAACCATTGGCCAACTGCAGGCGTCGCTACGCAATGCGCTAAGTTCGAATTTTGCAGCCCCGCCAACGGTTTTTGTGGGGGTCGAGCCGTTTCAGGATCCGACAACGTTCAGCGGCCTCTCGGGTCCAACGATTGATGTATTTTTCATAGGAGAAGTGAATAGCCCGGGCCGCGTCGAGGTTGAAAGTGGAACCACTCTTTTGCAGGCGGTGGCTGTCAGCGGCGGAGTATCCCGTTTTGCTGCTATAAAACGTATTCAGTTACGACGCACTGGCGCTGACGGCGTGCAACGTGTAACAATTCTGAACTATAAGGCTCTCGCGAATGGAGCCGTGACAACAGATATCGAGCTAAAGGACGGAGATGTTATTCTGGTCCCAACAAGGCGCTTATTCGAGTAGCGAAACAGCGTACAGGCAAAAATCTATTGTAGTACGACGGGGGCCTTTGGCCTGTGCGGTTTTGATTTGCGTCACTCCGGGTGTGCGCGCTCAGGATGTACCCTCGGGCATACTCATGACATTGGACGTTACGCAACAGCTGGAGTGGAGCGACAATCCGGATTTGGATGTCGATGGGGACTCTGATTTCTTTGGGCGCACGATTCTCGGATTTGGGCTGGAAAGCGCAACCAGCATCCAGAACTTTTCTTTGGACCTCGGAACCGACATCGAAGAGTTCCGTGACACCAATGACCAAAATTTTGATTTCGACAACTCTTTCGCAACGCTCAACTACAGCCGAGCAACCCGCAACGCTTCTGTGGGTGGAAATCTGCGGTATCGCCAATCGGATGTCGATGGAGACCTTGTTTTTACCGACCAGGATTTCGATCAGGATGGTAATATCATCTCTCAAACGGAAGGTACGCAGAGAATCTTTGGGTATGCTTTGCGGGGTGCTGTCGGAGAAGAAGCTCCGCTGGGGGCCAGTTTCAATTGGGACCACAACGAGATCAATTTCGAAGATACTGATGATAATTTTGACAACACGTTGGACCAATTTTCTGGGCAAGTAGATTTTCGCATCGATCCTCGTGTCACACTAGGCCTGATAGGGCGGTACTTTGATTTTGATACTGAGAATCCGGATGGCACGGATCGAAAAGAAAAAGACTTAGGCCTTGCCACCGAGTTCGCGGTAACGCCGATCTTAACCGTGAACGCCAGATTGAGTTACACCGAGATTGAGCGCAGGGGCGGAACAAACCAAGACGATGATGGTATTAGTGGTGAGATTGAAATTACGCGCGAAATGCCCAATGGGACCCTCGGATTGAGCTATGCGTCAGAAGTTTTTGCCAATTCAGACGGTCGGCGGTCTTTCTTGGCTGTCAGTCGAGATATGGACCTGCCCCTTGGGGCGCTGGATGTATCTCTAGGTGTGACGGGTGCTGATGCGGTAGGTTCGGACCCATTGATCGAAGCTAATTACCGGTATGATCTGCCCGCTGCTCAACTGACCTTCGGACTCAGTCAGCGAGTGGTTGTCGGTGATGAGGATAATGAAGATATCAATACCTCTCTACGCGCTGCCTATGATCAGGAAATCAACCCCGTTTCCAGCTTTGGGGTTAGTTTGGATATTTTCGATCAAAACGCATTGGATGACGATAGGAACGATACCCGACGCATCGAAATCGGGCTGAACTATCGTCATGATCTGACTGCTGATTGGGGGTTGGTCAGCGGGATATCCTACACCGCGCTGGACGAAGAGGACAATGACGACCGTAGCCGCACCACAATATTTGTTGGCCTCCAAAAATCCTTCAGCTTTTTACGTTGATTTAGCACAACTTGTTGGAGCGCTGCTTCAAAAAAGCTGAAGATTAGTCACCGCGTCATCGCCCAGTACGACAAAACCGCAAAAAGCTACCTTGGCTTCATCAACATCACATTGATCCGCCTCTGGCTGCGCCAATTTTTAACATCGCCTAGTTCAATTCAACTAAGTTCTTGCGAATATCATTTCCATGAAGCTCCACAGAATACTCGTTTTGGAAAACCTCACGACCTTTTGCGCCTATACGACTGGCTTCCTCGGGATGCCTGATGAAGTAGTCTATCTTTTCCAATAGCTCATCCACATCACCGTAGCATTCATAGTGATCGTGTTCGCGCATAGATAAAGGTAGCCAAATGTCTTTCAGGTTTGCGTGGGCGAGCAAAAAACCACCAGCGCTCCAGATTTCAAGGTGCCTGAATGTGAACTCTCCATGCCCGTCAATGGCAAGGCTAATTCGAGATTTTTTAAGATTAGAAATAAAGTGCTTCTCCGTTATTGGCGCGGTCAATAAGGAAGGATCTACTTGAATTAATCCTTTGCGAGGCAGCAGCCCACCAGATATCCTTAAGTCAGGTGTTTTCTGTATTTTCGCCCAAGCCTCGATACGTTCCTTGGAAGCCTTACCAATAAAAAAAACATCCATCTCCTTCTCTGAAATATCCTGCTTAAGGAGTTTTTTATGCTTTTTCGCGTTCAATAACTTATACGGCGCATGCGTAAAATAAGGACAAGACAACATCGTCGGTTTGATTTTTTGTTTATTAGAAGAACTAATTGGGTATCGATCTAGGTCAGAAAACGGTTCTCTCTTAAAGATAATATCGTAGTTATCGAGGACTTCATCATCAGGCATAAATTGCGCTTCATCAGCATTAACAAATAGTGCCTTTGTACCAGGAAAGACTTTTGCCATCTCTATCAACCTGGAAGAGTCACCTCTCAGTTTACCATCCACACAGCGCAAATTTACGACTAAGACATCCTGTCCAATGAGGCTTCTTTCTGAAAATCTAGAATTCGAAACGCGAGTTACGTTTCCAGCGTGGCTAAGCGCGGCCTCAAAGAATCCGTCAATGGCCGAAAAGAAAAAGTGTCTTTTTATTGCTAGAGTGGCAGACTTAAAGCTCTTCTTTATTTCAGAACGCAAGTTGGGCCCAGAGCGTCTAGGTTTATCAGATCGCGTTACATAAAGTATATTCATTTAGGATTTATCTCGGATGGGTCGACCTCTAAGCTATTAGTCAGAAATATCTCAAAAGCCTTCTTTGTGTTTTGCTTATTCGTTCCTCTATCTGCCACAATTCGGCAAAGCGAGCAATTTATTGAAGTTCACTCTGACGATGCCTTGATCGGGGCGGCTCACATGTAGAGTTCATTCTTATATCTTTCTTCTTGCGGTTTTATAATCAAGTATGGCTGAGTGAAGCCTTTGCCGAGTTCAGCCAACACCCCATTCTCACCAAAAACCGCTGAGGTATACGTCAGATCAAGTCTGAAATTTTACAGGCAAGACCTCTCAATCCAAAAAGCGTTCCCCAAGTCGGTCGACGAAAGCCATTAGCATTTCATTCTCACTTTCTTGTTCCTTGGAAATCCTGTCGAGTAGTTTGCCCCGTGTTTCTCGGGCCCACTCGATTTCCTCATCGCCGTACGCTGTTCCCCAACGATCTGGCCTGTTTTTGAACTCGTTGTGTAGTGATTTGTCTAGTTGCGGAATCACAACCGGAATGCAGCCACACATTGCTGCGTATATCGTGTATTGTGTGAATGGATCATGGCTGTAGAGAACCTTTGTCTTGTTGAAGACGTCAGCCTTCTCTTCATGTGTCATATTATCAATGAGGATTGCATCATCGCCTTCAGGAACTTCCGAGAGGCCGGTGAATCTGCCTTTCCGGATTAACCGGCATGCGCCGGAACGGTTGGGTAGCTTGCGATCAAAGTACACGTCACTCCGGAGCCAACTGATCTTTAGGTGGTTTTCTTGATCAATTCCTACGACACCATGCGCGAATTCTGGATTATAGAAGTACGTCAGTTCGTTTGGGCCAAAGCTTACCCATGGGCGAAAAAAACCTGGTTTGTGGAGGAGCCAGCGCACAACACGCTTACTTCTCAGAGGATTGCCGTCAACAGTTTCGGGATAAACGACGATTGCCTCTTTTAGGATTTTTTTGTTCGCTACCGGTGTTTCAAAATCGGGGTGGGTACGAAAGCCTTTCCGGGCTCTAAAAGGTGCCAATCTGTTGAGATACCACCTCTTTACCCAAGTGCGAGGCTTGAATTCAGGCAAGGGGGGATATGGATGCTGCATTGTTCTGGGGTAGACATAAGCGTCTTCACCTAGGCGATTAAGGCGATCGACAAGCCTATGAAGCACAATGGGTCCCCCAGCTGTCTCGTCAAAGGCATTCGTATAAACGACGATTGGCCTCCCAATTCTGCTCATGTTATGTGCTGCCTCCGGTTGATAGGGCGGCCTGAAATCAGGCTGCTGTCTAGCACGACGCCGAAACAATCGCGAATACCTTAATTCTGGAAGTAAACGTGGTTTAGACAGATACTTCAATCGGTGAAAGTGTCTTGGTTTCCAACGAAAATCATGTCGGGTACCATGCCGAAACCGAACATCTTTGTCTCCCTCACCCCTAGTAGAGTGTTTGCAGAACGATGTAAGGTGGGCTGGCACGGTTTCTTAGGTGTGAATACGTCGGTTGCGGATTAAGTCGAGATTGGACAACGTAGCTACATAACAATGGGCACCATGGCAAACGAGATCGCTCGTATATGCAGGTCAAATCCTTCTCGGTAGTCCTTCGATCGACTCAAGGTTTCTACTTATGAATGCTTTACAGTGAATTCGTGACGTTTGAAGATCGGGAGTAAACATCAGAGCCGATAGGCGCTTAGGGTAAAACATGAAACAGATTTATTTACGGGAACACCAGAAGCATTCCAAACCAGTGGTCGAGGTTGACGCAGCCGACGTCCAAGATCCGAAGCCCAGAGTATCGTTCATAGAAAGCAAAACACCGGACCTAGAACGTATTTCTTTACTGCTAGCGGCTTGCCAGGAAGAAAATCAATGGGCCAACGAGGGGCCATTGTTCCACCAATTGATTGAAGCTTACCGGCAACACATGAACCTATCGCCAGATCACGCGCTCTTTCCATGCAGCAACGGCGCGGTTGCGTTAGAAGCGATGGCACGACTTCATGAATTAAAGCATGGTCGCCCCCTTCGCTGGTTGGCATCGTCCTTCAGTTTCAGCAACTTGGGTCGCGGGTATTTTTCTGATGTCGCATTTCTCGACTGCGACGAAGTAGGGCTGCTCGACTTGTCGATCTTGGAGAGCATTGGCCTCAACTCCTATGACGGTGTGATCGTTACAAATCCACATGGTATCTGCCGCAATTTCCAACCGTATATTGATTTTGCAAAGCGGACGGGAAAGGCACTCCTGTTCGATAACGCTGCGGGCATGGGTATGCAGGTTCCTGACTGGCCATGGCAGTGTTTTAGCCTGCACCACACTAAACCCTACGGCGTAGGGGAAGGTGGTTTGGCGCTTGTCCCAGTGGATGAATATGCAAATCTACGATCCCTTCTCATCTACGGGCCTGCGCCGTTTCCAGCTGCCTGCTGGCAAAATAATGGTAAGCTGTCGGATATTTCTTGCGCTTTTCATCTGGACCGCCTCGCACGTTTTCATGATTGGGCGCCACTTTATCTTGAACAGATCAGACGGGTCATCGAGATTGCCGAAACTGTGGGACTCAGCCCGCTCCTTCCGTTCGATGGTAAGGCGATCGCGATGAGTTGGCCTCTCCTGGCAACACAAGAGATTACTCCGAAAAAATGTGACAACTCGCAGTCAATCGTATTGGCGAAGTACTATAAACCGCTCGCATCGACGCCACGTTCCCGAGATATCTTCAATAGATTGGTCAATTTTCCAACTCACCCGGACGTCGCGCAACTAACCGACGAGCAAATCCGCAATGAAATGCAACAATTATTCTTGAATAGGAGCGACTAAGCAGAGACGCGCGTCGCGCTCCGGGTAGATTAGGCATCTTTGAATGACATAATAACTTACTAGCGAACGGAGAAGTTACTTGCGACAGATGACGCTTTATATGCTGGCTGGTTTTGCGCTTTCGCTGACTGGATTACCTGCAGCCGCTCAGCATAGCTCTGACGAGTGTACTGAATTGCAACATGTCGGCATATCCGGGGGGCATATCACATCCGCTCGCGCGATCGCGGCCTCGGATACGCTTCCAGCCTATTGCGAAATTCGGGCCACAGCCTTGCCAGCAATTTCAATTGAAGTCGGGCTACCGATGGATGGTTGGAACGGCAAGTTCTATCAAGCTGGCTGTGCCGCTTTGTGCGGCACTCTGGCACGTGAGGATGCCAACACAAGCTGGGTCAACGCGATGCGTCTCGGGCTCGAGCGTGGTTATGCGACCGCGAGGTCTGACAGCGGTCACCTGGGCTCGTCGATCGTTGATGCGGAATGGGCGTACAACAATCCAGATGCCGAACGGGACTGGGGCTGGCGCTCCATCGGTGAGACAAACCGCGTCGCCAATGTGCTGATCGAGGCATTTTACGGCAATGCATCAGAGCAGGCGATTTTCCAGGGCTGCTCGAACGGTGGTCGCATGGCACATATCGCCTCACTTCGCTACCCGGAAATGTTCGATGGTATCATCTCAGGCGCACCGGCCATGGATTTTCCCGGTTTCGCGGCAACCAAGATATCGTGGATCGTTCAGGCAAACACAGCGCCTGACGGTTCTCAGATTCTTGGACCTGACGAAGCCGCCATTGTCGAAAAAGCCGTTTTTGACCAGTGCGACGCCGTGGACGGCTTGGAAGACGGTGTGATCGCTGACCCACGCCAGTGTGACATCAGTTACGAGGGACTCGGACTGACGAACCAACAACTCGACACGCTCGGCAAATGGCGTGATGGGCCACGTAACGCAGCCGGCGAGCAACTCTACCCCGGCGGTGTGCCAGAAGGATCCGAACCCTTCTGGTGGTTGTGGCTGACCGGGGATGCCGACGGGCGTGGAAAGCTCGGACCTGCCTTGGCAGACGGTTTCGGCAAATACATGGCGTTTGATGAAGATCCTGGCCCGAACTGGACGCCGATGGACTTCGATTTCGAGATGGATCCATCGCGGATGGCCGCTTCTACAGAAGCTTACAATGGTGACAATCCAGATATTTCTGCGTTTCGTGAAGCAGGCGGCAAAATGATCGTCTATCATGGTTGGGCAGATGCTCTCGTGACACCATACAAGACGGTCGAATGGTACGAACAGGCCTCCAAAGTGGCCGGCGGGGAAGACGTGCTGAGGGAGAGCGTTGCCCTCTTCATGGTGCCGGGATTGGATCATTGTGGGGTCCAGTCTGGGCCCGGAGGGATAAACGCAGCTGCTCTGGATCCGCTAACGCCCCTCGAGGCTTGGTTAAATGACGGGAGCGTTCCCCAATCGATTATGGCTAAATAGTTTAGTCATTCGCGACGAGGAACTTACTGCTGGCGAAATCACCTAGCAGAGTTGATGTGGAGCGATAGCGAGTCGTGTCTCTGAATGACAGGGGCCAGTGTTGGTCACACATCGGAACGAGAGCTAAAACGAGAACTAATTTGCTTTCCAAGCCGGAACTGTTTCCACACGCTCCATAATTCAGACCAGCTGATGGAAAGCTGCTGTGGATATGCATACCGCTGGGATGGTACAGTGGTTAAGTGTTGATTCGTGGAATTTTTGCTTTGTGAATGAACCAGATTTTATTAAGGCGCGATTAGAAACATCTTATCAGGTTGAACACCAGCTTCATAAGAAACCGGTTGTAATTTTCGGAACTGGCCCCACGGCCAGAGTAGTAAGCTATTATCTCTCAAATGAACTTCATTGTTCTGTTGCCGCATTCACTGTGGACGCAGCCTACCAAGACTGTGATTCCGTAGATGGAAGGCCCGTCGTACCATTCGAAAGTATAGCAGAGGAATTTTCCTCACAGGAATTTTCGATGTTTATCGCGATGGGCTTCCAGGATTTGAACGCCGTCCGTGAAGCGCGTGTGAATGCCGCTGAAGCTTTGGGATACGAACTTATTTCAATCATTCATCCCCAAGCACATATTCCGTCGAATACTGAAATCGGTGCAAACAGTCTCATACTACCGTTGGTCGCGCTAAACCCGAATACGAAAGTTGGCAAGAATGTACAGCTCTGGAACCACGTGGTTACGGGTCACGATTGCCGGATCGGCGATCACTCCTTCATCTCTGCCTCGGCGACCCTCTTAGGGAACGCATCTGTCGGCAAGAGATGCTTCATCGGAGCTAATGCGACACTGACGCATGGTATCACCGTCGAAGACGACTGCTTTATTGGGGCAGGTGCAATCGTTACTCGGGACCTCAAGAGTCAGTCCGTGGTTCTGGGCACTTCCTCTCAAGTCGAAAAAATATCCAGCAAAAAATTCTTAAAGTTGATAGCTTTCAAATGAATATAGAGCAAAACTGTAGAGTCAATTCATCAGAGTCTAAGCTACGGATCCTATAACTCTGATGACAGTAAACAGTAACTAGTGAATACCTATTAGGAGAAAAGTCTAATGCTAGAACTCCAAACTAAAATCCGTGCTGTGGTCGAAGAGCACGCTCGTCTAACACTTCCAGTGGCGAATTTGAGCGTAGATGATGATCTCTACAACGCCGGCCTGACATCTCATGCCAATGTGCAGGTTATGCTGGCGCTGGAAGATGCATTCGACATTGAATTTCCTGACGAGATGTTACGACCTGAGGTCTTCGAAAGTATCGCATCAATCAGCGAGGCGGTCGCTACGCTAACCGACGCTGCAGCATGACCATCTTTGATGGCGAACCGAAGGTCGAGCAGAGTGAACATCCTTTTAGTGCGCCTAGCATCCAAGTTCTTGACACCAGAATCGATGAGATCGGGCGTGATGTCACGGCACCGGCGGCCTATTCTGTAGATAAGGATGCGCGTTTCCCCAAGGAAACTTTCGCAGCGCTGCGATCAGCAGGCGCTCTCAGCGCGGCAGTGCCGAAAGAACTCGGCGGCACAGGATGCACCATCGAGCAACTGGCGCGACACTGTCGCACAATTGGAAGTCACTGCGGCTCCAGCGGTCTGATCCTTGCTATGCACCACATCATGGTTGCAAGCTTAGTTAGGCACAGCGATGACAACCCGTTTGTCAGCCAATATCTTCGTCGCTGTGCGGCAGAACAGAGATTGATCGCATCTTCTACATCAGAGGTTGGTCCGCGCGGCAACATGCGGCGGAGCGAGTGCGCGCTGGAAATAGCAGGCCCCATTTTCACATTGGAAAAGCATGCTACGACGATTTCCTATGGGGATTGCGCCAACGATCTTCTGGTAACGGCTCGAAACAACCCCGATGCCGCGCCCAGTGATCAAGCCATGATTCTCGCTCTGGAAGGCGACTATTCGATTTCTAACAAGGGGTCATGGGATACGATCGGCATGCGCGGCACCTGCAGCGAAGGCGGAAGGATCAATGTTCGCGCGCCTATCGAGCAGATTATTAGCAAAGACTTCCGCAAAGTCACGACGCTCACGAAGGTGCCCTACTCTCATATTCTCTGGTCTTCCTGCTGGCTTGGGATTGCCACAGGCGCGGTGAACAAGGCGCGAGCCGTACTCCGCAAGCAAGCCAGAAAACAGGTCGGCACTATACCGCAGGTCGCATATAACATAACGGATTTGGATGCGCGCTTGCAGTCCATGAAAAGCGATATCGATGCTGTCATGCGCGAATTCATGAGACTGGACGATTTGAACGATGAGGCGGCTCTGGACAATGTAGCGTTCACCCTTCGATTGAATAACCTGAAGATTAATTCCTCCGAAGCGGTCGTTGATATCGTCACTGGCGCTTTAAGGGCAATTGGAATTTTAGCCTATATGAACGGCACCGAGGTAAGCCTTTCCCGACATCTTCGCGACGCGCATTCAGCAGCTCTGATGATCAGCAACGACCGAATTCGCACAACCAATGCAACCCTGATGCTGGTCCACAAAGGGGATTAGAAAATGAATAGAGTAATGCCTCAGCGCGATTTTTTCGATTGTCTTGTTGCGGCCGGGCATATCGTTCCTACTGGGGTCAAAGGATATTATGGACGCGGAGAGGTGTTCGAAGACGTCGCAACGCGCTTCGCAGCACTGGTGGGCTCCTACTCGAGTGCAGACGGCGCCGAGCGCCTCAGCTTCCCACCGATGATTCCACGTTCGACGCTGGAACGGACAGGTTATTTGGAATCGATGCCCCACCTTGCGGGCTTCATTCATTGCTTCTGCGGCGATAACAGCGCGCATCTAACGTTGACCGAAAGAATGAGAATGAGTCAGAATTGGGATGACTTGGTGGAAATGAGTGATCTGGCAATGAGCCCGGCTGCTTGCTATCCACTGTACCCAACCTGCGCTGGACAGTTGGATCCCAACGGTCGCTTTGTGGATCTTTCGAGTCCTTACGTCTTCCGGCGCGAACCGTCTGACGACCCAGCGCGAATGCAATCGTTCCGTCAACGGGAACTGGTTCGTCTAGGCAGCCCGGAGCAAGTTCAGGAGTGGCGTTCACTCTGGCTTGAACGCGCACAGGCGCTTCTGGGCGGTCTCGGCTTAGATATCCAAGTTGACGAGGCATCGGATCCGTTCTTCGGACGCTCTGGCAAAATGATGGCGGTGTCGCAACGGCAGCAGCAGCTGAAATTCGAGATAAGCGTTGAAATAACCGTCGAAGAAGAACGAACTGCTATCAGTTCTTTCAACTATCACCGGGACCACTTCGGAAGGACTTTCGGAATCTATACACATGATGGCGAGGTTGCCCATACCGCCTGCCTAGGATTCGGAATTGAACGGACCGTTTTAGCACTGCTGAGAGCCCATGGGATGGATCCTCGTGAATGGCCGGCCGAAGTGCAGAAACAGCTTTGGAAATGAAGGATCTCGAAGTGCGACTGGATCCTGACGCTTACGACTCATTTAGTCGGCAATACTGCAGCGTAAACTGGCCCGAAACGAACTGCTACACCGATGTGTACATCAGTATGTTGAACGGCCTTGGATTGGACGCATTCGCGTGTATGGCTTTCACCTTGGCAAGCGATTTTGAAGGTGACCACTTCACGTTTTTCAAACCGCCACTATCGGATATGAGAACCCTTTACGGCCTCAACGTTCAGGAATTGACGCTCTGGCGCCCGCTCATCGATCACGTCGAGGAACATGTGAATGCGGGGCGTATTGTTTGTCCCGAGGTAGACTCTTTCTACCTCCCGGATACCCGCGCAACAGACTATCGAAGGGCACATGTAAAGACCACAATTGGCATCACGTCGATCGATAGGGAGACCAAGGCTCTCAGCTACTTTCACAACGCCGGGCACTTTCGCCTGCATGAGGAGGACTACGATGGTATTTTTCGGATCGGCCGAGATGGTCCGGCTGATTATCTGCCCCCCTATTGCGAATTGCTTGACCTCGATCGATTGACAATCCGTCCTACCGCACAGCTCGTCGAGCTTTCCCGCGAACTGGCTAGACAGTATCTGTCGTATCGACCTGAAAGAAATCCAATGCGGGCACTCGGTACCAGACTGAGCGATGATCTAGCCTGGCTGGCCGAGGGGGACTTGGAAAAGTACCACCTGTATGTATTCGCAACTTTGCGTCAGTGCGGCGCCAATTTCGATCTCACAGCACAGTATTTGCGCTGGCTCTCAAATGGCGGGGTTTCGGGTCTCTCTGAACCGGCAGAGCATTTCGTTGCCTTGTCCAACACCGCGAAAACCTGTGTTCTGAAACTTGCCAGGATCGTCAATACCCGCAAAGTCAGGGATCTATCGGCCAATATCACCGAACTGGAGGAGCATTGGGCGCGCGGGATGGACAAACTGGCGAGCGCCTTGACACCATGACCACAATCTCAGAGGTCGACTACGTTGACAGTTCAGCGCGTGCCTCGAGCGATGTACAGATCACGCTTGAGCACTGGCGCTGGCTCCAGACGGAACCTGGCGAAGTGACCGAACCGGGCGCCGCGGTCCTTTGCGAAGGCTGGATGCCAGCGCTTGCAGCTGGCACTGCAGGTGCGGCCGCAACTCAGAACGGCTTTGACGTTCATTCGGAATCTTACAATCTTGACGCATACGATCATTGGTTCCAATGCACATTCACCATCGACTCAGAACCGGACGCCCCCCACTCCCTGACCTTCGAGGGTTTAGCAACAGTCGCAGAGGTTTGGCTGGACGAGCAATCAATCCTCAAGAGCACGTCGATGTTTCAACCCCGTTGCCTTCGTCTGAGCAATCTTGCACCAGGACAACACCGTCTCCTCATCAGATGTGAAGCGCTGGAACCTATGCTCCAAGCAAAACAACCTAGGCCCCGATGGAAGACACGCTTGGTGCGCCATCAGAATTTTCGCCTGTTTCGGACGTCTTGTATTGGTCGTATGCCAGGCTGGTCGCCAGTTGCTCAGCCCGTTGGACCATTTCGGCCGGTCACGCTCACAACTCATCACGGTCCTCAAGTCAGCGACTTGAGTTTGGTGACGTCGTACTCTCTAGAGCGGGAGCAAGGCGAGTTGCACCTGCGAATGGGGCTGGACGAGCAGGAAGCTCCACAGTCGGCCCTGTTGCGAGTCGCAGGCCTTGAGCTGAACTGCAAAGTGGTCACGTCCAAAAGTCATAGGGTCAGCATCGAACTGGCTTCAGAAATTCAAGGTGTTCGACCGTGGTACCCCAGCACCCATGGTGAACCGGTTCTCTACCCGGCAAGCGTCCTTCTCCAATTTACTCACCGGGCCATTGAAGTCGATCTTGGGAAAGTGGGTTTCCGCCACATCGAAGTCAGCAAAGGCCCCGATGGAGATGATTTCCTTTTTATCATCAACGGGACAGAGATATTCTGCAGAGGTGCCAACTGGATCACTCCCGATCTCCAACACCATGGAGGAACTCGGGAAGAATATCGACGCCTTCTCACGCTTGCTCGGGACGCCGGGATGAACATGCTGAGAATCTCGGGAACCACGGCGTACGAAACCAAGGACTTCTACGAACTATGCGATGAGCTCGGGCTTTTAGTTTGGCAGGATTTCATGTTTGCAAACATGGACTATCCCTTCGCTGACGAAGCCTTTGCTGCTGTTGTAGAAACAGAAGTTAAAACGCAGATGAGGCGCATTTGCAGGCATCCGTCCCTTGCAATTATTTGCGGCGGAAGCGAGGTCTACCAGCAAGGCGCCATGATGGGCTTGCCGGAAGAGACTTGGCAAGGTCAATTCTTCAAAGAGCACCTGCCCAGTCTCTGCGCAGAGATCGACCCAAACGTACCCTATTGCGAGAACAGTCCGAGTGGCGGTGCGCTGCCATTCCACACAGATTGGGGCGTGTCACACTATTTTGGAGTCGGAGCCTATCTCCGTCCTTTCGGAGATGAGCGCCTCAACGAGCCGAGATTTGCCGCTGAGTGCTTGGCCTTCTCCATCCCACCCGATACCGCGCCTCTCCTAACCTTGCTAGGCAACAGAGCGCCCGGGCACGATCCAAAATATAAAGAGAGAGTCCCGCGTGATGCAGGATCGGGTTGGGACTTCGCAGACGTGTCCGATCATTACCTGGAAGAACTGTTTGGTATCAGCGCGCGTGACCTGCGCTATAGCGACCCGGATCGTTATCTATACCTGAGCAGGATCACCGTCGGAGAGGTGATGATGCGCGTGCTTTCGAGCTGGCGCCGCGACGAGGCTCGGTGCCGCGGAGCGCTCATATGGCTTTTCAAAGATCTCTGGCTCGGCTCGGGGTGGGGGCTCGTGGACTCGATAGGCGACCCCAAGGCGCCGTATCACTACATCAAGAGGGTAATGTCACCCATTTCTGTATTCTTCAGTGATGAGGGTCTGAATGGTCTTGATGTTTATGTGATCAATGACGGACCGGAAGACCTGTGTGGACAGCTCGATCTCGAGGCGTTCGACCACGAGGACCGTCGTATTAAACAGGTTACTTTAAACCTCCGTGTCGCTGCCAGATCAAGGTTCCGGGAGAATTTCGAGCGCCTGGTCGGTCACTCTTTCGATCCAACGTTCAGCTACCGTTTTGGCCCGAATCGGATTGCCTTAATTGCAGCCCGGTTAACCGTCGCCGAAGCACGTGATAGCCTGGCTGACGACCGAACCATTCACGCACATTATTTTCCCGCCGGTTTCCAACAAATCACGAGATCGGACACGGGTCTGAGGGGCACTGCTTTTGCAGATTCTAGCGGGAACTGGAAAGTCCGGGTGCACACAAAGAAATTTGCTCAATCTGTTTACATCGACACCAAGGGATTTACTCCAGAGGATAACTATTTTCATATGGCACCAGGGCACGAACGGATCATCAATCTGATATCTTCGTCTGCTCCACGCTCTCCAAACCTCATGAGGTTCAGCGGGCGGCTACGCGCCGCAAACACATCCGCATCCTTCAAAATCAGCATAGACGAACTCAGTACAACCTGACGAACCGACTCAGAAAAAGGGAGGCGACGTCAGCAGATATGCGGTGGCTCCTTTGGAGCGCACACTACCCTGTCAAATTAACTCGTAGCTGTACAGGTGACTTTTAATTTCATCGATAGACTGGTTCATTAATAAATCTATTATTGACAAGGCGGGAACAAATTCTTTCGAATTAATTTGTTCATAGGGAATGAAATTCGGCTTAATGAATTTTAGATTTACCCCCCTGTCTTTAAATTGTTCTTTTTCATATAGAAAGCTACCCCCCGCAGAATTAATATACGAGCTGCAATTCAGCTTTCTGGCGATGTGAATCAATCTTTCGCTACGCTCCATCCCTTTCGTATCAGAGAACTGTTTTGATGACTCATATACCTTGCAATCAATATCAAACATTTCAGCAGCGCAAGTGATCGAAAATTTGGCTATCTCGCTTATTGTACTTTTTTCACTGCTGAGAACTTTGTCGACATACTCTACACCGGCATCAAAATACTTTGACTTTGCGTAGGCGTACTCCAGTGTCTTCAGAAATTTTGTTCTGAAACGCTCCAAATTCACTGCTTTTATTTCGTCTATAGTCGTATCTTGCCTAACTTTTGTTACAGGTATGGTAAAAATATTTGGGCCGTCGTTAGTCATTACTCTGTTTCGATTTATCCAACCCTGTTTGATATATTTGACATCATTGTACAGCACAAAATGAGAGGCACATTTCATTAAGTTGAAATAACCAATATAAGGGAAAACATAGGGCTGCATCACGGCAAGAACACCACTACTCAACTTAAAGCCCCCTCGCGGTCAACCCGATTTTATTAGTCTGGATGGGTTGTTACTACATGACTTGCAGGTGGTCCATCTGAATAGTGGTTCCAATGCCGATAATCTATAATCAAACGCACTGCGTGGTCCCTTCGTGTTGGCGTACTTCCTCCAACCTTCAGTGAGGTTTTGCGCTTCTCTGAACAGGTTGGACCTGCTGCGGAATTTCTCCGCTCCTTTAACTTATTAATTGGCCTCAAGGGAGAAATGATATGGCATCGAAACCAAATCTAAAATTCCGCACCAAAGCAATGCGCATGACTATCGTGCCTAGCACTCTCGCCCGGCCGCTCGCGGGTGGGGAATTTTCAATTGCCACTAACAACAGACGCAGTTACAAAAAGTTAACAATGTTGAAGGAGTGCACCCGAGAGGCGCTCTGCGTGACTGTCAATGCCCAGGTTAATACGAACGATTTCTGGACGTCCTGCATCGATTGTTCGTGAAGCACGGCAAGCCTGAGTTTGTTTGGTCCGATAGTGATCCTGAGTTCGAACCTCCGGAAAATCTCCAGCCGGGTGACCCGACAACCGGGAGCAGGTCACTCTACTGGAGAAATCGCAAATTAGCGACGCAGAAACTGAGGCTAGACAGTTGCATTTACATACTTCTTTGGTGCCTATTAGGTATTGCAAAAACATAACCAGTTTCATTGCCCAGGAGGCTCAGCATTGATAACCAGCATTTTGCCAGAGCTGCTTACGGTTTGCTTGCTAATATCAGTTTCTGTTTTTGGTCGTATTGGTCTTGTAATGATCGGACAAGGATGGGTCGCTACGTTTGCTCATACTGCTACTTTAACGACGCTTCCGATCATTACGTTCGTAGTCACAAAAGTGATTTCAGGTAATATTGCTTTGTCGTTGGGTATGATCGGAGCACTGTCAATTGTTCGCTTTAGAAACCCAGTAAAGTCGCCTTTTGAGCTTTCGGTCTATTTTGCGGCAATAACGATGGGCATTGCAGCTTCAGTTTCATTGAAGTGGTTGTTATTCTTCGTATTTGCGATGGGTTTAGCTTTGATAGCATTGATGCTGGCCAGCTCTATCTCGCGGCGAGTGACCGGCAAACCGTTCTTTGAAACATCCTTTAGCGAGGGGAACCGTCTGAGCACCTTGGAGGTCGAAGCCAACGATTCAGTCAAAACCTTGCAGGACAATGAATACCTGATCTCAGAGGCTCGCAGTGGGGGAAACTATTCATATATTTTGGCTTCCAACAATTTTCCCGGACTTCAACACCTCATGGCATCTTTGGAAGGGAATGGCTCGGTCACCGACGCACGTTTGAACAAATAATGTTACATGCTGGTATCAAAAAGCTCTTAGTCTTTGTGTGGGTAGTGACACTTGCTCAAACTGCGAGCGCCAAATGTAATTTTTCAACGTATGCATACCGTGATGAATTGGCCAACCCAGCACAGATTGAACACATAGCCGTTGAAATCAAGAAAAGCCGGAAGTGGTTTAAAAATAGTATATCCATCCTCGCTTCAAGTGGTCTCATCATAGAAGATCAATTCAAGAAGAGGAGAAGCGCAACACTCTACATTAGATATCCTTTTGGCTCATGCGAATATCCTGCAAGAGTCAGACAAAACGGGGATTGGAAAGACCACATCAAACTGTTGCCCGGAGGCAATGTGGTGTCGAGCCTCGATGTTAGGTTGCGGGAAGGCAATATACTGAACGCGGTCCGCTTCAAACTTTTGTTGCCCGAAACAAGGGTAGGTATCAATGAAGTCCTGGCCGCCTTGATACTGCAGGAACTCGGTTACCTGTCCCCGGAAACGTTTCTAGTTTCGGCCAGTATCAACGGTGTTCAGCAACAAATGCTTTTCCAGGAAAATGCCGAGAAAGAGTTGCTTGAAAGACGGAACCGCAGAGAGGGTCCAATTTTTGAAGGAGATGAAAGCCTCCTTTGGGACTTAGACGGTTTTGGAGAATTTGATTTGCAGGATGTCTCGCTCGCGCGGCAATCGAACTCAAAATGGGCTGAAAAGGGCGACACTTCCACACAAATTTCTCTCGACGCCTACTTAAAGCTTCAGGCTGCCTATATGGATTTCTCAGGAAAAGTCGAAAAAGCCGAAAAAAAGGATTACTTCTTTGGACTTGACCTAATGCCTAATACGGGCCTCGACGAGCATATGCTAGAAGACTACGCGCTTATCATACTAGCGATGCATGGCCACCATGCGCTGCGTCCACATAATCGAAAATTCTATTTCAACAGTTTCACACAGACGTTCGAGCCAATCTACTATGACGGCAATATCAGATTTCAGGAACCGGATTATGTTGGGGACCGAGCCACGTTTGAAAAAGCACTAGAACGTTTCATGGCGTTCGCCTCTCCGGAGGTCATTTTGCAAACGTCTGAAAAAATTAAAGCTTTGAAACATGATGCTTCATTCTACAAAAAATTTGTCGACCGTGCAGGTGCAGACAAGAGTGCCGCAGACGCTCTATTCGAAGATGTCCTATCGACAGTTAGTCAAAGATTGCACGTGTATCATGAGGCAATGATGAAGCGCACAACCAACAGCGCTCAAAAGTCTCCAACCGATCCAGATGCGCTGCAAACGCAACTAATCCAACGCACGAAAAATCACGGCTTGGATACGCGTTACCTCCATATAATAGATAGAACCAGCACAGGCTCGTTTCTAGCACGGTCAGTTCTTCATGAAAGTGTGGACGGCAGCTTCGAGTTGTCGCCGGCAGATCTGATCAGCATAATAAGTGAAAATATGCTTGACGGAAAAAGGGTTTCTCTGTTGCCCGAACCGACAACACTAGAAGCAAATTCTCCTAAAATCCTACCGTTTCTCTCAGGACAGATCGTTCTGTCGCATGGCAGTAAAGCTGATATCAACGAAGACGATCGTTCGATAACAATATCACAAGAAGCACCAAACGACTGGGTTTTAATACGTGGCGTTAAACTAGAAAACTGGACTGTCGCCTTTGAAGGCGCACAACAAGACCTCACACTTGTGGAAGGCCAGCGGTTCAATGAATTTGGCCTTACCGGTTGCCTAAACTTCTACGACGTCACATTTGAAGACGTTACGATCTCTGGCCGGAACGGTCAGTGTGAAGACACTGTCAACATTGTATCCTCGAGAGGTTCTCTCAGCGCACTTGCTGTGCAGAACGGTTATTCCGATGCAATCGATATCGATTTTGCCCAGATTACCATCGACCGCCTTAGTGTGACTGACACTGGCAACGATTGCTTCGATGTGTCAAAAGGCGTGTTTGCAGTCAATCAAGCTGTTCTTTCCGGCTGCGGAGACAAAGGCATTTCAGTGGGGGAGGATTCGCTGTTTGCAGCATCTAAGGTTGATGTTCGGAATGCACTGATAGGAGTGTCCTCAAAGGACTTTTCCCGCGTTAGCATCGAACAGTTTTCCGGCGATCAAGTTAAGGTTTGTGCCGAGGCCTTTCAGAAAAAGCAAGAATTTGGCGGCGGTTTTTTACGCATTAATAGCTTCCAATGTGCCGGCGAAGTAAACCACGACCCTGCATCAAATATTGTTTTGAATGAAATTACACAATGAGTTTTCGTAAGGAAAGAAAGTTTAGACTTACGTCCAGTGGCGCAAAAGAGCTCCGAGCAAAACTATCCAATAACGGCATGACGCTTTTGCATCCTGGCCGAAAGATCTCTAGTCAATACTTCGATACACCAGATTTGAGAACCTATTTTGAATCGGAGGAGGGCTGCCATCCGCGATCCAAAATTCGGGTGCGCTGGTACAATGATGATCAATCTCACTTGACGCTGGAGCGGAAGGTCTCATCAGTTGAAGGGCGATTTAAGACAGTCAGTCCTATTCAGCCAGCTGAATTTCAACGGATAAAGAAGGTGGGGTTATTTGATAAGAGCTATGGGAGAATCCTACCCACAGCTCTCATTTCGTATCGGCGTTCCTATTTCCAGTTCCAGCAAATGCGAATTACTTTTGATACCAGTATAGTCTATCAATTTGAGCGGAACGCACAGACGTACCGGGATTTTGAAGAGGTTGTCGAGATAAAAGCGCCGATAAACACTTCCGATGATTTCCTTGAGCGCATTGTGTCAGTTCCCGCGTCTCGGTTTTCAAAATATTCTAGGGCATTTCTTCACGTAGAACACGCCGTCTAGGACTAGGAGTGATCAGTCACCCAACAATAGTCCTATTGCTGTGGCAATGGGTTTGGAACCAGGGTAGCTTAAATGATTTGCATCTGTATACAATGGAAGTCCATCGCTGTTCGAAATTGGGCAAATCCCTTCAGCACACATTATTAAAAATGGATCAACTACATCGAGCCCATACTGCTCAACAACTCTAAGCAGGATTTCCCTGGCTTCACCTGCTCGCCGATGATAGTCAAGTTCCGTTAAGGCCAGAGAATTGGGGGCTTTCCCCAAAAGAAGAAGTTTAACAACTGTGGCTGCTACATCGTGCTCGTGCTCAGGTACTGGTAATACTATTATTACCCTTTTGTTTTGGGCTACCAGATCGCTGACAGTGCGGTTTACCGCCATTTCAAAGTAGAATGAGTTTTTTGAAACATCCGCCAGAGAGTGGTTTAAATTCCCATCCTCACTATAGACATAACCTGCAGGTGCTTCTGCTTCCTTCCACCTTTTTCCAGCAGTATAGTTTGCCCACTCAGCGTGGAGAATGACGGTTTTTATCGTAGGCGCAGACAGTATCCGGGAAATCGCCGCCCTAGTTTTACCCAGACAGTTTCTTTTCCAAATCGGATAATTTGTTGCAAAATTTATAAGTGGAGCGCACCAGTCGCCTGTATAAGTTACCGCTGATAACCCTAGTCTATTTAACTCCTCTGACAGACTGTCAGATAACCGTGACGCATGACTATCGCCAACAATTGCAATGGAGACCTCGTTGTCATGGCTTCCAAGCCTGCAAACCTCTTGCGATATGTTAATTTCCTTCCAATCACTGTGACAGCTCGCGCTGTCGCCACGACTGACGTTGAGGGCAGCTAAGTATTTTTCGTCTACTCGCCATTCGAACCCGTTGTGAATATACCCAACCAATCCAACAGCAACAAAGACTGCTCCGACAATTCCGCTGGCCGCAAACACACTACGCTGCGTGACAAGAATTGGGTTTGCTCTTTTTCTGAATGGCTGTTCAATCCAATACCAAGTCGCCCAGGCCAGCAGCAAAGATGCGGCAGCAAGTGCCGCCATCAACGGAAGACTTGGCTCAGTTAAGCTGCGTATGCGGGCAAAGGCGAATAGCGGTTGGTGCCACAAATAGGCGCTGTAAGATATCAATCCAATGCTTACAAAGCCGCGCAACGACAGGATACGTGCAACAATAGTACCTTCTGCAGCAAACAGAATAACTAGCATTGTACCTACAACCGGCGCGAGCGTGTATGCACTGGGGAAAGGTGTATTTGCGTCGTAAACAAAGATGGACAAAATAATGAGCGCCAAACCCGTTGTGCTCAGAAGATCGCTCGATCGTTGCGCATTGCCTACTGTCAAAAATGCACAGATAGATCCCGCCAGCAGCTCCCAAGCTCGTGTCGGAGCGAGATAGAAATTTGGAATGGGTGCATTTCTCCAGCCCCATTCTGCCAACAGGAAGCTGATAGCTGCTACAGTAACGACAATCCAAAACACGCGTTGCCGACCAAATCGCCATAGCATCAATAGGAAAATCGGGAATAGGAGGTAGTATTGCTCTTCTACCGCCAAGCTCCACGTGTGCAACAGTGGTTTCAACTCCGCTGCAGGTGCAAAATAGTTGCTCTGCTGCCAGAATAGAATATTTGAACAGAAGAAAACAACCGCTACCAAACTCTGAGCGAAGTCCTTTAACTGCGATGGAAACATCCACATATACGCAAAAGGCAAACAGGCGAACATAACAAAAAATAGGGCGGGCAAAATCCTACGTGCACGACGTTCGTAGAAATGCGCTATCGAGAATTTCTCTTGTTCAAGCTCAATAATCAGTATGCTTGTGATAAGGTAGCCACTGATTACGAAGAATACATCGACACCTACATATCCGCCACTGAACACAGCAAATCCAGCATGGTATAGTATTACCGGCAAAACGGCTACTGCTCGCAGCCCATCAATCTCTCGTCTATATTGCACGGATCAGTAACGCCATTTACCAAACAGTTGAGCCGGTTTAAAAATTGTAATTAAGAACTGAATCCACCCAGTTGGCAAGTAGGGTCAGGATACATTGGTTTTCGCGGTGGCGTTGCGTTTGAAGCTTTCACCGGCAACAGGTGACAGGTGTCAATCCGACGGACGGGTCAGATCAGAACGCAGTATACTTCGAGTTGGCATGCTGTTTCGTTTCCGAGCTTTCGCCGAAAAGCTTAGGTGTAATTTGCATCAGTAGAATGAGGAACACCGCAGCCGTGCCAAACGCAGCACCCAATAAAAGACCCGGAACAAAGCTAAACGAGTAAGCGAACCACAGAGCGAAGCTTGCTATCCAGCCTACTACTGCTCCAGTTAGAAGCGCTGCCATGATCACGGACCTTTTTTGTACGCAAATTCTGCCTCATCTGAAGTTGTATGATATTTTTTGGTCTTTTTGATCCTCAATTAAGTCAATGACACTAAATGGCAGTTTTCCGCTTGACTACGGTGATAAATACCTCTGGCACTGATCACTAGAGACCAGATCAACTGCCGAGCGTCGGCCCCCCGGGCTCAAAGGTTGGAGGCCCGTATCAGCCCGGAATTCGTCCTTCCGTTTCAGTTCCATAGTTCGTCTCTTTTGCTACAGTAGCTGCTATCAAAGGGGCGGCATCAAACCGCGACACGTCCACACCAGACCTTAAACAATGCGGCCACCGTTAACGGAACACCATTAGAGAAACCTCAAATCAGAGGCACCTAAACAACGATGCAAAACTATTAAACTAGCTAAAAGCATCTTCTCGACTGCCCGCCCAATGCTGAACGCATTTGGAAAGAACACCAGAAATCGCAAAGCTTTGGCTAAAGAATCTTTTTGCGCAACCAGCCTAGGAAAGCTGCATCTGCATATCTTGGTGGGCGACGTGCCGCGAAATGCCGCCATTCTGCCTCCAGTGCATAGACGTCAGCGCCTGGCGCTAGCTTGCGGGCTTCGTCAAGCGTCTCCGGCGCCAGCATAAGACCCCGCCCGTCATCTATCACCATGTCGCGGCGCGAAACGGCGATGATGTCACCCTGCTCTTCCGTAAGCTGATACTCGGGCAAGCTGTCGCGGGAAATAATATCACGCAGCATGGCACGAAAGACGCGGCGAGGGCTGACAGAGCCTGATTTTTTCAAGAGCACCTCTACAGAGACGCGCCAGCTCTGCTGCTGTCCGCAATGCTTGCGTGCTAGTGCATAAAGTCGCCGCTCCAACGGTTTGCGCAACCCGAAATACGCGCGGCTGAGGGTCAGCACCGAACGCGCTTTGACCGCTCGAAAAATCCATTCGGACAGTGTGACGGAGACCGCTACCATCCGCCCGGCCCGGGTCTTGCGCACGATTTCCCAGCTTTCGATGAGACCGAAACCCGTCGTAACCTCGGTGTCGCCTGTGCGGATGTTGGTGGTGATACGGGTACCCGCGAGCCGCTCAAAGGCCTCTTTGAGACGCCTGTAGGCATCGCCGCTGGTCTCCCGCCCAGTCGCAAGCATCAGGTCATGCGCCGTCAGTGTCAGCCGTCTGGACACCGATTTCCCCGCATTGAGCGCCGCCATCAGCTGGCTGATGCAAAAGATCAAGATATCCGCATCAAAGATCGTGGCGCGCCCCCGAACCGAAGGTGTCACCGTCACCGTCACATCGTTATGGACATAATTAAGGATACGACGGTCGGGACGGGTCGACAGCGAAAAAAGTGGATGCTCCAGCGAGGCCAGATCGTGTTTCGGACTGGCCCCAAAAAAATCGCATACAAAAAAATCGCCCACTGCTGCGGATGTCATATTTTTTACTCATCTGCCTCACGACCCGTGTTCAGGATCAAGCTTCTAACGTCCCCTTCTGGGGATTCGTGGTTTTAGTGACACCCAACTTATCCACAGGCCGTCGCGCCGCCTAGTGGGTTTCACGCAAAGATCGGGGGATCAGAGTCGGTCTTTCGGGGTATTGGAGTCATTCTTTCGGGTTTTCGGAGTCGGTTGAGCCCTAATCGACGATTGAATTTCCTTCTAAATCAGTAACTTAAAAAAAGCCAATTTTCTTTAACTATATATAACAAAATACTAACGAGAGATTTGTGGCCTCAGCGCACCAAAAAAATCGTATCGCCTCCGCAAAACCCTTATTTTCTTAGAAAAGTAAGCGAGAAACGGATAAAACTTCCATGTTACACCTTTTGTGTTACATTGAGCAAAACACAAAACATAGAAGTGCCGATGAGCAGCGACAGCCCCGTTCCCTATCACGGAATTTCCCCTGATCAGGCGTTAGAAGCGCTTGGGCATCCTTTGACCACTGAAAGCATTGCAACCATTGCAAAAGCCTGCAGGCGCGGGAGTGATGACCTCACCGCACGCGGCCTGGGTGAAACAAAACGGAAAACCTTGCGTCGGTTCTCCACCTGGGAAATTACAAAATATCTCATTCCCGTAGCTCCCGCCCATCTTCGCCGGGTGCTGCGTCAGAATCCAGATCTGACGCAGGGGTGGACAGAATCCGAAGGCGGAGCCAAATGGTTCACCTTCGATGAAGTGCTACGCCTGCGTGCACATTTTGCCTCCGAAGGGGTCAAGACCCGTGGCTACTTGCCCTACCGCCCCAAGGGATTGCCGTCCAAGATCGTTTCGGTTGCCAACTTTAAAGGTGGTGTGGGCAAGACTTCTACGGCAGCACATCTAGCCATGTCCGCCGCTCTGGATGGCTACAAGGTTCTGGTGGTGGACCTTGACAGCCAGGGGTCGGTGACCTCGATTTTTGGTGGTCGCGTTGCGGATGAGTGGCACACCGTCTTTCCGGTGCTGGCTCGTCACTACGGAGAGCATTTGCGGCGCGAAAACCAGAGACGTCTTGATCGCGGAGAAAATCCCTTACCCCTCGATGACACGGTGGCGCAGGCCATGGAGAGGCGCGTTCAAGATCTGGTGCAGAGTACCCACTGGCCCAACATCGACCTGCTGGGCGCTCAGCTCGATCTCTACTGGGCAGAGTTTCAGGTGCCCGCATGGCGCATGCAGGCCCGATCATGGAAGCTCTGGCATGCGCTCTCAGAGCGCCTGCAGGCCGACGGGGCGCTGGACAGCTATGATCTGGTGGTACTCGATACGCCTCCTGCCCTTGGGTATCTCACGATCAACGCTCTGGCCGCCGCCGATATCTTGCTGGTGCCGACAGGGGCCTCTTTTCTCGAGTTCCAGAGTACTGGACGGTTCTTTGATATGCTGCACGCAACCTTTACCAGCATCGAAGAGGAGGAGAATATTGCGGCTCGTGCGCTTGGACATACGGGACTCCGTTTCGAATGGGACGCGGTGCGCGCAGTGGTTACTCGCTACGATGGGGCACAGCAGGCGGAGTTCTCGGCTCTTATGCAAGCCTACCTTGGTACGGCGCTTTCACCCTATCGCCAGGATTTTACCGCTCTCATCGGCCAGGCAAGCGAGCAAGTATCCGCCGTCTACGAGGCCGATTACCGTGATTTTAATCGCGAGACCTATGCAAAGGGACGTCAAACCTTTGACGAAACCTATGCAGGGGTCAAAAAGCTGATCATGGGGGCTTGGCGGCGCGACGAGCTGGCGATGCAGGCAAGCAAAGAGAAAGCCCACGGCTAAACGAAAACGGCTTGGGTTATCCGCAAGAACCAAAGCCGGCTTCCTAGAGACGAATTTGGTCTATCCTGAGGCCATGAGCTGCATGCCTATTGCCAAAGTTGCATAAGATACATCAACCAGCGCAACCTTGATGAGATGAACTGCGCGATGACGGGGGCTGAGGGGCCCATGGTGCTGGGTGAAGGTAATTAGTTCATTCAAGCAACGCAGCTACGCTGGGCGGCTTTGAAGCCTCACTGTCACAATCTTTAGTGCTCAACCAACAACGTTGAAACTGACACCACCATGAAAAATATTGGCAACGCAAAGCTGTCCGGTCGCGTAGGCACCAGTATCGATCGAGATAATACCTTTTTCCGCAACTGGGTTACTAACGATGGTATGACCATGAACGATCCATAAACCGTCCTCTCGCATGACCTTTCCGAAGTCATGATGACCCCAGATAAAATTGTGTTTGTCTTGTAGGTCGATTTTTTGCTTTGGGTCAGCTCCGGCATGTACGACGGTGACATTGCCGTTTTGATACTGGTAGAGCAGGTTGCGCAACCAGAAGATTTGCTCTGGCCCCATCGCTTTGCGAAGAGCATCTCGTACAGCTTCCAGTCTGTTTGGATCGCAGGTTTCCGTCACGTTCGAAACACCAAAGCTAGCCAATGTTTGTAAACCACCATAGCGCAGCCATCTAGAGCCATTCGCAAGTGGATTTTCTAGAAATGCCAACAGCATCTCCTCGTGATTTCCCATGAGAAAATGAGAGTTGGGGCGACCAATAAGTCTACGCAAAACACCTGCGCTATCTTCACCACGGTCGATATAGTCCCCGACGAAAACAACCTGGGAGGCCTCAGGCAGTTGCAACAGCACACGTTCCAACAGATCGGAACGACCGTGGATATCACCGATTGCATAGAACTGATGTTCTGGCTCTATCGGCCGAGATACTTGATATTTCTCTCGCCGCTTGGCGGTCCAGGCTTTCAACATCTTTTGCTCCAATCCATCGCAATGAAAGTGCTCAGATTCTGCACGCCAAGTAAGCAGTGTCTGCGACAAGATCAATCGGTTGAAAACGTATCTTTTTTCATGCTCTGAACGAGCCCAATGCCTACTATCGTACCCATGCAGCTTAGGTTTCTTTTACAAAAATTGAAGTCGATAATAACCAACTCAGGACTTGTGTCGGGACTAAGCTGTCACGGTTCCCTTAATTTCAGGATATCCACAGGTCGCCTAGTGTAGGCCATCAGCATCCATGGAACAGAATAGGTTGATTGCGTAGCGGAGGATTTCAGGCTCATCGTAACCATCAGAGAGTGGAAATGAGAGTGAAATCCGGTAATTCGTGATACAGTCCAGAAATTAAAGGCACAATAAGGCACTGATTTAAAAAACCTTTTTGAGCCAGCGCCCAGTAATTAAGGGTACAGTGACAGCTAAGATCACCTTGGAAAAACGGATATTGCGAAAGCTTCAACGGGAGGATGAGGGATGAACTGCTCAACGGCGAGATCTTCTACAGCTTGCGCGAGGTTCAAATTCTGATCGAACAATGGAGGAAACACTACAATAAGAAGAGACCGCATAGTGCTTTGGGTTATCATCCACCAGCCCCAGAAACCATCATCTCGATGGAACTGAGGCCAATCATGCACTAACAATCAATTTGGATCAGCCAGATCAGGCTGCTCAAGAGTCCGAACGGACTCGCACATATTATTGTCGGATACCGTCAATCTTCAGAAACTTGCAGCAGGGCGTTTTTTCGGGCTCAAAAGGTATATTGCTGGTCAATGCGGGTATTTTTTCCATTGTTTATCTTTTGCGCAAGTATCGCGAACGCGGCTCCCGACTGCGAGGAAGGCGCGAATGGGCGACTGCAAGAGGTAGTAGAGTACGAACTACCAAAAGATCCTGAAATGAACTCCGAGGAAGGGGCCATAGCTGCCAACCCGAAACGAGATTTAACAATTTCTCCAAGGCCACGCTTACGGCCATGCAAGTTTCGCCAATTCGAAGTTGGACGCAAAAAGATGCGCGAACGTGGAGTAGTTTGTGGCGATTGGACCATCATCGGTGAAAACCGCAAGCCGATTAAAGGGCGACTTCGGGGATGCGGCATTGCCGAACCTGTTCGCATCCGCATTGTGTCTGAAATCTTGCTCAGCCAGTTGGCGCTAATGGATTGCGAGACCGCCGTTACCTTGAAGACATGGTTGGAGAATACAGCAAAACCGGCCTTTGCGGATCAGGGAGGTGGACTGAAGGGCCTGCGTTTATCCGGCCACTACGCTTGCAAAACCCAAAACAATCAACCTGGTGCTCGTCTTTCGGCACATGCTTACGGGCGTGCCATAGACATATCGTCATTCATACTCATGGATGGCACTGTGATTACTGTTCAAGAAGGATGGACGAACAAAGAGACAAGCACAGTTATGCGCGAACTTCACGCCGGCGCTTGCGGATTGTTCGGTACGGTACTCGGGCCCGATGCCGACCGATTTCACAAAGGGCACTTCCACTTTGATACGACACATCGACGCAGCGGACCCTATTGCCGATAACCGCCGCTATCTTATAGTTGCTCTATTTCTCGCACCAAACACACATGCTCATTGATGGCCTTCCTCATCTCTTGCCCCTGCGCATTCGTGTGTCGGTGCGGGTCAAGCTTGCCCCTACCTTTCGGTCGCCCCTGAGGCGCTGCCTCCGCCCGACCTTTCTGTCGGATCGCAATGCCCATCGGGCTCCCGTGGCTAGCGAAAGCTTCAATCGCAAGGCCGCCGCCCGTCCGCTTAACCCTTCCTCAATCAATCTCTGAAACCGCGCCCGAAGGGCTTCCGGCAAAGGTGCTGACATGATCCATCCTCCCAATCAGGGTGAATCACAAAATCAGCTTGTTGGGAATTCCCGCGATTCTGGTTTTGGGCGGCGCGCTTTAGTCATTTGATTTTATATACCAGTCCCAAGGCACCTGGGACAGAACCTTGCAATCTACCTCTGAAACAGGGTCGCTGCACTCAAGCAGCATGTTAGGTGTTAAGGTCAAGACAACCGAAGACGCATATTCAGGTTGACCAGATTTAAAATCCGCGGTGCTGATTAAATGGATGCTGGGCAATCCGAGATATTGAGATGCCAAAAAGTTTTGCGCGTTTCCGATCATGCTGCGCGTTGGGCGGCTGAATGCGGAATAATAGGGTTCAACGTCATTTGTTTTGTCTAGGATAAAAATTTCCTTTACGTGAGAGTACATGGAAAGGTTGTTTTCAATCCCTGTATAAAAGGCTGTCGATGTTGTGCTCTCCTTGACCATATAGTTCGCCTTTGATTTGATGGCGGTGACATTCACGATGACAAGCATGAGACCAGCTGTAAGGGCTACGGCACGTCTATAAAACCTGACGTCAGAACAGAGATGCCAAAGTCCTATCCCAATAAATGCAAATAGAAATGGAAGAGATGAGTACAAATATAGCTCGCCAACTTTTTGTGTAAGCAAGGTGGGACTTAAGGCGATATAGGCTAGTAGCAAGAAAAGAAGCGGTAATACCCACCCGCGATTTCTCGTAAATTCTCGAACACCAACATAGATGGCAATCCAGAAAGAAAACGAAAGAAAAACAAAAAACGCGACTTCTAAGTAGTCCTGTCTATGCAATGCAAGAACTATATCAAACTTAGAAAATGGAAAGAACAATCCCGCAGTGACTAAGCCAATATTTTTAATGATATTCAATCCAATTGAAAGAGAATATCGATCTGAAGAAATTTCACCGACGGCGTTCGCTCGGTAAAAGAAAAAATAGGCAAGAAAGACCAAAAGAAACGGCAAGAATATTTTAAAAACGTTAGTCATCTTTTGGCGATTAGTCCCGCTTGGATCGCGCCAAACTTGATATACAACGACTAAAAAAAGAGCAGGGACATATCCGACGCCACCTTCTTTACTCAATATCGAAAAAAGAAATGCAACCAAACTGAGAGAATAAGCTTTGGCAGTATCGGAGCTCTGGATCGCCAGGCAAACCAGAACGATTGAAAGTAGGCCGAAAAGGCTCGCAAAAACTTGCGAAATTGTATCAATATTTCCGAGCGGGTAGACCGCAGCTTGGCAGATAAGCGTAAAAAAAGCGGCAATGAGAGATGCTTCTCGATTGTCTGTAAGTATTAGGCAAAAGTAAAAAGTAGTAATTGAATAAAGTATGTGGCCAAGAAGATTAAAGATATGCAGAAAGAGAGGATCATCTCCCCAGATTGATTGCGATATATAGATTACAAAAGATTCTATGGGGCGCAGGAATCCCGTCCTGTTTGCTTCCGAAAATGTACGCCACCAAGGGCCTTCTAGGCGCAAAAATTCAAAATCATCTCCGAAATACCCTACTTGGAACGTGCTCCAGAACAACGTAAACCCCAGAGCAAAAAAAACGGGCACAAAAACTATCTCGTTTGTGAGATAGCTCATAATACTATTCCGGTTCTGGATTGCCCGCATTGAATGCTCCTTTTTTATATTCGAGAAAGTTTTTCTTTTGTTCGCTCGCGATCGTTGAGAATTATTTTTTTCTCAGCTAAATACTCATCTTTTTGAATTTTTTCTCTGGTATGCTTCGAATAATTGCCATGATTGTTTTCCAGATAGCTCGCACATAGATGATGTCCCGCTTGTTCGCGACCGCGCGAGCAATGGCCAATCCTATTTCTCTCGGTTGTGCAGTCAATTTTGGGGGCAAATCCATGCCTTCGGTCATTTGAGTGGCGACGAATCCTGGGAGTACGGTTACGACATGCACGCCCTTTTTAGAAAGCCGGTTGCGCAGGCCTGATAAAAACGCTGTGAAACCAGCCTTGGCAGAGCCGTATACGTAGTTTGTGGCACGACCTCGTTCCCCTGCGACGGAGCTGATGCCGACGAGAGTGCCGTGGCCGCGATCTTCGAAGCGGTTTGCGAGCACCGCGAGGATGCTGGCGGGTCCCTCGTAGTTGCTGCGCATCACGAGGGTTGCGGCGTCCAAATCATGTTCGTTTTCTGACTGTTCGCCCATCAACCCAACAGCGCAGACTGCAATTTCCGGCAACTCTGGTAGCTGATCAATGAACGAGGCATGAGACTGGATGTCTAGCGCGTCGAACTCATGCAGGGTGACGTTCACGCCATGCCGGAGCGCGATGTCGGATTGGTCGGATTCGAGCGTCTTGGCTCTGCGTGCAGCAAGTTGAATTGGATGGCCAAGGGCGGCAAAGGCATGGGCCGTGGCTTTGCCGATGTCAGAACGCGCGCCCAGGATGAGGACGGTGGGCTTCGTCATAGGGCGAGCCTTTCTGATTGTGCTGAGGTAAAACTTTCTTGCCAGGCGCAATCTTTGCGCTGCGTACGAAATGCTCCGATCCTTTTGTCCGAGGCGGCAAAGGTTTCGGCGGACATACGGCTGTCCTTGGCAAGATAGAAGCGCCCGCCATGCTCAAGCGTTATCTGGTCAAGCTCGTTGAGCAGTGCGAGCGTTTTTGCGTTGATCGGGAAATCAAGGCAAAGCGTGTAGCCTTCCATCGGGAAAGAAAACACGCTGTCTTGCACACCAAAGCGTTTCAGGACTGCTAGAAATGACCCAGCGCCTGCTTTTGAGATTGCTTTGAGGAGTTCTGACAGACCTTCTTCAGAAGCATCAAGCGGCAATACGCACTGAAATTGTGCAAAGCCCTTGCGCCCGTAGATGCGGTTCCACTGCAAGATGGCGTCGAGTGGGTAGAAATACGTATCCCAATCGACAATTTGCGGCCCAGTCTTTCGAGCTCCCGCCCAATAATAGAGCGCATTGAAAGCGCGTACTGTGATCGGATTTAGAGCGAATCCCGGGAAATCAAAGGGCACGGTGCGCTTTGTTTTCTGGGGCACTTCGAAAGGTGCTTTGATCTGTATTTCGGAAAGGTCACTCAGGCCGGCATGTTCGCCAAGCATGACCAAGGAGCGACCCAGATCCGCCCCTCTGGCAAGGCAATCGATCCATGCAACGGAATAGGTGGCGTCGTGGTTAGCCTCAAATACACCCATGGCTGCTTTCAGGTTCGGCGCTGGGTGTGTGCTTTGCCGTATCCAGGCCGTTTCGACAGGCTGCAACCGGATCGCGGCCTGTGTGATGATCCCAGTGAGACCCATCCCGCCAACGGTGTGTTCAAAAAGAACGGGGTTTTCTGTGCGACTGCAGCGTTTGATCGCACCAGCAGCCCCCATAACGTCTACCCAATCGACACAGGTGCGGAAGCTGCCATCTTTGTGGTGGTTCTTGCCGTGCACATCCGCTGCGATGGCCCCGCCGAGCGTCACGAACTTGGTACCAGGTGTGATCTGGGGAAACCATCCCCGCGGCAAAAACGCGGTGATGATGTCACCAAGCAAGACGCCGGGCTCTGCTATCAACTGACCGGCGTCAGAATCGAATGCCAACATGCGATTGAGGTGCCGCGTCTCCAAGGTAGCGGCGTTGTTGATGGCGCTGTCGCCGTAGGCTCGTCCATTGCCGCGCGCGATCACACTAGGCTCCGAGCGCACCACGTCCTGAAGCGCAGCAATGCTGCGCGGTGCATGCACACTGGCCTCTAGTATCGGATAGCGCCCCCATCCTGACAACATCATGTCGGCACCTCCAAACGACTGTCGGTGAATACAAATAGTCGATCTAGGTTGTATTTGACGATATAGCCAATGCTCAGACCAATCACCGCACCAAGTTCCCGCATGATATCCGTTTGCCAGATCAGCCAGAAGGCAGTCTCAGTACCCCAGAAGATCATTGTCGTAATTAATCCCATGGCGGTGTAGAGCGAGAATTTCTGCCCGTGGGCCCTCACGCCAGTGCCGAGATCGTAGAATATCCACCTCTTGTCGAGGATGTACTTGATGACCAAGCCAACCAAGGTTCCAGCCCCTATGGCCAAAGCAAAAGTCATCCCATCACTACCTTGGGTCAGCACCAATCGCTGGACACCCAAATTCGCGATGGTAGCCATCATCGCGAATGCAGCATATCTGAAAATCAATACTCGCAGGGTCACAGCGCAGCTCCTGCCACAACAAAAGCAAGTATGAACAAGAAACATACCTGGCTGACCCGATCCTTTGCCGCATAGACAACCGGATCGTCATGCATCGCCCCGCGATGCGCGAGCATGACAGTGCGCGTGATCCAATAAATCAGGATGGCGCATACGCCCCACAACGCCTCGGGGTGTGCATAGAGTTGCATAACGGCTGGGGAGCTCACATAAAGTGCCATCACCAAAACAGCGACATATCCGGCACTGATGGAAACCATCGAAATGATTGGCAGATCGTCCACATGATAACCGCGACCTGAGGTTTTGAGCTTGCCTTGCTTAACGTTATCGACCAGCTCTGCCTGGCGCTTGACCGCCGCAAGGGACAAGAAAAAGAAGACCGAAAATGCAAGGAGCCACACGGACAGCGGTATATCCGTAGCGACCGCACCCGCCACGAGGCGCACCGTATAAAGCCCGGCAAGAACACAGATATCAACTACGACGCGCCGTTTCAGATATAGCGAATATCCGGTGGTCAGTGCGTAGTACCCAACCATCACACCGAAGAAGGCTGGCCCCAGAACGGCGGCAGTCATAGCTCCCAAACCCAACAGGCCCGCAGCCATCCATGTGCCAGAGGCAATTGGAATGCTGCCAGAGGCAAAGGGCCTAAGGCGCTTGCGCGGATGGGCGCGATCCGCATTGAGATCGAGAAGATCGTTCAGCACATAAACACTGGAGGCGACCAGACTGAACGAGATGAAAGCGAGCAATGAGGCAAAAAGACTGGCCCCATTGATTTGGTGTGCGGCCAGCATGGGCAGGAACACTAAGACATTCTTCATCCACTGATGGGGCCGAATGGCTTTGAGATAGGCAGCAATCGTTGGCGAATGGGTCGCAAGATGCTCGATCTCACCTGCAACTTGGGTGGCACGCGTCTTCATTGTGTCGGACAGGTTGACCGTGATTGCCTGTTTCGCGTGCTTCCAAACGGCGAGATCAGCTTCGGAGTCACCCATGTAAGCAAATTGCTTTTCGCCATAGGTCTCGATCAGAAATTGTGCCTTGCGCTCCCCTTTGAGGTTCTTCACGCCGTCTGATCCATGAACCTCATCAAAGAGCTTGAGGTGCGCCCCAATTTCCTGTGCGATTTTGTCGTCTGAAGCTGTGACCAAGGCCGTGCGCCCACCCGCTTCACGCCAAGACTTAATGTAATTGACCACCTCGGCATCATAGGGAAGCGTTGTCACATCGACTTGTGCCGCCTGGGCAAGATACCGCTTCAAGGCTGCTTTACCTTGCGACAGCGCCAATACAGATCGGAATGGACTGCGCCAGTCCCGACTGAAAGCCGACCAGAAACTCTCGAATAGAGCATCGCTTTTCAGAAGCGTGTGATCCAGATCAACAACAAGAGTTTCGCGCATAAAAAGACTTAGAAAAGACAGTTTCAGACAAGATTAACTCTGCTTTATCCACAAAAGCAGGTTATGCCACCACTGAAAAATGATCTAGGCGGGCATTTAGCATGACAAGAAAGCGCAACCAAAAAAACACGACAAGTGGCCTAGAGTAAGAATCTATAGCCAATAACTGACGGTTGCTAGGGAGATTGCAGAGAGGAATACCTCGGGGCAACGGTCACATCGGGTCGCTACGCGCGCGCAATCCTTGAGCCGACCAGCAAACACGATCTCGGTGCGGTTTCGCCACTTATATCTGCGCTTGTCATATTTGACCGGCGTTGACAAACAGATTAAATAGCTGCCCTTGGCTATCACAGATAGCATGCAGCTTGCCCTTGGCTCTACCGAATCTGGTGGCCCCCTTTTTGCGGCCATATCAGTCGCAGTATGGTGTGCCTTTGGATAGGTCGCGTCAATCATAGCGTCTACTCTTTGTGGTACTCGGCGGCTAGGTCGACCGTAATTCGTGTAGAGATGCCTTCCTAAAACGACCCGCTATGCGGCGCGCATTCGACCTGATCGATTAGGTCTCTACCTGCTGTATCTCTAACTCAGCGAAACCGCTTTTGTAGCGCCAGCTTACCTTTTTGAATACCGGCTGACTGCGCGATGGATTGTCGGGTGAAGACGATCTGGAACTTGTCATGCGGATCGGCTTTGCTGCCGATTTGCTTCAACGCAGCTTCATAAATCCTGAAGGTCACTGTGATAAGATTGTATTCTGCCGACGATCCATCAGACGGGCACAGCACCATGTCGGCAACAGCCATCGCCATCGCGGCCGTCATACTGGGTTCGCCTTTGGTGTCGATCAGCAGGTAGTCAAAGCCCCCCGCCTTTTCTGCTTCAAGAATGTGGGCATAAGCGAGTTTGTCATTCTCCGCATCTTCCTCGGCAAATTGCCCGGCCTCGATTAGAAGCTCATCGGTAGGGATCGGCTCCAGCCCGTTGTTCGGATTCAACCATTCCGAGAGTGTTCCTTGTGAATCCAGATCAAGGATGCGGACACGTTTGCCCTGATGGTGCAAAGCGAAAGCAAAGGCGATGAGCATGGAAGATTTCCCCACCCCGCCCTTGGAGTTTACGGCCGCATAGATTTTCAATTTGGTCTCCGGGTCTGCGCCCGAAAGCCACGCCGCACAGCGGTGTGCCACAACTGGGCTCCCGCTTTCCGATTATCACGCGCTTTGATTGGATTAGTTGTTCTTAAAAGCAAGTTTAAGAAGCCTCACCGCCGTTAAACCCAAGACTATACCAAAAGCATTAAACAACAAATCGATTGTACTGGCTGATCGCCCTACAAATGGTTGCAACAGCTCGATTACGCCGCTCCAAACTAGAGCTACCAACGCAATGCTTAAACCTACATTTTGCTTAACTACCACCAATGGTAAAATCGTCACCGCGTATGCGACTAAATGCATGATTTTGTCTACTACATGTGTAGTATTGTTTGCGCTACCCGGATCAACCACATCACCGGATGGCCAAAGACTTGCAATCGAAATAATAATAAGAATAGCGAAACTAGCTGCGATGCCGAGCGGTGTCGGCCAAGATTGGAAAATCGACCTAGATGTCATCAAGTAACTTGCCTGTCCATAAAACGTTTCGACCCAAAGTGCCCTGAATCAATTCTTGGTTTTCTTCCATTCTGCTCATCGCGCAAGTTGAATTTCAACCAAGTGTTCAAGTGCCAACAAAAGCACCAGTAAGGGGAGCGATTTTCAGACTTCGAACTAGTTTAAAATTTGCAGAAGATACACTGGTTGCGACAACAAAAGCCGAGCACTCTGCGATAGAGATTGCAAATTTTACTACCTCTTGGACCTGGCTGACTGTTTGTGTTCGACCTCTTTGAACAGATGAGGTCATATTCTTCCGCAGAAATTGTGTGCATTCACCCATCAACCTTCGCAGAAAACCCGAAACGCGGCTTGCAACTCAGGGACAGTGTCGGTGCGAATGACAAATTCGTGGATTGACATCATCCGCCAATACTGCCCCTCTTCACCAAACCTAATCTTCGAAATAACGTCTTCCGACACAATGCTTGCGAATAGAGCAACTTCGCGACTGGGAAGAAAACTCGCGGCTTCTGCGACGTATGTCGCTTCGTAAATAATCGGGCTCTTTGACAAACAGATACCAAATTCCTCCTTTGTTTCGCGCAATGCGCATTCCAGTGCGGTTTCATCATTTTCACGCACGCCACCTGGTAGGTCCCATTGATTTGGATTAGGAATGTGGTCCAAATCATCTCTCAGGTAGGCCACAACCGCGTTGTTACAGATGACGGCTATCTTGGCTCCCTGCAAATCAGTCGCCTTAGCTACACTCATTTTCGCTCACTCTTCTCACATTTCCGGTTGCCATAGCGCCACCGCTCAAACCTACCGCCATCAAAAATGCACACTATCCATAAACTGTCCCACAACACTTTTTGGACCTGAGCTCATTTGCAGGTGCTTGTTAGCGTTTACAGGCCCCTTCCCTTTTTATGCGCAAAAAAGTTTCTTTTCGAGCTTTACTTTAGTCACATCATCAATTCTTAATCAAACGTGATAAGTATCCCTTATCACGTTTGATTGATTTTCAGGAGAAATCGACGCAGAATGTGCCCCATGAAACCGCCCGCGCCCTATCTGCCCGCCGCATTCCCTGCCCTGTCTGCGGCAGATCAGGAGGCGCTGACCGATCTCTATATCCGCGGCACGCCGGCCAATACGCTGCGGGCTTATGAGCGCGACCTGCTCTACATCACTGCCTGGAACCAGGCGCGCTTCGGGACGGCCCTCAACTGGCCCGAGAGCGAGGCCACGGCCCTGGCCTTCATTCTCGATCACGCCCGAGATCTGAAGGATGCGCCAGAAACGGATATAGCCCGCCAGACGGCAGAGGCGCTGATCGCGCAGGGCTTGCGCAGGTCTCTTGCCTGTCCGGCACCGTCGACGCTGGATCGGCGCATCGCCTCCTGGCTGGCGTTCCACCGGATGAAGAATCTCGCCAGCCCATTTGATGCGCCGCAGGTGAAACAGGCCCGGTCCAAAGCGCGTCGCGCTGCAGCTCGCCCCCCTGCCCCAAAATCGCAGCACCCGATTACCCGCGATGTGCTGGAACAGCTGCTGTCCACCTGTCGGGGGTCCCGGAGGGATTGCCGCGATCGGGCGCTGCTGATGCTGGGTTGGGCTTCTGGTGGCAGACGGCGCTCGGAGATCACCGGGTTGATGTTTGAAGACGTCTCGCTGAAGGAGTTCGACGAGAAAAGCCTGGTTTGGATCTCACTGCTGCAGACCAAGACCACCACCAAAGGGGAAACGCCGCGCCTAGTCCTCAAGGGCCGGGCGGCGCAGGCGCTGGTGCATTGGATCGAGGTGGGTGAGGTCAGCGACGGGCCGCTGTTCCGGCCGATCTCCAAGGCGGACCGCGTTCTGAAACGCCGTCTCAGCCCCGACGCGATCTACCAGATCGTCAAACATCGCCTCCGGTTGGCCGGGCTGCCCGAAGACTTCGCCTCGCCCCACGGGCTGCGTTCAGGGTTCCTGACCCAGGCTGCCTTCGACGGCGCCCCAATCCAGGCTGCCATGCGCCTCTCGCTGCACCGCTCCGTGGCCCAGGCGCAGAAATATTACGACGACGTCGACATCGCAGAAAACCCGGCAACGGACTTGTTGAGGTAGCTGTTTGCCAAGAAGCAACCGGTACCGTGAGACTGCGGAAGGCCCATATAAATTATTCAGTATCGCTTGAGTTTAGATGACGCAGTATTGCGGCATGATCCACCCATCTGCCCATGCTCTCAACTAACCATGCGGGCAAATTGAGACCACCCTACTCCTACTAACAGGTCCGGATTCAAAGGGCCGCCGGCAAAAATTCGACTGAGTACAAGTTGGATTTACTTTAGTAGCGTGGCTGCTCATCTGGCTCCCAATCAAGCTACGCAGGTCGAAATCCAACCTTCAGCTATTGAACTTGTCGCGGATGAAAGTCTCTCCAACGGCCGAAGTAATTGGTTCGATGGCACTGGCAAAGATGCAGCCCCTGCGAGTGCTTAAAACGTTGTTTGAGTGAAGAGGTTGCCAAAATTGCCAATTGGCAATTTTTTGGAACGGTTGACGTCGTGAGGAAATTGCCAATTGGCAATTTCCCATGTCGCTAAAGTAGATCAGTCTCGATTTGTGGCAAAATGCCTGTCTACAAAGATCGCGAAGGCTTCGTGCAGATCATCTTTGCTCGCGTCAATCGGAAACTCCAACACGATCTTTTTGCCTTTGCGCTTGTATGTCATCGCAGACTTTTCGGGTGACGATTGAAGGATCACCGAGTTAGCTGTTGCCGCAGCAGGAGGTCTTAGCGCTGCCTTGAACACATTCATAACCTGCGCGCCGTCACGATTGACCCCATCCGTCGCCATCTGATGTGCTGTTTCCAACAGCTTCTCACGATCTTCGGGCCGACCCAGAAACGGCTTCAACGTACGAGCGTGCAGTTCTTTGATTTCTCGGATCGAAGGGAATGCCGCAACGATCTCGTTCGGCAGTTTGGCTAATTGAAGGTAACGTGAAAGCCAAGCTTCACTGACTTCCAGCCGTGCGGCCATCGCTTTTTGCTTTCCACCGTAGTAGCGAGCTACAGCGTCTGCATAGTCACGAGCGCGCTCATAGTCAGAGATATCTTCTCTATCACGGTTCTCGATGTCGCCCAGTCTGAAAGCTTCCTCATCAGTCAACTCCCGAACATCTACCAAGTAGCGAAACTGTGGGTAGTTATTGGCGCGAAGCCAGCTAATTGCAAAATGTCGCCTTGCACCGCAGATTACTTCATATGGCTGATTTGAATCGCCTGTCTTTCGCACGATAGCCGGAAACTCTTGCCGACCCTGACTGCGGATTCCGTCAATCAGATCTCGACAGTTGTCCTCCGACAGTAGGTCATACGCACGGTTATGTCGCTCCCACATACGGCACTCTCCAGGATCGACCCACCTCAGGGACTTCTCCTCGATATCTCCCGACAACCGTTCCGCAACCCTGTTAGAGCGGTTTAGAAATCGAGCGCCAGCGCGTTCTGCTTTGGGGGCAGCGCCACTATCGAGACCGCTTAGTACGTCATCGAAAATTGCGTCATGTTTCTTGCTCATAACACTCCCTCCTTGCGCAATGCTGCATGGTGGCTGGGCCAGGTTTTGCGCATCAAAACCTCAACCTCGCGCCCCACCGCGTCCAGGTATGCCCGGCAGCGTTTGTGGGTTTCTGTGCGTGCTGCAGGCCCAGTAATCTCGTACACCGTACCTAAGTTCGCCGTAGCGTTATCAATTTCGGCACTGTCCTTTAGAACACTGGCCAACATGTCTTGTGGAAACACCGCGTCCATCATCCGTTTGATGGCAGCATGGGCAGATTTGTTGTCGTTCATCTTGGTGGCGAGAATTTTGACGAATGAATAATCACGAGCTCCGCCATGTTGAGCCAGTTCGTTCAACGTTGCGCCCATCATCTTGAGAAAATGGGCAGTGGATCCAAAGTCGATATTATTTGGCGGGGCAGGGATCACCATCGCGTTCGCTGCTCGAAGCACTGAAAGAGAAATCATTCCTAGCGCAGGCGGCGGGTCCAAAAGGATTACGTCGAATTGATCGGCTATGGTGCTGATCCCATCTCGCAAACGGTCCAACACGAAAACTTGATCCCTGGCCATTCGAGCTGCGAATTCATACTCAGCGTCATAGAGACCGAGGTTTGCAGGGATGAGCGCAATGCCAGGCCAATACGTAGCGCGTAAAGCATAGTGAAGTGTCTGCGGACCACCATGCTGAAAGAATGGGTAAAGCGTATCTTCAGTCTCATCCACGTCAATGTCAGGATTAAGGCCAAAGATCGAAGTCGTTGAAGCCTGGCTATCGCAATCGATCATGCAAACTCTATAGCCTTTGAGCGCGAGGAATTGGGCAAGATGGGTTGTTACAGTCGATTTTCCTACTCCACCCTTGAATGACTGAATTGACAAAACCAGTGTCGGATCGTCTGTTGCGCGGTGAGGTAAGGTACCAAACACTTCTCGCATCCGATTTACGTCAGAGAGCGAGTATCCGGTCCTTCTCCCTGTGACTGGATCTTTTTCGGGTTCAGGCAAACGGCCGTCCGCTTCAGCATCACGGATCAACTTCTCTGATCGACCTACCATTTCGGCGGCGGAACGAACATTGAAGTTTAAGTTTAGCGTTTTTCCTGTGTCGGGGGAAAATACCCTGTCACGCAATCGCTCCATCACGGTACTGGCACGATCAGTTAGTTGCTCTATCTCTTCCAGCCCAACGATGGGCAAGGGGGAGGTGGTCATGGGCTTTGTCCTGTAGAAATCTGCCTTTCGTGAAGCATGCCCCGATTGGTGAATTGGCTCAAGTGCGGTTTTTGGGACTTATTGCCGAAAAAACGAGAAAACTGAAGGTAACGGCTATAGGAGTGGAATTGGAAGTCAATCGAAAGTCATTGGTAGCTCCGTTCTAGCGTAGAATTTACAATGCGAATGCATTTGATGTCTGGCGATGCCGCAGGTACCAATCCCCCTTTAGCCCAAAATAAAAAACAATCTTGTTCAATATTCATGGATTCAATGTTCACATAGACGATTTTGTAATAAAAACAGTATCTTGAAAGACTATACTCTTACATATCGGGCGTAAACTCTTACGGATTGGAATGCTTTGGCTTACGTTTCGGATGGCTAAAACTTACATTTCGGGACGGGCCTAAATCCTACTTTTGGGGATGGAAGAGGTGAATCGAAAAACCTTTGTTTTATTGGAGTTAATGGGATTCCGGTGAATCAAGCGAGGCTCGGTTCTGGTTCAAAAAACTACAGATTGGGTGCTGGACCGAGGCACTGGCGATGGTTATGCTTACATTATAAACCATACAAAAGTAAGAGTTATATGTTGGGCAGAGCGTGTCAAAAAAATCATATCGTACTTTAGACGCACGGCCAAACTCGGAGAGCTTGATCAAGCCTGGCGAGTTGGTGGATGTGGTTGAGGTTACACCGCTGACCTTGAATGACCGGCGAATCTACAATCAGCTTTTGGAAAACGCTTGGGATGCGATCGACAAGCCTGTCAGCCATGTGATCCAGAAATCCATGCTGCGTGGGTCGCATAACTCGAACGACAGGGTAGGGGAGTCGATTGAGCGGCTGATGTCCGCCATTGTGAAAGTGGAGGTCGTATGGGATGGCGAACCTGCGATCGAGCGGGTTCAGTTGTTGGGCGGCAACGTGGAAACAGTGCGAAACGACGGGCTAGTTGAATACGAGATCCCGGCACGGTTGCGCAAAATTATTTCAAACTCGACAGTTTTTGCTCGTTTACAGCGCGAGATCATGTTCGCGCTGAGCTCCAAATATGCACTGACCTTGTATGAGATTGTGCAGAAACGCGGCAATCTGCGCTGGCGCTCGTCTGAGAAGTTTTCTGTCGATGATCTACGCGGCATTCTAGGTGTACCAAAGGGTAAGCTAACCAACTGGAGCAACCTGAAGCTCCGTGCGATCGAACCGGCTATTGCTGAAGTTAATGCGCTGTCGGATTACATGGTGGCGATTGACCCAATAAAGACCGGGCGCCGTGTGACTCACGTCGAATTGCGATGGTGGAAGAAGGACGGAGAAGGGCAGGGGGCCGCAGGGCGTGCCCTAAAGTTTTCGTCCGTTGGACGTAAGGCTAAGGCTCAAAGGCAGGAAGAAAATGCTCAAGTACCGGTTGCCCCAAGCATTAAGCCACGCCCGGCTTGGCTAGAAAAAAGAGGTGACGTCTTAAAGACTGAAACTTACGAGACCGCTCGTCTACGCCATCCAGGGTATGACATCTACTACATTGAAGGCCAATGGCGTGACTGGTCAGCAGGAATGGACCCACCCAACGACCCCGACCGAGCATTTCTCGCGTATATTCGCAGGTTCGCGGAAGCCAACCCGATTTAGGATTCCTTTCAGCTGAGAGCAAATGGCGGAGATCAGTCACCTTAACAGGGTGGCTTTTGAGTTCGGATCGAGGATACGCACGCCTTTTCCCTGATTGCGCAATGCTGAGGCCAAGGCAATGAGTATGGACGATTTAACCGTACCGCCCTTGGGGTTTACAGCGGCATAGATTTTCAATCATTCGACAACAGCCCTTTGACATTCACTGAATGGTATTCGCCAAAGGGTGCCCGCCAGCGCCTGAAACCATCGTCCCGATGGATCACACGCTGATGATGTACTAACAATCAATTTGGACCAGTCAGATGAGGCTGCTCATAGGCTGATCAGTATGGCGACCGGACGTCTTTGTAATAGGCGGTTAATCCTGAGGCGCTGGGTCTATGCGTGTTTATGAAAGCGCCTCTGCAATGCAGACCTACATAGATCACTCTACCGGTCTCGCCGATGAAAGCACAGCATGGTACGTAGGACACTTTGTTGTGGGCTGCGCACTGAAAGATCGTGGAAGCGCTTTAGGCGCTCCACGGCTGTGGTGGCAACGTAGTCATAGAGACCGTCAACAATATCATACTCCACGGAATCGGAAATCAGGTCTTCGATCAATCTTGCATAACCTCTGATTTTCAGACGGTTAATTGTGGTTTGGTCTTCGAGATACTCGTATGGGAGGCCTGCCATGTATTGCTCAACAGCATCGGCGGGTAACGTGTCCCCATTGAGCGATATCGGCTGATACCAGCCAGACGCCTCCTGCGGAAATCCAATAAGATGACCACCGCCTGAGTCATCATCAGGTGCATGGTTGGATATCCAACCGTGGGTTCCGGCTACAGATATGGAGCCGCGCGCGTAGTCTCTTGGCATGATCGTCCGGCAGGAAATGCCGTTCCCGGTGACAACCGCATATGACGTTTTGCCATCTTCCGACTTCGGCGCCCTTATCGAACGGAGCCAGCGCGTATCGGCAATGGATCGCAGGGCTGCCAGCCCGTGATAACGATAGCTCATGCGATCCAATATGATCTGTTGCGGCGTACCTATCGCATTGCGGGCAATGAGATCTTTGATGAGCAGTATCGGGGAGAGCTTAAACCAGTCCTCCCCTACGATGACCGACTTGAAGTCTGAAAATGTGCGCGTTTTTACAAAATCAGAAATTCGTAGAGGAGGCGTATCCATAACAATGGAAATATCATTTTTGCGTGGAATATCGTTGAGCGCATTAAGAACGTCTCGGATCGCGTTCGTACGCACAGCTACGATAACTATATCGATGTCTTCAAAGTGCTTCGCATCCAAGGATGTGATCGTGGACAGCTCGGTGCCATCTGGTAGCGCTACAGAACGAGGCTTGCGGCTATGGATACCAGAGAGCACGACCTGGTCTCCCAAGGCCAGAATGGCGGGTAGAACCGTGAACTTGACGCGTTTTCCCGCACCAATGATAGAAATTTTCTGCGTCATAAGAGCTTTACCTTAAGTCGGGCCGCGAGGCGAAGAGCCAGAGCAACTATGGTGAAAGTTGGGTTGGCAAAACCGCCGGAGGGAAATACTGAAGACCCGGCAATGTGCAAATTGTCGATGCCATGTACCTGACATTGCACATCAACAACGGAGTTTGCCGGATCTTCGCCCATTCTGGTTGTGCCCATATGGTGCGAGGCACTGGAATAGGGCAGCTCGTCGATCTTCGGCGGTCGGCCTGCATCCCAGGAAAGCGTTCCGGCACTGGTGTCATCCAGAAGGGTCTGGATTTCGTCATGGAGCTTCAGGATTGACTGCAATTCAGTTTCTGACGCCTTCCAGCGCACTTTTGACAATGGCTTTCCGAGAGGGTCCAGCCTATCCGACAGGGTCACCCTGTTTTCAGGGTCCGGCACCATTTCGATATGGTAATTGATCCGGAACTTGCGGTCAGGCCCCCGAAGCCCCGCCTTCTTAGACACAATAAACCACAAGTATCGGACAGCAAGGATCTTCTGCACCTTAAACAGATCGCGCAATAGTTCGACGTATAATTTGAAATGGTTCGGGCGGTGTTTGATCAACACAAGTGTTGAAAAGAGCTTGCGGATCTCAGCGGTCGGCACCACGTCCAGTGCGGCCCGCCAAACAAAGTACGAATTGACGAAGCGCTCATTCTCGCGCGTTTGAGGGGTCATGTATGACCCGGTATCCATCCTGTTTTGGCCATTCGACGGGATGGTCATGCCAAGATCGTCCGGGAAGGTCTTCCCGCGATTGAGTGTCACCGTCGCGACACTTCCGCTGGGGTGGTCCATATAATAGCGACCAACGACATCGTGTGTGTTTCCGATCCCATTCTTCATCTGCCCATTTGACGCCAGCAAAAGACGCGCGTTTTCAATGCCACCCGCAGCTAGCACATATTCTCGTGCGATCACTCGCATCGTCTTCTGGTTCGGATTGGACTGAGCTTCAAGATACGCCACTCGGGACAAATCGTCTGCGAGGACGATATTGGTTGCTGTACATTGCAGAAACACGGTCGCCATCTCACTTTTTACGACGACCTTACCTATCGTTTGGCCAAAATCCAATTGTCCCTTGTCAAGCCAGTAAACCGAAGCGGGCTTAAGGCGCGTATCCGGTGCGGTCGCCCATTGAGCGTAGTCCTCGAGTGCTGGTCCTTTATGGATTATGGAGGCGCGCGCATAATATGGGTACAGTTCTTCGATTCCGATGGGCCAACCACTGTCTTCTCCCCAATTTTTCCCTTGCAAGTCTTCCGGTGTTAGCGGCAACCACTTTCCTGACCAGGCGGTAGTGGACCCTCCGAACTGGCGAATTCGCGCATGACGCGGCACTTCGCATTCAGGGCTTTCGACGTCGGAAAACGTCTGTGCAGCATGGTTTCGATCAAGGTCGCCGGTATCGAGGATTGCGATCGTCAAGCCCATGTCGACCAGCTCATGTGCCACAGTCAGGCCTGCAGCACCTGCGCCAACAATGCATAGATCTACGTCGAGCCTATCTGGAGGGTCAGAAGTGTTTGATTGACACATCATAGTGAGTTCTGCCCCGGCGTTGTCTAAAAATCGTTTCTTGTTTCTCTGCTCATCCGGCTATGCGCACTCATCGCTGGTTTCTTATCTTTGCCCAGTGGTTTTTACAGACGTCACGCCACCATGATCGGTTGAGCAGGCGAGAGAATACGTGCCCGCGATATTCGGGAGATTTCGAAAGAGCTTTTACTTTGGACACAAAAAGACGTGAAACATAGTGTATTTTGCGACTGCGCGTGCCACCAAATCTGCTGATTGCAGAAGCGGAAGAAGAGTTTCTTAAACTTAATAGCTCCCCATCATCCGGGGATTCCAAAGATTCACACATATCCTCAAAGACAGCGAAAACATCCGTCAAACCATATTTTTCAAGGCGCGCTTGCACGGCTATGGGATCGCATCTGCTACGCAATTCCGTCCAATCCAACCATGAACGCAAATCAAGCTCACCAGAATGATGATCGGCATGTGCAATCAAGTGGCAGGCGCGATCTTGGGGTGACATAATCATAAGATGGCCGCATGTCGTCGTATTGGCGCGGGACAATACTTTTTCTGCCGGCAGAATTTGATCCATCGGGTTTCGGCCAACTTCAAAATGAAGCTCCACCGGTAGTTCCCAGTCGGAATGCAAAATTTTAGGTAAGTGATGCTGGGGGAGTGCAACACCGCGCTGGTTGATGCTGTCGTTTGATCGAGACAACGCAATAGACGCCGTAGTCGCACCAATTTCGTAAAGAGCCGCTTTTGCAGCCTCCGTAAACTCACGAGGGACAAGGAGATCTAGGTCTCCTATGAAACGAATGCCCGGATCCTGGTGCAAAGGGTCTAGTAAATCCCCGCCACCTTTCATGACGACACATGGAATCTTTGCCCGTGCAAACGCAATGTCGATCTGTTCAAGTTGCCTTCTCGCCAGTGACAATCTCGACCGGTTAGCCTCGTACATGGTTTTAAAATATAGGTATAAATCCCTTGGTACCGCCTCACGCAATTCGGCCACTTCGATAAGTACTTTCCCGACCAATGCATGCAGATGATTGCCTTGGGCAATTCTCACTAGATTCTCGGGTTGCGTTGCGCGCAGTAAAACTGGCAACTCGTGAGGCACGACATCCGAAACATAGGCTTTTGCAAGGAGTAGAACGGCTCGATGTGCGTCTGACAAGCGTGCTTCGGCGCGGGTCATGTCGCTACGATATCCATGCAAGCTGGAATAGATTGCTTCGATGAAGAATACCGTAATTTGTAGAACGGAACCGCATTACAAAGGGATGCAAGTGGTCGGATTTGAGGGTCGCGGCGACAGGCGCGCGCACCAGAAACTATGCAAGCTGAAAAGGCTTCTTCAGGTGACATTGATTGAAGTTCAAACGCCCCGTTCTCAGCATATTCCGGCACTATAACCGCGCCAATATCCACTTTGGAGCCCAAAGATGCTCCGGCGGGCAGGGACAAGTACGTAACATTTTCTCGTGCACTTTTGGGTTCACCATGCAGCGCTACTAATTGTTCGATCTCCGGTAGACACATAGCCCCCGATTTGACTGCAGCTGCCGTTGGAAAGGAAAACACCGATTGTCCATCAGCCGAAAGAGGAATGTGGTCGTCGGCCAGAAACCCAAACCCTTGGGCAATGAGCCCCTGGCTGAGAGTGGATTTTCCAGATCCGCTTTCTGCAATGAAAAGCATGGCGCGGCCGTTCGAATCTAAGACAGCTGCACCATGTAGTACCGCGCCCACTTCGGTAGGGGTGAAAAGAACCTGTGCCGCTTCCTTCAACAAAAGGAATCGCGCTTCATCCCGGTCGGTTCTGCTCCATATTGGAATACCATTTAGGCTCAAGGCGAAACCACCCTGTGCATCAGTGACACATCGAAATACTTCTGATGCAGGAGCGTTGGACTGCTTTGGATCACAACAGGCTAAAATCTGCTTCAATTCACCGGATAAAATTTCGCTGTCCAATTCGACAACAAAGTGACCCCCAGGACCACTGAAGCTAATGCGTTTCGCGACAACATCCGGACTTTCTTTCGCGGGGTGGGGAAATGGTGCCGGTTTCGCTTCAAAGAGTCCGGCAGCTCGCCAAGTGTCAATAATTTCAAAAACGACTTTTATATATGCTTGTTTGTCAGCAGAACTGACTTCAACGACATCCGTCAATTGGTTCACAATGTAGGATGCACCGCCTGCGGACTTGACTTGTTCCAACACTGCAACGCCTAGAGCATTAGTTACAACAATACAGCCGCTCGAAGCCGAGTGGAGCACAAATGATTGCCCAATCGGGACGGTTTGCAGCTTTCTTGACGCACATTGGATAGCGTCGAATCTAGCCAACGACCTGCCCAACTCAAGCAACCTTAGCGATTTTCCTTTTTATCATCGCCCCAGAACAACCTGGCTCGACGATAAGCGCGTCTGCGTTTCTTCCGTTTTTTTCTCCGCTTTTTTTTCTTCCAGCGGACTCTCTCATCGTCTTCATCGTCTGGGTGGTAACCAGTCCCGCTCGCTGCCGACTTAGCAACTGCTTCGGATGCTGAGAGAACGACTGTCGATGCTCCCCCAACGACCGCGGTATACTTCACAAGCGCTGCAAGAACTTCTCTGCGCTCTGTGTTTTCAATGTCGTCTTCTTCAAAACTTTTCACACTCTTTACCTACACTCTGGTTCACACTTAATAGTTGTTTACCAACTAGTTTAACTTAAGTCACGTCATCATAGCATATTTTAACTGCCAAGAATCCTCCCAAACCAACTGCAAAGAAGCAATCTGCTCATAAATCACGTATTGTTGAATGATTCAGTGTGTTTGAACTTTAAACGTAAGCTCAAAACACATCTTCGCCAGACGCCCCATACAAATGAAGGTTTGTTTTCTATCGTAGGGCCATCTCCCTGAAATCAGAACTTTCTTCAATAAGTTCTTCGTATGTTCCCTTCCCAACAATCTTGCCTTTGTCGAGCATAACGATTTGGTCACAGTGCTTTATTGTGCTGAGACGGTGCGCGATCATGATGATCGTCTGCTCTCCGCTCATTTGAGAAATCTCCGAAATGAGTTCACGTTCGGTCGTATTGTCCAAAGCGCTGGTCGCCTCGTCAAAGATAATGACCTGGGGATTGCTATAGAGTGCTCTCGCTATTCCGAGGCGTTGTCTCTGCCCCCCTGAAAGGCGTACTCCCCGTTCGCCGACGGTGGTTTCAAAACCTTGCGGGAGGTCATTGATGACAAATTCGTAAAGCCGTGCTGCACGTGCCGCGCGCTCGAGTTTCTCTGGTGAAATATGAGCTTTGTCGATTCCCATTGCTATGTTTTCAGCGACACTCGCGTCTGACAAAAATATATCTTGGGGTACATACCCAATACTGGCTTGCCAACTGCGCACGTTACTTGGGTCAAGCCTGATCTCGTCGATGAGAATGCTACCTTGTTGAATTTCAAGCAGTCCAAGTAAAACATCGACGAGTGTCGTTTTACCCGCACCCGTCGTGCCAACAATGCCTAGGCTTTGTCCTTTGAGTATCTCTAAATCGATGTGCCGCAGACCAGTAGAGTCCGTCTCTGGGTAACTATACGTAGCCGATTGCAGTTTAATTGATGTCTCAAGGGGCATTGGCTCAATTTTCGAGCTTGGGAGCCGCGCCAAGCGGGCCATGCTTTGAACGTCTTCGAAGACACTGTCCATTGCCGGAATATTCAGCCTGAGCTGAATAAATGAACTGTACATGATCTGCAGGACGGGGAGTAATCTGTACCCCGCAAATGCATAGAGACCCAACAATGGCAAGATTTTCTCAATTGAACCATCGTTTTGCTTAAATAGGATCAAGGTTAACATGACAATACCGCCAAATGCGACAACTTCCAGACCAAACCTCGGAACCAAGCTGAGTGTGGAACTGATTGCCCTTGCCTGTGCAAGTTTTCTTGAAGGATCTGAAAAAAGAGCGAAGGCGAAGTTTTCTAGGCTGGATACCTTAATCTGTTTGATCCCCGTAAAAGTTTCGCTCATTCGACGAAACCGAGATTTATTGGCTGCAAGTATGATCTCGCCTTTGGTGGTTATTAGCCCTTTGAAACAGGCAAAAAAAAGGAAATAAGTTCCTCCTATGGTCAGTACTGTTACGATTGTAGTCACCGGGTTGGCCCAGAGAAGAAGTGCACAGAGCAACACAAAGCTGGTTGCCGCACCAAACAGGTCAATGGCGGGCCGATAAATCCCGATGATGACGTTCCGCGTTTCCACCAGAATGGCTGAGCCCATCTCAGATGTGTTTCGGCTTAGAAAAAAGGAATATGGTTGCCTGAGGTAGGTTTGCAGAAGCTTGCGGGACAAACCGTATTCTCGCATCTCAATCCATCTGAAACTGGCATAGACAGTTACCACTTTCAGAAGACCACTCACAGCAATAACAAAAATAACCAATAACCCAAGCGCAAAGAGAAAATCGTCAACGGACGTAAAACCAAGGGCTTGGTATACCCTGAATGCAAACGGGTTTGTTTCAACTAACTCAGGCTGTCCCAAAACAGCCAGGAATGGCATGATTGAGGCAATCCCGGCGGTATCGGCCAACCCCTTTAAAACCGTTAGGCATAAAAGAAAAAAGCCTGTCCGCTTTTCCCGGCGATCCATCATTTTGAGAGATTTTCGAACAACGTTCATGGGTCTATACACATAAGTTAAAATTTCTTTTGGAGCTATGCTTCATAACTCCATACTTGGCTACAGAGTTTTTAGGTGCGGCGGGCTTTTGTCGAATAGAGGCCTTGGGCCACCTGCGCTGCATTTTTTGTGGTCGCAGCTTAGTGCTGCAACTGGCCTGCGTTGCGTGTACGTTTTCTGTGCAGCAATCATGATATTTCACTATAGTTTAGCCCCTGACGCTCTAACAGATCAGCATAGTGCTCTTCGGCAGCAGTCAACTGGTCATGAGTGCCGTGCTTGATAATCTTCCCTTTGTCGAACACATGGCTGTGATCTGCCACACGCTCGGTCGAGAGTCTTTGACTGAAGATCAAAGTTGCACTTCCTCCGATTTGCTCGCGGAAGTTTTCGAAGAACTCGAATGCAGACAAAACGAGAAACCCGAACAGATGATATCTATAACGCACTGTGCGGGCTCAGTTCTGAATAAACATGTCTCAGTTCTCGGGCGCATTCATCCCAGGAAAACAGTCCTGCGCGTGCGATACCCTGTTTGATTTTCGTCTCTCTGAGTGCGGTATCCGTGCAAATGGCGTGTATTGCTTGGGCAATCTCATCATCATTGCCCGGGTCCACCAGAAGACCGGCATCTCCGGCTACCTCTGGCAAGGAAGAGGTATTTGATGTGATCACCGGTACACCTGACGCCATAGCCTCTAAAACCGTCAAACCAAAGCCCTCATAAAGTGACGGGTGGATATAGAGCGACGCCCGTTTGTAAAGAGCAAGAAGCTGTGCGTCGGTGACGTAGTCCAGCAGGTGGGTGCGACTTAGCAGGTGGCTGTCATCCAGTTCTTTGAGCACAGCTTCGGTTTCCCACCCTGCGCCGCCGACCAGAACCAAATGGTGGTCAATCTTGTCCTGCACCAGTTTTAGGGCGCGCAGGACGCCCTGCACGTTCTTGCGGGGGCTGATCTTTCCCGCCGTTAGAATGATCGGGATATCATCGGGCGGAAGGTTCAACCCGGCAAGACAGGTCATATCGCGCGGACCGAAGAACTCTGGTGAGACGCCTTCCTTGATCACGCGAATGCGGTTTACCACATGGCGGCCAAGATAGCCCTCCACCTCATCTGCGGTGGATTGCGAGACACAAACAATCGCATCGGCACGGGCTTCAGCCTGCCGCAGGCTTCGCTCCATAATCCAGGGCTTGGTGTTGGTGAAATACTCGGGATGTGTGAGCGGTCCCAGATCATGAATCGTCACCACGTAAGGTTTGCGCGTGGCAATTGCATATCCCAAAGAGACCGCATGGACCACATCTACGGGCTCGCCAATCAAGCGCTCTAGTGTGGGCATATCGAGGTAATGCCAGGCCAGCGGCGTCAGCCTGCGCCCCAATCCGACCAGTTCAAGACCTGTATCCGCCCGCAGGGCAGACAGTTTTTCGGGCGGCAGCGAGGACCAAGCCGCTACCGGCCGGATGGCAAGGTCATCACACTTCCGTAACCCCCTGTACATCTCCTGTGCATAACGGGTGATGCCATGCCCTTGAGAAGTCGCAAACTGGTTGGAAAAATAGGCGACATTTAACACTGCACGCTATGCCTCTGCTGCTGGTTAGAAATGTCTGGAAAAAATCGCCCTATGAGCGTGTCCACCTTCGACTGCCAGCTATGTCGGGCGGAAAATGCAGATACTGCGGCTTTCTGATCGTCGGTGTCAGCCAGGATAGCCTCAATCGCTGGTGCAATGTCTGCTTCGGTTTCGATCTGCGTTACGGGCGGGTGTAACGTATTGAATTCATCATGGGCGGTTGAGAGTACGGGAAGCCCGGCAGCAGTGTACTCATACAGCTTGAGCGGGTTTTGTCCGCGATAAACCTCTTGCCGCCCGCGGTCATAGAGCATCACGCCGATATCTGCAGCCTTGAGGTATGCGGGTAAATCGGGCGGGGCTTTCGGACCCAAAAGCGAGACCGTACCGGGCATCTGGTTCGCCAGATTATGCGCCCATTGCGCCTGTGGGCCGATCAGTATCAATGATCCACCTCGTGCAGCCATCTCTTTGGCAAGCGCTCCAAAAAGGCCTGGGTCGCCCTTTGCCAGCACACCGCACCAGATAGCTCGGGGGCGGGGCAGATGCGCGACCTCATCCGGGGTGGCAGTTTCCGTGTGATAGATTTCCAGTTCGGCCCCCTGCCCCAAAACTGCCACCTTGGTGGCGGGAACGTCCAGATCGTCCACCAGATAAGTCTGCAGGCTCGTGCCAATAACATAGACGGCATCCGCCTGTGCATAGTCCTGACGCTCCAGCGGGACAACCGCTGCACCGCGAAACGCCGGATAGTAATCCACGACATGAAAGATGACCTGCGCTTGGGGGAAAATCTTTTTCAGCGCCGCAACGCTACCTGGCACGGTAGTCCATATGAGATCGGGTGCAGACCTCCCCTGCCCGGTTATGCAAGTCCGAAGCGACGGCATCATAAGTCTATATTTCAAATATGATGCGTTGGAGGTGTTCAGGGGCCAGACATCACGAACCGGCACAGGCGTAGCCAAATTCAGGACCCGAACCTTCCTGTCTGTGTACGGAGCCTTTTTCCACTCCTGTACATAGCCTTTGCCACGCAGAAGATGCACGGGATCAAGCGGGTTTTCCAGATAGCTGACATCAAACCCGCGCTGTGCAAACAGCCGGGCCAGAACCTTGGTCGAACACTGGATGTCCGAACTCCACAACGTCGGTCGGTGGAACAGGATATGCGGGGTCAAAGTCATTCGGTGGCAGGCTTTTGTGGATCTGGTGTCTTTATTGAAACAGGCGTATCCATCCACATCTCGTTTAGATCTTTGTCGAGCTGTTCCCGTGCGATCGCGTTCTGCCGGTCCCAGACAACCGCATTCGCCCTGAAAATTGCTGTGGCCGAATGAACTGCCGAGATAAAGCCCGGCACACCATCCAGAAACCCGCGCTTTACCAGGTATTTGCGGGCAAATTCCGCGACCGGTCGCCCCGCTACGTCAATCCACGTTACCGGTCGCCCACGGCTTTCGACACCTTTGGCGACCTCTTCCAAATAGGTCGTGCTTTTGCGGATGCGTTTTTCGAAGTTGTCTTCGTTGAAATGGATCATCAACCCCTTGAGTTGGCCTATCCGTTCAGCAGGCGCATCTATCAGACAGCTTTCATGGAACATACCCCCGAAGCGGAACTTTTCCCGCCGCGCCAGATGAACCAGATTCCAGTCCCGCCAGCCCCCTCCCTTCATGGGACGGTGCATGAAATAGTTCAGTCGCCGATACCTGTAGCCATCCTTTTCCGTGTCGACGATGCCTTCTAGGATTTCCTTGGCCAGTTCGGGACTGACGCGCTCATCAATATCCATATGCAGCAACCAGTCGCTGGTGGCTGCCTCAATCCCCTTGTTACGCTGATGGCTGAAGTACTCGCCTTCCTTGCGCGGACTTCTGAGAAATTTGACTTTGTCGCCATAAGCCTGCGCAATCTCTTCAGTTTGGTCGGTTGAGCCGTCATCCACAACAATGATCTCGTCAACCCATTCGGCAAGGTTTTCCAAAAAGCCGCCCATATCTCGTTCTTCGTTATAAGAGATCGAGACAACCCCGAGAGTTGGACGTTTCATATCCTTCATTTCTTTGCAGCCCGCGATGCTTTAAGTTTCAGATAAACAGGTCGAACCACCCGGTCGCGCACGCGAACCATGAATTTTTTTACACGGGTTTTCAGATCGGGCTGCATTGCGGCAATAGTAGCCGCCGTCGGTTTATGTGGATTGGTCAGTTCCAGATCCTGATAGCCGAAGGCTTTGGCAATCTGACTGACCGAGTGGTCGAGCTGCAGCGTGTAATTCTCGTTGGCCATCCACTTCTCTTTCGAGGAGGTATGAACAGAGGCGCCAATTTCGTCCTCATACTCGACGCCGATAAACTCACACAGGTCCGACAACCCCTTCTTCGGGTCGGCAATGATGTCCTCGTAGCGCACCAACTTGAACGTCTCTGGCGGCAACATGGACTGGATACTCAGAAGGTTGCGCTGGATATTGAGCCAGCCGAACTGGCGCCTCTCGGCATTGGTAGAAAACAATTCATGCGCAGAATACTGAACTGCTAGCGGATTGCGTACGAGACCGATAACCTTCACATCCATATCCGTACGCTGGATCCATTCCAGAAGCAGACTGAGAGCGCACCATTCAGCAAGGATTTGTGGTGATTTTTCAAAGAAGATCGGTTGGGCAAAGGTTTTGCACAATGCATCCCAGCCTCCGAAAATCAGCTCCTCGTCGTTTTCTGGTGGCTCGTAGTCAGGCATGTTGCCCTTGAGCGTATCGATGAGATAGGTGCGTGCATTCTCTCGTGTGCCGTAACCCGCATATTGTCGAAGCCCTGAATAGAGCACATCTGGCCGGTTCAGAATGACAGATGCCTTGAGCCAGTGATGGGTTTCAAAGTAGGTATGAGGCGAATACTCCACATGACGAATGCCGGAATGCCTGCAGAGCTCGTCCTGCAGCATCGTCGAGCCTGAGCGTTTGTCAGACAGCAACACGACGACTGTGGGCATGTCCTGTCTCCTTATATTCTGGGCTGTTTGAATAAATCGGGAAATGTCTCAGGCAGGTGAGCAAACCGAGTATAAAGTAGAACATCATGGCGCCCCGAGGCTGAGATACCATAGCATGACCAAAAATGGCCCAAGGGGCTAGTCCAAGTGTACTGGCCAACAACGCATGGCTGAGATACTGTCCGGCACCTGATTGCCGAGCTTTTACATGCTGGAGCGCATAGTAAAAAGCACTCGCAAGCAGAAAAATATATAGAAACGCCGCCATCATGCCATTCGCATAGTAGGAGGCGGCAAAGAGCGCGTGATTGGCTTTCCCCGCTACTTCCGGCACGACAGTGCGGGACCTATTAATAGCGAAGCCTTGTCCCGCAACAAGGAAGGCGGGATGTTCGACTACGTGTTCAAAGGGTTCAACGTAAGCCAAGAGGCGTTCACTTTCACGCTCGTCTTTCAAAGAGCCTTCAAAAACTGCTGATGTCCGGTTGGTTAAGCGATCGAAAAAGAAGACCTCTGAGTTGACGCCAACCATCAGAACCAGAAGGGCTCCAAATCCTACAGGTAGTAGAATACCCTTTTTGATTCTACTGAGGCCCATTAAGGCAACAAAGAGAATGATCAAAATTGTTCCCAAGATTGGCCCTCTGGAATAGCTCATCAAAACGCCCATGGGGGCTAGAAAACAGGCTGTCATAGCCACGGTTCGCCATCGCCCGATTGGGCCGGGCCAGCTATACAACAGCGCTGCAAGAGGCCAAGCCATGTTGATGAAGCTGGCCCCCAAAATGGATACGCCCACTAAAGTGCGCCCTCTTACTCCACTATCGCCTGCATCAAGATACGATTGGGCCGCTTGCCGCCCGGCTGGATCTAGAAAAGTATTATCCAGGACGAAATTTGCCACAAAACTTCGGGTTTGAGGCAGTGATGTCAAAATCATCATTGATGCTGTGACAATTACCCCAAGTGCTGCGGCTTTGATCACAAGCTCAAGGTCATCCGAAGTCCTGATGAGTTGCCCGGTCGCATAAAATACCAAAAATGCAAGTGTCATGCGTGCGGCCTGGTAGACATGCTCAAAAATTGAACCCGTGTAAATAAAGCCGACCAATTCTCCAATCATAGTAAAGGCGAAAAGCGCTAGGATAATGCGTTGGAACGGCCTGTCATTCGGTCCAAAACCTGGTCGTCGGCTTGCATAATAGACGACCAGAACAATCAGAATATCAATTAAGTAAAGAGGTACTGGCCCAACGCGCACATTCATCTTGGGCACCGCAGTCAGCACGAAGACAAAAATTGCCATCGCGATGATACCGTGCGAATGTTGCTTAAGCACAGGCAGCCTCCCAGGTGACGGAACGATAGGCCGCAATATACTTCTCCGACATCAATCCCTTACCAAAACGCGCGGCACGCTGAAAAGCGGCTTCTCCCATAGCCTGTCGTTTCTGCGGATTATCGATCAGCAACATAAGCGCATCTGCAATCGCCTGGGGGTCTTCGGGCGGCACCAACAAAGCGCATGTGCCATCAGTTCCGACCACTTCTCGCAGTCCTGCGATATCGGATGCTATCACCGGCAGACCGGCGTTCATACCCTCGACTGCCGCCAGACCAAACCCTTCCCAGAGAGAGGTCATCAGGAAGACATCGGCGCCTTGTAAAAACGGGCTTACATCCTCCACATGTCCTTCAAAGTGCACGGGTGTTTTGATCGCGCGCGCTTTGAGCGTCAGATCTTCTCGTAACTCACCTTCCCCGACAATGCGGTAACAACAGGTGTTCTCGGGGAGCAATTCAAGCGCTTCCAGTGCTGCGGCATAGTTTTTGGCTTTACGTAAACTGCCAACCGAGACGATCGTTACCCGGTCCGACTTGTGCCGTTCAAAAAACTGGTCGAATTTCAGATGCGCGCCATTCAGAATAACGTCTGTTTTGTCTGACAAGGCGGGGTAAGCGGTTACTAAATGATCTCGGGTCCCTTCGCTGATGCAATAGATTTTTGTAAACGGCTTATAAACTACCGGATCGATCAGGTTCCCGATTGCCGATCCGCGACGATTGTTTGAGGTGCTATGCTCGGTAAACACGACGGGGCAACGGATCGCGCCGATTCTTTTCAGCCCGGCGACACAGGCGCTGGTCGGAAAAAGATGCGCATGCACAACATCGGGCTTTGGTCTCATTTTAGCAAAATATCTGCGCAAAGCCAGAAAAGCGCCTGGCTTGTAGGGGCTTGAAAACCCCAAAGACACAGCATTGCGCAGCCCCTTGGTTTCGCACTGTTGCAGTGCTACCAGATGGGCGTCTACCCCAGCAGCCAGTAAATCCATATGCAGATCCTGTGCCAGTCGCTCGGCGCCACCGCTCTGATAGCCAAAGCTGTTTATGACTTGCACGACCCTCATGACATGAATTTACGCACAATAGCTTTAATGCTCTCTGGCACACGGTGCCGCCAGTAGCTGGGGAAGTTGGGGTCCGGTCGGAAGGCACTCCAGGGCAGGGGAACCCAGTCGGGCGCAGGGTCGTCTATCACTTCCCGGATCAGTGCCGCATAAGCATCGGCGGCCACTTCATCGGTATAGCGTGCACGGGCCTCAGTCGCGGCAGCCTGGCTGAAGGCTGCAAGCCTGAGGCGATCAGCATGCAAGGACGCAATTGTGTGTGCAAATCCGTCCGCATCGCCCAATGCCTTGACGACTCCTGTGCGCCCGGTCTCGATCAGAAAATCAGTGATCCCCGGGATCAGGCCACAGACGGGCACGCATCCGGCCATCATCGCTTCCAGAAGTGCATTCGGGCAACCCTCGAAGTGAGAGGTGAAGAGATAGACATCTGTCTCACCCAGAAACTGAGGAATCTCGTCAGGGGGTAGCGCGCCCATAAACACAACACGGCCTTCAGCGATATGAGACGCCATCGCCTCTTCCATGCGTGCGCGATCCACGCCTTTGCCCGCAATCCGCAACCGGAACGGCACACCTCGGGCATGGAGCGCATCGACAATGTCGGGTAAATACATCACGCCTTTCTGCCCGTGCTCAAGACGGCCGAGGAACCCCAGTTCCAGCCTCGGTTCTATGCCGCGTTTTTGTCGCGCAGCGGCCTCGAAATTGGTTGCGTCGATGCCGTTGGGGATGAGCACGACCTTTGCCGGATCCGCCCCATAGTCCGCTACCAGGTCATCACGGAGCCGTGGAGTCAGTGCAATGATCCGCGCCAATCGCGCCCGTCCTGACATGGTGATGCGATAGCCATGATCAAACGCATTGGCGCAGCGCGAAAGGACCCTGATATGCGCGGGCAGGTGCGGGATTGCGGATAATATGCCCTCTGAGTTGATGGCCATGACGCAGTCTATATCGTTATCCGTGCACCATTTGCTGAAAACCTGTGCTTGATGCTTCATGCTGAGGGAGGTCGCGGCCAATTGGACACAGCCGTCATCTACGTAAGCCTCTTCCCATAGCCGTGCTTGCGGTGCGCCAACGGTCACACAGAAAAGCTGGATGCCACGCGTTGCGAGCCCGCGCCGGATATTGCGGTAGAAGGTGAAGGTGCCTCCGTCTTTAGGCACGGAGCCGAATGCAACCTTGATAGGCTTTTTTTCCGCAGTGGTATCCATCACAAAAGTTCAGAAACCCGGACTGCCAGAGCCTTGGTGCTGTAGCGCTCCTCCACCTTGGCGCGGCCGTTTGCGCCTAGTTTGTGCCTTTCAGCGGCATTCGAAATCAGGCGTGACAGGCAGGCAGTCCATTCTTCTGGTGAGGAAACTAGATACCCATCTGATCCATGGGTGATGACATCGCCATTCGCCCCTACATTGCTCGCGACTACGGGAATGGACGTTGCCATATACTCCAGTGCCTTGAAGGCGCATTTGTAGATGTTGAATGGATTTTCGATAAGGGGGTAGAGGCCTATGTCGAAATCTGCGACGGCTGCGGCTACCGCCTCGGGATCAGCCCAATTCACTTCATCCACCAGATCGAGCGTCAGCCCGTCAATTGTTTCGAAGACCTCTGTGAGTTTCGGTTCGCCGCAAGCTCCGACGACTTTGAGACGGATATCGTACTGCGCCGCAAGGTTACGTAGTGGGGACTCAAGGATTGATGTCAGATCGTCGACATAATGGGCGCCATTGCCGATCCACCCAAGACAAACTTGCCCGCTGTCGCCTTGGCTGCGTGTCTTATACTGAGACAGACGGATACCTGAGGGGATGAAATGTACGGTGCCCCCGGCCTCTCTAGCCAAGGCCTCCAGATTATAACTGCCGGCTAAGACACCATGGGCCTCACGCATCATGGTCTCCGCATTGCGCATGGTTATCTCACGCTCCACCCGCGAGGGAGCGTCGTCGATATCAAAGAAAACCCGCTTTCCCATGAGCTTTGCCATGCGCAAAAGGGCAATATCATAACGAGAATAGTGCTTTTGGAAAATCAAGATGTCATGGCGTATCGCAACGATCAGCATCCGCAGATAATCTCGCCTTTGTGCCGCGTGATGGTAAGAGACCCGATGTCCTAGTGCCTCAAGCTCCTCACCTATCCAATAACCACGCACACGAGAACTGGCCTTTTTGCGATCGCCCAGAAGGATGAAGGCAACGTTTAATTTTTTTTTATCCTTTCGGGAAGATGGGGATTTCATTGGAAGCCTGCGCTTTTCCTGATTCCAGTGTCATTACCCGCGCGTTTGGAGATCGCCTTTAGAGCTACTGAAAAGGTAAAGGCAATTGGGTATTCAACAACCAGCATGACTGACAACGCTAAACCAATATTCACAAGACTTCTACGGTCTATAACCACTTTTCGATTGTGCAATCAGACTAAGAAGCATCTCTTTCTAAAAGTTCGATCACGACCTATGAATAAGATCAATAAAGATTGTAACTTTTGGACTTCAAAAGAACAAACAGTTTTTAAAGCAAGAGCTTGACGTACAGTGCCAGAATCGCTCCATACAGAGAAACTGTCTCAAGGCTGTGCCAATGAGGATATTCTGTATTTTGGCAATGCCCGTCGCAATCGGGCCATGGAAGAACCGCACTGCGCCAATCTCCAGCATGTGCAGGATCACCTGAGTGTCCTTCGGATTGTTCTTGTCCCAGCTATCGTGGAGGGTGTCTCGTGTTCGAACCAGAACGATGGAAGACACAATCTTCAGATCAAATTTGGCCTGGTCAAGATGGCGCGTCGGTGGCAGGTGATAGTTGCCGGTATCTTTACCACAGAGAGTTGTGGGGTGACTGAATAAGAAATTATGATAGGACTGAAAATTAGTAAGATTGGGCCGTTCGATTATGAGTGATACAGGTATAATGAATCCGACCTCCAAGCGCGTCTTGGTCACTGGGGGTGCCGGATTTCTAGGCAGTCATCTGTGCGATCGTTTGGTCGGGGCGGGTCATGACGTCCTATGCATTGATAACTATTTCACAGGTCGACGCGGCAATGTCAGCCATCTTATGGATGCACCCAATTTCGAGCTCATGCGCCACGATGTGACCTTTCCGCTTTATGTGGAGGTGGATGAAATCTACAACCTTGCGTGTCCCGCATCGCCCATCCACTACCAACATGACCCGGTACAGACGACCAAGACTTCCGTGCATGGCGCGATCAACATGTTGGGGCTTGCCAAGCGTCTCGATGCCAAGATCATGCAGGCTTCCACATCTGAGGTCTATGGCGATCCTACCATCCACCCCCAACCCGAATCCTACTGGGGCAATGTGAACCCCATCGGGATCCGCTCATGCTATGACGAAGGCAAGCGCTGTGCCGAGACCTTGTTTTTCGACTACAACCGTCAGCATAACCTGCGCATCAAAGTGGCCCGGATTTTCAACACCTACGGGCCGCGCATGCATCCTCACGACGGGCGCGTGGTGTCGAATTTCATCATGCAGGCGCTCAAGAACGAAGACATTACGATCTTTGGAGACGGTCAGCAAACCCGCTCATTTTGCTATTGTGACGATCTGATTGAGGCCTTCATTCGTCTGATGGGCACGCCCGATGATGTGACGGGCCCCATCAATACGGGGAACCCGCGTGAGTTCTCTATGCTGGAACTGGCAGAAACGGTGATAGAGCTTACGGGAACCAAATCTAAGATTGTTCACAAGCCGTTGCCACAGGATGATCCTAAACAGCGCCAGCCCGATATCTCACTGGCTAAGCAGCACCTCGATTGGGAGCCCAAAGTGCCCTTGCGCGAGGGCCTTGTTCCGACAATTACTTATTTTGAAGGCCTTGTGAAAGCTGGTATTACCTGAGACCTAGACGCTCTGTGTGCATCATGCCCGGCTTTGGTATTCCGGCCTCTTGCCCTTTGATTATTCCGATAATCTGTGCCTCGGCAAAACGGCTCTTTTCGCATTCACGGGTTCCCTAAAGGTTCCTTTGAACCCGCTTTTCCGGCCATTTGTGACTAGACTTCTTCGCGATGAAACCCTGATTGGGAAAGGAGTGGAAGCGACGAAAGCAGCGGAATTTATGGAGGCGTAGAAATCGTTCGTGTTGAAGCAGATTGCATCCTCAAGAATACCAAAGTACTGCAACTTACCCTTCAAAATTGGTAAATAGGTAGTCATGGTTAGATAAATTTTCGACAAGAGAGTAACCTTGCTTGCGAAGATAGCCTTCGATGGTTTCTGGGTCGCTTGTTTCAACTACAAGATACTTGAAACTGTATCTTTCAAAGTCAATCCCCGCTAAAACAGCAAGTTCTGCGCCTTCAACATCCAATGACAAAAGATCAATGCACTCTGGTGCATTACTGTCATCCATGATGCTCGTTAGTGTCTTGGCCTCAGCACCGAAACGCAGCTGGCTGGAGAATTTATTCAGGTGGATTTTCGCTTTGTCTTTATATTTTTGAGTATACTCCAAGCTCAAATCTAAGGAAGTTGATGCCGTCATGAGGTTCCCGTACTCAATATCCACGTATTTGTCTTTGTAGTCAAAAGGAACGCATGCGTTACAATATATATAGTTCCCAGGCTTTGACCTATACTCACAGCAGGTTAAGAAGAGATTTGGGGCTGGCTCGATGAGAATTCCCCTCCACCCTCTTTTGTTTTCAAAAGCTAAAGTATTTGATTCACTGAAACCATCATTGGCTCCAAGCTCTATGAAGAAGCCGTTATCGTAGTCTAAGTACTGCGTGAGTTTTCGATCAATATCATTTTTGGCAAAGTAACCTGCCCTAAATATTTTACGGTAAATGTACCTCATGTGGCTCCATACACCTGAGGGAATCTTCTCTCTAATCTTCTTTTTTGTGGTTCGTTCAATCATCTGTTTTTCGTCCGCTAAATTTTTTTCGCACACTGATGTTTAGCTTCTTCGGAACTGCGGACCAACATTGATTTTGACCTACCTTCCTGAAAAGTCTTCGGTTTGAAATTAGACTGTTTGGACGTGTCGCGGTTTGATGCCGCTCCTTTGATAGCGTTTATTGCAGCAAAGGAGACGAACTATGGGATTGAAACGAACGGACGAGTTCCGCGCTGATGCGGTGCGGATCGCGCTGACGCGCGGCGATTGAAGGCGCTGGAAAGCGAAAACACAAAACTCAAGAAGATATTGGCGGAGCAGAGGATGGATGTGGCAACCCTGAAAGAGATATTCAGAAAGACTTCTGAGGCCCAATTCAAGGATGAATGCTGTGGGTTGGACCATGTAGGTTAGGGGTTATAATAAACGACTCGCCTGCACGCTGGCTGGGATCGATCCACGTGTGTATTTGTACAGATTGAAATGTCCCTTAGACATCGGGCTACGGGTGAGAATAGAGGAACTGACGTCTGAGCGGTGCCGGTTCGGTTACCGCTCAGCTCTTTAATAGGGGGTGCATTCTGCAGTGCCGGTGAAAATGAACAAGACGCTGATCAGTGGTGTTTGTTGCGATGCATTTTGGAGCCTGCTACGACGCAGCTTATTCGGTATATTAACTTTTGAATTAACAACCTTGTGGAGCGAGTAATGTATAAGGTTTCAGTTCTTGGAGGCGCAGGGTTTATTGGGACAGCGCTTTGCAGGCAGCTAGAGCAACAAGAAATTCCATTCGAGATAATTGACCTGAAGCCGAGCCGAAGATTCTCAAACCAAAGTAAAATTGGAGATATTCGAGACAAGGATGCAATTGGCGACGCAATAACGGGCAATATCATCGTCAATCTTGCAGCGGTGCACAGAGACGACGTCAGTGACAGATCTGCATACTATGAGACCAATGTGCATGGTACGAAAACCGTATGCGACATTGCTGCTGAAAAAGGAATTGATCAAATTATTTTCACCAGCAGTGTCGCTGTATACGGTTTTGCTCCAGTTGGAACCGGAGAAGATGGAAGAATTGATCCATTCAATGACTATGGGAAATCCAAAGCGGAAGGCGAAGACATGTTGCGTCAATGGCGTGATGCAGCACCGGACAGACGTAACCTGACGATCATCAGGCCAACGGTCGTGTTTGGCGAGGGGAACCGGGGGAACGTGTTCAATCTCTTGAACCAGGTCGCTTCCGGGCGATTTGTAATGATCGGTAACGGAAAAAACCGCAAATCAATGGCATATGTTGAAAATGTTGCGGCTTTTCTCGTCCACTCGACGCAAAATCCATCGCCCTATACCGTCGTTAACTATGTTGATGAGCCGGATCTTGATATGAATACGTTGGTTTCCCAGATCAGAAAAACGCTGTCCGGCAAGGCTGGTGTCGGGTTCCGGATACCTTACGCTTTAGGGCTTCTTGTCGGATACGCGGCAGATGGAGTGGCAAATGTGAGTGGCCGCAATCTTCCGATCAGCTCGGTGCGCGTCCAGAAGTTTTGTGCCAACACAAGCTTCGCATCGGCAAAGTCCAGGTTTCATGATTTTAGTCCCAAATTTACCTTAGAAGAAGGACTGGATCGGACCCTCAAAGCAGAGTTCATATCGCCCGATCCCGATCGCGAAGTGTTCTTTACCGAATAGCCCTCCAGGAACAAGTCGAGACATGTCCAAGACAATCGCAATGGGCTACAACACCTGCCACTATGTATGGCTGTTCCGTAGCAATCTTCTTAAGGCACTAGTGCAAGATGGCCACGACGTGGTCATTATGGCCCCGAAAGATACCTATACCGAACAACTCGTGAGAATGGGTGTCACGCATTTTGACGTTCCAATGAAAATGAACAAGAACCCGGTTTCAGATTATTTTCTGTATCGCCGGTTCCTGAAAGCTTTCCGCTCAGTGCGGCCTGATGTTTATCTGGGCTATACGATCAAGCCAAACATCTACGGGTCAATGGCTGCCCATAAAACGGGTGTGCCTACAGTAAACAATATTGCGGGCCTCGGTACTGTATTTATCTCCAAGAATATTGTGGCACAGATCGCCAAAACGCTCTATCAGGTCGCTCTCAGGCGTGCCGGGATGGTCTTTTTTCAAAACTCCGACGATCGCCATCTGTTCACCAAAAGCGGCATCATCAAACATGATCGCCATGATCTTCTGCCCGGTTCAGGGGTCGATCTGTCAAGGTTTGCCTTCTCTTCCCTGACCGTGCCATCAGACCGTGACAGGTTGCGGTTTTTGCTGATTGGGCGGATGCTCTGGGACAAAGGGGTCGGCGAATTTGTGGAGGCGGCACGGCATATTCGCAAATCGCGGACGGATGTCGAGTTCTGCCTGCTTGGAGGCATCGACAATGACAACCCGGCCGCCATCCCGCGTAGGCAAATTGACACTTGGGTCGCGGAGGGCCATGTCAATTATCTTGGTTATTCCGATGATGTGCCGGGCGAGATTCTGAAGGCCGATTGCGTCGTCCTGCCCTCAGCTTATCCAGAAGGCACACCTCGTACACTTCTGGAGGCAGCCGCGATAGGGCGCCCGATCATCACAACGGATGCACCCGGCTGCCGCAGCACGGTCGATGATGGGGTCAACGGATATCTCTGTGCGCTGCGGGATGCCACTGATCTTCAAGATAAGATCGAAAAGGTTATCGCGCTGTCTCCGCAAGCGCGCAGTGACATGGGCCGAGCTGGCCGCGCCAAGATGGAGAGGGAGTTTGATGAGGCCATTGTCATCAGAAAATACTTGGAGATGATCCGAACGCTTTGACTTGTTGCGGGATGCCACTGGCAGGATGATCGTCATTGATGAATGCAAATCAATATCTCCGGTGAGTGCTGTAATTTTGCATTCAATTCGAAGCAGAGGAGTCAATAAATCGTCCAAATTGCCGAGATCGCCTCTGCCGCGTCACGCGATTGATTGGACACGTAACGCCTTATGCACTATACTAAAGGGGCCTTTGTGAGGGTGATGTTATGTTAAGATTTCAGACTCTTTCTATAGTCTGCGTTTTTGGGCTTTTTGGATCATTTGTTTCTGCGGCGCATGCGGATACCGTTGGATGCCATAAGTATGACTGGAACAAGTCCTACACCGCCGCGCATTGGGAAAAGGTTGTCAAAGATCTGAAAGCGTGGAAGGCTGCGCATAAGCCACACCACCCCTACTACTACACAATGAGCAAAAAGCTCGTCAGTGCCGAACACAACTGGAAAATCACCAAAGAGTACGACAAAAACGGGAAGAAGAAAGCACACAAGTCCAAGCATGATTGCAAGCACGACGTCAGCCCAAGCTAGGGCGTTGTGCACGGATTTCACCACTTTCTTCTCGTCTGTAGATTCGTCGTCCTGAAGGGTGACTGTTCCTCACACATCAATTGCTGCAATTTCCTTTGGCTCCGCTCAGCGGGAATGCCCGTGTGGCGCACTCGAGTGCTGAACCGTCACGCCTCGTGGCCACGCAAGAGTCGCATGATCTGTTTTGGGGACACAAAGATTTGCAACGAACCACGTGAGCAGATGGCCAATGAATCTCACATGGTCATGTCATTGTCCCGCACCCAATGCAGACAGCAGGCCGCATCTCCTTCGATACGGGGTGTTTTTGCTATTGATGTTCTGACGGCTGCGCATGTCCCCACGGGAAATGCCTGATCACTTTCCTTGAGAGCCCAAGACAACACTAACCGTCCAGAAGATAATCTTCAAATCGAGATGCCAGCCCATGTCTCGTACGTAATAGTTGTCCAGAAGCGTTTTCTGGCGCACCATTTCCTCAGAGTCCGTGTAGCCTTGCTTGACCTGCGAAAAGCCCGTGATGCCTGGGCGTACCGTTTCCCTAATGTGATAGCCCGGCATTTGCTTGGAATAAGTCTGCGCGAATTCATACACCTCCGGGCGTGGGCCAATCAGGCTCATTTCTCCAACGATGATATTCAGAATCTGCGGAACTTCGTCCAGACGCGTCTGTCTCATCCACCGACCGAATGGGGTTATCCGCCACTCTTCCAGCTTATCGAAGGGGCCACGTTCGGTTGTTTTTTCTTCCGGCAGCATCGTGCGGAACTTAATCATCGAGAATTTTTGCTGATCTTTTCCCATGCGCTCTTGGCGAAAGAACAAAGGCCCACGGTTCCAGAAGATGTTCAGCACAAAGATGACTGCACAAAGAACCGTGAAAACGGGCAATGCAGCGAAACCTACAAAAATGTCAAAGATGCGCTTGGAAGCCAAGTAAACAGGCTTGCCTTTTTGCACGGATTTGCAAGAGCTTGTTGAGTCGAAAGGCCAGCTTTCACTAGTAACTGAACCGCCAGTAAAATCCTTCATGAACTCAACCTCGTACCGAAAATCAAACTCGTACCAACAATTCTTTGCATACATCTATTCCTACACACAGGCTGCCTAAAAATCAGCCTCACCACTTGACAACCTTACGGCTAAACACACTCAAGTCATTTCGCCATCAAAATACCGGACGCACCATCCTTTTACCCTGTGGTTTAAAATAAACCTTCACTCGTGAACGCTCAGCTCTACCGCGCTTCGCTTCTGTTAGGTTAACGTAACGTTAAAATCACAACAACACAATTTTGCCAAATGTCCACCCAATCAACGCCAAACAAGACGATCTGGTCAAAATTCACCAAATTGTTGAAATGCGTCACTCGCGAAAGGTGAGGCCAAAAACAAGAAGCAATTTTAAATTGTTTTTATCACATACCCTAAGGCCAGCATTTCAAATGAATGCACTGCGAGATGGTCAGATTCGGTCTGAGCGAGGATAAGGAGAGGTGTCAGATCGCAGGGCTAAGGACGAGAAATCGCTTTTTGAGGCACAGAGCGCACATTCCTGTCGGCGGTGACATCTCCATGGTCCTGAGCCTTGAACAATACCCGCAACATCCATTGTATTGTTAAGAAAACAAATATTGTGGCCGTTCCTATCAAGGAGCCCAACAGCAAGCTTAGTAAAAGGCTGAACGACCAGGCAAACCAAAAGACAAAGGTAAATATCCAGCCTGCTGTTACGCCGAATAGGAACACTGCCATTTTATGGGTTGTCCTTTCTGTTGAACATCACCGCGCTCCGGTCAATTTACGGTTTCCTTGCTAGGTTACTGCCTACCAATGGTGTACCCTCTTTATGTCAAAAATTGGGCTACTGGGCCGCAGCTGCGCGTCCAGGGTGAGTTATCTAATGTGCGCTGCGATGAGAGTGGCGGAGTACGGTCGCGTGCACCCACGACACCTTCGGGAGAGATTACCTTCTGCTCAAAGTTCGCCCGGTCATGTCAGCCAAGAAAATCTGTCCCTACCGGGTTAGCTCTCAGGGCGTCTGTCTCCCAGATTCCCCAACATGGCACGAAGAGGATCTTCATTGGGTAGAAGGTTTTCAAGCTCGACCGGCGACTGCGCGTTCAGGACCATACCATCCCGACGCGCTGACGTAATTTCCTGTTCTGACAATGGTGCCACATGCTCTGGGGCATCAACACCAGCATAATAAGTCTGAAGCACGAGCTGCAGCCGCAGAGGCGCAAGCTGCACGTTATAGGGTGCTAATTCCCATGATTGCTTCAAACTGTTGCGCATGGCATCGATGTCATCGCTGCGCCCCTGAGCCTGCGCCAAATATGCCCAGCCGGAGGCATTGGCCGGGTCAAGGCGCAGCGACTGTTCAAGCAGTTCCATTGCCTTTTGGGTTCGCGCCTCGAGCTCCTCCATGCCAATGACCGTCACGTCGCCCGTATTGTCAGGATCAACGGTCAAACCAATCTCGTTGAGATAGGTGAACCCAAGCTCAAGCAGATATTCGGCTTTGTCATAGTGCGCCGCGCTATTGGGCACACGCCAGCCGCCAACCACGCTCTCATGGCGCTCGTCTTCGTTGAACGCAGGGCTGGTTGCGAACACCGTTGAGAAATTCACAACCGCAGCGATCACGAGGGCGACGGTCAAAAGACGGCACAAGAACTTTCCCACAGTCACATCCCGCACGTGTCAAAGCGTCCGCCAGTCTAGGCCCCTGCCCTTCTGACGTCTACTGATCTTGGTGGCCTTTTCATGATCTGAAAACAAAACTGGAAATCTGCCTTTATTGTGTTTCATCTGCGCCACGCCACGGTTGGTGTCACAGATATGATGGACATAGGCTGATGGGCTTGTAGAAGTAGGGCCCAATGAAACCACACGAACGCTTCTCCTTTGTGCAATGGGCTCTTATGTGGGCGCTGATGGTGTGTGTGCTCCTTGCAGCTGTACCTCTTGGCGCCAACCGGCCGGTATCGTGGACACTCTTGTCCCTCGCAGTTCTGATGCTCTTCGTTGTGCAGGTGTTCATTGACAGCGCCCAACGCCTTCCTGAACAGACCAGAGGATTATGGCTGCCTGCCACTCTCTTTCTGGGGGCTGTCGCATGGAGCTGGGCTCAACTCATCCCCGGGCCACCAGATCCTTATATCCACCCGGTCTGGAAGATTCTGGACGACGCACCAGGTTACATCTCGGCGGACCCTGGGCAAGGCCGCCAGATCGTGATGCGATACCTCTGCTATACGATGATCTTCTGGATCGCGTTCCGCTCTGCTGTCATCAGCACTCGCGCAGGTACGATGCTCAAGACTGTAGCCATCGCGTCAACTGCATTTGCTGCCTATGGCCTCTACACTATGGGAACCGGCTACAATCCAGTTCTGGGAGAGAATGAGCAGGGGCCCGTCGTGACCGCAACATTTGTCAACCGGAACAGCTATGCCACCTATGCCGCATTCGGCTTTCTGGCGAATGTTGCGGCCTATCTGCACATCACCAGTGGCACACGGACAGACGACGCTCGGTGGCAAAACTTATTGCGTGAGATGCTTGAGCGATTCTTTAACGGTGCGTGGATATACGCTCTAGGCGCACTTTTATGTTTGGGGGCTCTATCGCTGACGCAGTCGCGTGCTGGCGGTGTCGCAGGGCTGGTTGGACTAGTCGTGTTTGTGGTCACGTGGAAAGGCTCAGGACGACAATGGAACCCGTGGTTTCTGCTCATTGCTGGCGGTGTGGTTGTGTTCGTTATTCTGACGAGTGCGACCGGCCTGACCAACAGGTTACTGGCGACAGAGGCAGAAAACGGGCGTTTCCTTGTTTATCCGGAAGTGGTGCGCGCGATCATGGACCGCCCGCTTTTGGGCCATGGTTTGGGATCTTTTCACGATGTGTTCCGACAGTACGTGCCCGCCGAAGCGGCTGTGGGTGAATGGGTGCGGGCACATAACTCTTTTCTGGAGAATACGTTCGAGCTGGGCATCCCGGCGGCAACGGCTTTTTGTAGCGCGCTTCTGCTCATCACCTTTCGTATTTACCGTGCGACCGTGACGCGCAAACGCAACCGGGCGTTTTCGTGCTTTGCCTTTGCGGTCATTGCGACGGCGGCCACCCATTCGCTTTTCGACTTTAGCCTGCAAATACCTGCAATTGCGGCCTTATTTTCGGTTATCCTGGCAATGGGATGGGCGCAGAGTTTCTCAACAGCTGATTCACGCAGAAACAGCACACCACAACCTACGGCTAAAGCCTCCCCGACTTCCGAAGACCGAGTTGCAGGATCTACACCCGAATAGTCCGCTTGAAATTCAGCAAGACTTTGTAGAAGATCCAGGCCAATCCCACTCCAATCAGATTTCCGGCTAGATCAAGGGGGAGAAAAGTGCGTGCCGGCAACACGATCTGCACGACTTCAAACGCTATAGCCAGCACGATCATCAAAACAGTCACACGTGAGGCCCCTTCTACCCACCCCACATAGCTGAAGGCGCCCAACAAGAAGAAAATCAACAAATGCACAAGAAAGCTCGATATCGGTGTTGGAGCTGCAACGAGTGTATCCCCTCCCAGGCACATCCATGCAAGTGCGAGAAACGTCAAAATTGCTAAGACGCGGACAACCCGCTCGATAATAATTTCCACAACCAGCACCTGCTTAAATTCGAGTACGAGCAATCGAACCGGGACACTTTTAGACACACTTCCAGTGTATAACTTAGCATGCTAGTGGAATATCCGCGACAGTAAGTAAACATGCTATTATTGTGGGCACGCTCTCGGAGCAAATATTATGTATAAAATTACAATGCTCTCTAAACTGCCATTGGCTCGCCCAGATCAATGTCCAGTAGTAGGGGTGTGGACGCGAGTTCTTGTTTTGGTCACAAAGTGGTTTTAATTCTGGTGTGTACAACGTGAAAAATTCAGTTGAGCCTTTGATCCTGTCACACCCAATGAACGCACCATCCCCTCAGACAGCCCCCATGGACGGCATCAACGACACGATTGATATCCGTGGTATCGCCTTAAAGCTATGGTATGGAAAGTGGATAATCGCGATCTGCCTACTGATCGCCTATGTGCTCGCCTATTTGTCAAATTCCCAAATTGTTCCGACCTATCGCGCAGCCGCCACTGTGATGTTTAACGTCGAACAAAGCAGTGTCATCGAAAGTATTCTGAACGAAGATGGCTCCGACAGGGCTTCGCTGGAAGATCAGATGCTTATCCTGTCTTCAACCAACCTGATCGATCGTGTGGTGGACCAACTCAACCTTGATCAGGACCCCGAGTTCAATCCGGCTTTACGCGAACCAGTACCAAGCCTTATGGAGCGCGCTGAAAGTTATATTACGCTCCCCCCCGAAATCGTCGACATTTTGGAGGATCTTGGCGTGATCGCCCCGCCTCCGCCTCCGCCATCGGCCGCCAATGCCGAAGCTCGTCAGCTCGCGTGGGAAGAGCGTCTACGCCAAGTCATTATCCGCAATGTGTTATTTGGTCTGGAGTTGGATCCTGTGGGTGGTTCAAATGTACTCGCTATTTCTTTCGTCTCGACCAATAGGAACACAGCCGCCAATGTCGCAAATGCGATTGCCAACCAATATATCGTCGACCGGCTTGAAGCCAAACTCGAAGCGACGGAAGCTGCCACAAACTGGCTCAGCGTTCGCGTGGAGGAGTTGCAGGTTGATTTGGAAACTGCAGAAAACAAAGTAGAGGCCGCGCGCTCCGCATTAGCTGCCGAGCGAGGCCAAAGCCTGGACATAACTCAACAGCAACTTGCGGCTTTAAATACGACGCTGATAGGGGCGCAAAGCGAAACCACGCGTATTCAGGCCGACTACAACCGGTTGCGCAGCGCTTTGGAGGATCCTGATGCGCTCGACACGGTTTCGGAATTTCGAGCGTCGCCTGAGATATCCCAAATCAGGCAACAGGAGAGCGAAATCGCCGCTCAGGTCGTTACGCTGAACGCATCGGTGTCTCAAGATAATCCAACTTTAGTGCTGGCCAAGCGACAACTTGAGCAGGTGCGCGAACAGATACTGGAACAGGTTCTCGAAGAGGCAGGCAAGATCGTTGCTGCCACCCAAAACGACCTGATCGCCGCACAGGAACGGGAGGCGGCATTGATAATACAAGTACGGGAACTGGAGCAAAAAGCTTTCGACCAAGCGGCGGATGAAGTCACCTTGCGCCAGCTTGAACGCGAGGCCCAGGCCAGCCGGGGCCTTTACGAAAACTTCCTAAACCGCTTACAGGAAGCAGACGTGCAGGACGACCTGCAAACTTCCGACGCCCGTATTCTGTCGCCAGCAGAAGTTCCTCTGCGCGCGCAGTCACAGCAACAACGCCGTACGATGCTTTTGACAATGTTCCTAGGTGGAGCCATTGGTGTCGGAATTGTTTTCTTGCTGGATTTCCTCAACAACACATTCCGTTCGCCCGTACAGCTGGAAGAAGTGTCTGGTTTCACAGTTTTGGGCACCCTGCCCTCTGTTGGATCTCGAATGGCCCGCGCCGCTGTCTTGGAGAACCTCCGCAACAAACCAAATTCCTCTCTTGCGGAGTCCGTGCGCAACCTCAGAACCAGCATTCTGCTGTCAAATGTGGACAACCCACCAAATGTGATCATGTTCACTTCCAGTGTTCCGCGGGAAGGCAAAACCACGAGTGCAATGCTGATGGCGATGACCAGCCGTCAGATGGGGAAGTCCGTGATCATTTTGGATTGCGATCTGCGTATTGCTGCTCTGGGCTCCATGCTCAAAGAAACAGAGCAACAACCCGGATTGCTATCTGTGATCGAAGGTACAACCTCGGTCAAAGACGCGATCTACGAGGAGCCGACCTCCGGCGTTCACGTACTGGCAACTCATGCGAACGAGCGCCGCAGCGCGATCAACGCCGCTGATGTGCTGTCCTCGAAACGATTTGAATATCTGATTAAGTCGCTAAGCGAGACCTACGACCATGTGATCCTGGATGCTCCACCAGCTCTGGTGGTGACAGACGCCCGCATCCTGTCACAATTGGTGGACGCAGTCGTTTATGCTGTGGCTTGGGATAAAACCCCACGTGCGGCTGTCATCGAAGGATTGAAGGAAATGCGCTCCGTCGGGGCCCCAATTGCAGGTCTCGTGATGACGCTAATCAACGAGGGGCGCGCCACAAAATACGCCTATGATGGGTATAATTACTACAAGGGCCAGTATCGAGACTATTATGTCTCATAGCCAATGTTGGCACATTTTGGGCTGAGTGGTGACGAATTCTCCAGCTCGCAAAAACATATGGACCCGGCCTTTGCAAAGCTGAATTTGCACAGGCCAAACTACGTGGTTAAACTAAGTAATTCCCGAGCAAATACGCATTCAATGGAGCAGAGCCTGGCGATTGCTTGCTATTCAGGTCGAATGATACTTGTTAGAAGTGATTTGAGCCGCCACCCCAAGGTTCCTCATTCCAGCCTTTTTGACCTCGCACCGAAAAGAATATGCTGACCAGTCAAGTGAAGATCAGCACCGCAGGCGGACGTCTGCGCCACAGTGTAAAGTCACACAGTAACCCTTTGACCACTCCCTCGTTGCAAACCGAGGAATTATGAAACCTTCTGGAATACCTTGTTTTCCAATACCTCACTAAAACCGGCCTTGGTTATTCGATGTCTAAGAGAGGAAAGGTTTGGGGAAACATGCATGTATTCCGCAGTATGGTCGGCTACGTTTGTAATCAACCAAGACTGCACCGGCATTCTCTCACAAAAGCGATCAAAATACTGGATTGGGTCTCTGACGTGCTCGAAAAACTCCGTAGCTATACAAATGTCTATATTCTGAGGCAGCTCCGGGATCGGAGCAGTCTGAGAGCACTCCAGGAAACGCAAATCTATCCCGTCCTTTGCACACAGCCAAACGAGAAAATCCTTTCGCGGAGTTGGAATGTCAGCAAGTGAGAGCGTCACCTCAGAACCATTTTTCATTAGAGTCTCTGCAAGCCAACGGGATCTTTGGGCAAGCCCGCAGCCAAAATCAAGAATTCCTACTTTTTGTCCACTTGTAAAATTCTCAATAAGACGGGTTGTAGCCGGGTCAGGCTCAAAACTGGCGTAAGACAGCATCCGAAGAAAATGCATTCGACTATGAAAATGGTAAGAGTGATATAATTCGGTCTCCTCATCGCTAAAGAAAGGCAAAAAGACATCGTAAGTTAGCGAGTTGAACTTCCGGAATTCCGGCCCCGAATGACCTCCTCTGAAGCGACTGGCTGAGGCTTGAAATCTCTCGCTACTCTCTTCAACCGTTATATTTAGACGTTCCGCGTTCCATTCAACAAATTGCTGCTGCAGCTCATTCAACGCCAAGCTGGTATCAAGTTCGGCTCGAAATTCACGGCGGGCAGCTCTCAATCCATAAACTGCAGCCGATGTGATCCGTGGGATAAGCGAAATGGATTTGGTCATATGATTCCTTTCAACGGTGCGAGTGAGAAATGCGGCCGATCAAGCGTAGATATCCTAAAGACACAGTATCTATTGGAATGTTTGCGTGTCCAGCTTGGCCGTAATTTTCTACACTGCTAAGAAACCTATGGCGAGGCATCAAGGTGGATTGAGCTCCAAAACCGTCAGCACGCGGGTCGCGGAAATTTCCCCCTCAACTAAATAACTCTTAGCTTTCCTCAAAGCCGCCTGGCGCCAGATCCTGCTGCTCCGTCAATTTCCGACAAAAGCCTTGGCCGCATTCCGGAGGGCTCGACGATCCAGTCACACCATTCAGTTTCCAGAGAATAAACGTCCCAACTAGGAGTAGCCTGGCGTGCTGCTTCATAGGCGGCCGGTTTCATTGGATGCACGCCCCCTACCCTGCCAGCATGAACATCGATCTGCGGTTCTTGAAGCGCACCATATCCGCGTTTCTGGACTAGTTCAGATGGAGAGACGCACTGTTCAGCTTTCTGCGTCAGGAGTACCACATTCTCAGAATCTGATACCTCGAACGCAAAAGCGTTGCTTGACGAGGTCGGTCCGTGACAAATTGTAACCAGTTTGTGGACAGGTACTTTTCTTGTCGTAATTTTTCGTGGTGGTTGTTTGAAGTACCGGGCAGAAATAGATGGGCTACGCGCATTAGCGGTGATCCCTGTAATTTTTTTCCACGCTGGATTTGAGGCATTTGCCGGCGGGTTCGTGGGGGTAGATGTGTTCTTTGTTATCAGTGGATACCTGATCACATCCCTTCTTATAGCCGAATTTGAGCACGGGAACTTAGATCTTGTGCAGTTCTATGAACGTCGTGCACGTCGGATTCTACCAGCGCTGTTCTTCGTTATCGTATGCTGCTTACCAGTTGCATGGTCTTGGATGTTGCCGCATCAACTCGAAGAGTTTGCCGGCAGCATTTTGGCCGTCAGCTTTTTTGTATCGAATGTATTCTTTTGGCTGCAAAGTGGCTACTTCGCGCAGGCCACAGAACAAATGCCTCTACTGCACACCTGGAGTCTCGCAATCGGGGAACAATTCTATATTTTGTTCCCGTTGTATCTGATAGTTGCATGGCGTTGGGGAAGAACCGCACTGATTTCAGGCTTAGTACTGATCACACTTGTCAGCTTTGGATTGAGTGAATGGGGCTGGCGCAATACTCCGTCAGCAAATTTTTTTCTGACACCTTCGCGGGTTTGGGAACTGTTGGCAGGAGCGCTTGCCGCGTTTCACATCAAAAAGAGGGGGGTTTCCTCGAATAGTTTCCTATCTTGGTTTGGTCTGGCACTGATTGGTGTTTCTGTAGCAACTATTGATAAGACTTCGCCCTTTCCCAGCTTTCTCACATTGCTGCCGGTTCTCGGAACGGTGTTTGTAATTCTTTGGGCAGGGCCGACCACACTTCCAACGCGGGTGTTGAGTTGGCGACCTTTGGTAGCTATTGGCCTGGTGAGTTACAGCGCATACTTATGGCATCAACCACTCTTCGCTTTTGCTCGTCTGCGTTTCAAAGAAGAGCCTCAACCTGTTGTCATGCTTGTATTGTGTGGGCTGTCATTATTGTTGGCGGCTATAACATGGCGCTGGATCGAGCAACCGTTTCGAAATCGCAAGAAGGTTGGTCGACGTTTCATCTTTCTGGCCAGTGGTGTTGGCATCACCGTGATGGCTAGCATTGGTTTGTTGGGGACTCAGTTTAATGGCTTCCCCAATCGGCTCACACAGGTTGAACAGGCAATTGTTCGAAGCTTAGACAACACACCTAAAGAAAGTTATCATGTTGCGAGAGTCCGAACGGAGTTCCAAGGGTCACCTGGCACACGACTGTTAATACTTGGTGACAGCTTCGGAAGGGATCTTTTGGAAGGCCTTGAGGCTTACTTTGGCGACCGCACCAAAAAACTCGATATTGTTTTAGGAGGCATTTCTCGCCGTTGCAAGAACGTGCTTTCAACAACCCAGGACATAGAAAATTACTTGGCGCCTCAGGACCGTTTTTGCTTTGGCAACTACCCCAGGATCGGATCAGAGAGATTTGAAACCCTAATTGATACCGCAGATCTAATTCTTGTACGCAGTATGTGGGATGTACTTCCAACCCAAGAAATGCCGCAAACATACGCTTATCTCAATGCGCGTGCGCCCGGCAGGGTTGTATTCATAGGGTCCACAGCATTTGGCATGGGCTACAACGCCGTCAAAAGCCGCCCTGATTTAGCGAATTTGATTGCGGAGGGTGACCCTAGCGATGCATTGCCATATTCCATTTTGGATACTGACCTGAGTGTTCTAGATCTTATTCGCACTGCGAAGGTAAATATGGATGGATTAAACTACATCTCAGTTCACGACTTCTTCTGTCAGCCCGACACTCGCTGCAATTTGCTTAGCTCTGAAGGGCTTCCATACAACGTAGATTCAGTCCATTTGGGAGAGACTGGCGAGCGTTTTATGGTGGAGCAAATGTTCGCACTGCCTTGGTTTCTCGAACTTTGGGAAAGAAACCTGAGCGTCGCACCAAACCAGATCGAGCAATTCTAATATATTTGATCGTTCAAGGTTGCGATAAAGAAGTACCTTGAGAACACCCCAACAACAGCAAGCTTCTCATGCCACTTAACCTGAGCACGCCGTTAGGTCTGTAGTTACCGTTAACTGTGGTAAGGTAATGGCTTGCCCCGAGGCTCCATCTTTTGCGGTGATATATGTAGCTACTACGACCTACTGTTAGTTTCTGTGAGCGCATTGGTTACACACCGAAATAGAGGTGGTCCTAGATTTTCGACCAGTTTGGACCTGGCACGTATTCGTGCCGCCTGCGTGGATTGTAGAAGCCAGTTGAGGATGTGCAGCTCTTTCGAGTGAAAATGCGCGGAAATATTCCTGCCAATAGGCGAAATCTTTCCTGTTTCCGTTGAGGCATTCTGTACAGGAGTTGTGGCAGCATTGAGTAACATTTATGCGTATGTGAGATACTGAGGTCCAAAGTAGTGCCCACCAAGGGCCAGCGAATACGCGAGTGGAAGAGTAGGGGAATGACGTGAGAAAATAGATAAAGAAAACCCTCCGCAACGAGAGCGTTTGTTTATTTGTGCTATCTCAGAACGAGTTTTTCTGCTCAAGCGCGGTGTTTGTTGGGTCTCCCAGTCTTCAAGGTTTTTTGAGACCCGGCGACCTCTGACACCAGGACACATGATTATCACCATCACCATGGGCTTATCATGGATCATTCGGCTTGCATTTGCGCCGCGTGATTGCTGCCCCCAACTGTAGATAGGCAACCAGAATGACAATCTACCA
>NZ_JBQFZR010000007.1:0-66172 GCF_056542345.1 Ruegeria sp. AD5
CAGCGCGCCAGTGGCGCGCTGCCGGGCCCAAAACCCAAGAAGGGTCGGCGAAGCTGGGCCGCCGCGGGCGCGGGAGCCATTCGCCTTACCCTTCGATCAGGTCAGGTCTTTGTAGCTGATCTCGCGTGTATCGGCCCCCGGACCGGCCTTTTCACGACGCATGATCAGGCGGTTCAGCGCGTGGATATAGGCTTTGGCCGACGCAACCACCGTATCGGTATTTGCAGACTGACCGGTGGCGATCATACCATCCTCTTCCAGACGGACCGAAACCGTGGCTTGCGCGTCCGTGCCTTCGGTTACCGCATGCACCTGATACAGTTGCAGCCGCGCAGTGTTGGGATAGATCGCCCGGATCGCCCGGAAGGTTGCGTCGACTGGGCCGTCACCGTTTTCCGTGGCGATCCTGTCTGCACCCTCTACCTCCAGTTCGACCGTCGCTTCGGCCTGACCTCCGGTACCGCAGGTCACTTTCATCGACACCAGTTGCAGGTGATCGTCCGCTTCGTCGTCGACGCTCATTAACGCGATGAGGTCATCGTCAAAGACTTCTTTCTTGCGGTCGGCCAGATCCTTGAAGCGCACGAAAATGTCTTTGAGCTGGTTGTCACCAACCTCATACCCCAGCGTTTCAAGCTTATCGCGCAGTGCAGCGCGGCCCGAATGCTTGCCCAGCGGCAAAGAGGTGCCAGAGAGCCCAATGTCTTCAGGGCGCATGATCTCGAAGTTTTCGCGGTTCTTCAGCATGCCATCCTGATGGATGCCGCTTTCATGGGCAAAAGCGTTCTTGCCGACAATGGCCTTGTTGAACTGCACCGGAAATCCGGCCACGGTCGCGACCCGGCGCGAAATATGCATGATCTTGGTGGTGTCGATGCCAGTATGCCACGGCATGATGTCGTTGCGTGTGCGCAACGCCATCACAACTTCTTCCAGCGCGGTGTTGCCTGCGCGTTCACCCAACCCGTTTATGGTGCATTCGATCTGACGCGCACCACCTGCGACCGCTGCCAGAGAGTTCGCTGTCGCCATGCCAAGGTCGTTGTGGCAGTGGGTGGCAAAGATTACCTCATCCGCGCCGGGAACCGTCTCGATCAGGCGCTTGATCAGATCTGCAGACTCGACCGGGGCAGTATAACCGACAGTATCGGGGATATTGATCGTGGTGGCGCCAGCCTTGATTGCAATCTCGATCACACGGCACAGATAATCCCATTCGGTCCGGGTCGCATCCATCGGCGACCACTGCACGTTTTCGCAAAGGTTGCGCGCGTGGCTGACCGTTTCGTGGATCTTGTCGGCCATCTCGTCTTGCGTCAGATTTGGTATCGCCCGGTGCAGCGGAGAGGTTCCGATAAAGGTGTGGATCCGGTTCTTCTCGGCGTGTTTCACCGCCTCCCAACACCGATCGATATCGGCGAAATTGGCGCGGGCCAGACCACAGATGCGGCTGTTCTTCGACCGCTCGGCGATCTCGGATACCGCTTTGAAGTCGCCTTCCGATGCGATGGGGAATCCGGCTTCGATGATGTCGACGCCCATCTCATCCAGAAGCTCGGCAATCTCGAGCTTTTCGTTATGGGTCATGGTCGCGCCGGGGCTCTGCTCGCCGTCGCGCAAGGTGGTGTCGAAGATCACGACGCGGTCTTGGTCGGTCACGTTTGTCATGGGGTTCTCTTTCTTCTTCTGTCCTAAAGCCTCTTGGCGCGCGGGCGTCCTCCTCTGAGCGGGCGCGCCGGGTGGCACGCTCAGAGGCGGATTAGGATCAGTAGACCACGCAGCAACGCACCACAGGGTGCGGCGTTTGCAAAAGCGATATCTGCGCGGTTGATCATGGGGATCAGCTTATACAGGGCGTGCGGAGAATGAAAAGCGGGAAATTTATGGGGCCGCAAATTTGACGGTGGAGTTGAAGCGACGAACCTTTCGGCTAACTTCTCGTGCATGAAAACTGCATTGATTATCGGAGCTTCTGGTGGCATCGGACGCGCACTGAGTGACCATCTGACAGCGGATGGTATCAAGGTCACCGGACTGGCCAGATCAACAGATCGGTTTGACCTGACCGACTCGGATCGCGCAGAGCGCATGCTGGCGTCCTTGGCTGATCCGTTTGACCTGATCGTGGTGGCCTCAGGGGCGCTTGAGATTGACGGCGCAGGGCCGGAAAAATCGATGCGCGCCGTGTCAGCGCAGGCGATGATGGACCAGTTTGCACTGAACGCGGTTGGCCCGGCCTTGGTGCTGAAGCATGTGCATCGCCTGCTGCCACGCGACCGCAGATCGGTGATCGCGGTGTTGTCGGCCCGGGTTGGGTCAATCGGGGACAACCGGCTGGGTGGATGGGTTAGCTACCGTGCAGCCAAGGCGGCAGTGAATCAGATTGTCCATACGGCTGCCATCGAATTGGCGCGCACTCACAAACAGGCCGTTTGTGTCGCATTACACCCGGGAACGGTCAAAACGGCCTTTACCGAAAAGTACCTTGCCCGCCATCCGGCTGTTGAACCCAGTGAGGCTGCGGACAATCTGCTGTCCGTCGTCAATGGGCTCACCCCCGCTGACACGGGCAGTTTTTATGATTGGGCTGGCAAGCGCGTACCTTGGTAGGGCTGATTTAGCCGTCGTTTATATCCGGGTCTGTCGCGTCAGGGGCGGGCGCGTCGGGGGTAGAGTCTGGCTCAGTGGTTTCAGCACCCGCAGCGGGGGTTTCGGGGGCAGTCTCTTTTTCGGTCGCCAGCGTGTCATTTTCCCAGACGCCGGTCTCAACCTCGCCGCCTGCGAAACGCATCGTGCCGTCACCATGGCGTTTGTTTTCCAGGAAATTGCCCTCATAGACATCCCCGGTCTCATAGGTGGCGGTTCCAAAGCCAGTGATCTTGCCGTCGGCCCAGTCGCCTGTGTAGCTGTATCCGCCCGGTCGGGTCAGTGTTCCCTTGCCGTGACGCTTGCCATTCAGAAAATCGCCTTCGTAAATGATCCCGTCCGGAAACGTAGCCTTGCCCTTGCCCTGTCGGACACCGTCTACCCAATCGCCATCATAGCGATAGCCATTTGCAAAGGTCAGAATACCTTTGCCGTCGAAGCGGGCGTTTTTGAACTGGCCCTTATAAGCCGTTCCGTTGGGATAGGTTGCCGTGCCGGTGCCCTCAAAAATCCCGGCGATCCAGTTGCCGTCGTAAATTGATCCGTCGGGGTATGTCGTTTGCCCCTTGCCATGAGGCAGGTCATCCAGAAAGTCGCCGATATAAACCGAACCATCGGGATAGAGCATCTCGCCCAGGCCCTCAATCTGGCCCTTTTGCCAGGCACCTGTGTATGCAAACCCGTCGCTGCCCTTGTAGGTGCCCTGACCATGGCGCTGGTCATCAGCATAGTCGCCTTCATAGGTCGCACCGTTGGCATAGATGGATTTGCCTTTGCCCTGTCGGCGATTTTCGACCATTTCGCCTTCGTAGACATCTCCGTTGGGTTGAACCAAACGGCCTGTTCCGGCCATCTGGTCGTTGGCCCAGGACCCAGCATAAGTCATGCCGTCGACCCAGACTTGACTACCCTGACCATGCCGTTGCCCGCCATTCAAGCCGCCCTCATAGGTACTTCCATCGGCGTAGGTGATCTTGGCGCTGCCGGTTTTCTGGCCGTTTACCCAGTCGCCCTCATAAACTGAGCCATCCGGGCCGGTCAGCACGCCGTGACCGTGATATCTGGCGTCCTTGAAGCCGCCCTCGTATCGCGAGCCGTTGGAATATGTCGCGATACCGGTACCGTTTATCGTGCCTTTGGCCCACTCGCCCTCATAGGACTGGCCATCAGAATAGACGATTTTGCCGCGCCCTTCTGGTTGGCCCTTGGTGAATGTCCCTTCATAGACAGAGCCATTGGCGTAGCGCGCGGTGCCTTGTCCTTGAATCTCGCCCTCGACCCATTGACCGGAATATTCAAAACCGTTCGGCAGGCGGTAAGTGCCGGTGCCATGGCGCAGCCCGTTTTCGAACGTGCCCTCGTAGACACCTCCGACATCATCATCAGCGATGACAATCTGACCGTCCTGTTGGGCGATCGCAAAAGACGCCAGCATTGTAAGCGTTGCAGCGGTAAGGGATGTGCGGATCGCTTTCATTTTTTGTACCTGCCTGCGGTGTTTGTGTTGGCGCAAAACTAAGATACCGCCGAGGGCAGAGCAACGGCTTTTGGCGCATTTGCCTTTCACTCGCGGTGTGATCTGCTAAATCCCTGAAAGACATGAGGGCAAGAGGGCAAAAATGGCCGATCGTTTCCGCATCACTCTGGCGCAATTGAACCCAACGGTTGGGGATATCGACGGTAATGCCGCCAAGGCTGCTGCAGCCTGGCAGCAAGGGCGCGCGGCGCAGGCTGATCTTGTGGCGCTGCCCGAGATGTTCATAACCGGCTACAATACCCAGGATCTGGTGATGAAGCCCGCGTTTCATCGGGCCGCGATGAATGCGGTGCAGGCGTTGGCTGAAGACTGTGCCGACGGCCCGGCGTTGGCCATCGGCGGTCCTTGGGTTGAAGATGGGAAGCTTTATAACGCCTACCTGATCCTCAAAGGTGGGCGGATTGTCAGCAAAGTTCTTAAACATCATTTGCCCAATGAGACCGTCTTTGATGAAGTACGCCTTTATGATGCGGGTCCTATGGGCGGCCCTTATGCGGTTGGAAATGTCCGTATTGGTAGCCCGATTTGCGAGGATGGCTGGCACGAGGATGTCGCCGAGACACTGGAAGAAACCGGGGCCGAGTTTCTGCTGATCCCCAACGGCTCGCCCTATTTTCGAAACAAATACGATATCCGGTTGAACCACATGGTGGCTCGCACGGTCGAAACGGGTCTGCCGGTAATCTACCTGAACATGGTCGGCGGGCAGGATGATCAGGTTTTCGACGGTGCTACGTTTGGATTGAACCCGGGTGGAGAGCTTGCGTTCCGCATGCCCGTCTTTGATGAGGCCGTCAGCCATATCGATCTGTCGCGCCAAGATGACGGATGGCGTATTGTGGCTGGTGAAGTCGTGCCGCAACCCGACGAATGGGAGCAGGATTATCGCGCGATGGTGCAATCTCTGCGCGATTACATGGGTAAGACGGGGTTTGGCAAAGCTGTGCTGGGGTTGTCGGGTGGTGTCGACTCGGCGCTGGTGGCCGCAATAGCCGTGGATGCCATCGGGGCGGAAAATGTACGCTGCGTAATGCTGCCTTCGGAATATACAAGCCAAAGTTCTTTGGATGATGCCGAAGCCGTCGCCAAGGCGCTGGGCGTGCACTACGACTTTGTGCCGATCTCTGAGGGACGCGCAGCGGTAACCAACACTTTGGCTCCGCTTTTTGCAGGGCTGAATGAGGACCTGACCGAAGAAAATGTCCAGTCTCGCCTGCGCGGTCTTCTGCTAATGGCGATTTCGAACAAGTTTGGCGAGATGCTGCTGACCACCGGCAACAAGTCCGAGGTCGCAGTTGGCTACGCCACTATCTATGGTGACATGAACGGTGGCTATAACCCGATCAAAGATCTGTACAAAACTCGCGTGTTCGAGACCTGCCGCTGGCGCAACGCCAATCATCGCGACTGGATGATGGGTCCCGAGGGTGAGGTCATACGCCCTTCGGTGATCGACAAGCCGCCAAGTGCTGAATTGCGTGAAGACCAGAAAGACAGCGACAGCCTGCCGGACTACCCCGTTCTCGATGCGATTCTTGATATTTTGGTGGATCAGGATGGCTCAATCGCCGACTGCGTTGCAGCCGGATTTGACGAGGCCGAGGCCCGGCGGGTCGAACATCTGATTTACATTAGTGAATACAAGCGCTTCCAGTCCGCGCCTGGCACACGGTTGACACCGCGGGCCTTCTGGCTGGATCGCCGCTATCCGATTGTAAATCGCTGGCGGGATAGAACGTAAGCACCGCTCTGATTGAAGAATTTACCATTGTTTCGAAAGTGCATGGTAATGCGGATTTCTGCGGCAGTTTGTTTATCCATTTCAGCCAGTTGTGCGATGAAAAGACTATGTTTCGCTTGTACGCGCGTCCTTTTTTTGCCACATTTACGACAGGGGTCTGCCTCATATGGGGCGGATGTGACGCAATCCGGTAGGTTGGCCTGCCATTTTCAGAGCCGATGACCGGGATTGTGGAACTGGGAAAAGGCATCCGTGTTTGGGATGTCAGTAAAGGTATTGGTGGTCAAATGACGAATGGATACGATAAGCCGCTTCATTCTCCGTTGCAGTTGAAGCCTATGGAATCAGCGCCGCGCAAGTTGGATGAACAGGCGCTGGATGCTGCGATTGCAGACATTATGAGCCAGGAAGAGCCGACGCCCGGCGCGGTGGCAGGCCCGGTTCCGTTGCGATCGGAATTTCCGGTGTTGCAGCCACAGGAATCGCTTGCATCAAAGTCCGATCCCAAGCTCAGCACGGTACTGCGCCAGAAATGGGCGCAACTCTCCGGGGCGGCGTAATCTGAACGCATCTGCGCGGCGTAATTCGCCGCGCATTGGCCAATTGGCCACAGGTTCCGGCAATTGCCCGGGACCAACCGTTTTCTACATTGCCAGTGAAATCGCCTTCAGGCTGGATGTCGCTCCGATGAACGAGCACCGAGCGGTTAATGCCAGGCCCCACACCGACACCCGTCGAATCTGATCTCACACTTCCCAAACACGTAGATGTTGTCGTCATAGGTGGTGGAATCATCGGGGCTTCGGCAGCCTTCGAGCTTGCTGAGCGAGGTGCTTCCGTTTTGTTGTGCGAGAAGGGCCGGATTGCGGGCGAGCAAAGCTCGCGCAATTGGGGCTGGGTGCGCCTTGGGACACGTGATCCGCGCGAGATCCCCCTGATGCAAGAGGCGCTTAGAATCTGGCAAGGGCTGGATGCGCGATTGGGACGCGCCACAGGCTATGTTCAATCAGGAATCGTGTTTGGCGCATCTGGCACACGAGACGATGAAAACCTGACGCGATGGCTGGACCATGTTGAAGGGCTGCAAACAGGTGCTCGCATGGTATCCGGCCCTGAACTGGACGGGTTGCTGTCGGATAACAGTATGAAACTGCGCTCAGCGCTTTACATGCCGCAGGACGGGCGGGCCGAGCCGCAATGGGCGGCCCCCGCAATCGCCGAGGCGGCGCGCGACCGTGGGGCCGCGATCATGACGCAATGCGCGGTGCGAAGTGTCGATGTTGCTGCGGGCCGGATCGCAGGTGTTTTCACCGAACGCGGCCGCGTAAGGTGTAGTCAAGTCGTACTTGCAGGCGGAGCCTGGTCTCGGCTGTTTGCGGGGAACGCTGGAATCGCTCTGCCACAGCTCAAAGTGCTCAATACGGTCATGCGGACCTCTCCGGTTGCAGCAGGGCCAGAGGTGTCGCTTTGGAGTGATGATTTTGCCATTCGAAAGCGCTCGGACGGGGGATACACCATAGCTTCGGTTCACGAGAATACAGTGGATATCGTTCCTGACAGTTTCCGACTCGGGTTGCAGTTTCTGCCCGCATTCCGGCAAGAGTGGCGGTCCTTAAGGTTTCGCTTTTCGAGACGCTGGATGGTCGAGGCGAATGAGGACCGAAGCTGGCTGCCGACCGATGTGACACCGTTTGAACATTGCCGAGTGCTCGACCCGGAACCTTCCCAGAAAGTGTTGCGAAGGGCGTGGGCCAACGCCCGCAAGGCGTTGCCTGCGCTTGATAGTGCGGAGATCGTGCAAAGCTGGGCCGGCCTGATCGATGTGACCCCGGATGCGATCCCGGTCATCTCGAAAGTGGACGCGGTGCAGGGCCTGCATATTGCGACCGGTTTCTCCGGCCACGGTTTTGGCATCGGTCCTGCCGCAGGTCGATTAGTGGCGGACCTTGTTACGGAAAGCACGCCTTGCGTTGATCCGACCGCATTTCGCCTGTCCCGTTTCACGGATGGGTCAAAAGTGCGGCCGGATGCTGGTTTTTAGCCTCTAACCCATCATTTGATAGCTGACCGGCACGAACCGGAACCCGTCGCCACGGGATTCGACATACCCAGCGGCCGGGAAAGGCATGTGATAGCCGATCATAGGCACTTTGTCCGCAGCCAGCATGCCCAGCACATTCCTGCGCGATTCCGTTGCAGCGGCTTTGTCCATGTCGAATCGCACTTCCCATTCAGGATGTGCAAAGGACCAGACATAGTGATTTGCAAGATCCGCCGTCAGGACCAGACGCTGACCGTTGCTTTCTAGGTGATAGACCATATGGCCCGGAGTATGCCCAAACGCTGCCATACCGGTGACGCCGGATGCGACTTCACCACCATCCCCGATAAAGGTCATCTTCTCTGCCATCGGGGTGACTTTGGCTGCAACCATATCACCCACTCGGTTGCCCGCGTCTTGCGCTGACCAAAAGTCGTATTCGGGTGCTGCTGTTACATAACGCGCATTGGCAAAAGTCGCGGCATCATTGGTTGTCATACCACCGATATGATCGGGATGCATGTGGGTAATGACCACCACATCGATCTGATCAGGCGTTACGCCGGCGTCGGCCAACGCGGCCTGAATTCCACCTTGGCCAAGCCCAGTATCAAACAGGATCATCTCGGACCCCGTGTTAACCAGCGTTGGTGTGAAGAAGAACTGCGCAACATCTGGCGAGATGAAGTTGTCAGCCGATACACGGGCGAAATCTTCATCCGAGGCGCCGCCGCCGAAAATGTCTTGCGCACCATCACGAGGCAGGCTGCCATCCAACAAGGTGGTGACGGTGAAATCGCCCAGTTGAAACGATTTTGCTATTGTAGAGTTGGCTTTGGTCTCGGTACCTGCGGCCAGAACAGGCGAAGTAGCTGCCGCAAGCGGCAGAGCCGCAACCGTTCCAAGCGCCGCCCGGCGAGTCAATCTGATGGTCATGGTCGTTCTCCCTGTCAGAGCATGTTTGACTGAATTAGGTCAGTCTGGGCCTGTGGCCATACTATGGCACTGTTATATGGGCTGCGTGGTTGAACATTACGTGTTAATTTTTGTTCATGCCGCGATCTGCGAATAAAACCGTACCCACCGAGCAAAACGTTGCTGATTTTCTGGCGAGTATTCAGCCGACCCGCAAGGCGGAGGAGGCGCACGTGCTGGACAGGCTGTTTCGTGAAACCACAGGTTATGCGCCAGTAATGTGGGGGGCGTCGATCATTGGCTATGGTCGATATCATTATCGCTATGCGTCAGGGCGCGAGGGCGACTTTCTCGCAACTGGGTTCTCTCCGCGCAAGGCGGCGCATTCCATCTATATCATGCCCGGGTATGCTGACTTCGGAGATATCTTATCAAGACTGGGCAAGCACAAGCTGGGTAAATCCTGCCTCTATATGAATAAGCTACCGGATATCGATCTCGACGTGCTTGGTGAACTCATCAAAGCCGGGCTCGAACGCCTAGATGGCATTTGGCCGGTTGAACCAACCTGAAAGCCCCTGCTGGACAAAAACGCGCCCATGTGAGATGAGCCGCGCCAACAGGAGACTTCCATGACCACGACCCGTTTTGCCCCGTCGCCCACCGGTTACATCCATGTGGGCAACCTGCGCACCGCCCTGATGAACTATCTGATCGCCCGCAAGGCTGGTGGTACGTTCATTCTGCGCATTGATGACACCGATCCCGAGCGGTCTAAGGAAGAATATGTCGACGCGATCAAGCAGGATCTGGAGTGGTTGGGCCTGCATTGGGACCGGGTTGAGCGACAGTCGGAGCGTCTGGACCGCTACGCCGAGGCCGCCGACAAGCTGCGCGAGATGGGCCGGTTCTATGAGGCGTTCGAGACGCCCACCGAGCTGGACCTCAAGCGCAAGAAGCAACTGAACATGGGCAAGCCGCCGGTCTATGACCGTGCAGCGCTGAACCTCAGCGATGCCGAGAAAGAAGCCCTGCGCGCTGAGCGTGGCAATGGCGTCTGGCGGTTCAAACTGAACCACGAGCGTATCGAATGGAACGATGGCATTTTGGGCGACATCTCGATCGATGCAGCTTCAGTATCCGACCCGGTGCTGATCCGGGGCGATGGTCAGGTTCTCTATACGATTGCCTCTGTGGTCGATGACACCGAGATGGGCGTAACCGATGTCGTGCGCGGCTCGGACCATGTCACCAACACCGCAACGCAGATTCAGATCATCGAGGCCTTGGGCGGGACCTGTCCGCGTTTTGCGCACCACTCGTTGCTGACTGGCCCGCAGGGAGAGGCGTTGTCGAAACGCTTGGGCACTCTGGCCTTGCGCGATCTGCGAGAGCAGGGTGTGCAGCCAATGGCCTTACTGAGCCTGATGGCGCGTCTGGGGTCGTCAGATACGGTTGAGCTGCGCTCGGATATGTCAGAGTTGATCGACGGCTTTGATGTTACACGCTTCGGTGCGGCCCCAACCAAGTTCGACGTGCAGGACCTGTTCCCGCTGACCGCGAAGCACCTGCAATCGCTACCGCTGGCCGATGTGGCCGATGCCGTTGCTAAAGCAGGTGTACCTGCTGAACTGGCCGAGCCTTTCTGGACCATGGCGCGCGAAAATATCACCACGCTGAGCGATCTCGAGGGATGGTGGGAATTGTGCCGTGATGGGGCCGAACCCCTGATTGCAGACGAGGATCGTGAGTTCATCGCTCAGGCTGTCTCATTGCTGCCCGAAGGCCCATTCGATGGGGAAACTTGGGGCACATGGACCAAGGCAGTCAAAGAAGCAACTGGTCGCAAGGGCAAAGGCCTGTTCATGCCGCTGCGCAAAGCGCTAACGGGGATGGAGCGCGGGCCCGAAATGGCGACCTTGCTGCCGCTGTTGCAGGTGATCCGCGCTCGCGGCTGACTTCAGGGTCAGTGCTTAGAATACGAAGGAGGCAGGTAAATCACCTGCCTTTCTTTGTTCTCCGGGTCGCAAAACTTGCGCCGAAACGCGTTGCAGGCGGTCATCCACGAATTCGGTCTCGGCCTGCTTCAATTGTTGGTGACGGGGATAACGGGGCTCGGCGCGGTCGTTCAAAATCGGAGCATCCCAACCATCGGTTGTTGCAAAGAAGCGATCGGCGCCCTCTGGTCCAAAAGCCCGCAGATACCCTTGCACGACAACATCAATATAGCTGAGCAATAGGGGATGGTGATTGCTGGGCGCGGTGTGTCGATCATGCGGGACTGCGTAGACAGCGATTTCCACCTCTTGCGTCAGAGTGTGCGTGACCGACCGTGTGGCTGGAACGCGGTCATAAGCCCATTCTCTTTGGTCCAACGCGGCCCAGTCGTTTTTAGGAACATGGGCGATCATACCATCGATCTCGGAATCAGCATCCGGCACAGCGGTCAAAAACGCCACCGGGCGCAGATCCGTGTGCCGCCATGCGCGTCGCCAACCTTTCAGTCGCGCTGGGCGCGGGTCGGGGAAATCATGCGTCGACAGGTTCACGAGGCTGCCATAGCCGAAGAAATAAGGGTCTGCCATGCGGGTCGCGTCCTTCTTTGACGATTGATGTATGTCAAACAGTCTTTTTACGAGACATGCAATAAAGCTTCACCTTGAGATTCGGGAGGCCCTAATGCGGATTACCAAACGGACGAATATCGCGGTGCGTGTTTTGATGTATTGCGCCGCACATCAGGAACGGCTGGTCACGAAGGCCGAGATCGCCGATGTCTGTAATATTTCAGAAAACCATCTGGCACAGGTGATCAACCAACTGAGCCAGCTAGACTATCTCAGCACACAACGCGGCCGCAATGGCGGCATGACGCTGGCACGCCCGGCGGATCAGATCCGGGTCGGGTCCGTGTTTCGCCATGTCGAAGGCGGGTTGCCGATTGCCGAGTGTTTTGCGGATGCTGACAACACCTGCCCACTGACCGATGCCTGCCGCCTCCGGTTGGCGCTGCAAGATGCGGCTGAGGTGTTTTATGCGTCGCTGGACGAAATCACGCTCGATGCGTTGGTTTGCGACAATGACCAATTGCTGAAAATATTGCAGCCTGTCGCTTGTATGCGCTGAACTCAGTCGCTGGCGCGCAGTATACGCGCAGGGCGTACTGAAAGCGGGCGCAGGGCAAAGACCATCCCCGCGCCTAAGGTAACGCCAACACCGGCGATGACGATCCCAAGCGCGGATGGCCAGATGACCGCGAACTCTGTGTCGAATATATAAGTAGCCACGGCCCAACCGCCCAGAATTCCGGTCAGCAAAGCAACGCAACCTGCGGCTGCTCCCAAAAGGATTGCCCGCAGGGCAAAGCTGCGCAATATGCGCCCACGGTTGGCACCCAGAGTCTTGAGGATCGCTGCCTCGTACCTACGCGCCGGTTCGCCCGCTGCCGCCGCACCGATCAACACTAAAAACCCGGTCAACAGAGAAACCCCTGAGCCATATGACGTGGCTGCCGCAAGCCCTGCCAGCAGGCCTGATACCCGGTCGATGGCGTCTCTGACCCGGACTGCCGTGATGTTGGGGAATTGACCGGCCAAATCACGCAGAATGGCGGCCTCGGCCTGTTCTTCGGCATAGACGGTAGCGATGAAGCTATGCGGGGCACCAGCCAAGGCAGAGGGGTTCATCGACATGACAAAACCCATTCCTGCAGTGGAGAAATCAACTTCGCGCAGCGATGTGAGTTCAGCTGTGATATCGCGGCCCAGGATATTAACGGTCAGCTCATCGCCCAGTTTCAGGCCCATCTCGTCGGCCTCTTCTGCGGCAAAGCTGACTTGCGGTGGGCCGCTGTAGTCCTCTGGCCACCAAACCCCGTCAGTCACGCGGGCATTCCGTGGGGGGCGGGCAGAGTAGGTTACGCCCCGGTCGCCGTCCAGAACCCAGTGATCGCCTGCAATCTCGTGCGCGGGTCGCCCATTGATTTTGGTAATGATCCCACGCAGCATCGGAGCGCTTTCTACCCGACTGACGGCAGGGTCAGTGTCGAGACGTTCGCTGAACCCGGGCATCTGATCCTTCTGGATATCGACGAAGAAATACGAGGGTGCGACCTCAGGCAAGTTGCCCGAAATCGCATTGCGTAGCGTGCCGTCGATCTGCCCCACCGCCGCAAGGACCGAAAGGCCGAGCCCAAGGGACAGGACCACCGATGCTGCGCCTTCGCGTGGGTCAGAGATGGCGGACAACGCCCACCGCAGGGCTGGACGCCCTCTGGCCCAAGGAGCGCCCGCGCGGGCCAATTTGCGAATGGCAAAGGCAGAAAGGGTCAGCAAAGTGAGCGCCCCCGCCAGACCTGCGCTTGTCCAGAGAGTCAACCGGGTTGAACCGCTGAACCAAGCGGCGGCTCCGATCAGTACGGCCAGGCCAATTGCAGTCGCAATTACATAGATCAAGCGCGGGAAGCTGCTTGCCGAAGTCAGCGCATCCCGGAACAATGTTGCCGCACGCACCTCCTCGGTTCTGGCCAGAGGCCAAAGCGTAAACAGGAACGCGGTTAGCACACCATAAAGTGCGGCCTCGAACAGGGGCTGCGGATATAGCGAGAATACAGCAGGGATCGGCAGTTGGGTTTCGATAACCGGTGCCAGCAGCATTGGAAGCGCCGCGCCCAGGGTCAAACCCATGACGATACCAACGCCTGAAAGAACGGCGACCTGGATCATGTATGTCTGAAAGATTGTGGCCCGATCAGCGCCCAAAGTCCGCAATGTCGCAATGGTTTCCGTTTTCTTGGACAGATAGGCGCGCACGGCAGCCGATACGCCGATCCCCCCAACCGCCAATCCGGATAGACCAACCAGCACCAGAAACGCGCTGAGGCGCCCTACAAACTCGGATATCCCCGGCGCACCATTGCGGGCATCAGTCCAGCGCATGCCGGTTCCCTCGAAGGCCTGCCTGGCTTGCTGCGACAGCGCCTCCAACTCGGCAGTTTGCGGCAAGTTCATCCTGTATTTGGTGGAAAACAAAGTACCCGGAGCCAGCAGGCCCGATGATTGCAAATCCTCGGTTCGAACCAACGTGCGCGGTCCCAGCGAGAACCCATCTGCCGCACCATCCGGTTCGTGTTCCAGCGAGGCCATCAAAACGAACCTCTGCGTGCCGAGATCAAATTGGTCCCCAATCGCAAGGTTCAGGCGGTCAATCAGGGACGGAGCCATCACGGCGCCGGGCAGCCCATCGGCCCCCGCCAAGGCCTCGGGCAAAGAAACTGCGGGTTCCAGAGCCACCGATCCCAACAGCGGATAGGCCCCGTCCACGGCCTTCACCTGAGTTAACGCCCGTTGCGCGCCTGCGCCATCACCCGTGACGGCCATGGACCTGAAATCGACGACCTCCGACACTGCTTGCGCGGTGTCCGCCATCCAGTCACGTTCCTCATCGTTTGCAAAGCGATAGGTGAACTCCAGCTGGGCATCGCCGCCTAAGAGCGACGCGCCCTCTTGTTGCAATCCGGTCTGAATGGCTTGGCGCACCATGCCAACCGCAGCAATTGCTGCAACACCCAAAGCCAGGCAGGCCAGAAACACCCGAAACCCGCGCAACCCACCGCGCAGTTCGCGCCGAGCCAGACGACCGGCCAGACGCAGGCTCATTCGGCGGCCTCACGCTGGGATTCCTCGGCGATACGTCCATCGCGCAAGCGCACAACGCGGTCGCATTTCTGAGCCAGTGTATGGCTGTGCGTGACCAGAACCAGAGTTGCACCGTGACGGTCCCGCAGTCCGAATAACAGATCAATGATTGCTGAACCGTTGGTTTCATCCAGATTTCCCGTTGGTTCATCTGCCAGTAATATATGCGGGCGCGGGGCCGAAGCGCGGGCCAGCGCCACACGCTGTTGCTCGCCGCCTGACAACTGCGCCGGGTAGTGATCGATACGATGTGAAAGGCCCACGGCCTCCAACTCGGCCGCGGCGCGCTGGAAAGCATCTTTGTGTCCCGCGAGTTCTAACGGGGTCGCCACGTTCTCAAGCGCGGTCATCGTCGGAATCAAGTGGAAATTCTGAAACACTACGCCCATGGCATCTCTTCTGAACCGTGCCAGCGCATCCTCGCTCATTTTCGTCAAATCTTGGCCCAATGCGGTAACGCGTCCACCAGTTGCCTGTTCTAAGCCGCCCATTAGCATCAGTAGCGAAGACTTTCCGGAACCAGAGGGACCGATCAGCCCCAGAGTTTCACCCTTGCTCACAGTCAAAGTGATGTCGTGCAGGATATCCACTCTTCCGGCATTGCCATCCAGCGATAATGCGGCATCTTGGAGGGTGAGAACGGGTGTCGTCATCGATCAGGCCATCAAGAGGGGTACAGTCCATTGGGATATGGCGCGATACAGAAGCTGCGCAAGGGTTTGATGTCAGGCGTGTTCATCTGTTGCGGATTTGCCGCGACGGCTGAGCCGGTGGTGATTGCGGCGCTCGGAGATTCCCTGACACAAGGATATGGACTTCCGCAACAAGACGGGTTTGTGCCCCAACTGCAACGCTGGTTGCAGGAGGAAGGGGCGGATATTCAGCTTATCAACGCCGGTGTTTCCGGGGATACGACCGCAGGAGGAGCCTCCCGCGTTGATTGGACTCTGACGCCAGAGGTCGATGGCATGATTGTAGCCCTCGGCGGCAATGATCTGTTACGCGGTATCGATCCGGATGTGTCGCGCGCCAATCTTGAGGCAATCCTGAACACCGCTGAAGCTGCGAATGTCGAAGTTCTGCTGATCGGCATGCAAGCCCCCGGGAACTATGGGACGGATTACAAGCAAAGTTTCGATGCCATGTATCCGGAACTGGCGCAGCAGTATGGCGCGATCTATGCGGAAAGCTTCTTTGACGGGCTCACGACCGAGGGCGATCCTGCAGCCGCGCGCCAGTTCATGCAATCTGATGGCATCCATCCAAATGCCCAAGGCGTTGCGCTGATCGTTGACGCGCTGGGACCTTTTGTACTGGCTTTAGCGGAGCGCGCTGCCGATTAGGAGGGTCCTATGCCAGGCCGGTTTTTTCTCACACGACCAATTGGCGAGATTGCTAAGTTCCTGAACGTGAAAGATAACGTAGGGCCTCAACCCCCGCGCAGGAACATTCAACCGGGTCAGGAGGTGACGGTATTGACCGGTGAAGGCTTGAAGATGATGCGTTGGGGGATGATCCCGGTCGGCAGGGTCAATGCGCGCGGACGTCCGGTGATGGAGACCATTATCAACGCTCGCTCTGAAACGGTTTTTGACAAAAGCGCATTCGAAGGTGTTGGGCGCGCAGTTATACCAGTTGATGGCTGGTACGAGTGGACCGGAGAGAAACGGCGCAAAACTGCATGGCGTATCGCAGCGAAGGATGGCATACCGCTGTTATTTGCTGCAATTACGGATAGTTGGGAGGCCCCTGGTGGGCAGCGTGTGGATCAGGTTGCCGCAGTCACCTGCGAGCCAAATGCCGATGTAAAGCCGATCCACCACCGTATGGGTGTGTTGCTGGGGTCGCAGGATGTGGATTGCTGGTTACATGGATCCGAAGAAGAGGCGCAGAAGCTGATGCGCCCATGGCCAGAAGGTCGCCTGAGGATTGAACAAGCCGACGATGTGGATTGGTCGGCGGCTTAGACCACGGTCACCACGGTTCCAATCGGCACCCGGTTGTACAGATCGATTACATGCTCATTCAGCATCCGTATGCAGCCGTTCGAGGCCGCGCGACCGATGGTTTGCGGTTGTGTGGTGCCATGGATGCGGAAATAGGTGTCGACTCCGTTTTGGAACAGATACAAAGCGCGCGCGCCCAGTGGATTATCGCTCCCTCCGGGTTGGACATAGTCGTTGTCCTTGAACCGACCATAGGCCACTGGGTCGCGTTCGATCATCTCATCTGTCGGTCGCCAGGTGGGCCATTCCTTCTTTACGTCGATAGTTGCGGTTCCTGTAAACTCCAGTCCGGCTTTGCCGACGCCGCAGCCATAGCGGATCGCTTTGCGGGGTTCGGTTATGTAATAAAGGTAGAAGGAACGGGGAACGACCAGCAGCTGACCGGGTAGGAATTGCTTTTTGACCCGCACGAATTGTGGCGTGGGATCATACTCGACCGCTTTCTTGGCGCTGACAACGCCCGGAAGCAGGCTGACGGCAGTACCGGCCAGAAATACGCGGCGTGTGAACATGGTGACATCCCTCAAATGACCAAAGAAATCATAACGCTAGTTTTGAAATGATAGCGGATTTGGTCAATCACCGGGGAGGAATAACCCGATTGTGATGTATTCCCTATGCCACACACGGGGTGCAGGCATAGCAGAGAGGGCGGGAAAAATCCCGCCCTTTGAACGGCTTAGGCCAGTTCGATATTGTCGGCGCTTTCGCGGCCGTCACGACCAGCGCGCAGCTCGTACGTGACCTTCTGGTTGTCGGCCAGACCAGTGAGGCCCGAACGCTCGACAGCCGAGATGTGTACGAAGATGTCTTTGCCGCCATCTTCGGGTGCGATAAAGCCGTAGCCTTTGGTGGTGTTGAACCATTTTACGGTGCCTGCGGGCATATCCGTTGTCTCCTGTTTAGTGCTGCCCACGTGGATGCGGCAGCCCGGCGTCGTTGTCTGTATCGATAGACTGAGCGCCGTAGAAGGAGACAGTAGGTCGAAATAGAAAAACGTAAGCCTCTTGGATATGGCATCGGTCAGACGGTGTGGCAAGGGCGGATTGTATGGATTGTACAAGGGTTTGAGGCGGAATCGTCCGTCTTGTACAAAAATCCGCCGATGGGTTTGGTTATTAGTTGGCAGAGCTTTGATAAGGTCCGGTTATTTATCTGGCGCGTCGGAGTGGCATTCAGAATCCGTTAACCCTCGTCATGATCAAGTTACAGCATGAGCGATTATCGACGCGTCCGCATTCCCGGGGCCAAGTATTTTTTCACCGTGTCTTTGGCCGACCGGTCGTCGGATTTGCTGGTGCGAGAGGTGGCGCATTTGCGGGCCGCCTTTGCAGTGACCCAGAGGGAGCGGCCGTTCTGGTGCGATGCGTTTGTGGTGTTGCCGGATCATTTGCACGCGGTGTGGACCTTGCCGCCGGGGGATGCGGATTATTCGACACGGTGGGGTGCGATTAAGGCGCGGTTTACCATGCGGGTCAGAGAAGCGATGCGTAGGCCGGGCTTCAGCCCGGCACCCGCCCCCGAACACCTGCCCGTTGTGACATCCGGCAGATATGCCGGGCTGAAGCCCGGCCTACGGGCCGACAGACGCGAAGCGCCTGTTTGGCAACGCCGGTTTTGGGAGCACACCATTCGGGACGAACAGGATTACCGCAATCATATGGCGTATTGTTGGCGGAATCCGGTGAAGCACGGGTTGGTCGAGCGCCCGACCGATTGGCCGTATTCGTCAATCCATCGCGATATTCGTGCGGGTCGGGTTGATCCGGAGTGGTGCGGTGTGGTCACCGAGGGACCGTTCGGAGAGCCGTAGGATGGGGTTTCACCCCATCATTTGAGAGGTTGGAGTTTGCAAGTGGTTTTGTGCGCGGGAACAGATCGTGCGGGTGTTCGGGTAGGGTCGTTGAGTGAGAGATGGGGTGAAACCCCATCCTACGCTTGCTCGGAACTGAGCGGAGAGATGATCGAGCGCGCGTTCCGATAGCCATAGAATAGAAATCCGCATTTTGTAGGCCGGGCTGCAGCCCGGCATCCACCATGAACCTTGGATTAACTGGTTTGATTCCATTCAATAGTAAATAAATTTGAAGTCGCGGCTGTTACGCGGCTTGCCGGGCTGAAGCCCGGCCTACTTGCTATTTTTCTAGAAGTTCCAAACATGTATCTCCGATTTTGCGATGGTTCGCATCTAGATTTCCTCGGCGATAAAAATCCTCGACCAAGCCAGCTGCGAAGCAGGACACAAATGCACCCTTTTGAGCCTGCTCTATCGAAAATCCGTCCTCAACCAACTTGTCGTGCAATCTGGAAACAGACACAATGTAAACGTCAGAGTCCAACGTTTCGCCGAAAACCCTGCTCGATAACTGATAGAAATGCGTATCAACAATTGACAAGACAGTTTGGAATGAACTGTACAGTTTTGCCGGAACAAAATCGATGTCTTCGCGGTTTTCGATGAAAGCAACAATCACATCAGACCTTTCTGGATCTACCCATTTGTCTGAGAAATCAAACTTTTCCTGCTCACCGTCGTGCTTCTGCAAGAAATAGGTGAAACCCGCTGGCGCGGCAAAGGTAGTGACCCTCTTTGGCGCCTCAGCCAATGCGGCACTTGCGCCGCAAACTAGGAAAGCAGAAATCTGTGCGCTGCGCGTCGCAAACCTAATCATTAAGAAAGCATTTCCAACTCTGCTGCTTCAACAATACGACCCGCATCCAGCCTCACCGCGCAAACTTCTTATGCTTCAACCGCTTGGGCTCCAGCGCATCCGGTCCCAGACGGCGCTTTTTGTCCTCTTCGTAGTCCTCGAAGTTGCCCTCGAACCATTCCACGTGCGCATCTCCCTCGAACGCCAGAATATGCGTGCAAATCCGGTCAAGGAAGAAGCGGTCGTGGGAAATGACGACGGCGCAGCCTGCGAAATCAACCAGCGCGTCTTCCAGCGCGCGCAGGGTTTCGACGTCGAGGTCGTTGGTGGGTTCGTCGAGCAGCAGGACGTTGCCACCCTCTTTCAGCAGGCGGGCCATGTGGACGCGGTTGCGTTCACCCCCTGACAGCAACGAGACCTTTTTCTGCTGGTCGCCGCCCTTGAAGTTGAAGGACGAGCAATAGGCGCGGGAATTGACCTGCGCGTCGCCCAGTTGGATGATCTCGGCGCCGCCGGTGATCGCCTCCCACACGGTGTCGTTGTCTTTGAGGTCATCGCGGGATTGGTCGACATAGGACAGCTCGACCGTGTCGCCCAGCGTGATGGTGCCGCTGTCGGGCTGTTCCTGCCCGGTGAGCATCTTAAACAGGGTCGATTTACCTGCACCATTGGGGCCGATGACGCCAACGATGCCGCCGGGGGGCAGGGCAAAGTCCAGCCCTTCGATCAGTTGCTTGTCGCCCATGTGTTTCGACAGGCCCTCAACCTCGATCACTTTGCCACCAAGGCGCTGGCCGTTGGGAATGACGATCTGGGCGCGGGTCAGCTTTTCGCGTTCGGACTGCTCGGCCAGTTCGTTATAGGCGTTGATCCGGGCCTTGGATTTGGCCTGACGGGCCTTTTGGCCCTGACGCATCCATTCCAGTTCGCGTTGCAGGGTCTTCTGCTTGGACTTGTCTTCGCGGGCTTCCTGCTCCAGCCGTTTGGCTTTTTGTTCCAGCCATGCGGAATAGTTCCCCTCGTACGGAATGCCGCGACCGCGGTCGAGTTCGAGGATCCAGCCGGTGATGTCGTCCAGGAAATACCGGTCGTGGGTGACGATGAGGATGGTGCCCTTGTAGTCGATCAGGTGCTGTTGCAACCAGGCGATGGTCTCGGCGTCGAGGTGGTTGGTTGGTTCGTCGAGCAGAAGCATATCGGGCGCTTCGAGCAGCAGCTTGCAGAGCGCCACGCGGCGTTTCTCACCACCCGATAGGTTTGCGATGTTGGCATCGTCCGGCGGGCAGCGCAGCGCTTCCATCGAGACATCGATCTGACTGTCGAGGTCCCACAGGTTTTCCGCGTCGATCGCGTCCTGCAGGGTGGTCATTTCCTCCATCAGCTCATCCGAGTAGTTCTCGGCGATCTCCATGGCAATCTCGTTGAACCGGTCGACCTTGGCCTTTTTCGCGGCCACGCCCAGCATGACGTTCTCGCGGACGGTCAGCGATTCATCCAGTTGAGGTTCCTGCGGCAGATAGCCGACCTTGGCGCCCTCGGCGGCCCATGCCTCACCGGTGAAATCGGTGTCGAGGCCCGCCATGATCTTCATCAGCGTCGATTTACCCGCGCCATTGACGCCGACAACACCGATTTTCACGCCGGGCAGGAAGCTCAGGTGGATGTTTTCAAAGCACTTCTTGCCACCGGGATAGGTCTTGGAGACACCCTGCATGTGGTAGACATATTGATAGGCGGCCATGTCGCGTCCTCTGGGTCGGGGAAATCAAGTTGGAACGCTGGATATCCGAGGCGAGCGGGCGGGGCAAGCTGGTGGTTTTGTGAATTTTCTGTGGTCGTTTGATCCGGTAGAACCAACACGACAAGGAGTGGTGGGGTTTTGGCAGAACTTGCGGAACTGATTGCCGGTTGGGCGCAACCGGGCCGGGTGACATGGATCGGTGTACGTCCTGGCCGCAGAGCGGAATTGGATGGGCGCCACGAGGTTTGGGTCTCAGCCGATGGGCTCGACAGCGACCGCAGCCGGGCGGGCAAGCGGGCGGTGACTTTGATCCAGCAGGAACATCTGGCGGCGATTGGCTCTTATCTGGGGCAAGGATCGGTTAAGCCTGAGATCCTGCGGCGCAATCTGGTGGTTTCGGGGATCAATCTGGCGGCGCTAACGGGGCGGGAGGTGCAGGTCGGGGAGGCCGTTTTGCGCTTTACCGTGATATGCGCTCCGTGCAGTCGGATGGAGGAGGCGTTGGGCAAAGGCGGCTATTCTGCTGTGCGGGCGCATGGGGGATGGTGTGCCGAGGTGCTCAAACCCGGGCGGGTTGCGTTGGGGGATGCGGTGCAACCTGTTGATTGACAACGCCGCCCTGTTCTGAACATCAGCAGAATATGGAACGGTACAATATTCCATATGCGGGGCCCGGGCAGGTCGTGGGGTTGTTCGGAGGGTCATTTGATCCTCCGCATCAAGGTCATGTGCATGTGACGCGCGAAGCGATGAAGGCGTTCGGGCTGGATCGGGTGTGGTGGCTGGTGTCGCCGGGCAATCCGTTGAAGGAGCGGGGGCCTGCGCCTTTGGCCCGGCGGATGGCGGCGGCGCGGTATGTGATGCAGCATCCGCGCGTTGAGGTCACGGATATCGAGGCGCTGACGGGCACGCGGGCGACGGCAGACACTCTGGCAGCGCTGCGGAGGCTTTATCCTCAGGTTCGGTTCGTCTGGCTGATGGGCGCAGACAATCTGGCGCAGTTTCACCGCTGGAAGGACTGGCGGCAGATCATGGACAGCGTGCCTGTGGGCGTTGTGGCGCGGCCGGGGGATCGGATCTCGGCGCGGATGTCTCCGGCGGCTCGGCTTTATGCCAAGTACCGTATCGACGGGCAGGCGCGGCATTTGCTGGGGCGGGCGGATGCTCCGGCGTGGTGTTTTGTGAACGTGCCGATGGTTGACGTCAGTTCGACCGAGTTGCGCAATCGCGGGAATTGGAGCGATGGGGTGTTGCCCGAATGACTCCACTTGGCGCATAATCTTAATCAAGTGATTGTCTGCATTTAAGCTCTGGGATTCTAATAGACCCATGGTCGATCGAATTTCGCGTCGTTTGTTTCTGGGTGGATTAGGGGCGTCTCTGGTTCCGGGCGCAGGTCTGGCCGAGGCGCCTTCGGTATCTCTGCGCCCTGTGCTGCGTGGCCCGCAGCCCAGCGGGGCCGAGCGACTGGTTCAGGCAGCGGGGCTGAGGGGCGAGGTTGTTTTTGCCGTGGCCGACGTGGAAACCGGAACGCCGCTGGAGGTGTTCGGCGAGGGCCAAAGCCTACCACCAGCCAGCGTCGCCAAGGCGCTGACCGCGCTTTATGCGCTGGATGTGCTGGGTCCGGAGTATCGGTTCGAAACGCGCTTGATCGCGGATGGACCGGTGGAAAATGGTATTCTGAAAGGCGACCTGATCCTTGCGGGTGGCGGTGATCCGCTGCTGGATACAGACGCGCTGGCCACAATGGCAGCCAGTCTGCGCAAGGCCGGGATCACCGAGGTGAAGGGCGCGTTCAAGGTCTATGATGGTGCGCTGCCCTACGTCTTCAGCATTGATCCGGGGCAGCCGGATCATCTGGGCTATAGCCCGTCGATCAGCGGGATTTCCCTGAATTTCAACCGTGTGCATTTCGAGTGGAAACGCGAGGGCGCCGGCTATGGTGTAACCATGGATGCGCGCAGCGCGAATTATACGCCTTCGGTAGATATGGCATCGATGCGAGTCGAGAGCCGCAGCCTGCCGATTTACACCTATCAGCCAAGCGCGCGACAGGATCGCTGGACCGTGGCCAAAGGCGCGCTAGGCAATGGCGGGGCACGCTGGTTGCCGGTGCGCAAGCCTGCGCTTTATGCCGGAGATGTGTTCCGCACGCTGGCACGCGTGAATGGGATCGTGCTGGGCCGGGTGCAGGTGACGCGGCAAGCACCGCAAGGGACCGAACTGGTGGTGCATCAGAGCGATCCGTTGGAAAGCATCCTGAAGGGGATGCTGAGATATTCGACCAATATAACCGCCGAAATGGTGGGTTTGGCGGCCACCAAGGCGCGCGGGGTTGCGCCGCAGAGCCTTGAGGACTCGGCCGCAGAAATGAACCTATGGGCGGCAGAGCGTTTTGGCGCAGATGGGATCGCGATGGTCGATCATTCCGGACTTAGCGGTTCCTCACGTATGGCCCCCTTCGGTCTGGTCAATACGCTGGTGGCGGCGGGGCAGTCAGAGGAGCTGCGGCCGTTGCTTCGGTCCTTTACGCTGGCCGACAAAAACGGGCAGCCGGTCAAGGATCATCCGATCAAGGTCGACGCAAAAACGGGTACTTTGAACTTCGTCTCGGGTCTTGGCGGTTACATGACAACGGCAGATGGAGTGGATCTGGCCTTTGCGATCTTCACCGCCGACACCGCGCACCGCGCCACGATCCCGCGTGCGTCGCGCGAGCGCCCGGACGGGGCGCGGGCCTGGAACCGACGGTCTCGCACTTTGCAGCGCAATCTGATTGAGCGGTGGGGTACGCTCTACGGCAGCTAGGTCGTATGCCGCGCCCGTGCCCCGCGTTCGATAGCGGCAGCGTGCAGGCGGTCGATGCTGAGCTCGTACCGGATTTCTTCCAGCAGTCGCAATTCGGTTTCGGCCAGAGTGCCGTCAGCGGCGGCGACATCACAGGCCAGCGCGTAGGCGGTTTCGTTCAGGCGTTCGGGCAGGTTGTCACGGATCAGTCCGAACAGGGCATCCAGCCCGTCCACCTGCTCAAACAAATCAAACACGATCTGCGAGACGCGGCGGGTTCGGTCGATGTCGTAGCCTGCAAACACCGGCAGCATGTTGACCGCGCCTTCGATCTTGACCAGCTCTGCGGTTCGGATGTTCTCGTCCGAAGCGGAAATCGCCACCATGATCGCCACAAGGCAATCCTGCGGGGACATCGGATGTGGGGTTTGCTCGGTCATGGTGTCGTCCTGAATGAAACGTTTGTTGCCGCACGATAGGAGCGGGTGCAAGGAGGTTCAACTGGTAGTTTTGGGGTGCAATGAATGCGATCGGTGAGGGTGGGTGATTTCGGCTGTGATGTAAACGTCCGTTGAGAGCTTATACCTGCCGTCGACCAGGCTTCTATTCTTTGCATGTGCTGCGCGTCGCGAACCAAGCATTTTGGGCTTTCGCTGTCAGCATTTTAAAGCAGAACTTCGCCAAGTTAATTGACTGCACGGAAACGACTAGGCATGAGATATAAAGCGTTTCAGTTGGGCGTTTTTCTATGTCTTGCACCGCCGGTCATGCCCGATATTTAGCAAGCTCACTCCAGAATAATTCTACAGCATCCGAAGTGTTCTGTGACTTACGCGCTGCGCAGATGTTCCACGTAAGGTTCTGTGCCATAGACACGGGTTTCACCGTCTTTGCATGGATCAGATCCGCAAATGTGTCCGCCATCCCTCCCACGATGTAGTCCGGTTCTGCCAACAATCCGGTCAGGAGGTTGTAGTCGTCGCATTCGATATGCGGCTGTGCATTCACCTTTTCGACGGCTTCAGCACCGCCACCAAGTGCTTTTGTCAAAGCGGCTTTCCAGTGTTTGTGGAGATGCGGAGATGCGAAGGGAAAATCGAATATGCCTGCCATCGTTTGCGGGCCACGCTGATGAATCTTATGGTCGCGATGTGCCACAAACTGGATTTGTTGTTTCTCCATCACCATAATCTCGACGTTGTCAGCTTCGGGTGTGTGGGTCAGGTCACCGAGGAACATGTCGAACTTTCCCGCCTGCAACAAATCAAGCGGTCGTGCGTAGGCGCTTACCAGAATTCGGAAACGAAGATCAGGCATCACTTGCCGCACTGATCGCAGGGCGGGCAGGATCAGGGTTCTCGTGGTCAGAGGCCCGCAACCGATCAGCAAAGTGCCCGGCCCGGTTTCGCGCAAAGCGGCCACGCGCGTTGCATACTGGTTCAGGTCTTCGCGCAGCGCCTGGGCGATTGGCAAGAACTCCTGCCCCGCGCGTGTCAGAGTGCTGTTGTTTCGGCTTCGATGAAACAAAACAAGCCCCGTATAGTCCTCGGCCTGCCCGACATAGCGGGACAATGATGCGTTGGACACACCCATCGCACGGGCAGCATTTTGGAAACTGCCGATTTCAGCCAATGTAAGAAAAGCGGTCAAAGAGTTTTCGTTCATCATGCCGTCAACCACATTTCAGGTTTTGTTCTTTAGATTTCACAATATGAAATTCCGGTAAAGCTCTGTTGCGACGCGAAAGTTTCGACCGCTATCCCTGATCGGACTTTCGATACTCCCTTCACCGGTATCGTCTTCTACGTTCGCAGAGGTAAAAATGTTCATTTTTCGATCTATTGTGGTTACCGCCACGCTGGCTACAGCTTCGGTCTGTGCCCTGCCAGTTTTGGCCGAAACCGACCAGCCCAATATCCTTGTCATCATGGCCGACGATGTCGGCTGGGCCAGTCTGGGTAGCTATCATCAGGGTGTGAAAAGTATCAAAACCCCCAACCTTGACCAGCTTGCTGCGGATGGTATGCGCCTTACGGATTACTATGCGCAGCCAAGCTGCACCGCAGGGCGATCTGCCTTTATCACCGGACAATTGCCAGTTCGGACGGGGATGCACACAGTCGGGCTGCCCGGAGATCCGGAAAAAGGTCTGAATGAAAAAGACCCTACTCTGGCCAACATCCTTAAATCTCTAGGCTACACCACCGGGCAATTTGGCAAAAATCACTTGGGCGATATGAACAAGTTTCTGCCAACTGTGAAAGGTTTCGATGAATATTGGGGCTGGCTCTACCACCTGAATGCGATGGAATACACCTCTGACCCCGATTGGCCCAAAGATCAGAAATTCAACGACACATTTGGCCCACGGAACATCATCCACGCTTATGCCACGGATACAATTGATGAAACCGTAGATCCACGCTGGGGGCTGGTTGGAAAGCAGCGTATAATAGACGATGGCCCAGCTCCGCCCGAACGGCAAAAAACGCTCGACGATGAGGTGACGGCCCATACTCTGGACTTCATCAATCGCGCGGTTGATAGCGACACACCGTTCTTTGTCTGGATGGCCCCGGCCCGAGCGCATGTCTGGACACATCTGAGCCCCGAATACGAGGCAATGCTGGGCGACGGGCGCGGTTTGCAGGATGTCGTAATGAAAGAGCTTGACGACAACGTGGGCAAGGTCATGGCCCGTCTGGACGAACTTGGCATCTCGGACAACACTATTGTAGTCTTCACCTCGGATAACGGCCCCGAAACCATGACTTGGCCTGATGGTGGAACAACACCGTTCCGAGGCGAAAAAGGTACGACATGGGAAGGCGGCTTCCGCGTTCCTGCTATCATTCGCTGGCCCGGAAGAGTTTCCGCCGGGACCGTAAGCAACGGTATTTTTGCTGGTCTTGACTGGATGCCTACCCTCGTCGCCGCCGCCGGAGGACCTGACGATCTGCCTGGATCACTACTGAAGGGCTATGAGGGCTATCAGGTGCATCTGGATGGTTACAACCAACTGCCTTTCCTGACTGGCGAGGGTGAGAGCAACCGGGACGAGATTATCTACTACGAAGGTCCGGACCTGCAAGCTGTACGCCATGGTGATTGGAAAGCACATTTCACGATACAAACCGAAGGATGGGCAGGTCCAAAAGAGGAACTGAACGCGCCCCTGCTGTTCAACCTGCGCCGCGATCCCTATGAAAAGGCAGCTGAGGAATCGGGGATGTATACCCGTTGGATGGGCAACAAAATGTGGGCCTTTGGCCCTGCTGCCAAAATCGTCCAAAACCACCTGTCTACCTTCAAGGACTATCCTCCGCGGGGGTCGGACATAACCAACCAGGGCCATGTCGAAGAGCAGATATCGACCGAAGGTGGGATGTCGCAGTAGAAATCAAACCTCGGGGGGCATCACCTGTTGCCTCCCGATCTGTGTCAAGGATTTCATCGAGGGCCGCGAAAATCACGCTTCACCGCCTCTTTGCTATCGCACTGCCCGGTTCATCCCGCCGTCGGACAGTATACTCTGACCGTTGATATACCGGGCTGCATCGCTGGCGAGAAACACGCAAGCCTGCCCAATTTCTTCGAACGTTGCGGGCCGCTGAGCGGGGATTTCCCGGCGTGCCTGTTCGGACAGGTTCACGTTTTCGCAGAACCCCGGCAGCAGGTTGTTCATGCGAATGTTGTGCCGTGCATATCGGTCCCCGTAAAGCTTTGAGAAACTATGCAATGCTCCACGCAGCATGCTCATGGGATAGGGCGCACGTGGCTCGATTGTGTTCATGGATGAGATATTTACGAATGCACCTCCGCCTTGTTCGATCAGAATGGGCGTGACGATACGGGCGATCTTGACGACATTTAGCACATACATGTCCAGACTTTCGTGCCATAACTCGTCGCTGAGTTCCAATAGCGGTCCGTCAAAGTCAGGATCGAAACCGACGGTTTTGATGGCTTCAGGCACCGTTCCACCGTGACCCATATTACTGACGATTGCATCAATCCGTCCATATTTGCTCATGGTGTCGTCGACCATCGCTTGCAAATCATCGACATCTAATACAGAGCCGCGACGGCCAATGCCCTCAAGTTCCTCCGCCAATTCAACCGAGCGGTTGGACGGAGACATAAGCGAAACCTTATAGCCGGCTTTCGCCATTTCAATGGCACAACCCCGGCCAATTCCCTGTCCTGTACCTGTCATCAAAGCAACTTTGGTATCGGGCATGGTATGTCCTTTCTTTGGGCGCACAGTGTGTGAGGTTTATTGATCTGTGGTCAGTGTAACTGCCGGGAACAAAGCAGACCTATCGAGTTTATGGGGCAATGCTGTTAGGTTTTCTCACATGCCGGAGAACCTTAGACATCTACGTGCCCTTCAGGCCTTTGATGAAACCGCAACCCGCTCCAGCCTGACCAAGGCAGCGGATGTTCTGAACGTCACCCACGGGGCGATCAGTCGGCAAATTAAGCTGCTGGAACTGCATCTTGGCGTAACGCTTTTTCATCGCCGCCCAAATGGGGTTGAACTGACCAGTGCCGGGGAGCTTCTGCATCAATCGACGCGCGGGGCATTTTCGGCGTTGCAACTGGGCGTGATGGAGGTGAAGCGGCTGCATCACCGCCAGTCGATTACGGTGTCGTTGTCAACATCGTTGGCGCTAAAATGGCTTGTCCCGTTGCTCAGTTCATTTCAGCAAGAACATCCGGGTATCGCGTTGCTGCTGGACACAAATGATCGATTTGCGGATTTTGATGCGTCTGAGGTCGATGTCGCCCTGCGGTTCGGGGAGCCCGGTTGGGACGGGCTCTATCATGAGCAGATAAGACAAGAGGACCTGATTGTTGTAGCAGCGCCATCCCTTGTTGGTAAAACCCGACTGCCGATGCCCGCCGAGAATGTGGCTGATCTTCCACTCTTGCATGATGCCTACAACGTCGGGTGGGAAAGCTGGGCTGCGCAGGTCGGGCTGGGCGCTGACCGGATCAATTCGCAGAGCATCAAGTACGTGGACAGCGCGGTTCTGTTGGAGGCTGCGATTGACGGGCAAGGTGTAGCGTTGGCAAGACATCTCTTGGCGGAGAGGGATTTGGAACTTGGTCGCTTGATCCGCCTCGATGAAAGCCGGGTTCCATTGGATCGGGGGCTCTATTTCGTCTGCCGCCCCGGCGATCAGGAACGGGTCACCGTGAGAATTTTTAGGAAATGGCTTATGTCGATTTAATCTTTTGCCTTGCTTGCAAATCCGCGAGAGCGATCAACAGACTACGTTTTTCAGAATGCCGCAATGCCCCGTGCTGCGGACACTTGTAACCAAGACCAGATATGGATTGCACGCCGTTCATGCGCATAGAGGCATGAAAATCACCACCCTTTATTGACTCATACTGCACCTGCACAATAACAGGGGCCGGTCCGGGCGCATGGGGTGTCTGGCACGTTTCCCGATGGAGTATCCAAATGTCTGACCTGCGTGAAACCGCGATGACGTCCAAGGCGTGGCCGTTTGAAGAGGCGCGGCGGTTGCTCAAACGGTATAAGCAGGGCGCTCCGGAGAAGGGATATGTGCTGTTTGAGACGGGTTATGGCCCCTCGGGTCTGCCGCATATCGGGACCTTTGGTGAGGTGGCGCGGACCACGATGGTCAAGCGCGCGTTTGAGGCGCTGTCGGATATCCCGACCAAGCTGATCTGTTTCTCTGACGATCTGGATGGGATGCGGAAAGTTCCCAGCAATGTGCCGAACCCCGAGGCGCTGCAGGATTATCTGCAATGTCCGCTGACCTCGGTGCCGGACCCGTTTGGTGAATATGACAGCTTTGGTGAGCATAACAATGCGATGCTGCGCCGGTTCCTCGATACTTTCGGGTTCGAGTATGAGTTCTATTCGGCGCGTGAGTTTTACCGCTCGGGCCAGTTCGACGAGATCCTGAAGCGCGCCGTTGAGAAGTATGACGACGTGATGGCCATCATGCTGAAAAGCCTGCGGGAAGAACGTCAGCAGACCTATTCGATCTTCCTGCCGATCCATCCCGAGACCGGGCGGGTTCTGTATGTGCCGATGAAGAAAGTTTGTGCCGATACCTACACTGTCTCCTTCGATGACGAGGATGGCAAGGAATGGACGCTGCCCGTGACTGGCGGCAATGTGAAGCTGCAGTGGAAGCCTGATTTTGGCGCGCGCTGGGCCGCTTTGGGCGTTGATTTCGAAATGTATGGCAAGGAACATGCCACCAACGAAAAGATCTATGACGCGATCTGCCGGGCTTTGGGAGGTCGTGCGCCTGAGCATTTCTCGTATGAACTGTTCCTCGATGAGAACGGGCAGAAGATATCAAAGTCCTCGGGCAATGGCGTGTCGATCGACGAATGGCTGACCTATGCACCGACCGAGTCGCTGGCCTATTTCATGTATCAGAAGCCCAAAACGGCGAAGCGGATGCATTTCGATGTGATCCCGAAAGCTTATGATGAGTATCATCAGCAGTTGCGGGCTTATCCGGGGCAGGACCTGAAGGGGCAGTTGAACAATCCTGTGTGGCATATCCATGGTGGGAATGTGCCTGAATCCACGCTGATGGTGCCCTTTGCGATGCTTCTTAACCTGGCGTCGGTTTCGGGAGCCGAGGATAAAGAGGCGCTGTGGGGCTTTATCCGTCGCTATGCACCAGAGGCCACGGCCGAAACGCATCCTGACCTGGATCAGGCGGCGGGCTTTGCGGTGCGCTATTTCAACGATTTCGTCAAACCGACGCGCCAACACCGCGCGCCGACGGATCAGGAGCGTGAGGCGCTGGAGGCGCTGAAGGCGGCCTTGGAGGCCTATGACGGGCCGATGGAAGACGAGGCACTGCAATCGGTGGTCTATTCCATCGGGCGTGAGCGGTTCGATCCGATGCGCGGCTGGTTCACGGCACTTTACGAGGTGCTGCTGGGGGCTTCGCAAGGGCCTCGGTTTGGTGGGTTCATCGCGCTTTATGGCGTGCCAGAGACGATTGCTCTGATCGACAAGGCGCTGGCCGGGGAATTGGCCTGATTTGACCTGATCCAGTGTGGGGCTACCCTTGCATCAGGAGGTGGCCCCATGCGTCGACTATTGCTTGCTGTATCCCTGAGTGCCGGACTGGCATCCGGAGTTTTTGCTCAGAGTGACGAGATTGAGGCCAATATCTCGGCGCAGATACAGGCCTTCAAGGCGGATGACTTTGCCACCGCCTTCACCTTTGCCAGCCCCAATATCCAGCGGCTGTTCGTCGATCCCGAGAATTTCGGGACCATGGTGCGCCGCGGCTATCCTATGGTTTGGCGGCCTGCGGATGTGAGGTTTCTGGAGCTGCGCGAGATTAGCGGAGCCCTGTGGCAGAAGGTCATGATCACTGATGGTGACGGACGGGTGCATCTGCTGGACTACCAGATGATCCAGCAGGAAAACGGCTGGAAGATCAACGGTGTACAGTTGCTGGGCAATTCTGACCCGGCGGCCTGAGGCAACACCACCGTCACGGTGGTAAGAGCCGCGCTTAATTCCTTTTCGATACTCAGACCCATGCGTTTGGGCTCAGGGCCCGGACGTTATCGGGTTTTGGCGCGCGTGCTTGGCGCGATTGGGAAAGGGATTTTACATGAACAAGGCAATCACCGACGGCATCGTGTTCATGCCGCCCGCCTATGCGGCTGGTCTTGGGGTCTGGTCCAGTGGCGACGGCACGCCGGGCTCTCCGACCTATGAGGGGTCGGGCACGGGGGTGTTCGTTCCGGCGGATGCGGATTTCGCAGGCTGTCTGGAGATTTATAAGACGGCAGAACCGCAGCGGCTGCGCTATATGGGGCAAACACCTTTTTTGCCGGGCTGCTATCTGCAGATCAAGGCGCGGGTGAAGGCGATCAGCGGGCCGCTTCCCGAGGTGCGGATTGCCGGCTGGGCCGGAGGAGCCGGAGATGCGCACGTGGACGGATTGGCCGAGCAGGGTCCGGCGGTGCAGCTGACCGGCTATGGCACCGTGCATGAGGTGACGGCCATCGTGGGCACGGGCCTGCGCCCCGGCGTGGACATGCCATGGGGCAATGCGGCGCTTTATGGACACTTTGGTTTGGATATCGAAGGCACCAACGGCGCGGTGGTGCGGGTGGATGATATCGAGATCACCGATGTGACCTCGGTCTTCCTGCGCGATTTGATTGGTCTGGTCGACGTGCGCGATTTCGGCGCTGTGGGTGACGGGGTCACCGATGACTCGGCAGCGTTTGAGGCGGCGGATCAGGCAGCGAACGGGCGCAAGGTTTATATTCCGCAAGGTGAGTTCCGGCTGGAAGAGAACACTAACATGGCGTCCGAGGTCGCATTTGACGGCACCGTCACGATGCCGGTCGACAAAATGCTGCTGCTGACCAAGAATTTCGATCTGCCCACCTATATCACCGCCTTTGGTGATGAAATGCTGGCGTTTAAAAAGGCGTTTCAGGCGTTGCTGAACAGCTCGGACCATGAATCGCTGGATCTGGGCGGGCGCAAGATCGCAGTGACCGAGCCCATCGATATGGCGGCAGCAGTGCCGAACCGGACGGGCTATGCCACCCGTCGAGTGGTGCGCAACGGGCAGTTTGACGTCAAAAGTAGCTCGAATTGGGATACCGAAACCTTCACCTCGGTCGCGACCTACAGCCCGTCTGATCCTGATACGCTGACCAACGTGGCCAATGTGGTGAATATACCGGTGGGGTCGCTGGTCACCGGCAGCGGGGTCGGGCGTGAGGTTTATGTGCGGTCGAAAAACGAAAGCACCGGTGAAATCACGCTGAGTGCGCCGACTTATGATGCCGCAGGGACGCAGACCTTCACCTTCACATCGTTCAAGTACCTGCTAGATTTCAGCGGTTTCAGTGCGCTGCAGAAGTTCAACATGGAAGGGATCGAGTTCCAGTGTAACGGTCGGTGCAGCGCGATCCGGCTGTCTCCGGGCGGGAACACTTTTGTACTGAAAGACTGTTTCATCAGTCGCCCGAAGGACCGGGGTATCACATCAATCGGGCGCGGATGTCAGGGGATGCTGATCGATGGCTGTCAGTTCCTATCGACCGAGGAAAGTCTGGACGTGCCGGACCGAAGCTCAATCGCGCTGAACGCCAATGCCAACGACGTCAAGCTGCGCCACAACCGGGCCACGCGGTTCCATCATTTCGCGGTGCTGAGCGGCGACAACAATCTGGTGCTGGGCAACCACTTCTTCCAGGGCGACAACGTCGCGAACGGGGTGCGCAACGCCGGGTTGGTGATCATCGGCGGCTATAACAGTTCGTCCATCGCCGAGAACTATGTCGATAACTGTTTTATCGAATGGACCAACGAGCACGATGCCAACCCGGATTACTTCACCAGCTTCTCGTTCAGCGCGCTGAGCATCACGGATAACATCTTTTATGCCAGCGATGTTGCCCCCTGGTTCAGCTATCTGGTGATCCGCCCCCATGGCACAGGGCATTTCTTGAACGGGCTGACCGTCACCGGCAACAAGTTCCGTGTCAACAACGTGCGGATCGACCGAGTGGACCGGGTCGATACCAGTTTTGCCGATCTCGACCCGGAAAGGCACAAGAGGGTGTGTTTCGAGAACAATACGTTTCACGGCATCGATACGCCTTGCGCCAATCCATTGCGGCTGCAGCACACGCAAAGCTCACCGTCATCAGCCTGGACCGTCAGTTCGCAGGGCCAATTGCCGTTCGGGGGCAGGGCGCGCGGGTGTGATGCGGTTGTTGCCCTGGGAAGCCTCAGGACATCGTTGAATGCGGTGCGCTATACCGCGCCATATGTCGAGTTGCGACAGGGATCGGGCCAGAGCGATATCCGCCTGCGCTGGTCCGAAGGCTTGCGTGGTGCGGTTTCGACCATTCTGCGGATTGATACCTGATTGATGCGGTGGGCCGCCTGAATGTAGGCGGCCCATCTTTAATAGCTGCGCCACAATCCAAATTTGATCCCGATGTTATCATCAGCCGAATTGCGCTCGGCACCCAGAATCCAGGTGAGTCTGCCCGTCTTTGGGCGATACATCAGCGAAGGTCGCACCCTCCAGTACCATGGTCGGTCCGAAACATAAGAAGTTTCGATCTGCAGGAGCGGGTCAAACCGTCGACCCGAGGACAGACCGGCCGTGAAATCCAACTTGCGGATCACTGCCTCATGGGTGCGGTTTTCGAGCGCTGCGTCGACATTGATCCATCCGCCTCCCAATCCGGTTTGAATGCTTTTGCCGTATGAAAGTGTTGCTTTGTACATTGCCCAACTACTGTACTGGCGATGGTGCGCGCCAACGCCGAACTCGGCCGCCAGACGCCCTGCTGACCCCATGTCTGCAACCGGCACGCGTGCAAAGACCAGCGCGTGCCCATACAAATCCTGATGCTCCTCGGCATCCAGTCCGATCGTGAGTTTCGGCCGCAATCCCCACTCGGTATAAAGCGAGGTTTTGTACTTGTAGACGTCTTCCTCTTTGAAAGCGGTCACAGATAACGCGGTGAAGCTTGACCCCTTCTCGCGGAGCCACGCACCGGACCATGCCGGAGTGCACACCATAAAAAGCAGCGGAATGACGAGAACCAGACGAGCCATGGGGGCAGCATCGGCAGACATGGTTAACGGATGGTTAGTTTCTTGTTCATCTTCGAGAAAGATTTTTTGATCCAAAAACATTGTCTATGTGCAGGAAAAGGGTGGCGTTTTCAAAAGCTGTGCTAGGCTCGGGTCAGCTATAAAGGAGGAGCCTTATGCCGCAGATTTCCAAAACCAACAGCTATCAGACTGTCATCACCACCTTCGAGATGACCCCCGGAACCTGCCAGGACCTTCTTGAGGCGCTGACCGATGCTTATGCCGAGTTCATTTCGAAACAGCCGGGTTTCATTTCAGCCGGATTGCATGTGAATGATGCCCAGACGCGGATTGCCAATTATTCACAATGGGAGCGCCGCGAGGATTTCCTGGCGATGTTGCGCACACCGGAAATGCGAGAGCGGAATCGCAGGGTTAACGAGCTGTGCAAGAGCTTTGAACCCGTGATGTACGACGTCGCCGAGACATTCGGTGAGACCTGATCTGAGTCAATGCACGGCCACCACCGGTCGCGCAGTATAGCGGCACAACTACGGAGGCGCGAGCCATGTATCATAACATTCTTGTTCCCATTTCCTTTGATGCTGAACGGGACAGCTCGGCAGCGTTGAAGCTGGCAGAACTACTGTCGACGCCCGAGGCTGCGGTTACGCTGCTGCATGTGGTAGAGCACATTCCGGATTATGCGATCTCGTACATGCCTGCCGAGTATCTGTCCGAAGCCCGCAAGGCCATTCAGACCGAGCTTGATGCTCTGGCGGCGCGCGTCCCGAATGCGAAGGGGCTGGTGGTTGAAGGCCATTCCGGGCGAACGATTCTGGACTGGGCCGAAGTTAATAAGCCTGACCTGATCATCCTGGCTTCGCACCGCCCGGGGATGCAGGACCTGTTGTTGGGTTCAACAGCGACCCATGTGGTGCGCCACGCCAAATGTGCCGTGCATGTGGTGCGATAAGGTCGAGCTTTTTCCAAGCCGACCCCGATTGCGGCCATGGCTTTGCCACATACCGCGTGTAAGACCTATGGCATGACAACCGGGAAACAAACGAAAGACACCGATCCGAACCCTCGTCTTACACGGCGGCAACGGCGGGCAGACGCGTTGCGCAGGCAGGCTCTGTCTCCGGTGCGTATTCTACTGATGGTGCTGGCCTTGCCCTTAACCACAGGAATGATCGCAATCGGTGTCTACCTGCGCGTTTCAGACTACGAACGTCATGAAGCGGTGATCCATCTGGTGGCGCTGGCTGGGTGTGATGCGGTGGAGATGCTGGGTTTCGGGCCTTTTCGCGAAGGGAGGCCCGGATATCATAAGCGCAATGATCCCGATGGCGATGGTGTCGCCTGTGGCTCGTTTGCCTTGCAGAAACCACGCAATGTCGCGATGCCGGGAGATATCCAAGCCAATCCCCGGAATCTTCAGACCCCGAAACAGCGCACTGTCGGAACGGCAAAGTTTTTGAAGCCTTGAATCGGTGGGGGGCGAAATCTTGAAAAGATTTCGGGGCGCTTTCTTTTCAAGAAAGCGTTGCGTGGCTCAGGTGAGCCAACGCACGGGTGCGCGGTTGCAGAAGATTACGATCTGGCCCGAGTTTTCCGCCACTTGATAACCGCGACGATTGATTTCGGCCATAAAACGCTCCATCCCGGCAAATCGCTCTATATCGCGCGCCTTGCGACGGATTACGCCACCTTGCTGCACCGCCTTGGAGGCGAATAGATCACTGAGCCAAACCTCAGGCGAGAGGGGAGAATTACAGTTATACATCACCTATGATTTGGCGCAGCTAGGTTAATGCTGGGTAAAGAAAGTTGCGCCCGCAAAGCGGGTCTTGCCTTGTCCTGACCAGAGCGCCACAGTCGCCGCGATGACTCGTGATGAATTCAATGCCTTTTGCTCGGACCTCAAAGCCACCAGCCATGTCGTGCAGTGGGGCAACGCAGATGTCTGGAAAGTAGGCGGCAAAGTCTTTGCCATCTGTGGTTGGAACGACGGAAAGGATGCGTTTACCTTCAAGGCCACCGATCTTGCCTTTGAGGTCCTCGGAGATGAGCCAGGTATCCGCCCAGCGCCCTATCTGGCATCGCGAGGTATGAAATGGCTGCAGGTTTACGATGAACGTGGCATGAGCGACGCGTCGCTGCGAGATCATATTGTAATCTCATACGATCTGGTCGTAGCTAAGCTGACCAGAAAGGCGCGGGCAGAGCTGGGCCTTTAAGGCGGTCAGTCTTTCATGGCGTGCAGCAGCTCAAGCAGTTTTTTCCGGTCATCATCGTCGGCATAGTCTCCGCTGGCCAGCCGTTCGGCGATGCTCAGGCGCAGACGGTCATGTTGTGTGCGAACCTCTTCGCCCGCCGTTTCCGCGAGGGTCTTCATGATCACTGCCACCGCCTGCTGCCGTTTGGTGGTGGGATTGGCGATGTAGTCCACAAGGCTTTGCTGTCCGGAATCAAGGATGTTTTCGGCCAGATCACGCAGTTGATCCCCATTTGGAAGCAACGGTGTAGGGGCATCTTGCGGTGGCAGAATCTCAGGCGGGTTGCGCGGGGTTTCCGCTAGCGCATTGGTGCCGTCAACAAAGGCTTCGGTGATCATCCGCGTGATCTTGATCGCGCGCGGATCTTTAAACAAAGTCGAGGCAATAGCTACGCCGTAGTCGGTATAGACCCACGGATTGACCCTACGGCCACCGCGGCCTTCGGGTTTTGAGATCACATTCTGTGATTGCAAATCCGCGACCTCTGCGTCGGAAAGCTGAAAGCGGTAGCCTTCGAACAGATCCTTATTGCGCGAGACGGCCTGATTGAAGGCGCTGACGGATTTCCCGTAAAACTGCGCCAGATCTTCTGCCAGAACCACGCGTACACCGCGCACCCGATGAATGGCGTTTTGGACCTCTTGAGGGCTGGGCAGGTTTTCCGGGTTCGTCATCATATCCGTTTGGAATCACAATTTGTGATTTCAAACGTGACGCAGGGAGCGCTGGGCTGCAAGTTTGAACTGCAGGTAGGTTCGATGTCTCTTGCCGAGAGGTCTGCCAGATTCGGCCAATACCCTGATGGAAATAACTTTTTTGAAAGAACAAGCTTGCCCTCTATCAAGTTGACAATCCTAATGGATTGACTGATACAAACGGAACAAGACCGGGCCGTTAGCTCAGCTGGATTAGAGCAGGGAACTTCTAATTCTCAGGTCGGGGGTTCGAGTCCTCCACGGCTCGCCATTTTTTCAGATGTTTTTCGAAACGGGGCAAGGGTACGGCCCTTATATCTGAATTCAAAGCGGTCGGTCAGACTGCACCAAGCGGGTGCTTTCAGCTTTTCCCTCAGCGTTTTGGGCTGGACGTAAGGTCCAACCGCATAAACGCGCTGTTTGGATCGGCGTCATAGCCGTAGATCGGACCGCAATAGGAATATCCCAATGTTTCATATAGCTTGCGTGCTGCGTCATATTCCGAGAGATGATTTGCGCCAGTTTCCAGGACAAGTGCGGAAACGCCCTCGGCTCGGGCCAGATCGGCAAGATGGTTCATGATCACACGCGCCAATCCTCGGCCGCGCGCAGCAGCAACCACGTGCACCGATTTAACTTCGGCAGTGCCATCCGGCAGCGCCTTAAGCGCACCACAACCCAAGGGCTTACCCGCCTCATAAATAGCCCAAAAGCGAATGCCCGGCTCGCGCAGGGCATCAATGTCCAGCGTATGATTTGAGGTTTGCGGTGTCGCGTCCCAGCTATGGGCGAGATGCGCTTGAATGATCGGGCGCAGATCCTTGGCGCCGGGGTCTGCTTGGCGGATGTCGATCATTCACTGGGCCTTGTCAGTGGGTCCAGGGAGCGCGCCGGTCAGTGGCGAAATTCTCACCATAGCCGCGCGCCCGCAGGTTCGGCTTGCGCTTGTGCGGCTCGCATACCTGCGCGTCGATACCGTTGTCTTTGGCATAGTCCAGCGCCTCTTCCTTGGTATCGAACTTCAGACGCACCTGCGTTTGGGTGTCATTGGACGAGGTCCAGCCCATCAGCGGATCGACCTCACGCGCAGAAGCCGGGGCGTATTCCAGAACCCATTTGCGGGTTTTGGCCATCCCCGAGGTCATCGCGTTTCGCGAAGGCTGGTAAATCCGTGCGCGCATGTCGCCTCTCCGTACTCACTTGGCTGAAGCTGTTTATGCGTCAGAGCGCGCGCCGGGACAAGATGACAATTGTCGCGGGTCGCATGGACTGCCTAATGACAGGTATTGTCATTAGTTCGGGGTAGAAAGCGCGCAGACGTAAAAGGACAGCAGGATGCTTCACCAAGAACGCCACCTCGACATCAACGCCCGACCCAATGAGATTTGGGCTATCCTCCGCCGCTTTATGCATATCGATGAGTTTGCCCCGCAGGTGATATCGGTTGATGCTTTGACTGCCGGATCGGATGGTGTTGGGTCACAGCGCCGGTGTCACTTCGCGAACGGCACATCATTGGTCGAAGAGGTGACGGATTGGCAGGTTGACCGCGGCTACACCGTGCGGTTGTCGCAGATGGCGATGCCTCTGCGCGAAGCACAGGCGGCGATTGCCATCACACCGCTGTCCGACACGTGCAGCCGTGTTATCTGGAGTATGGATTTTCGTATGAAATATGGACCGTTGGGCTGGTTAATGGGACAAACTCTGTTGAAGATGATGATAGGCCGCGTACTGGCCGAGAACCTGTCGGCCTTGGCGGTGAAGGTTCAAACGCACCCCGACGCCCAAGCCCGGACCGCTTAGCTGAAAATGAATCCAGATCAGCCCTTGCAGATGGACAAAATAAGAACAAATGTAGGGGCCTGACCCGGAGCCCGCCCATGCCTTATGCCCATTCCGACAAGACTCAACTGACCGCAGACGACGTGCGCGCGCGTCTGAAACTGGAGGGCGGCAAGGAGTTCGTCATGCACACCGAGTTCGCACCGGCTGGCGACCAGCCGACGGCGATTAAGGAGCTGGCAGGCGGTGTGAATGATGGTGAGCGAGATCAGGTCCTGCTGGGTGCGACCGGGACGGGCAAGACCTTCACCATGGCCAAGGTGATTGAAGAAACGCAGCGGCCTGCGATCATCCTGGCGCCAAATAAGACGCTGGCAGCGCAGCTGTACGGGGAATTCAAGGGCTTCTTCCCAGAGAACTCGGTCGAGTATTTCGTTTCCTATTACGACTATTACCAGCCAGAAGCCTATGTGCCGCGATCGGACACGTACATCGAGAAAGAATCGCAGATCAACGAACAGATCGACCGGATGCGCCACTCGGCCACGCGGGCGCTGCTGGAACGCGATGACGTGATCATCGTCGCCTCGGTCTCGTGCATCTACGGTATCGGTTCGGTCGAGACCTATGGAGCGATGACACAGGATCTGAAGGTGGGTCATGAGTATGACCAGAGGCAGGTGATGGCTGATCTGGTTGCCCAACAGTACCGCCGCAACGATCAGGCTTTCCAGCGCGGGTCCTTCCGGGTGCGTGGCGATTCCCTGGAAATCTGGCCGGCCCACCTTGAGGACCGTGCTTGGAAATTCTCGTTCTTCGGCGAGGAACTGGAAACCATCACCGAGTTCGACCCGCTGACCGGCGAACGCGCGGCAACGATGGAGCAGGTGCGGGTCTATGCGAATTCGCACTACGTCACGCCGAAGCCAACGATGAACCAAGCGATTATCGGGATCAAAAAGGAACTCCGCATCCGGTTGGACCAGCTGGTTGGCGAGGGCAAGCTGCTGGAAGCTCAAAGGCTGGAACAGCGTACGAACTTCGATCTGGAAATGCTTGAGGCCACCGGCGTTTGTAACGGGATCGAGAACTACTCACGCTACCTCACGGGCCGTGCGCCGGGCGAACCGCCGCCAACCCTGTTCGAATTCATTCCGGACAACGCGATTGTCTTCGCCGACGAGTCCCATGTCAGTGTCCCGCAGATCGGCGGCATGTACCGTGGCGACTATCGGCGCAAGTTCACGCTGGCCGAACACGGGTTCCGCCTGCCGTCCTGCATGGACAATCGACCTTTGAAGTTCGAGGAATGGGACGCAATGCGCCCGCAATCCGTCTTTGTCTCGGCCACCCCGGCGAAGTGGGAGATCGAACAGACCGGCGGTGTTTTCACCGAACAGGTGATCCGCCCCACGGGTCTACTGGACCCAGAGGTTGAAATCCGCCCGGTGTCGATGCAGGTGGACGACCTGCTGGACGAGGTGCGCAAGGTGGCCGCCAACGGATTCCGCACGCTTGTGACAACGCTGACCAAACGCATGGCCGAGGACCTGACCGAATACCTGCACGAACAGGGCATCAAAGTGCGCTACATGCACTCGGACATCGACACGCTGGAACGCATCGAAATCCTGCGCGACTTGCGGCTGGGGGCGTTCGATGTGCTGGTCGGCATCAACCTGCTCCGCGAAGGGCTCGACATCCCAGAATGCGGGCTGGTCGCCATTCTGGACGCGGATAAAGAGGGCTTCCTGCGCTCGGAAACCTCACTGATCCAGACCATCGGCCGCGCCGCGCGCAACGCCGATGGGCGGGTGATCATGTATGCCGACAAGATCACCGGCTCGATGGAGCGCGCCTTGGGCGAAACCAACCGCCGCCGCGCCAAACAGCTATCCTATAACGAAGAACACGGCATCACGCCTGAGACCGTGAAGAAAAACGTCGAGGACGTTCTGGCCGGTCTCTACGAAGGCGATGTCGACATGAACCGGGTCACCGCCACCATCGACAAACCGATGCATGGTGCGAATTTGGAAGCGCACTTGGACGGGCTGCGCGACCAGATGCGCAAGGCCGCCGAGAATCTTGAATTCGAAGAGGCCGCCAACATCCGGGATGAGATCAAACGTCTGGAAGCGGTCGATCTGGCCGTCGCCGACGACCCCATGGCGCGCCAATGGGCGGTCGAGAAAGCCTCGGAAGACGCCGTGAAATCGCGCGGGAGGTCAACGGCGGGCAGGCCAGGTCAGCGGGGCGGGAATGTGAAGCGAAGAAGGAAAAGCTAATTGGAACAAAGTGATAGTCAGCTAAATATTAACCAAGAGCGAAAGGAAGATGCACCGTCAACGATTTGGAAAACGCCACTAGGTAGAGCCATTTTTGGATTCTATTGTGAGACACGCGACAACAGTTATTTCGTTAATGACGACTACATCCAAGCATTATGCAATGTTCAAAATCGAGCAGAGGCAAACTACGGCAAAACGATAGTTTATGCATTTGTTGTAAGCATACTCTCAATTGCAACGGCAAACGACGCTATAGGTGATGCAGGGTATTTTGGACTGAATTTCAATCAAATACCCTATCTGACGGAGTTTTGCTCATTGTCGTTGAGCGTTTTTGCCGTCTTGATTGTGTTTCAAGCGCTCGACATTTTCACAATGACTCGCATGCGAATCGAACTGTTCTCTCTTACTACCTCTGAACACCCGAACATGCGGATGTTGCACCTAAAAGGGAACAACGCTTGGATTGACGCCCTTATCCCAAAAAGAGTGGGCTACCAAAGCCATTGGCTTCACCGCGTCGCTCAAGCAATTGGCTTAAGCCTTTCACTCGTTCTTCCAGTTTCAACAATATTACTCGTCTTTGCTGCCCAAGCCATTTGCGTTGCTTCTGTACTGCCAATCAATGAATTTGATCTATCAGATGGGATAGTTTGGGCGGGTATCTTAATTTCTGTGAGCAGCATCACGATGTTGTTTCTTACAGCTTTGATTCCGCTAAAATTCACATTTCAGAATGTCCCTCGACCAATTCAGGATGAGACAAACCAATTTTAGCAAGCGTAGGATGGGTGCTCGCACCCATCTCCCACCGTGACCATACAACAACCGATAAAACCCTCTCAGATCACGGTGCCAACGTCTTAGAAGTCAAACAGCTCATCCAGAAAGCCGCCGCGTTTCTTCTTTTTCCGGTATCCGTGATCGGACCGGTCATCATAACCCCGCTGCGGCGGTGGCGGCGGCGTATGGTCGGCAGAGCGATCGATGATTTTGTCCAGCTCTCCACGGTCCAGCCACACGCCACGACATTGCGGACAATAATCAATCTCGACCCCGCTCCGCTCGGTGATTACCAGCTGAGTTCCATCAATCGGACATTGCATCAGACGCTCTCCTTTTTCTGTCCTGAACAGATGGGAGCGCGCGCAGGGTTTTTCACCCTACTGCGACCGCACGTCCCGCTATGGGCAAAGCTGTAGGGTAGAGTTGGCCCGGTCCCGCGCTGCCCCCTTCAGCATTGGAATTCACAAATTGAGGTTCCAAATGGTTGCCATGATTAACCCTAAGAAATTTCTCAGCAGCTGATGGGTGCATAGACCCATTGTCTCTGTCTTCGAGCCCTCAATGCTGGGTTGGATACTCCCCAAAACGCGATGGAAATGTGCTTAGGGCTCACCTCAAAACGCAGGCGAAACCCAAACGTGAATTGGTCTAACGAGATGCGTGCAACGAGACCGCAGAACGACCCGAGTTTGGACAAAATTCCGCCCAAAATCGTCAATAGCCGCCGCAGTGCAACAGATCGAATACAGATTGGAAATCAATGAAAAAGGCAGCTCTTCTTCTTGCCCTATTGCCAGCAGCCGCAGTTGCTGAGGAGCGGGTGTTTGAATGTGAGGCACCGGATGCGGAACACCCGGAAATGGCCGCTCGGCTTGTGAAGTATGATGGCCAGCAAAAGGGCCACATCACGATCGGGGATATCGACAAGGATGTGGATGTGTTTCCCGGTCTCGACACCCTGACCTATCTGTATGTCGGTGAGGATTACACGCTGAATTATAACGTTCACCCTGAGAAGGGCACGTTTGATTACTCTGCCTCTGGCAGCAAGTCAGGATGGGGCAAGGGAACGTGCGTAGAGACCACGGGCCAATAATGGCGTTCGAATAGAGTGGTTTAAGGCGCGGTCGAGACGGCAGTCTGGTCGCGCCTTTGCTTTTGTTCCGAGATCAAGTTCGCACAGCTGATCCAAGCATTTGCAACATAATTACGAGCCAAGGCGGAACTTAGTCGGTGTCATTCCGGTCTGGCCCCTGAAAAAGCGTGTGAAATGGGATTTGTCGGAGTAGCCGAGCATCAGACCGATCTCAGCTATTGTCATTTTGTCTTCTCCGAGGTGTTCCTTGGCGACATCGACACGCAGCCGTTTGATTTCGCGGGGCAGCGTTGTGCCTTGCTGCTGAAGCGCCTTAAGAAACCGTTCCGGCTGTATTCCCAACAATCCGGCCACAACCTCTGGTCCCAAATCGGTTTCATCCAGCTTATCGCGTAAAACAGATCGCAAAGCAGCCACCACGGTGACCTCTTCATCTTGTCGCGGTGAGGCTATGGGCTTGGCAGATCCCTCAGAGACATGGTGCAAAAACAACCATTCCACGGGAAAACTAATTTGCATTCCGGGATCGGTCCCAAGGCCAACCTCGATCCCTTTGTAGTCGATAGGCAGACCGTTGATGTATCTGCTTTCCCATCGCACACGAGAAGGATCCCAGGCATCTCCGACAACGGTCTGCAATAGGCGTACATAGATTGCTGCACCAAATCCGGTCACCTGAATGGGTGGGACAGTAGGCTCTTGTTGCCTCTCGATACGATAAGTCGCTTTGTCCGCTTCAATGACAAGGCTATGCCGCACAGAATTGGACTCCTGCGGTACAAGCCCAACAAAGCGGGTAAAAAACTCGAACAGCGTTTTTGTAGATTGCAGGGCCTGAGCGAACGGAGGCCACTCTTGCAGGTCAAACGTCTCCCCTACTTTCAGTCCAAGGTATCGATCTCCTGACACTTCTGAGAAGGCATTTACCAAACCATAGACCAACTCTGAGTGCACGAACACGGCTGGGTCAGACAAAAGTTCAGCTTTCAGGCCGACCTGATCCAATGCTGGTTGCGGATTGATCTTACGTTCGGTGAGATATTGCAGGAACGGAGCAGCTAAGGAGAGGCGAATAAAGCCCTCGCTATGCTCTTGAGAGGTGGAGTTGAAAGGCAAGCTCGTCACCCTTGTCTGGATTAGTTTTAAGAAGTGGCCATTTTTTCAATCACATTCGAACATCCTAATTCGAAAGTGGCAACCGAGCCAAGATTTTCCGGACTACAGTTTGCAAAACACGAATATGAAGGGAGTACTTATGTCCAGCCTACGAATGTCCCTTTGCTCGACGGTAATTGTCGCTGCAGCTCTTTCTTTTCCAACGTCCGCGCAGGCTCAGGATCAAGAAGAACCCCAAACGCTGTTTACCAATGTGCATGTCTTCGATGGCGTGAATGAACAGCCCAACAATGCCCGCTAACGGTGCTTTCCTGCACGCGGTACTACTTCGACTCCAACGAGGCCGTGCCGGTGTTGATTGAGAACAACGGTTCTGAACGTCGCTATTTCGTTCTGCGTTTCAATTCTGAAGAGCAAGGAAACACGACGTATTTTGAGAAGCTGACCGAGGCCATTGAAGGTGATGAGATGCGCCGCCTAATTGCTTATCTGGAACGGTACGACCCCGCGTCAGCGGGCAAGAGTTGGGCGGACGTTCGTACGGCTCCTGAAACGCCCGAACGGAAGGTCATGGGGCTGCATTCAATGCGTCCGGGGCAGCGGCGTTTGTTGAATGTTCTGCGTGAGTGCGAGGTGACCTTGAAGGTTTCGGGCTATGATGAGGTTTTCACGCCCGGAAAAGATGGGTTACGCGTTCCTAAGGCGGCGTTCCGCGCCTACATTGAGGTGGCGGCAAACAAGCACGATGTTGACGACACGGACGTGGTGGCGATGGTTCGCCGCTTGTTTGGCGTTGAGATTACCGAAAAGCGCGGTCGGGTCGGTGATCACGGCAATTTGGCATATTGGACTTTGCCGCCTGAAATCTTGGGCAAGAACGTGGATAAGGTCTTGCTGGGGGTCGCGTGAGCGGCCCTACCTCCAATGGTGTCGGGGGGTGGAGGTGACTTGGAGGCACAAAAACGCTTGTACTAAAGGGAAATCCGGCGACAGCCTCCAAACCTCCAGTGAACGCGAAACCTATTGGAAAACAGATGGGGACACACACACCTGAAATTGTTGGTGTGTGTTTCTAAACCAAATTTTATTGAGGTAGTTTCTATTGGAGGTTTGGAGGCAGCGGCCTCATTCCCCTTATTTTTATGGCCAAATCTGCCTCCAAGAACTCGGAGGTTGCTTGGAGGCTTGGAGGCAACACCGCGTGTAAGAACGAGTTGCAACTTACGGCGGGTGCAATCAATGTGACACAAAACAACCTATTCGAGTAGAGTCGCAATGCCCCTCGCTGTCACAGCTTCAAAGTCATTCTCCGACACCCCTGACTTTCAGTATGTTTGCCCTGAGTGCAACGTTGGTTTTTTGGTTCCCGACCAAAGTACATTCAACAAAATTGAACCACCGTTTTCGAAATCCGCGCACGGCCATGAAGCTTGGGACCCGGACTGGATCGAATACAGGTTCGTCGTCACGTGTGTTTGTAACAAGACTGATTGTGGCGAAGTGGCTTTTGTGACCGGAAAAGGTACCGTTGATCAACGATACGATTTTCACGGCGACGCGGAATACTTCGAACGATTCACAATCCAGTCTTTCTTCCCATCGCCGCGACTTTGCTACATTCCAGATGACACTCCGGTAGCCGTTGAAACGTTACTAAAGAAGAGTTTCGACCTATTTTGGGTGGATGTTTCTGCTGCGGCAAATTCACTCCGAGCAAGTCTCGAAGCCCTACTGAACGACCTGAAAGTGCCGACGCATGAAAAAGGAAAAAAGGGCGGAACATCCAGAATGAGCCTTCACCGACGCCTTGATGTTTGGTCAAATACAAACAAGGATCACGCGGACTTGTGCTATGCCCTCAAGGAAGTCGGGAATTTGGGGTCACACGGCGATAGGGTGCTACCTAAGCACTATTTCGGCTCACTGGAAATCTACTCTCATGTCCTGAAAGAGCTGTATGAAAACGACGCTCAAAAGATGAAGGCACTAGCACAGAGCATTCAAGACGACCTTAAGAAAAGGCAAGCTCACACACCGATAGCGTAATCATCAGTGCGCTTGGTATTTTAGGGCATCATCAAATCATTATCGTGGAGCATCGTCAGAGGTATCTAGTATGGCAATTCCACCCGGGTTTTTGGATCGTCTCAGGGAAAAGATCAAAGTTTCAGACGTAATCTCACGATGGGTTGAGTGGGACAGTCGAAAAAGCAATTTTGAAAAAGGAGACTTGTGGGCACCGTGCCCCTTTCACAGTGAGTCATCGGCGAGTTTCCACGTCGATGACAAAAAGGGTTTTTACTATTGCTTCGGCTGTCACACAAAAGGAGATGCAATCTCTTTTATTAAGGAAAAGCAAGGTATTACATTTGTGCAAGCGGTGCGGCGGTTGGCATTTCTTGCTGAAATGGAAGACGAGTTGGAACCTGAGAAGCCAGAAGCCAGCTATAGAATACCCAACCTGCTACAACTCAAAGATGTGATGGTCGAAAAATTCGACCAAGAAAACTTCCTAGAAGTGGGTGTAATAACCGGGTGGGCCAACACAATCAGGGCTCACCCCCGTCTACTTCGAAGCCTAAGTTGGGGTGATCCGGATTTTCCGGGCCACGTGTTGGACCTTCTCACTCAGATGGATGAAGCCAAAGATGGATCGATTGAGAAGCTCCAAGGTTACGTTGACGCAAAATTTGAAGCTGAAATGCAGTCCATGTCCGAAGTAATGGCTTTCTCCGCTGCCAAGCGAAACTTGGGATACAATTTTGTTCAGTCACGAAATGATGTCATTGGAGTTATGATGCCATTCGGCGGCAACTTCGGTCCGGTGTATGATGCAATCAAGTCTGCCTGTTCCAGCACGCCCTTGCCCGCGAAACGAGCGGATGAGGTATGGAACAATTCTGTTCTTATCAATGATATCTTGGAACTCATAAACCATTCCGCAGTTGTCATATGCGATCTGACCGGGCGTAACGAAAACGTCTTCTATGAGTTGGGTATTGCGCACGCTTGGGGAAAACCAGTTATTCCAATAACTCAGAACAGCAATGATGTTCCCTTTGACCTTCAGCACCATCGATACCTGACGTATCTGAACAATTCAGAGGGTCTGGGTTCGCTAGAAAACGCACTGTCCGACAGGCTCAAGAGCCTAGTCGGAGAAAAGCATTGGTCTTGACGCACAATGCTCCGTCGGTGGCCGCTGACGCGGCACAGAGCAACCCGAAGATGTTGCATATTCAATGTATATACGCATCCAACATGATCGACCCATTTCCCGCCGCCGACAGAGGGGCAGGGAAAGCCAGTGACCGGCTTCCAGCGAGTTTGGGATAAGTGTTATATTTCAACGTGTTAGCGGGAGTACAGTCGAGTAATAATATTGCGCGGATTCTTGTTGAATTGGCGGAGAATCACCAGAATCTGTAACCACTTGAAAATATTGAATTAATCAGAATATCCTCAAAATCGGAATTTAACATAATGGCTGTTATGGTGCGTTCCGCGCTGCACCCCGGAAGGCCAGTATAGCACGGGTGACGGGGGAAACACCGACCCGCTGACGCGGGTTATCCCGATCCTGAAAACCATCCCTAAATCTGGTCCCAAAACCACTTAACACACAATATCTGGATTGATTGAATTCAGTGGCGCGAAACGTACAGAATGAATGAGGTGGCATCGTCCGCGTCAGCGGAGTGGTATCGGATAAAGTTGTTTAATTATATATACTTAAAGGGACCCAAGAGGGGGTATAGGGGTACGCCAAAAGGGCGCGCAGTTGCTACCCGTAAGCACCAGAGCAACTTTACCAATTTGTTAATGCAACCGCGCTCAAATCTGCGTCCGAGGTTGCCCAAAGCCGGGGACCCACCAGCGGCCAAGGCCCCCCTTGCTTGGTTTGCAGAGCGGTCTCAATAAATTTCCAATTTCATTGAAAAAGTGTTGCATAGTCGACGTTCGAACATTGCCCGATCTGGATGAACCGTTTTGTTGGTTTGCTGGGTCGCATCCACCACCCTTAAAACAATGTACGTGCTCGATGGGATTGTCCTTGTGGCAACTCTCGCTACCTTCTCAGCGGCAGCCATTTCGCGCGTATGGAGTGCGATTCGCCCATCTACTTATCCAATGCAAAGCGATGCAACAGCCATTTATGGCCGATAGTGTTTAAGTTCGTCTCGGGATCAAAGGAGGGGTCACTATGAGCCGCGTGCACGCATTGAGCGGGCCGAGGGTTGGCGAGTACCCTGCGTCAAGAAACGTGATCTGATGATAATAAGCTGCAAAAAGGGCAGTACATTGTCATGAAATTCTCTGAAATATTCACAAATATGTACCTATTGACATCATGAATTTCAGTGCACATGTTTGACTCAATATTGGGAATCGTGAGGCATTCATGTCTGAAAAGCGTGAGAAATTTGTAAAACTTGCAGAGGGCAGGACACGTACCGCGTTGGATGCAATACGGAAGATTGGGAACCTCTCGAACAAGAGAGCCTACGACTACGACGAAAAAGACGTGAAGAAGATAATCAAAGCACTTCGAGAGGCTACCAGCGAGCTGGAAAGAAAATTCAACCCATCCTCTTCGAGCGATTCCGACACTTTTAAGCTTTAGGATACCAGTATGAGTGCCGAGCCACTTCAAATTGACAACGACCGTTTCTTAATCAACCGACTAATTGAGCAAGCACCAACCCATACTCTCGTACGGGAATTCTTTATGAACGCTCAAGAGAACGCCGCCTTGGCTCCAGAAGGCGAGAGAACAGTCCGAGTCTACCCAACGAATATCGAGGGTGTCCGAAAACTCACTTTCTGGAATACGGGGCCGGGGATGAGTGAGAGTGACTTGCGCGTAGCGACCAACCTATCGTCATCAATAAACAAGCAACTAGCGCTGGACGAGAACTTTGGTATCGGAGCAAAGGTTTCAGGGTTAACCATAAATCCTGAGGGCATACGCTATCGGTCTTGCAAAGACGGAGTGATCCATGAAGTCACCATTGGTTACGATGAAGAAATGAAGACATACGTAAGATTTCCGGTGCAGTTCGACGATGGAAAAGAGGACACAGTGTATGACGTTACTTGGGCTGCGACCTCAGAGGGGATGCCAAAGAACATCGACTGGACCGAGGTTGTCCTGCTTGGCGAGGATCGCGAACACGACACCGTTGAGCGCCCGATAGGAAGAGATGTTGCGGTAGATCGAAGCTACGTCACAACTCAGATTTTTCAGAGGTTTGCCGAATTCCGGCCGGGGGTTGAAGTGTTCATCAACACGGCCATGACGAAAGGTGGGGGGAAGAACGAAGAAGGTAGGTTTCGGTCCCTGAAACCACTCGCGTCCGTGATCCCATCTTTGCCACACGCCGAGCAGGTGACTTGCCCAGAGACAGGTGTAATCGTTCACTACGTGCATGATCCGAAGCATCTCAACCACGGGCACACGTTGAGCTCATTGAAGAACCCTGCGACGCAGTCGACGACATTTTGTGCGTTGGTTCACAAAGGTGAACGCTATGACTTAAAAAACAAAAAGCGTTGGTCTGCCGCCGCTCCAAACTTTGGAATTCCGTTTGGTTCCACAGTGCTGACAGTGGAGATCATGTTGCCTGAAGAAATGGCACTTCCCAACCAGTACCGAGATGGCCTTACCTCGCCCAGCGATCGTTCCGCGTTAACGATTGAACACTTCGCTGCACAAGTGAGGGAGCTTATGCCGCAGTGGGTGAAGGAAGTTATCAAAGATGCGCATCCACCGAGCGATGACAACCTTGATGACCTCCAAAAGGACCTTCAGAAGTTGCTGGATGAGTTCAAAGTTCCGACAGTCGCATTCTCGCCTTCAAAGGCGCTGCCGGACCGTGTCGATCTGTTTGATCAAGGTACAGATGAAACTGAGCCTGCGGAAACAGAGGGTGTCGACGACGATGTCGACGGCATATTTGATCGCATCAACGAACGATCCAAACGTGCCACTCCGCGTCGTGTGCGAAGGGCTCCAGATGGAGCCAAGCTGTCAAAGGAAACCAAAGCACTTGAACGAGTGCCCCAGATAGAAATCTTGGTAAAGCCCGAAGAAATTGAAGCTAAAGGCATCAAAGGGCGCGCTGGAAAGTTCTACAAGGATGCTCAGACACTATTCGTTAATGGCAAGTATTCTGCAGTCGACAGAATGGCCTCAGAGCTTGAGTTGTCATTTTCGGGACAAGTGGAAGCTGAGATGCTTCGCAAGCTAGTATTGCAAGCTGCACAGCGATTCACTGCTTTTCGCGTTGGAAAAGCCACGTGCTACGCAATCAGTAAAAGACTAGCGGAAGATTGGTCAGTCGATGACCTTGACCGAGCCACTTCTCCAGAGTCCCTTAGTGTGGCGGCTGACGACTACCGTCAAAGTCTCAATGCAGCTCGAAAATGGATGCGGACTGAGTTGAAGACAGAGTCTGGTGGGGTAACAGAATCTGAACCTGTTTGATTGGGAAGAACGCTTCGTGATCACAGTAAACCAACGCAGCAATCCGTAGCACGAAGTGGGGCAGACGCTCGAATCGGAATTAGAATTGAACAAGGAACAGTGTGGTTGAGCCCCCTCAAACCTATCAATTCCTATCCAACTGTAAGGTGTCTCGGACTGTTTTGCCCGTCGTGTTTGCTAGACATTTTCGAACTGCCTGCTAGACATTCGGGAATTCGCGGCGCTCGAAAGCCTATAAAAATAAGGTGTTTGAGAGGTTGTGGAAGTGGTGGGTGATGAGAGACTCGAACTCCCGACATCTTCGGTGTAAACGAAGCGCTCTACCAACTGAGCTAATCACCCGTGAGGGCTCATGTAGCTAAGCCCGTGCGTGGGTGCAAGAGGGTATAGCACAATTTCTTTTGCAAAATTGCGCAAGGTTTCAGATCAGCGTTTAGGCAACTGGGCGCGGTTACCAATCGAGCAAACTCATGTGTCATATCGTGGTTGAATAGCGAAATGCGGATATCGCTGTTCAGGCGAGGCGGATCAGACACGTTGTTTAGCGATTGAGCGCTCTACCTCGGGAGTATCCGGTTTTAGAGAAGCGCGACAGCATATTGATCTTGGGTTGGGCGATTCTCGTTTTCCACCGAATTCTGAGTTCAATATAGGCCGTAGCTTTGGTTGTAAGGCCAAAGGGCCTTGCCTGCCACGTGTTGCCTCCGATATTCCCAGAGGGATTGCAACCCTCTGATCCGGAGGCAAAGAATGACGGGCGCCTGTCGCTGTCTGATCGCAGCTTTGGCCTTCTGCGCGATACTCGCTGTCCCGGTTCGGGCCGAGGGCGTGCTGGTTTTTGCCGCCGCCAGCCTCAAGACCGCACTGGACGTGATTGCCAGAAGTTATGAGGCTGAGACCGGGCAAGAGGTGACGGTGTCGTACTCGGCCTCCTCGGTGCTGGCGCGGCAGATACAAGCGGGGGCGCCCGCCGATCTGTTCATTTCCGCCAACGAGGATTGGATGGACGTGCTGCAGGATCAGGGCCTGATCGATACCGCTTCACGTATTGAGTTGCTGGGTAACGGGCTGGTTTTGATTGGTGCGCCGGGGGCTGACACGGCCGAGATTGAGGCGGGGTTTGACCTGAGCACCCGTCTAGGCAGTGGGTATCTGGCCATGGCTTTGGTCGATGCGGTGCCTGCGGGCATCTATGGCAAGGCCGCGTTACAGGGTCTGGGACTCTGGGGCGATGTTCAGGACCGGATTGCCCAGACTGACAATGTTCGTGCCGCGCTGGCGCTGGTTGCGACTGGGGCGGCGCCTTTGGGGATCGTCTATCGCTCGGACGCTGTGGCTGATGAGCGGGTCGGGGTCATCGGTGTCATCCCTGCGGATGTCCATCCGAAAATTGTGTATCCAGCAGCCCTGACTTCTACTGCAGGACCTACGGCGCACGCGCTTTTGACCTATTTGCAAGGCAATTCCGCACGGGCCGAATTTGTGAGGCAGGGGTTCTCCCTGCCCGAAGGGTAGTACGATGGGATGGTTGGGCCCGGCAGAGATGGAGGCATTGCGCCTGTCGTTGCGCGTATCGTTCTGGGCAACGCTGATCACGTTGCCCTTTGGGATTTTCATTGCCTATGCGCTTGCGCGCTGGCGGTTTCCGGGGCGCCAGTTGCTGAATGGTCTGGTTCATCTGCCTCTGATCTTGCCGCCGGTGGTGACCGGCTATCTGCTGCTGCTGACCTTTGGGATTCAGGGGCCGTTGGGCGCGCCTTTGGCCGAGCTTGGGATCGTTTTTGCTTTCCGATGGACTGGCGCTGCGCTGGCTGCCGGGATCATGGCTTTTCCGCTGATGGTGCGCGCGATCCGGCTGTCGATCGAGGCAGTAGACCCAAAACTGGAACAGGCAGGCGCCACTTTGGGGGCGTCGCGTTTGCTGGTCTTTGGAACGGTGACGCTGCCAATGATCCTGCCTGGGGTCATTGCGGGCGCGATCCTGGCGTTTGCCAAGGCGATGGGAGAGTTCGGGGCCACGATCACCTTTGTTTCGAACATACCCGGTCAGACGCAGACGCTGCCCTCGGCAGTCTATGCGTTTTTGCAGGTTCCAGGGGGTGAGGCGGCGGCGACTCGGTTGGTGATCATCTCTATCATCGTCGCCATGGGCGCGCTTTTGCTGTCGGAATATGTGGGCCGTCGTGTGGCCAAACGCGTGGCCGGATCATGAGCCTGTCCGTCCGCCTGCAACACCAGCTGCCCGGGATGAAGCTGGACCTCGATTTCGACGCACCTTCCGGTGTAACGGTTCTGTTTGGGCGTTCTGGTTCGGGAAAGACGACGGTGGTGAATGCAGTCGCGGGGCTACTGAGACCCGAGGCCGGGCGGGTCGCGGTTGGCGATTGGGTGTTGTTCGACACGGATCGCGGTGCGTGGCTGCCGCCACATAGACGGCGCTTGGGCTATATCTTTCAGGAAGGCCGTCTGTTCCCGCATCTGACCGTACGCCAGAACCTGAATTATGGTCGCTGGTTTGCACCGCGCGGGGCACGACGCGAAAACCCGGATCGGGTGATCGAGATGTTGGGTGTTGGCCATCTGCTGGACCGCCGCCCAGCGATGCTATCGGGGGGTGAGAAACAGCGCGTCGCCATTGGCCGCGCCCTGCTGGCCAGCCCGCGCCTGATCCTTGCGGATGAGCCTCTGGCCGCGCTCGACGACGCGCGAAAGGCTGAAATCCTGCCCTATTTCGAACGGTTGCGGGACGAGGTATCGGTCCCGATACTTTATGTGACCCATTCGGCGGCCGAGGTTGCCCGGCTTGCAACGTCCGTGGTCGCGCTGCAGGACGGGCGTGTCGTGCGGCATGGTCCCGCGTCCGATGTTCTGTCGGACCCATCCGTGGCCCCTGCAGGCGTGCGCGCGGTGGGGGCCGTTCTGCGGGTCCGTGTTACGGCGCATCACGACGATGGCCTGTCCGAACTTGATGCCGGTGGCGCTCGTCTTTACCTGCCTCGGATTGCCCATCAAATCGGCGAAGAGCTGCGTATTCGTATTCCGGCGCAAGAGGTGATCCTGTCCAATAGACCACCCGAGGGTCTTTCAGCCTTGAATGTGTTGTCGGGGCAGGTCGAGGCGATCCGGGCAGGTGAGGGGCCCGGTGCAATCGTGTCGGTCAAAACAACTGCGGGTGTTGTGCTGGCGCGCGTGACCCGACGCTCGGTCGCGGCGCTGGGTTTGCAGCAGGGCAGTACATGCTATGCGGTGATCAAGACCGTCGCGCTGGCTCCACAGGATGTCGGTGGGCGGGTTGTCTAGGACCTAGGCAAGCGCACGCGCCTCATGTTCGCGCAGGATCAGCCGCGCAGCAAGGCCGAAGCCGATATGTTCGTCCGAGGCGCGCTCGGGGAATATCTCGGCGAGTTCCTGGAGCGCGTCAGAAGACAGCGTGTGGAGGGTTTCTTCACCCAGAAACAGGCTTTCGGCCTGAGCTCCTTCGGCAAACAAAATCTCGTGCCTGTCAAGCAGGATATGCAGGTATTCGACCGGCTCATCACCGGTATCAATATCTATTCCCGGCCACGAGCACAGATGTTTGGCGGCGACCAACACTTCGGGCGCGCCGAACAGCATCTCGACCTTGGGGCCACGGATCAGGAGGCGATGCTGTTGAGACACCAGCAAATCGCGGGATGGAACACCGGGTCCCAGACTGCCTGCGGTCACACGCACCGGGCGCATCGCAGGATTTGCGCGCAACCGCTCGGGCGACATGGTGCAGCTTTCGATCCAGCGGATCGGCTGTATTCCGTGATCGGCAGTTAACACGTCGTCATCCACGCGCAGGGTCTCAATGGCGCGCTGGCCTTCCGCCGTTTCAATCAGAGTGCCTGCGGTAAAGCAAACGCCTTCGATAGTGATATCAATGATCTGGGTCTGGGTTCCACTGAAGGTGAAGAAACCATTGGTGAAATTGGCGGTGACCGTCACCTCGAACGAGTCCAATTGGATTTCTCCGTCATCGAGGCTATCGAAGAAGGCCGGGTCGACGGTATAGGTCCACGTACCGTTCGCATCTATTGAGGCGGTGCCGAAATCCGGTTGATCGGAGATTGCCCAGGTGGCCCCGGTGAAGGTCCCGAAATCCGATGTTGCGGTGACATCGAGGTCACCCGAGGCGACATTCGGAGGAAAGCCGGTCACGTCGCCCGTGATATCGCCCGATATGGTTACAACCGAAGTCATCCGTTTTCCTGCTCGAGCGTTCTGGCAAATTCGGCATCGCGGTAAAGGCGCATATGCACCTGTTGCTGGTCATCGCGTGTCCATTCGACGATACGTTTTGTGGATAGGTCGCTCCTGAGGCGATTGGTGCGCACGCGTGGGTGCGGGATGTCCCGTTTCAGCATGTCGACGATCTGACGAGTTTGGCCGAAGGGTGCCACCATATCGATGATCCAGAAGGATGAGCCACTGGCGAAATCGACATCTCTCAGCGGCTCTTCCTTCACCGCATAGCGATATTCGGCTTCCGGGCTGAGACCGGCAAATGTCACGAATCCGCGCGGAAAGCCGTTTTGGCGGAAGATGTGATACTGGCCCAATCTCAGCGGCGTTTCGAACGCATAGAGAACCTGTGCCAAACTGCGGTTACGATGCGTTTTGGTCAGGGCAGCCAGATAAAATAACGCACCGAAGTCGGCGTATTTTTCACCGGAAAGATCGAACCAGTCTTTGGGAAATGACTTTTCCACGGGCCACTCTGGAAACTGCTGATGCTGAGATCATAGCGCACCACATATTCAAAGAAAGAATTTTCACTCAAGCTGATGTGTTACGGGTTGAGTTAGACCTGAGGCCCGGTTTGACTATATTGATTCGTATAGGCTGGTTGGTCCCACGTCGTCTCAGCCGTGATCGCGTTTTTCATAGGGTGTTTTAAATGCGTTTTCTTACATGCCTCTCTTTGACAGCCATCATACTGGCCCCCACCATTGCGCAGTCTCAGGGCGTTGGTTTTGGCTATAAACTTAGACCGCAGTTCAGAACCCAGATCACGCCGCTAAAGGATGGAACCTACGAAGTGAAGCCTGTCGGTGGATCCTCGGCCGCGGTCACCTATTGGTGTGGAATTGGTGATTATGCAGTTCGCACATTGGGAGTTTCAAACTCGCAGCGGATTTATGTTTCCAAAGCTTACGAGAAAGGTGTTCGCACAGTGCAGTTTTCGCTAACCCCTCCGCCCGGTGCGGATACCAATCCGGGATATTCTTTGACCGTCAACAGGGTGGGTGAGAACCTGTCCGCCGCTTCGGCGCAAAACTACTGCTTTGATAATTCCATCGATATGGGGTTTTAGCGGTCAGACCCATTTGGCCAAGGGCGGCAGACTCATCAGAACAGCATCAGGGTCGTGCCCGGTTTCCAGACCAAACTTGGTACCCCGGTCATAGACCAGATTGTATTCGGCATAGAGCCCACGATGCACCAGCTGGGTGTTTTTGTCCGCGTCGTCAAAGCTTTGCACTCGGCGTTTTTCGACCAGAGGCAGAAAGGCGGGCAGGAAGGCGCGACCGATGTCCTGCGTCAGCGCAAAATCCGCCTGCCAGTCGCCGGTGCAATAGTCATCCATGAAGATCCCGCCGACACCCCGAGCGCGCTTTCGGTGGGGGATATAAAAATACTCGTCAGCCCAATCTTTGAGGCGCGGGTAGTGGCCGGGTCCGTGCGGGTCGAGATGCGCTTTTTGGGTGGCGTGGAAATGGGCGGTGTCGCCGTCATATTCGATGCAGGGATTCAGGTCGGAGCCGCCGCCGAACCACCAGGCATGTGGGGTCCAGAACATCCGGGTGTTCATATGGACCGCAGGCACATGCGGGTTCTGCATATGGGCCACAAGGCTGATGCCCGAAGCCCAGAACCGGGGGTCGTCCTTCATCCCCGGAATACCCTTGCGCGCGGCCATCGCGTTTTGCGCGCGCTCACCCAGCGTACCAAAGACGGTTGAGACATTAACGCCCACCTTCTCGAACACGCGGCCCCCGCGCATCACCGACATCAGCCCGCCGCCCGCGTCGGAGCCATCGTCAGACTGCCGTTTAGTTTCTTTGACTTCGAACCTTCCCGGCTGAGAATCCGAGAAGGGGCCTGAGGTGTGGCTGTCTTCCAACGCTTCGAAGGCGGTTACGATGTCATCTCGCAACTGGCGGAACCAGGCAGCGGCGGTGGCTTTTTCTTTATCGAACATTGGGATCAGTGGGCCGGGGCTGCGACAGGGTCCAGCAGGGTGCGGCCTCCGTCAATGGTTAGAATTTGGCCTGTCATGAAGCCCGCAGCGTCCGACGCGAGAAATTGCGCGGTTTCGACCAGTTCGTTCGGAGCGGCAATCCGGGAAAGCGGAGTATGTTTTTCGATGTCGTCCCGGAAATCTCGGTTTTCTTTCAGCGTTGACTGCAATGAGGCGCTCATGACCGATCCTAGTGCGATGGAGTTTACGCGAATGCGGCTGGGCGCAAGTGCAACCGCCAACGAACGGGTCATCTGATCCAGCGCAGCGGTCGAAACGGAATAGGCCATCAGATCGGGATGGGTGCGGCGTGCGGCAATCGAGGACAGGTTGATGATTGACCCGGCAGGGTTCTCATCGTCTCCATAAGCCTGTTTGATAAATCGCTTAGCCACTAGTTGGCTCAGTCGCAGCGCGGGCATCAGGTTCTGGTTCAGCAATGTGCGCACGGAATCGTCATCGGTGTCCAGCGGGTCCGACGGGATCACCTGCCGCGCACCATTGATCAGGATATCAACCTGATCAAACGCATCTAGCGTGGCCGAAAGCAGATTGGCTATGGTCAGCTTTTCACGCAGGTCACCGGCGAAATAACGGATGTTGCTGTCATCCGCCTGTTCGCCCAGCTCATCGGACAGGCGCTTTTCATCCATATCGGCGAACATGACATTGGCGCCTGCATCGGCAAAGTGCCGTCCGATGGCCAGTCCGATGCCGTTGGCACCCCCGGTGACGATTGCGGTCTTGCCCGCGATGGAAAAGGACATGCGAATCCTCCTGAGTTCTGGCGCAGGTTAGCGGGCCTCAGCCCCGAGGGCGAGAGGCATGGAAAACCTTGAAGCGGTTGTCTCCTGCCACTTCGTCAACACGGTCGAAAGCCTCGGCCAGCGTGGCCTCGTAAGGCAGGTGGCGATTTGCAACCATCCAGAGTTGACCGTTGCGGGTGAGGTTGCGTGCAGCACTGGTGATAAAGCCCTGGCCCAATGTCGGGTCGGCGCTGCGCGAGGTGTGAAAGGGCGGATTCATGATCACCATGTCCAGCGGCTCGGGCGCGCTCCATTTGGTGGCGTCGGCCCAGTGGAACTGCGCACGGGGGTCGGTGACATTGGCGCGGGCACAAGTAAGGGCGGTGTGGTCGGCCTCAACCAGATGCAGGCTGCGCAAGGTGTCGTCGATCAGCATGGCGGACAGAAAGCCCCAACCTGCACCCAGATCAGCGATGCGCGTGCCGCGCTTGGTTGGCAGAGACTTCAGCAGCAGGGCCGAGGCAGGATCGATACCATCGGCGGAAAACACACCGGGCGCGGTATGGAAGCCGTCAACCATTTGGTTTTCAGGCGCAGCCCAGTCGGCAAAGGCGTCCGCATCAGACTGAAACCAGAAAATCTTGCCATGTGCCTTCGAGATTGGACCCTCGATCGCGACCCGCTTGCGGATGTCTTTCAGCAAACTGTCGACGCCATCGGTTTTGGCCCCGTCCACCACGATGACCCCGCTGGCGCGGCTGCAGGCCTGATGGATCAGCGCCCGGGCCAGCGCCTTGGCGCGCGGTAGAAACACGACTGCATCCTGGCAAGGCGCGTCACTATTGGGCGTAGCGACAAAGCCCTGCGTGGCAAAATGATCGTGGAACGGTTTGAACGGCTGCACCACCTGCGCCTCGCGCGGAAGGTCTGACAAATCGTGGTCCGGGGTAGGCGCCAAAACAGTCAGCGGTTGCGACAGGGTGAGCCCGCTGTTCAAGGCTAGATCAAGGCGAGAGGACATGGCCGCGCGTTATTCTTCGCGTTCCATGGTGCATTGCAGCGGGTGCTGATGCCTGCGCGCGAAATCCATCACTTGCCCGACCTTGGTCTCGGCAATCTCATGGCTGAACACGCCAACCACGGCGACACCTTTCTTGTGCACCGTCAGCATGATTTCGAACGCCTGCGCATGGGTCATGCCGAAGAACCGTTCCAGCACATGCACCACGAACTCCATCGGTGTATAATCGTCATTCAGCAACAACACCTTATACAGCGGAGGCCGCTTGGTCTTGGGGCGCGTTTGCACCAGGACCGACGTGTCGTCGTCTTCGTCGTCCTTTTCAGACATGATCCACTGGTGTTTGCGCATTGCTGTAAGAGAATCTCGATTAACACTACGAATTGTTTCCCGGCTTATATAACGTCACGGTGGCCAGAGAAAAGAGCAACCGGACGGAAATGCGATGCGGGACAAGCTGACAACAATCGGGTTCGATGCAGACGATACCCTTTGGCATAACGAGCGTTTCTTCCAGCTGACTCAGGCATATTTTGCCGAATTGCTCGCCGATCACGCCGATCACGATCACCTGATGGAACGTCTACTTGCCGCCGAAAAGCGCAATATCCAGCACTATGGGTATGGCATCAAGGGCTTTACCCTGTCGATGATCGAGACAGCGATTGAGGTGACGGAAGATCGCGTACCGGCGCGCGTCATCCGCCAACTTGTTGAAGCGGGGCAGGAGATGCTGGCACATCCCATCGAACTGCTCCCCCATGCGCGCGAGGCCATCGAGGCGGTGGCCGAGACGCATAAGGTTCTGCTGATCACCAAGGGCGACCTGATCGATCAGGAGCGTAAGCTGGCGCAATCCGGATTGGGTGAGCTGTTCGATGGCGTCGAGATCGTGAGCGAAAAAACGGCGGCGACCTATGCGGAGATTTTTGACCAGTACGGTGATGGACCCGACGCTTCGATGATGATCGGAAACTCGATGCGTTCTGACGTGGTGGCCCCAATCGAAGCCGGGTGCTGGGGCGTGCATGTCCCGCACGGGTTGGTATGGGAGGTCGAGCAGGCCGAGGTCCCAACTTCCAACCCACGGTTCCGCGAGTTGAAGGATTTGGGTGATCTTTCAGCTTTGATTGATCAGATTTCCTGACCTGTTGCCGTTTGACATCAGTCACAAAAAATTCGATGACACGGCTTGCCTGAAATTCGGCACAATCGCCGGTATGGTGTTCGGGCGCGCATGAAGCACCATATGTAGCGTGAGTCTGGATGTGTATATGATCCACTCAAACGCAGCTTTCAGTTTCTTTAAACCCGTCCCTGTGTTAGCCTGAAGAATATCAAAATAAAAATTGCTGACCGGGAAAACCCGGCGGCGCGAGGCAGACAGAGGCAAAGATCGTGCAGATTCGGCGGACAGTTCCGGCCCGAATGGGCTTATTACTTATAGCATTTCTGTGGCTGCTTTCATTTGCACCACTTCAGGGCATGGCGGCCCCTTACGCGGCCATGGTGATCGACGCACGCACCGGAGAAGTGCTGCATTCCCGCAATGCCGACACGCGGTTGCATCCGGCATCTCTGACCAAGATGATGACGCTGTATATTGCGTTTGAGGCCGTGCGGAATGGTGAGATCACGTTGGACACTCAGGTGCGCATCACCAAGGCTGCAGCGGCTGAGCCGCCCTCGAAGCTGGGTTTGCGCACTGGGCAGCGAATCGCGTTTCGCTATCTGATCCGGGCGGCGGCGGTGAAATCCGCCAATGACGCGGCAACCGCGATCGGCATCGCCCTCAGCGGGTCCGAGGCGGCGTTTGCTCGTCGCATGACCCGCACCGCCAAAGCGATGGGGATGAGCCGGACCACCTTCAAGAATGCCCATGGTTTGACCGAGTCGGGGCATTTGTCGACCGCGCGGGATATGACCACGCTGGGCCGTCATCTGCTGTATGATTACCCGCAGTACTACAATCTGTTCTCGCGCCAATCGACGAATGCCGGGATCAAGACTGTACCGAACACCAACCGCCGCCTTTTGGCAGCCTATCGGGGCGCCGATGGGATCAAGACCGGCTATACCCGCGCTGCAGGGTTTAATCTGGTTGCTTCAGCCAAGCGCAAGGATGAACGTATCATTGCGACCGTCTTCGGTGGTAAATCAGGTGCATCGCGCAACGCCCGAGTGGCCGAACTTTTGGATATGGGTTTCCGCCGTGCCCCCTCGCGTGCGCCAATCCGTAAGCCCGCCCGCCCGGTCTATGCAGGGAATGCAGGTCTTGGTAGTGCACAAGTGGTCGCCCAAGCGGGCCCGCCGAAAAAGAGCCTGCGCCCGGTGTTGCGCCCGGTGGCGAGCGAAACGGTTCAGGTCGCGGGGTCGGTCGCTGCAACGGCTGAAAAAGACAACACCCGGATTCAGGACGGTATCGCTGCTGCGATTGCAGCAGCAGACATAGCACCGTCGGATGGCGACAAGCCTTCCGAAAACGTGGTGCTGGCCTCGGTCGAACCGGCCAAGCAGCCCGAGCCTGAACCCGAAGTTGTGACCCGCTTGTCCACTTCCGGCGGTCACCTTTGGGGCGTCAATGTTGGCCGCTACACCACGCGGTATGAGGCCGAGAAGGTTCTGTTGAAAACTGCGCTGTCGGAAATGACCACTTTGGAAGGCACTTTGCGAAAGGTGAACCAAAGCTCGCGTGGGTTTGACGCGACATTTCAGGGTATGACCCGCGAACAGGCTGATCTGGCCTGTCGTCGGTTACAGGCGCGCAATGTCACGTGTTTCATGATCGGGCCGTCATAAGACCCGGCATTCTCTCCTGGATGGGCCTGGGCTGCGATGACCTCGCAGCCCATTTTTTATGGTAAATCAATCGAAGACGTGGCCGTGCTTGTACTGTTCATCTTGCCCGGCCGCCGCAGTTAAGGCTGCAACGTTATCCTTGGTGAAGAAGCCGTCGTAGTGATGGCAGCGTTCGATGTATTCGGTGATCAGCAGCGTGTGTTTCGAGTGCTTTGAGAAGATCTGTTTCAGGTTCGGATCATCTTTGCATTCCCCGACCACATGGGCCAGGAACGGAACGCCCTTGTCTTTAAGAGTGTTGACCACGAAATCGACATTTTTCTCACCCGCGCCATGGTCGCCGTCCTGGATTTCAACCGCCATGTGGTGCAAGCGTCGTCCGAAATTACGCACGAAATCCTCGGTTGGCATCGGCAATTGCTCGAAAGAGTTCACGAATGAGGGCGTGTTGTTTGCAGTAAAGACCTTGGCAGGGGATTTCTTGTCGTCATCCACATTGGCATTGCGATTCACATTGGTCGACGAGTTCATGTCGAAGATGTTGTACGCCCCCCAGAAGTAATAAGGCACCATGGTCAGAAACTCGAGGATCGCGTCCTCACGTTCCCCGGCCAGAATGCGTGTCGCCAGATGGTCGATCCCCAGCATCAGGGGTGCGATTTTGCTATCCATCCCAAACGCAGCGGCCTGATCCAGCTTGGCTTGTTCCACATCGCTCAGCAAAACACGGTCGCCTAACCCCAGACTGTCTGAGTCGTTGAAATCCAGCGTGGAATAGCCGACACGATTGCACGTGAAATCCGATGGCGTCGTAAAGCGGTATCCTTCCAGCGTGTAGAACGGATTTTCGGTGTCCCCAGAATATTCGAACCGAATATTCTGATCCTCCAGCGATCCAGTCAGCGCCTTCAGGTCGGTGGCACCGTAAATCTCACCTACATATCGCGTCTGCGGCTTACCGCGCGCCAGCGGGTACATACGATTGATACGCGGGATGAAATCCTCGAATGCCGGGCTGAGCGGAGCCATCAGGATCAGCGCCGGATAATCGGCATGTGAATGCATCACCGAGAACTTGTGTGTCTGTCCCAAATAGCTGGTGGTGTGGCGATAGGGGGTCATCACATAAAGCTCGACCAGCGTGTCAAACAGCGCATCTGTCTCGACCTGAATGACAATGGCCCGCATCGCACCGACCTGATCCGCAATGCCCGAGCTGATGCGGCGCTCGTAAATCCTGGGAAGATATTCGGTGAAGAAGTCCGAGTTCTTCTTGTCGCCCCTTGGCTGGTAGGACATCAGATCAAAAGACATAGGCTCACCTCCTTGCGGCGCGTTGCTTGGATTTGTGGTAGTCAGATCATGCACTTGCCATGCATGCTAGGCGCTAAGGCCTGCATGGGCAACAGTTTGGAGATGGGGTGCCAAAGTTACGTTGTTGTAACTAACGGATGAATTTTGTGACCTCGACTCCGCCCGCGATCAGGTTCTCGCGCACCGAGTGCGCGATCTGAACTGCCGTCGGGCCATCACCATGCAGGCAGATCGTATCGATTGAGGTCTCAAGGCGTTTGCCGGATTTGGTGATGATGGCGCCTTCCTTCACCATTTCCAGAATACGTGGTCCGGCCAGCGCCGGATCATGGATCACGGCTCCCGGCAGTGACCGATCCACCAAAGTGCCATCGTCATTATAGGCACGGTCGGCAAAAATCTCGCCCACCCATTTGCAGCCCAGCTCGCGCACCGCTTCTTCTTGTTTGGTGACCGCCAACACCATGATGATGATGTCCGGGTCCACGTCCAATGCACCCTGATAACAGGCCCGCGCCATATCGATATCGACCGAACACATGTTGGCCAGCGCCCCGTGCAATTTCAGGTGACGTACTTCGGTGCCCACCGCCTTGGCCATACCGATTGCCGATCCAAGCTGATAACGCACCAGATTGCGCAAACTGTCATGGGGCACTTTCATGTTTCGACGCCCAAATCCCTGCAGATCAGGAAAACCGGGATGCGCACCGATGCCCACACCGTTCTGGGCTGCCAGAGCCATGGTCTTGGCCATCACATCAGGGTCACCCGCATGAAAGCCACAGGCAATATTGGCCGAGGTGATGATCTTCAGAAGGCTTTCATCATCACCCATCTTCCACGGGCCAAAGCTTTCGCCCATATCGGCATTCAGATCGACGCTCGGCATCGCAATAACTCCTTATTCGGTGGCAGAGATCATTCCGCTGATCAGTTGGTAGGACAGGAGGTCCGGGATGTCATGCGGATCGCGGACCAATGGTTCAACACGGGCGGGCAGGCGGGCAAGGTCGGCCTTAAATGCGGCTTGCAGCGTGATGGCTTGTTCCAGTGTTACGAATTCGAAGCGCACCTCGCCTCCCGCCGGGGTCTGTGCAGCACGAGGCAGATCACAGGGCAGAACGGTTGCGATGCGCGGGTAACCTCCGGTGGTCTGGCACTCGGGCAGTAGGATGAAGGGCGCACCGGTGCCGGTCATCTGTATATCGCCGGGGGTTATGACTTCGGACAGTATGTTCAATTGACCCTTGGCCGCGAAGCCGTCACCTTCACTATCCAGCTGCATACCCATCCGGTTGGCTCGGGCGCCGCGGCGGAATGTCGTTTGCGTAAACCGTGCCAGCGTCTCGTCATCGAACAGTGCAGTTTGAAAGCTGGCCACAACCCGCAACGTCCCACCTGAAAACCGATCCTCCGAACGCAGCTTCAGGCCGGTCTTGCCGGTTTCCGTCGAAGGCAGGTGATCACCCGCTTGAACAGCGCGCCCGATCCTTGCGGTCAGATGGGCCGCGCGTGAGCCCAGAGTCATGTCGGCCCCGATCCCGCCACCCAGATTCAGATACCCGTAACTGCCCTGCAGCACCGACCCGACTACCAGCCGCTGCCCAGCCTCCATATGATGCGAGGCATTCCACAAGACGGGGCTGCCATCGATACTGGCCTGCATCGGTGCGCCGGTCAGCGCGATGGCGGTTGGTGCGGTTGCCTCAAACTCGCCACCCATCCCCGCCATTTCGAGGGCGGCGCTCGTTGGAGTGTTACCAAGCAACGCGGCCCCTTCATAAAGCGCAACTATATCTGCGGCACCCGAACGCGACAGGCCTTGATCCAGATACCCGGTGCGCCCTTGATCCTGAACCGTGCAAGCTGGGCCGATGCGATGGACGATCAGCGTCATGTCGTGATCTCCTCGCAACTCGCACCACCAGAGCCATCAGTGCAGGTTGTACGGATATCCTCAAGCTCTTCGCGCGTGACTGAGATGAACTGCATCTCATCACCGGGGTTGAGGGCAAAACTTTGCTCCATGTCCGGACGAAAGCAACGAAACGCAGTTTGTCCAACATGACGCCATCCGGTTGGGGTTGGCCCCGAGAACAGGACAAATTGCGAAATTGCCAAAACCAACGCCCCTTCAGGTACCATCGGCGTCAGCTCTTTCAGGCGTGGAATGTTGAATTCGGGTCCGAGTGGCCCGAGATAAGGTTGGCCCGGCGCAAATCCGATGGTTAAAACCCGCACACGCGATTGGCTGAGACGATCAATGGCGTCCGCTGGTGACAACCCTGCTGCCAATGCCGCGTCTTCTAGCTGTGGCGCAAGATCGGAACCGTAGACCGTCGGCACTTTCCAGAATCGTCGCCCCGCAGGCAAAGATGCAGCGTACCAATCGCGACTGACCAGCATAGCCCGCAGCAACTCTTCGATGTCCCGATGCGACAGGCTTAATGGATCAAACCTTATAAATGCAGATGCCAGCGAGGCCGACGTCTCAAGCACGCCGTCAATCTGCTGCGCCTCGACTGTGCCCCGAAACGCCAGGGCGGCGCGGTTGGACGGCTCGGACATGGTTTGCGCAAAGGTCACCAACAGACCGTCAAATCCAACGGTTCGCAGCAAGGGAAACTTAATGTCATTCGTCATATCAAGGTCACAGGCGTATCGGGTTTGCTTTGAAAAGACCTGAGCCTATCCATAGACAATGCGCAAGGCCCTGTAAGACCAACTTGCATTGCGCCTGACGGCGCCGATATCGGGCGCGATTCCGGGATTAGAAATGAATCGCTGATTGCCGTCGAGTCGGTATAGTCTTGTGGGTGACTGTAGTGTTCTCACTATATGTTGGGTTTGAACCAACAAGCACTGAAACCTAGGCGGTATATCTGGTGTGCTTGAAGGATGATTTTCGCCGATTTCTATGAGGTGAGTGCCACTCAACTATTTGAAACTATTGCTTAAAAAATGAATTTGAAGTTTTTTGCGATATTCTTGAATTTTCCACTTGCGCGTTGAATGCGTAAGGCATAGAACGCCCTTCACCGGCGCTGCTGAGGTGCTGGGACGCGGTGGGAGCTGCGGAGACGCTCGGGAGAGACTGGGGGCATCTGAGGTTTTTGATTGGG
>NZ_JBQFZR010000008.1:0-63379 GCF_056542345.1 Ruegeria sp. AD5
GGACGCAGCCCGCGCCTGCCTGGCCCCCTGCCGTCCGCAGGACGCAAGGCCGAAGGCCGCGCAGGGTTTGGCTGTTGCTGGCGTTGATGCCTGACACGTCGCCTGCCATTGTGATCACGGAGTAGTCAGACCTGAAGGGAACCCGGTATGGAGAAGTCCAACAAAGATCGCATATCTGCCTTGCTCAAAAGCATCGAAACGGGCGATCCGGGTCCGGTTTCGGTGGTAAATGAAGCACGATACATCCAGCACAATCCTCAAACCCATGAAGGCAGCGAAGGGCTTGCATCCCTATTCAAACGGCTGTCCCAGACCTCACCGCGCGTGAATATCGTACGCGCCTTTGAAGACGGCGATTTTGTATTTGCGCATACGGAATATGATTTCTCGCGTCGTAATATCGGCTTCGAAGTGTTCCGGTTCGAAGACGGGCAAGCGGTAGAGCATTGGGACAATATCCAGAAACGGATGGGGCCAAACGGCTCGGATCACAGTATGGTGGATGGTCCGACCGAAGTTCGGGATGTCGAGCAAACCGAGGAAAACCGGGCCTTTGTTCGCGCCTTCGTCGAAACCGCGTTGATTGCCGGGGATCTCGACCAGATAGAGGCCTGTATCAACACTTCCGCTTACGTAGAACACAGCCCGCAGCTCTCGGATGACTTGACTGCCTTGAGGACCGCATTGGCCGATAGGAACGCCCTAAACTATCAGCATCTGCATCGGGTATTGGCGGAAGGGGATTTTGTACTGACCGTGTGCGAAGGTGAATATCAGGGCACTCACAGCGCATTTTATGATCTGTACCGCGTTGCAGATAGCAAGATCGTCGAACACTGGGACACGGTTGAGTCCATTGCACCACGCAGCGAATGGAAAAATGACAACGGCAAGTTCTAAGGCCGCGTTAGGCGTGGGCGTCTGCCCCAATCTGTTCACTGATCCAGGCTTGGAAAGACCGTAGAGGCTCGGGCATCGAGCGGTCATTCGGCCAGACCAGATAATAGCTGCCAAGGCTCACGCGCGGCCCGTCCCATGCCTGGACAAGCCGCCCGGTGCGCAAATCATCCTGCAGCAGATATGACGGTAACAGAGCCACGCCCAACCCATGAATCGTGGCCTGAATCATGGTCGAAAACTGATCGAACATCATTCCCCGTAGGCCGGTGACGGGCTGGCCCTGTATCTCAAACCAGCGCTCCCAGGCATCCGGACGCGACTCCAGATGCAGCAGTGGCGCGGCGCGGAGAGCACCCAAGCTATTGAAATTGACAGCGGTAAGGGCAGGGGCGCAGACGGGCAGGACTTCTTCCCGCATGATCGGTAAATACTGAACGCCCGCCCAGTCTTGCTGACCGAAATGGATCGCGGCATCAAATGGTTCAGACATGAAATCAAACGGTTTGAGGCGGGTACCCAGATTGACGGTGACCTCAGGGTGCCGTTGCGCAAAATCCTGAAGGCGGGGTGCCAGCCAATGCATGCCGAACGCGGGAAGGATCGATAGATCAAGTGACCCACCCGCCGGGTTGGCTTTGAGTTTCAGTGCGGCCTGCGCCAGATCCTGAACAGCAGACCTTGCGGTTTGCACATAGTCTTTGGCTGCTGGCGTCAAGTGCAATCGCATCTGGCTGCGCTCAATCAATTGCACGCCCAGCTGATCCTCCATCGTCTTCAATTGCCGGCTGATCGCGCTTTGTGTCAAGGACAGCTCAGCCGCAGCAGCAGATGCGCTGCCCAGCCGATCTACGGCTTCAAGCGCAAGCAAGGACGAGATTGAAGGCAAGAAACGGCGGGGTGCAATCATATGACAATTCCTCATACCTATTGAACGCAATAGCACTGGTTTTTTCCTACCGCCAGAGCGATGAGTGGTGCGCCACATCACTTTTGTGGTCGAGCGGGTGCCGTACCATCCGCGATCTTGAAATTCACGTCGGAGCGCGGGACAAATCAGCAAGCGGGTCGGGCCCGCGCAGAGGTTCCCCAAGGCCGATGACACCAACAAGACAAAAGCGAGAGACATGGACCGCGCCCAGATCGTACATGAGAATTTCCTAACCCGTGTCGCAAATCGTGATTTTCCCGACGGAGCCCCACCGCGCGTCGGTCTGGGCGATGCTGAAGCCGTTTCGCTATTCCGGTCGCAAGTTCTCAGCCGCGCGTTGGATCGGACCAGCCGGGTGATGCAGAAGGCGGGGCAGGGGTTCTACACCATCGGCTCATCTGGCCACGAAGGGATGGCCGCCGTCGCGCACGCATTGCGCCCAAGCGATATTGCCTTTCTGCATTACCGGGATGCTGCGTTTCAGATCGCGCGTGCCGAACAGGTGCCGGGCCAGCAGATCGCGTGGGATATGCTGCTCAGCTTTGCGTGCTCGAAAGAGGACCCAACCTCGGGCGGGCGGCACAAGGTGTTGGGATCAAGGGCGCTGATGATCCCGCCGCAGACCTCGACCATCGCCAGCCATTTGCCCAAAGCCGTTGGTGCGGCTTATGCGCTGGGGGCAGCCCGGCGACATGCGCCCGAACATCGCGTGTTGCCGGAAGACGGGATTGCGATGTGTTCATTTGGGGATGCCTCGGCCAATCACTCAACCGCGCAGGGGGCGATCAACACGGCAGGCTGGACCAGTGTGCAATCGACGCCGCTGCCGCTGCTGTTCGTGTGTGAAGACAACGGGATCGGGATTTCGGTCAAAACGCCCAAGGGCTGGATTCAGGCGTCGATGGAGCATCGTCCGGGGATCAAGTATTTTCAGGCCAATGGGTTGGACATTTATGAAACCCATGCGGTCGCGAAAGAGGCTGCAGATTATGTCCGCAAGCGCAGGAAACCGGCCTTCCTGCATCTCAGAACCGTGCGGCTTTATGGCCATGCCGGGGCGGATGTGCCCACGACCTATCTGCCGAAAACTGAGGTTGAGGCGGATGAGGCCAATGATCCGCTTTTGCACACCGTACGACTGCTGGATCAGGCGGGTGCATTGTCGCCGGATCAGGCGTTAAAAATCTACAGCGATACCTGCACCCGAACTGATCGTGTGGCTACAGAGGCTGCCAGCCGTCCCCATCTTGCCAATGCGACCGAAGTGATGGCAAGCCTGATCCCGCCTAAGCGCCCTTGTAAAGCGACCAACGGCCCGAGCGCTGAGGCGCGTGCGAAGACCTTTGGCGCAGATATGCGCGCGATGGATGAGCCGCAGCCGCTCAGCCGCCTGATCAACTGGGCGCTGACCGATCTGATGTTGGAACATGCCGAGATCGTTTGCATGGGCGAAGATGTGGGCCGCAAAGGTGGCGTCTATGGCGTCACACAAAAGCTGCAGCAACGCTTTGGTTCGGACCACGTGATTGATACGCTGCTGGATGAACAATCCATTCTGGGTCTCGCGATCGGTATGGGCCATAACGGTTTCATCCCGATCCCCGAGATCCAGTTTCTGGCCTATCTGCACAATGCCGAGGATCAGATCAGGGGGGAGGCGGCAACCCTGCCGTTCTTCTCGAACGGGCAGTTCACCAACCCGATGGTGCTGCGAATTGCGGGGCTCGGGTATCAGAAGGGCTTTGGCGGACATTTCCATAACGACAACTCTCTAGCCGTCTTGCGGGATATCCCTGGTGTCATCATCGCCTGCCCGTCGACCGGGGCCGATGCAGCACTGATGCTGCGCGAATGCGTGCGGTTGGCGCGCGAAGAGCAGCGGGTCGTGGTGTTTCTTGAACCGATCGCACTCTACCCGATGCGCGATCTGCATGCGGCGCAGGATGGCGGGTGGATGACCACCTATCCTGCGCGGGATCAGAAAATTGCGCTGGGCGAGGTGGGAGTACACGGGGACGGCACCGATCTCGCCATCGTGACCTATGGCAACGGGCATTACCTGTCGCAACAGGCCCTGCCCGAAATTGAGGCGGCGGGTCTAAAAACCCGGATTATCGATATGCGTTGGCTAACTCCTCTGCCAGAGGAGGCCTTGCGTGAAGCCACCAAAACATGCGCGCATGTTCTGATCGTCGACGAATGCCGCAAGACCGGCAGTCAGTCCGAAGCGCTGATGACTTTCTTCGCCGAAGAAAGTCCCTCCACCCCAACCGCCCGCGTTGTGGCCGAGGATTGCTTTATCGCAACCGGCCCGGCCTATGCCGCGCCTCTTCCTTCGAAAGACGGTATCGTTGCCGCAGCGCTGGCTTTGACAGGAGCAGCCTCATGACCCGCACCGCCGTTGTGATCTGCCCGGGCCGGGGCACTTATAACAAGCCTGAGCTGGGCTATCTGCACCAACATCATTCGGATCGAATGGACTTGTTACGCAGCTTCGACGCCATTCGCGCCGGAACCGGACAGGATGCGATTACTGCCTTGGATGGGGCTGATCGCTTTAGCGTCGGGAAGTACTCGCGCGGCGATGTGGCCTCACCCCTGATCTATGCTGCCGCGTTGGCCGATGCGCAGGCATTGGCCAACGATATTGAAGTCGTCGCCGTCACTGGTAACTCGATGGGCTGGTATATTGCGCTAGCCGCCGCAGGGGCATTGACCCCTGGGAACGGGTTTCGCGTGGTCAATACGATGGGCACGCTGATGCAGAAGCACCTGATCGGCGGTCAACTGGTTTACCCATTCGTCGATGAGACATGGGCGAATGATCCTGCCCGCAAAGCCGCATTGCTGGAGGAGGTGGCGAGGATAGATGCGTTGCGCGATCATTCTCTGGCGCTTTCTATCGATCTGGGCGGGATGCTGATATTGGCAGGCAATGAGGCGGGTCTGACGGCGTTTGAGGCGGCACACCCCACCGTGCAGGATCGGTTCCCATTGCGGCTGGCCAATCACGCCGCCTTTCATACGGCGCTGCAGGCCCCGGTGGCGGCGGTAGGTCGGGCGCAATTGAGTTCTGATCTTTTTGCTCAGCCCAAGTTCCCGATGATTGACGGGCGTGGCAAAATCTGGTGGCCCGGCGCAACTGACACGAGTGAGTTGTGGGACTACACGCTGGGCCATCAGGTGACCGAGACCTATGACTTCACCCATGCGATCCAGACGGCCGCACGCGAGTTCGCACCCGATCTGTTCATCGTCACCGGCCCCGGTGCAACGCTGAGCGGCGCGGTGGCGCAGTCTCTGACACTGGGGCACTGGCGGGGCATGACAGATAAGGCGTCATTCCAGTCGCATCAGGAGGCGGATCCATTCCTCATCGCCATGGGGCGGGCTGACCAGCGCGCCCTTGCAACCAACTGAGACCAGCCTGATGATCGGCGAAACTTTGGCGAGGCCCGGGCATGCGCGACTATGATCAATCGTTATGGCGGCAGACCTGTCGCGAGCGTATCGACACGCAAAAGCTTTCTGATGACGTAAGCGTTGATCTTGCCGTGATCGGCGGTGGTTACACCGGGTGTTCTGCGGCCTTGACCGCAGCAAAAGCGGGGGCTTCGGTGTGCCTGCTCGAAGCGCATCAGATCGGCCATGGTGGATCGGGGCGGAATGTCGGTCTCGTCAACGCAGGGCTTTGGCTGCCACCCGATCAAATTCGGTCGCATCTGGGGCAAATGGCGGGGGATCGGTTGATCGATCTGCTGGCTAACGCGCCGTCAGACGTGTTCGAGTTGATTGAAGCGCACGGGATTGACTGCGAGCCTGAGCGGCAAGGCACGTTGCACTGTGCTCATTCGGCCTCGGGCTTTGGTGATCTACGTACACGCCACGCACAGCTGAGCGCTTCTGGTGCGCCGGTCGAATTGCTCGATCCTGACGCGTCGCGCCAGCGGACGGGCAGTCCGGCTGTCCACGGCGCATTGTTTGACCCCCGCGCGGGTACAATTCAGCCGCTGGGCTATGCGGTGGGACTGGCCCGCGCCGCACAGAATGCGGGGGCGCAGATATATACGCAAAGCCCGATTCGATCTTTGCGGCAGGAAGGCGGGGTTTGGGTGCTGCAGGGGGATGGTGGAACCGTACGCGCAAGATCGGTTATTCAGGCGACCAACGCTTATCATCTGGGCATCGCCGATACGGCACCAAACTATGTGCCGGTCTACTACTTCCAATACGCCACCGCGCCGCTGTCCCATAACCTGCGGGCCAGCATATTGACCAAAGCAGAGGGATGCTGGGATACCGGCCTGATCATGACATCCTTCCGTTTGGACCAGGCAGGACGGTTTATCATTGGCGGTATGGGCGACCTAAGCAGCGCCGGAGGATTTGCACACAAATCCTGGATCAAGCGCAAACTGGCTGCACTTTATCCGCAATTGGCGGATCAGCCGTTGATTGAGGGCTGGCATGGGCGGATTGCCATGACTTCGGATCATATTCCCAAAATCACTCTGATCGGTCCAAATGCGTTAGCAGCGCATGGGTTTTCGGGGCGTGGGATCGGGCCGGGCACCGTGTTCGGGCGTTTGATGGCCAAAAGCCTGCTCAAGGACGATCCGTCCTTGCTGCCGGTTCCGTCGGTGGCTGAGTATAACGAAAACTGGATCGGCCTGCGCCGCGCCTTCTTCGAAACCGGCGCGGCGCTGACGCATCTTGTTAAGGCGCGGTTCTGAGTTCAGACAGACCGGGTGATACCGCCATCGACGCGGATGTTCTGCCCGGTTATGTAGCCTCCGCCTTCGGAGGCGAGCATAGCCACGACCGAGGCGATCTCATCATAGCTGCGCCCGTAGCGGCCCATCGGGATGCGTGTGCGGAACTCTTCTTTTTCCGGAAGGCTGTCGATGAACCCGGGCAAGACGTTGTTCATGCGGATGTTGTCGGCGGCGTATTTGTCCGAGAACAGCTTGGTAAACGCCGCCAGCCCGGCGCGGAATACGCCCGAGGTAGGAAAAACCGGGTCCGGTTCAAACGCAGCAAAGGTTGAGATGTTGATGATCGATCCACCGCCCTGCGCTTGCATGATAGGGGTCACCAACCGTGTAGGTCTTACGGCATTCATGAAATAGACATCCATGCCGGTGTGCCAGTCCTCATCGGTCAGCTCAAGCACCGCAGCGCGGGGCCCGTGCCCGGCTGAGTTCACCAGCACATCGATCCGCCCCCAATGGGACATTGCTGCATAAACCAGTTTTTGCAGGTCATCATTTGACTGGTTCGAGCCGGTGATGCCCACACCGCCCAATTCATGTGCCAGCGCCTCGCCCTTGCCCGACGAGGACAGGATGCCGATTTTGAAGCCATCAGCCGCCAGTCTACGCGCGGAATCCGCGCCCATGCCGCTGCCGCCTGCGGTGATCAAAGCTACTTTTTCCATCTTCACGCTCCTATGCCTTGTTTCGCAAGAAGATGGCGCAGTAACCTCGATTTGACCAATCAGTTCTGTTGCGCAGTGACAGTAGAAAATCTACAGTTTAGCTATGCCCGCTCTTCCACCTCTCAACGCGATGCGCGCCTTCGAGGCCTCGGCTCGCCATCTGAATTTTCGTCTTGCTGCGGAAGAAATCGGCGTAACCCAAGGGGCCGTTGCGCAACAGGTGCGCGGCCTGGAAGCGCGGCTAGGGACGGCGCTGTTCGAACGCCTTCCGCGTGGGTTGCGCCTGACCGAAGCGGGGCGTCGGTTCCACGCGCCGCTGCGCCGGGCATTTCGGCTGATCGAAGAGGCTGTAAATGATCTGACCGACCAAAAGCAGATCACGATCTCGGTCACGCCCAGCTTTGCCTCAAAATGGCTGGTTCCGCGTCTGAACGATTTTGTGACCCGCTACCCCGATATCTCGGTGCAGGTTGACGCGCGCGAGCGGTTGGCGGATTTCCAGTCTGATGGAATCGATATTGCAGTACGCCAGAGCCGTTCACAGGTTGCTCGAGATCTGCAAGCAACACCTTTGTTCTCCACCGAATTCGTTGTCGTGGGCAGTCCGGACCTCGCATCGCAAATTTCAGGTCCAGACGACCTGATGCAACACGTTTTGCTCAGTGATTCCCATGGGCTGTGGCCGTTGTTTCTTGAACGCGCCGGGGTCGAGGGGAAGCCACGGATGATGAGTTTCAGCCAGACAAGTCTGGCGATAGACGCCGCTGTCTCGGGGCAAGGCTTTGCACTTGCCAATGCGCCACTTGTGTCTGCGGAACTGACTTCGGGTCGGTTGGTGCAGCCGCTCTCTGAGGTGCTGGTTGACGATCTGAGCTTTTTCATCGTCACCCCGCAGAAACCGCGCCAACCGGAACTGGTGAAACAAATGCGCGACTGGTTGCTATCTCAGGTCTGAAGCGAGGCCGCAATCGCGTCGATCCGGTCGCGTAACCAACGATGTGCCGGGTCGTTGGCCGAGCGTTGGTGCCAGACCATATAGATTGACACTGCTTCGCATTTGAACGGCAGTGGTGCGCTGTCCAGCGTGGCAAGCGGCCCGCGTTTCATCAGCGCCGTGTCGGTCGAGATCAGGTCGCTGCCTTTCACGAAAGGCGGGATTGCGTTGAAATGTGGCAGGGTTACGACGGGCGGTCTGATCTGGCTTTGATCCACGCCACGCATCACGGCACGGGCGTTGCGCCCGTCGGCAAATCGCACCTCGACATGATCGCTATTGCAATAGGACCGCCAATCCTCAGGCGGATCACGGTGAGCGGCATCATAGAATACCAACAACGGGCTGGTGATCAGCCGCTTCTGAAAGATATCCGGCCCGTCCGGTGGCAGCGGAGTGAGCATCAATTGACACCGGTCGCTGCGCAGCAAGTCCGGGTCGGGAACACCCGACGGGATGAACTCCAGCCGCAACCTGACGCCTTCGGCGCGTGTCGCCCGCAGAAGTTCGGGAAAGATCAACTCACGCGGCATGTCGTTGGTGGCGATCTGAATGTCCATCTGTTCGGACAGCGGATCAAACGGGCGACCTTCGGTCAGGGCGCGCATGTTGTCCAGCACCTGTTGCACCGGCTCTTTCAACGACAAAGCGCGTTCGGTCGGGGTCAGCCCCTGTCCGGATCGGACAAACAGTGGATCGCCCAGCACTTGCCGCAACTTGCCCAGCGTATGGCTGATGGCCGATTGCGTCACCCCTAACCGGTCGGCAGCTTTCGACACCGAGCTTTCTTCGAGTATCGTCAGGAACACCCGTAGGACCTTGCCGTCCAGATCTGTGAAATCAATTCTGCTCATACCATTTATGATTATTCATGAATGGATTTGGTGTCCATGCCGGGGTAGGGGAAAGGGCAGCTAACTGGAGGCGCGCGATGGGGATCCGCTTTTTCTCGGACAAGAACAGACCTGTTCACATGGGTCCGTTCCCGCTGGAACGGCTGGCGCGGCTGGATCGGATGCCTGATCTGGCGCAGGTCGAACCGATGTGTGCGCTTAGCTTTCGCAGGCCCGAGCAGCCCGAAAGCATCGTGAATGCGATGGGCGAGTTTCAGGCGATGATGGACGCAATCCGGGATGGATTTGTGAACCCCGTCGCATCGGAAATTCCTACCAACCCAGCAGATCGTGCCAACCATCTGAAAGCGTTTGGCTATTTCAACGATGCGTCGATGATGGGCTGCGGGCCGCTACCCGCGGAGGCGATGTTGGCTGAGCCTCGGCGCAACCCGGATATCGACCGGCTGGCACATGCGCTAAGGACACGGCAAACCAAAACGCTGGCCTCGGGCATCGATGTGATCATGGCGGATCTAAAAGAAAGCATGGAGGCCGCGCCACGCCCGATGGACCGTCATCGCCATACGCTCGTGTTTCTCTATGAGTTCAACCGCGATCCGGACCCCTCGGAGCCCGGGTCCGATTGGATCATGGATGCGCAGGATCACCGCGCCTGTTTGCTTGCCACCGAGAATGCTGTGGTCATTGCCAACTACATCCGCCTCCTGGGTTTCGATGCGCGGGCGCATACGGCCATGTCCTCTGAGGTTGATCTGGGCAAGCTGGCAGTTGCTGCGGGTCTGGCCTCGGTTGAGGATGGTGCGGTTGTGGTGCCCTGGTTGGGTAAGCGGTTCGGATTGGCCGCTGTGACCACCGAAATGGAGATCGCGCATGACCGACCCTTGCGACCGCTGGCCGAACAACCGTGGTTCCGCACGCAAGGACCTGCATGGTGGCTGGGTGCAGGCTTCGCCAAGAACGCTGTGAACCGGGATGCCTATGCCAAGAGGCGCTATGTGGACGGGGCACATCCTTTTGAAAACCTCAAACGAGTCGACACACCGACCACCTATATCGACGAGCAAAACGTAGCCCGGGTGCCCAAACGCGCAGACATGTTTGCGCGGGCTCAGTTCGGCGACATGGGAAAATCGCTGCAGGATGCGACAAAGGGCGGGCATTACGTGCGCAAATCCGCCCCCAGCTTCGCCCAACGCCGCGCGCTGGGCGCATTTGTTTTGCTGCAGGACGGTGACAGCGCCGAGGCTGTACAGCCCACAGATACCGAAAGAAATGCCGCGAATATCAAGGCTGCAACCTATTTCCTTGGGGTCGATGCGGTCGGGCTCAGCCGGTGCCCCGAGTGGAGCTGGTATTCCCATGACGCCACCGGAGAAGAAATCGTTCCGCCCCATGATCAGGCGATCAGCATGATCATCGACCAGGGCTATGAGACGATGGAAGGCGCCAGCGGGGATGACTGGATCAGCGTGGCCCAATCCATGCGCGCCTATCTGCGGTTTTCACTGCTGGGGGGCGTGATCGCGCAGCAAATCCGAAATCTCGGCTACAAGGCCAAGGCGCATACGGTGATGGATGGCGAGGTGCTGCAACCGCCGCTGCTGCTGTTGTCGGGGTTGGGCGAGGTCAGTCGGATCGGTGAGGTGATCCTGAACCCCTATCTTGGCCCGCGCCTGAAATCCGGTGTCGTGACAACCGACATGCCGATGTCGCATGACAAACCCATCGATTTCGGCCTTCAGACGTTTTGCGAAAGCTGCAACAAATGCGCTCGGGAATGCCCTTCGGGCGCGATCACTGCTGGGCCAAAGCTGATGTTCAACGGCTATGAAATTTGGAAATCCGACAGCCAGAAATGCGCCACTTACCGTATCACCACGCCCGGGGGGGCGATGTGCGGACGATGCATGAAGACCTGCCCATGGAATCTGGAAGGTATATTCAAGGAACGCCCGTTCCGATGGGCCGCGATGAATATTCCGCAGGCCGCGCCTGCATTGGCCAAACTGGATGATGCGGTCGGCAATGGTGGTCTAAATAACATCAAGAAATGGTGGTGGGATATCGAGCTGGAACCTGACGGGGCCTATCGCCCGTCGCAGCACCCATTGAACCGGCGGGACCTACAAAAAGACCTCGATTTGAAGTATGAGGATCAGACGCTTGCTGTCTACCCCGCTCCTCTCGCTCCGCACCCATGGCCCTATCCCTTCAACATGGACCGGGAAGCCGGAATTGCCGCCTATGAGGCGATGGTCACAGCTGAAGACTACAAAGCGAGCAAAACGGCAGGCGATATGTCTGTGATCCACCGTTATCAGGTCGCAGGGGACGCCCCGGTGATGCGGGTGGAACTAACCAAGGTCGACAAGATGACCTCGGATGTCACCAAGTACGAGTTCTCAACCCTCGACGGTGCGCCCTTACCGAAATGGACTGCGGGCGCGCATCTGGACGTGCTGGTTTCGCCCGAATTCCTGCGGCAGTACTCGATGTCGGGCGATCCCTCCGACCGCAACACTTATCAGATCGGCGTGCTGCGCGAGGATGAGGGGCGCGGCGGCTCGGCCTTGCTGCATCGCATCTTCAACGAAGGGCGCAAGGTCTTCATCTCAAAGCCGATAAACCATTTTGAGCTGGACGAGACTGCAACCAAAACCTTTCTGATGGGCGGCGGAATTGGCATCACGCCGATGATTGCTTTTGCCCACCGACTACATGCGATGGGCAAACCGTTCGAGCTTCACTATTCCGCCAGCACACGAGCAGGTGCCGGATATCTGGACGATCTGGCGGCTGTGCCATGGGCCGATCACGTGCAATATCACTTCTCAGACGAGGGCACACGGGCCGATCTGGAGGCTGTTCTGGGCGGATATCAGGACGGATGGCACGTTTACACCTGCGGCCCCGACCGCTATATGGACGGCGTCATTCACGCAGCCGAACGGCAGGGGTTTCCGGAAGGTGCACGGCATCTCGAATACTTCTCGGTGCCGGAACAGCCCGAATATGAGAACCATCCGTTCACTCTGAAATTGGCGAAATCGGGTCGGGAGTTGACTGTACCCGCTGACAAAGATGCGGCGCAGGTACTTAATGAGGCGGGCTTTCACGTGGATGTGAAATGCGCTGATGGGATCTGCGGGGTCTGCAAATGTGACGTGATTTCAGGTGAGATCGAACACCGCGATTTCGTTTTGTCCAACAAACAACGCGAAGGTGCGATCATACTGTGCCAAAGCCGGGCGGCCCGGGCAGACGGGGTGATCGAGATCGATCTGTGATTGCTCTCGATAAAACGACATTTTGAATCCCAAAAATTGGTCGTTCCAGCCATGGACGCCGCCGACTTGCTGCACTAACGTCCCCGGCGAACCCCAGTCTATCCTGATCAACAGGTGCGAGGTACTTTCATGGAATATCACAGCCCCGCCAGCTTTGCCGAGGCGTCGGCTCTGGCCGCAAATGCAACGGGCATCACTCGGTTTCTGGCAGGCGGCACCGATGTGCTGGTGCAGTTGCGCTCGGAATTGGTGACGCCCGATACGCTGATCGACATCAAGAAGATCGATGGCGTTAGCGAAATTACCCGCAATGCCGATGGCAGCTGGACGCTGGGCGTCGCCGCGACCGGCGCCGAGATGAGCGAGCACGCCGCGTTGGGCCGCGATTGGCCGGGTGTGGTCGAGGCGATGGACCTGATTGGATCGACTCAGGTACAGGGGCGTGCGACGCTGACCGGGAATCTGTGCAATGGCTCTCCGGCGGCGGATTCGGTGCCAGCGATGGTTGCGGCAGGCGTTACGGTTACCGTGACTGGCCCGGACGGCACACGAGAGGTGGCGGTCGAAGACATCCCGACGGGACCTGGCAAGACCTCACTGGCCAAAGGCGAACTGATCTCGGCGGTCAACATTCCAGCGCGTGGCGACAACGCCGGTGACGCCTATCTGCGCTTTATCCCGCGCACCGAGATGGACATCGCGGTGGTTGGTGTGGGCGTAAGCTTGCGGCTGGATGGTGATACCATCACCGAAGCGCGTGTCTCGCTGGGCGCTGTCGCGCCGACCGTACTGCTGGTCGAAGACTGTGCGAAAGCGATTATCGGCAGCACGTTGGATGACGCGGCGCTGGACGCGCTCGCTGCAGCGGCCTCGGCTGCCAGCAACCCCATTGATGACAAACGCGGCACTATTGCATTCCGCACCGAAGTTGCTGGCGTTCTGGCTAAACGCGCCGCGAAAATCGCCTATGCCCGCGCGAAGGGAGAACAAGCATGAGCAAGTTCCACGTATCCACCACCGTGAATGGGGACGCGGTTGAATACCTCTGCGACCCGCGCGAAACCCTGCTGGACTGTCTGCGCGACAAGCTGAACCTGACCGGCGCGAAAGAGGGCTGCGGCACCGGCGATTGCGGTGCTTGTTCGGTCAGCGTCGATGGCCGTCTTGTGTGTTCATGCCTGATGTTGGGCGTCGAGGCTGACGGCAAGCAGATCGAAACGGTTGAAGGGATCGCGGACGGTGACGTCCTGCATCCGCTGCAGAAGAAGATGATCGAATATGCCGCCCTGCAATGCGGCATCTGTACCCCGGGCATTCTGGTGGCGGCCAAGTCGCTGCTGGAAAAGAACCCCAACCCCACCGAAGAGGAAACCCGGTACTGGCTGGCGGGCAACCTCTGCCGCTGCACCGGCTATGACAAAATCATTCGCGCCGTGATGGATACGGCGGCTGAGATGCGGGAGGCTTCGTAATGGCACTGGACGATCGCAAATCTGACTTCACCTTTGTCGGCACCCGCCCTGACCGCCCTGACGGTCTGGACAAGGTGACGGGCCGCGCCAAGTTCGGTGCGGATATCTCAGCCCCCGGCATGTTGCATGGCGCTATCCTGCGTTCACCCCATGCCCATGCGCGGATCGTCAAGATTGATGCTTCAAAGGCCGAGGCCCACAAAGACGTCAAAGCCGTTGTTACCCGCGCCGATTTCGCCGATGTCCCCTTCAAGCCGGGGCTGGAAGGGGAATTCTGGAACGTGCTGGAAAATGTCATGGCGGGCGAAAAGGCTCTGTATGACGGCCACGCGATTGCAGCAGTTGCAGCGACATCAGCCTTGGCGGCGCGCGATGCGCTGAAGCTGATCGAGGTTGAATATGAAGTTTTGCCCCACGTCACAGATGTGGACAAGGCGATGGCACCGGACGCGCCTGTCATCCGCGAAGGTGCGGCAGATTATTCGGTGCCTGAGGGGATGCACCCCAACGTGGTGCGCTATCACGAAAGCGGCCACGGAGATGTCGAAGCCGGATTTGCCGAGGCGGATCTGGTAATTGAGGACAGCTTCGTTACCGAGGCAACCCATCAGGGTTACATTGAACCTCATGCCTGCATGGGGTCTCTGGGTACTGACGGCAAAGGTGAGCTTTGGTGCACCACCCAGGGCCATTGGATCGCACAGAAAACCTGCGCGGCGTTGCTGGGCATCGAAACCTCACAACTGCGTGTAACCGCGTCTGAGATCGGCGGCGGCTTTGGTGGTAAGACCACTGTGTTCATCGAACCGGTTGCGTTGGCGCTCAGCCGCAAGGCCAACCGCCCCGTAAAGATCGTGATGACCCGGTCCGAGGTGTTCCGTGCGACCGGCCCGACCTCATCGGCGTCGATGGATATCAAGATCGGTATGAAGAAGGACGGCACCATCACAGCAGCCCAGGGCATCTTCCGCCTTCAGGGCGGTGCCTTCCCGGGTGCGCCGGGCGACATGACTGCCATGTGTGCCTTTGCGCCCTACAACCTGACCAATGTACGTCAGGTCGGCTATGACGTGATGGCCAACCGCCCGAAACAGGCCGCCTATCGCGCGCCGGGCGCTCCGATGGGTGCGTTTGCGGTCGAATCTGTGTTGGATGAGCTATGCAATCAACTCGGCCTCGACCCGGTGGATGTGCGCCTAAAAAACGCCGCGCATGAAGGCACCAAAGCCAGCTATGGCCCGACCTATGAGCGTATAGGTCTTGTCGAAACGCTTGAGGCCGCCAAGGCGCATCCGCATTACTCGGCCCCGTTGAAGCCGGGGCAAGGGCGCGGGATTTCCTGTGGGTTCTGGTTCAACCATGGTGGTGAGACCTCGGTATCTCTGGCGCTGTCCGAGGACGGCTCGGCCCAAGTCATGGTCGGTACACCGGACATCGGCGGATCACGTGCGTCGATGGCTCTGATGGCAGCTGAAGTTCTGGGTATCCCTTACGAGAATATCCGCGTGACCGTCGCCGATACGGCAACGCTGGGTTACAATGACGTAAGCCATGGCAGTCGCGTGACCTATGCCTCGGGTCTGGCGACAATCAAGGCGGCGCGCCACGCGGTCGAGCAGCTATGCGCCCGCGCAGCGGCCAGTTGGGGAATCCCGGTTGATGCGGTGAAATGGGAGAACGGCTGTGCCGTGCCCTCAGGCCCCAATGCCGGTGACTTCGATCCGCGCCCGCTGGCCGATATCACCGCCCATATGGGCGCGACCGGCGGTCCGATCTCGGGCCATTTCGAGGCCACGCCGGAAGGCGCGGGTGTATCCTTTGGCACCCATATCGTGGATGCCGAGGTCGACCCGGAAACCGGCAAGACCAGCATCACCCGCTACACGGTCATTCAGGACGCGGGCAAGGCGATCCACCCGACCTATGTCGAAGGCCAGTATCAGGGCGGAGCTGCGCAGGGCATCGGCTGGGCGCTGAACGAGGAATATATCTATGGTGAGGATGGCCGCTTGCAGAACTCGATTTTCCTCGATTACCGCATCCCGGTCGCCAGCGATCTGCCGATGATCGACACGGTGATTGTCGAAGTGCCCAACCCCGGCCACCCGTTCGGTGTGCGTGGTGTGGGAGAGACCGGCATCGTGCCGCCCTTGGCCGCCATCGCCAACGCGGTCTCCAACGCGGCCGGTGTACGCCTGAAGCAACTGCCAATGTCCCCGCCGCGCATTCTTGCCGCGCTCAAGGACAATGGTTGAGGTTCACCTCTGGTCCAGCCTCCGGTCTTTGACCGGGGGTCGCGAGGTGGTCGAGGTTGAGGCCGCCACCACGGGCGAATTGCTGCAGGAACTGGTGCGTATACATCCCCGGCTGCAGGCACCGATCGATGCGGGGGTCTCGGTGGCGTTGGACGGGCGCATCATCGCGACCGGACTGTCCGAACCGATTCCGGAAGGTGCCGAGGTTTATCTGATGCAGCGTCTCAGGGGCGGTTGAAGGCGAAAGGTCTAGTTGGGCCCCGCCGTCACGCGAAATCACGGGACAGGATGAACGCGCAACACTGCTCGGTCAGATCTTGGAAGCGCGAACGCTCGCGGACATAGAGATACACTTGCCTTTTGTCGTGAAGGTCCGTGATCGGGCGGTAAGACACCGCCTCCGGCAAGAATTCGGCAACGGTTTGAGGAAGCACTGTGATCCACTCGCCCGATCGCACCAGCGTGATCAATGAATGCGTGTTGTGAATTGTGATCTCGGCGTTTTTGATTGCCGTATGGAAAGCCGGCGTATGAATCAGATCGCACAACGTGTTTCGGACAAAGGGCGCGGTGGCGATGTCGGGGATATTCAGCGGTTCTGCGCGTGTGATCAGAGGATGATCCGAGGCAGCGACCAATCCAAAGGAGTCCTGAAATAGCGGAATGGTTCGGATGCCGTTCAGGGCGTGATACCCGGATGCGATTCCGATATCTGCCTGATCCTGAGCGATAGCATCCAACACCTGCTGAGTGTCGGTGTCGCGCAGCTCGATCTTCACCCCGGGGGATTCGCTGCTCATGTGGTGCAATAGTGGTGGAAAGATCAACGCGCCAACCGACGGGACGGATACGATCCGGATCAAACCCTGTTCGGCCAGCGCGGCGGCCTCGATATTCTGGACGGTCTGATCGAATTGGCGCACTTGCCGCAAGCCCAGATCGAGTACCTGCTCACCCAGCGGGGAAAGCTGGTTCTTGCGCTCGCCTTCGAACAGCTTTTTGCCCAGATGGTCTTCGAGCTGCTTCAATGTCATCGAGACGGCTGATTGCGTTCGACCAAGGCGGTCGGCGGCCTCGGACAGGTTCCCGGTCTGGGCCACCGTGCAAAAGCAACGCAGCATCTCAATCTTGATTACCAACTTCAGGTTCCTTGAAGTTTGTTTAAGTTATTTGAGTTTGACTGATGTGCATCGGAAAATCCATCCTGCGACAAACGAATTCTGACTCTGGGGCGCATTGTGACCAAACTGAACCTGATCGCTGGCGAATGGCTGGCAGGCGAAAGCGAAATCGAAAACCGCAACCCTTCTGATTTGACTGACTTAGTTGGTATGTTCGCGCAAGCCAGCAGCGACCAACTTGAAGCGACGCTGGATCAGGCGCGTGTCGCGCAAGCTGAATGGGCTGCCTATGGGCTGGAACGTAAGCAGGCAGTTCTGAACGCCATCGGTAACGAGCTGATGACCCGCGCCGAGGAACTGGGCACGTTGCTCAGCCGGGAAGAGGGCAAACCGCTGGCCGAGGGTAAGGGTGAGGTCTATCGAGCGGGTCAGTTCTTTACCTACTACGCCGCTGAATGTCTTCGTCAGATTGGGGAAAACGCCGACTCCGTTCGACCCGATATCGAGATTGACGTGCGCCGCGAAGCGGTGGGTGTTGTCGCCATTATCAGCCCGTGGAACTTTCCCACCGCGACCGCTTCGTGGAAGATTGCGCCCGCGCTGTGCTATGGCAACGCTGTGGTGTGGAAACCGGCGAACATCACCCCGGCCTCGGCCGTGGCACTGACCGAAATCATCGAACGGCAGGACATTCCCAAAGGTCTGTTCAGCCTCGTTATGGGCTCAGGCCGCAGCATCGGGCAGCGTTTGGTCGAAAGTCCTAAGGTCAACGCGATCTCTTTCACCGGCTCGGTTCCAGTAGGCAAGGGCATCGCGGCGGCGGCGATCCAGAACTTGACCAAAGTTCAGATGGAGATGGGGTCCAAGAACGCGCTGGCCGTGATGGACGACGCGGATTTGGATCTGGCGGTTTCGCTGGCATTGGGCGGCGCGTTTGGCGGCACCGGTCAGAAATGCACCGCCTCGTCGCGGCTGGTGGTGCATGCAGGCATCCATGATGCTTTTGTCGAGAAACTCGTCGCAGGCGCGCAGGCGATGAAAGTTGGCCACGCGCTGGAAGAAGGTGTTCAGATGGGCCCCGTCGTAAGCCAGCAGCAACTAGGCGAGAACCTCGCCTATGTCGATCTGGGTAAATCTGAAGGGGCCGAACTGGCCTGCGGTGGACAGCGCCTAGAGATGCCGCATGAGGGCTTCTACATGTCGCCGGGCGTGTTCCTGAACACCACCAACGACATGCGCATAAACCGCGAGGAAATGTTCGCGCCGCTGACCAGCGTCATCAAGGTTGGCAGCTATGACGAGGCGCTGAGTGTGGTGAACGACACCAATTTCGGCTTGACCTCGGGCATCGTGACCAAATCTCTGGCCCGCGCCACCCATTTCCGCCGCAACGCGCGCACCGGCGTGGTGACCGTGAACCTGCCTACGGCAGGCACCGATTATCACGTACCCTTTGGCGGTCGCGGCGACAGCTCTTACGGGCCGCGCGAACAAGGCAAAGCAGCGGCAGAGTTCTATACCACCGTCAAGACCGCCTATATCAGCGCGGGCCCCGTCTGATGCGTATCGACGGGCTGCAATATGCCAACTGGTCGGAGAAGATTTTCCGCCAACTGCGCGAAGGCGGCGTGGATGCGATCCACGTCACCATCGCTTATCATGAGAATTTCCGTGAAACCGTTCTGAACTTTGAGAAGTGGAATCGCTGGTTCGAGCAATACCCGGACCTGATCATGAAAGGCCGTTGGGCCAGCGACATCGACATCGCGCGCGAAACGGGGCGGACGGCTGTGTTCTTCGGGTTTCAGAACCCATCCCCGATCGAAGACGATATCGGTCTGGTTGAGGTTCTACATGATCTGGGCGCTCGCTTCATGCAGCTGACCTATAACAACCAGTCGCTGCTGGCGACCGGCTGTTACGAGGCCGAAGACACCGGCATCACCCGCATGGGCAAGCAGGTAATCAAAGAGATGAACCGCGTGGGCCTTGTTGTCGACATGAGCCATTCGGCGGATCGGTCGACCATCGAAGCGGCGGAATTGTCCGAGCGCCCCATTGCCATCACCCATGCCAATCCGCACGAATGGTCACCTGCTTTGCGCAACAAGCGCGATGCGGTGATCCGGGCGGTGACGGAAAATGGTGGGATGCTGGGCTTTTCGGTCTATCCTCATCACCTCAAGGACAAGTCCGACTGCGCGTTGGAGAGTTTCTGTGAGATGATCGCCCGAACGGCTGAGAAATACGGTGCCCAGCATCTGGGGATTGGCACCGACCTGTGTCAAGATCAGCCCGACAGTGTGGTTGAATGGATGCGCGTGGGGCGCTGGACAAAACAGATCGACTATGGCGAGGGTTCGGCCTCGGCCCCCGGTTTCCCGCCAATGCCGGGCTGGTTTCGTGACAATCGCGACTTCGGCAACATCGAGTCCGGCTTGCGCGCCACTGGCATGAACTCCGACGAGGTCGCGGGGATCATGGGCGGCAACTGGTACCGCTTCTTTGCCGATAATTTTGGGCCACAAGGCATATGATGGACCAAAGCCCGCATATCGCACGCCGCGACCCGGCCACTGTGATGCGCCTGTCCCGTCTAGGATCGTTGCATCAATGCCGTCTTAGTTTCATGCGGCAATTGACCCGTCGGATGGCTGCCGAAAACTGGACGTTCACCCGCCCAGTCTTCCAGATTGATGAAAAGGGCGTCGGTCACGCGGTCTACACTGCACAAGGTCCGGAACGCGCTTATTCGTTGGTGGCGTTTGCCCATGATCTGCCACCCGAGCAACGCTCGGATCGTGTGATCGCCGAGGCATGGGACGCGACCTTTGCGTTGTTTGACGGAATTCCTGACCCGGAAGACATTGAGCGGCTTTCGCAAAACGTACCTCTGCAAGAGGCCGGGCGTGTAAGCGAAAGCGAGCTGTCCTTGTCACGGGCCAACCGCTCGGTGCGTCTGTGGGCACATGTCGTGGATCGACTTGCCACCGGTCAGCAGCCCGACCTCGAACAGATTTACAAGGTCGGTTACCTGATGCGGACAACCGCCGTGTATGGCTCGGGCAAGTTCGGCGCGGCAGATCGTGAGAGGATTGCAGACCGAGACGAAGTCAGCGCGCCATTTCAGGCCGAGATGCTTTCGGTCTACCTGACGCGGACCTTCGTGCGCGATCTGGTGCAACATATGGCCCGCACCAAGGGTGGCGACCAGACCGCAGAGTTGAACCCGGAAATCGCGCGTTGGCTGGGTATAGGCAATTCGACCGGGCTAGGTATGGCGCCTTTCATCGTCAATCACCCGATCCTGTTCAACAACTGGATCATGGTCCGGGAAGAGGCGATCTCGCGGGTTCGGTCCATTGAGACCGCAACAGAGGCAGAAGCGGCCAAGTTTCGCAACATCTTCGCCCGTAGCAGATTGTCGATCTCGTGGTGGAAGTCCGAGCATCCAATCCAGATCGAAAAGCTCGCGGCGCTGAATGCTGACTTGTGCGCAATATCGGACCATCTCGACAAGACCGATCTGACGGGCAATCAGCCCTGGGACCGCTTGATACAGTGGTCTCAGGCTGCGCTCAGCGAAGAAGGGCAGGAGTTGTTGGCCTCGCTGATCCTTGAACCCTACGGAGAACTGGTCGATGGGCTGACCAGCTGTATGGCAGACAGCAACGGTGCGGCGCATGTGATTGATGGCACGATGACCGTTGGCAAGGTGCGCGACCTGATCCGCGCCAGCTTTGGCTGGGCAATGGATCTGGACTGGAACGCGCCCGAACACTGCGCGCGCGCTTGGTATGTGTCCGAGGAAAAGCTCGAGCCCCGGCTGGGTGAGCGGTTTGACGAACCGATTGCAGACTACGAACAGCCGCTAGCCCCGGCGCGCGACGCGGCTCTGGCCGAAAGCGCGCTTTCGGAATGGGCGGATGGTGCACCCATCGCCGAGTTCCTACTTGAACACCCTGAACACCGCCACACGATCCGTCGCGCGCAAATGAGCCGCGTCGCGCCTTACGGCGAAATTCGCGACAACACGATCAGCGCGGATGTTCTGCCGATCGACATGCTGCGTGCCAAACTCTCGTTCTTTGGTGCCACGCATTTCGATCCTCGTTCAGACCGCTGGGTACGTATCTGCATGTATGCTGGCGCGCCTTATCCCGAAGAGTTAAGCAGCAAGACTGCCGATCTGTGGGTCTATCCGGAGCTTGGACCGTGAACGTATCGCTGAATGAGGTCGAAGCCACGGCCAAACGCGCCGCGCGCGGAGCCGGATACCCCTGGGGACTGGCGGAAGAGGTCGGCAAAGCCACACGTTGGCTATGCGCACACGGGATTGATGGCACGAATTCCCTTGCGCAATTGTTGGAGCAAGGTCTGGCAGCCTCACTCAAGAATCACCGCCCGGTTGAGATGCAGTCGGCTTGGGCGGGGCAAGGCGTGCTTTGCCCGATCATCACGGGCGCTTTGCTGTCTGATCGGTCTGACCTGCTGCACGCAGGTCCCATACGTATCCAGAAGCTCGCAGTACCTGTTTTTCTGCTGCCCTTCGTAGCCTCGGCGGCACGCGCCCAGAATATCGTGATCACGCATACGTGCGATCTGTTCAGGGCCGCAACGGATGGCGATCGTCTGGAGGCGGGGCAGGATTGGCCATCGTTTTCTGATCACACCCAGATCACGCTGGGCGGCCAACTTACCACCCCTCGACCGCACGTGACCCGCGCAACCCCGGACCCGGCTTGCTGGGACACCCTCAACCGATTTGCCCATCGCACCTACGCGCCTGCTACCGAAGAATCCCGACTGTTGGGTGCTGGCGCTGGCCTGTCCGACAATGACTGAATGAGAAAGCGACATGATCGAAACCCGTACCCTTAGCCTAGCTGAAATCGAGGATCTTTCTTTCCGTGCGTTGGTGTCCGCGGGCACCAGCGAAGAAAACGCGCGCCCATTGGCAATTGCAACCGCCGCAACCGAGGCGGACGGGGTAGCGAGCCATGGTCTGGCCTATATCCCGATCTATTGCGAACATGTTCAGTGCGGCAAGGTAGATGGGCGGGCCACCCCTCAGCTGTCCCAGCCGCGCCCCGGCGTAGTGACGGTCGACGCGGCAACCGGGTTCGCCCACACGGCGATCGATGTTGGGTTCGAGGCATTGATCGCTGCGGCGCGCACGCAGGGCGTTGCGGTGTTGGCGATCTGCAACAGCTATAACTGTGGCGTGCTGGGGTATCACACCTACCGGCTGGCACAGGCTGGTTTTGTGGGGCTTGGGTTCACCAACGCGCCCGCCTCCATCGCGCCGTCCGGGGGTGCCAAGCCCGTGGTCGGGACCAATCCGTTCTCAATCGCAGTCCCCGGAAACGATGGCCAACCCGCATTACTGATCGATCAAAGTGCCAGCACCATCGCAAAAAGCGAGGTCATGAAACACGCACGCGAAGGCAAACCAATCCCGGTTGGCTGGGCGTTGGACGCAGATGGCAACCCTACGACCGACCCGAATGTTGGGCTTAAGGGTTCCATGGCCCCATCGGGTGGGTACAAAGGGGTTGGCGTTGCCCTGATGACCGAGGTTTTGGCTGCAGCGCTGACCGGTGCCACGCTTGGGATACACGCCTCACCTTTTTCGGGAACCGCCGGTGGGCCTCCGAAAACAGGCCAATTCTTTATCGCAATTGACGCTTCTGCGACTGCGGATGACGCATTTTCTTCCAGAATTGTCGATCTTGTCGAAGCGATCCGATCTCAGAACGGCGCACATTTGCCCGGTGACGGCCGCCAGGCAAAGCGTTTGGTGGCCAAGAACGATGGTGTGGCTGTCAGTGTAGCGACCCTCGACAAAATAGAAGCTCTGCTGACGTAGGGCTCGATGGCGAAGCTCCGGGACGCTCATGAAGATCTTTCTGGAAATCAGGACACGTGCGAATAGGGAGGAAACACATGTCTATGAAGGAACCTTTTACCGATCTGGAGATCAAGCGATCTTCGGGCGGGTTTTATGAAGGGCACAGTGTTGAGATTGCCTTGCTGAGCAAGTCAATCATGGTCGCGCTGGTTATCTGGGCGCTTGTCTGGCCCGCAAATGCAAACGGAGTTCTTGGAAGCCTGAACTCGCGTCTGCTAGAAGATTTTAACGCCTTCTATATCATTATTGTCGGCTTTTTTGTCTTTTTCCTGTTTGTCGTGGCGGCGCTGCCGCAAACCGGTAAGCGGCTTATGGGCCCAGAGGGCGAAAAACCAGAATTCTCGGATTTCTCATGGTTTTCGATGATGTTTGGCGCGGGCTTGGGCGTCGGTCTCATGGTGTTCGCTACCGCTGAGCCTTTAGGGCTGTGGGGATCGAACCCGGTTGTCATCGCGGGCGATGTCGTCGGCAATAGCGAAGACGCATTGCAGTCGGGATATCGCTACACTTTCCTGCATTACGGGTTTCACGCCTGGGCGATCTATGTGGTGACCGGCCTGTCGCTGGCGTATTACGCCTACACGCGCAACATGCCCCTGACTATTCGCACCGCGCTGACACCTCTGTTCGGCAAGCTGATGAACGGCTTCCTGGGCCACGTCGTGGATGTACTGGGCGTGGTGGCAACCATTTTGGGTGTTTCAGTTACCATCGGGTACGGGGTTTCGCAGTTCATCGACGGCCTATACGCCATTTCGGGTATGGAATGGATGATGGATCTGACCGGTGACGCACCAGCCCCCAGCACTGTTGGTCTGCTGGCTGGCCTCATTGTGATCATGGGCCTCTCGATCATCTCGGCTGTCTCTGGTGTTGGTCGTGGCGTCAAGTACCTGTCTAACCTGAACCTGGTGTTGTCGCTGATCCTGTTGCTGGTCTTTGTTGTCTTTGGGTCGTTCCTGTTCGCGATGACGACTTACGCAACTGCATTTGTCGATTACATCCTGCACTTCATTTCGCTCAGCTTTGGTGCTTTCAATCCGCAATCGGCGGCGGCGTTTGATGCTGCCCTGCCGAGTGAAGCAGCGCCGTTTGCCGATGCGCTTTATGCCGGTGCGACCAATCCTTGGGGATCGTTTGACGGGTTCAAATCTGGCCTGGAAGGCGACGCCGCCGCGCTGCCGGAATCTGTTCTGGCTTCGGTCTACGCCGCAGGTGATCCGGGTCGGCAGTTTGGCTGGCAAGCGGGCTGGACCACGTTCTACTGGGCCTGGTGGATCGCGTTTTCGCCGTTCGTCGGCCTGTTCCTGGCGCGCATTTCCAAGGGACGCTCTGTGCGTGAGTTCATCATCGGTTGTGTCTTTGCCCCTGCGCTGGTCTGCTTTGCGTGGATGACCATTCTGGGTGGCACCGCGATCGATCTAGAACTGAATGGTACCGCCGAAGGCGCCATCATCGGGGCGTCGAACACCGCCAAGCTGTTTGTCACCTTGCAAGAGATGATCACCGGTGGGCTGTTGTCTGGCATCACCGTGATGTGCGTCGTCCTGATCATGACCTTCCTGGTCACGTCGGCGGACTCGGGCATTCTGGTGATGAACACCATCATGTCTGGCGGCGATCAGAACATCGGTAACAAGCACAAGATCGTCTGGGGCCTTATCCTGACAGCGGTGATTGGCGCTCTGATCCTGGCTGCGGGTGAAAACAATCCGATGGACGCCTTGCGAAATGCGATGATCATCGGTGCGCTACCCTTTACGATGGTCATGGGCCTGATGTGCATAGCGCTCGCCAAGGCGCTTTATCGCGATGGTCTGAGGCAAAAGCAGACCACAGCACCTGCGGAATAAACCTAGGCACGGGCGGTTGTGATGCAACCGCCCGCTGTCATCAGGCGCTTGTGCGCGCGTCAACTTCAACCCAATTCAATGAAAATGCCAGTGGCAGAGACGCCACGTGATCGTGCACCACTCGAAGCATTATGTCGGACGTGAAGATGGTGCTGCTGGAGAGAATTGAACTCTCGACCTCTCCCTTACCAAGGGAGTGCTCTACCTCTGAGCTACAGCAGCGCTGTGGGCGGGTGATTAGACTCAAACGAAACGCGGCGCAAGGGTGTCTGGACGGTTTTTTTCTACTCCTGTAGAGAAAGGCAATGGCAGACAAAAGTTCACCTAAAAAACACGGCAAGTCCGGGGAAACGCGCGAAGACCGTCTAAAGGCGGCGCTAAAAGCGAATATGGCGCGGCGCAAGGCTCAGGCCAAGGCGCGAGCCACCTCCGGGGACAAAGCCGGCAAGGACGAGGGATAAGAGCAAATGGATTCGATTCTGGTAACGGGCAATGGCCCGCTGAACGGGCAGATTCCCATTGCGGGGGCCAAGAATGCGTGTCTGACGCTGATGCCCGCGACCTTGCTCAGCGAAGAACCGCTGACGTTGACCAATGCGCCGCGTTTGAGTGACATCAAGACCATGACGGCGCTGCTGCGGTCGCTGGGGGCCGAGGTGTCTTCGCTGCAGGATGGTCAGGTCATTGCGATGTCCAGCCATGACCTGAACAGCCACACGGCGGATTATAACATCGTGCGAAAAATGCGCGCTTCGAACCTGGTGTTGGGGCCGATGCTGGCGCGGCTGGGGCAGGCCGTGGTGTCGCTACCTGGTGGATGTGCAATTGGCGCGCGCCCGATGGATTTGCATGTCGAAGGGCTTGAGGCGCTGGGCGCCGAGATCGAGCTTAAAGATGGCTATTTGCACGCGAAGGCGTCGGGCGGGCTGAAAGGTGCTGTGCATGAGATGCGCTTTGCCTCGGTTGGCGCGACCGAGAACATCGTCATGGCCGCCACGCTGGCCAAGGGCACCACGGTGCTGAAAAACGCCGCGCGCGAGCCCGAGATTGTCGATCTGGTCGAATGCTTGCGCAAGATGGGCGCTCAGATTTCGGGTGAGGGGACCTCGACCATCGAAATTCAGGGTGTCGATCGTCTGCACGGCGCGACCCATCAGGTGGTGACCGACCGGATTGAGCTGGGCACTTATATGCTGGCCCCGGCGATCTGCGGGGGCGAGGTTGAGCTGCTGGGCGGACGCATGTCGCTGGTCGAATCCTTCGCCGCCAAGCTGGATGCGGCGGGGATCAGTGTTTCTGAAACCGACAAGGGGCTAAAAGTTTTTCGTAAGAACGGGCGTGTGACCTCGGTCGATGTGGTCACCGAACCCTTCCCCGGCTTCCCGACCGATCTGCAGGCTCAGATGATGGCCCTGATGTGCACTGCCGAAGGTGTGTCCGTGCTTGAAGAGCGTATTTTCGAGAATCGCTTTATGCATGCGCCCGAACTGGTGCGCATGGGCGCGAATATCGAGGTACATGGCGGCACGGCCACCGTAACCGGGGTCGAACGATTGAAAGGTGCTCCGGTGATGGCGACAGACCTGAGGGCCTCGGTCTCGCTGATCCTTGCCGGAATGGCGGCGGAAGGTGAGACGGTTGTCAGCCGGGTCTATCATTTGGACCGCGGATATGAACATGTGGTGCGCAAGCTGGAAGGCGTGGGCGCAAAGATCGAACGGATTAAAGGTCAATGACAGACGCGAGTTTCAAAGACGGCCGCGAGGCACCGCTGAACCTTGGAGCCGAAGATGCCGATGACCTCCAGGTGATTGCGACCCTGACGCAGGATGCGGTTTTCCCGGTGACCGAGATGACATGGCAACCCGGCCAGCGCCGCTTTGCGCTGTTGCTCAATCGCTTTCGCTGGGAAGACAAGGATGCCGCTGCCCGGCGCGGTCGCGCCTACGAGCGGGTGCAGGCCGTTTTGATGTTCGGCTCGGTTCTGTCGGTAGCCAGTCAGGGCATCGACCGCAGCGACAAGGACATGATCCTGTCTCTGCTCTCGGTCGAATTCGAGCCAAGCGAGGATGGTGCGGGACAAATCCTGTTGACCTTGGCAGGCGACGGCGCGATCCGCCTGTCGGTTGAGGCCATCGATGCAACGCTCAAGGATGTGACGCGTCCCTACAAGGCGCCTTCTGGACAAGCGCCCCATCACCCCGAGTGAAGAATAAACGTGGCATCGCTCAGGCCTTCCCGAATCCGCCACGCGGCATCGCGGTGCGGCGGGCAACCGTGTTTGATGTATTCGACATCAGCCGTGTTCTGATCCGATCGATCCGTGACCTCTGTCGGGCGGATCATCTGGATAATCCCGAAAACCTTTCCCGCTGGTCTGCCAATAAGGATCCGGCTTCGGTCCGAAACTGGATCGATAGTGGAGCAATCCTTTGGGTCGCTACGCAAGTGGGAGTGGTTACTGCAGTGGGCGGTTTAAGTGGCGAGGGTGAGATATCTCTGCTCTATGTCGATCCCGATCACGCAGGGCGCGGGCTCGGAGCAGCGCTGCTGCATCGGTTGGAAGAGGAACTGCAGACACGTGGCGCCTCTGAGGCGCATCTGCACGCGACCAAAACGGCACATTCGTTCTATCTGGCGCACGGCTGGCATGATGTCGGCGACCCGACGGAATGGCACGGCATCCCCCAATTCCCGATGCGCAAATCGCTGCACCCAGCGGCCTAAGGGTTGAGGCCACCCGGCCCGGGCGATAAGACCCGTTGAAACGCTTCCGGAGTCTCTCACATGCCCGCTTTCCTCGATACGACCTCCGCCGGTTTCGAACCTGCATTTCAGGCGCTGTTGTCCGCCAAGCGTGAGGACAGCCCCGATGTGGATGCGGTCGTGGCGCAGATCATCGATGATGTGCGGACCCGTGGTGATGCTTCGGTGATCGAACTTACCGCGAAATTCGACCGGCTGGAGCTGACGCCCGAGACCATGGCCTTTTCATCCAATGAGATCGCCGAGGCCGTTGCGCAGGTCACGCGCCAGGACCGGGCCGCGTTGGAACTGGCTGCAGAACGCATTCGTGCATATCACGAAAAGCAGATGCCCGAGGATCATCAGTGGACCGATGAGGCAGGCGCAACACTCGGCTGGCGCTGGTCGGCGGTGTCGGCTGCGGGGCTTTATGTGCCGGGCGGATTGGCTTCATACCCGTCGTCGGTTCTTATGAACGCAATACCTGCGAAGGTGGCGGGCGTAGACCGGTTGGCCATTGTCGTCCCCACACCTGAGGGTCAGGCAAACCCGCTGGTCCTGCTGGCGGCACAACTGTCGGGCGTGGATGAGATTTATCGCATCGGCGGCGCGCAAGCTGTGGCCGCTTTGGCCTATGGCACCGATACGATTGCGCCAGTGGACAAGATCACCGGGCCGGGCAATGCTTTTGTCGCCGCTGCCAAACGTCGGGTTTTTGGCAAAGTCGGCATCGATATGATCGCGGGCCCCTCGGAGATTCTGGTAATCGCCGACAAGGATAATGACCCCGACTGGATCGCGCTGGACCTGCTCAGCCAGGCCGAGCATGACGAAAGCGCCCAGTCCATTTTGATCACGGATGACGCAGAATTTGGTCAAGCCGTGACGCAAGCGGTGGAAAAACGTCTTGAGACCCTGCAACGCCGCGCCATCGCCCGGGCCAGCTGGCGCGACTTTGGTGCCGTAATCACTGTGCGCGACCTGGACGAGGCTGCCGCGCTGTCCAACCGCATCGCGCCTGAACATCTGGAACTCTGCGTGACCGACCCGGTGGCGTTAAGCCAGCAGACGATCCATGCCGGTGCCATTTTTCTGGGCCAGTACACGCCCGAAGCCATTGGCGATTATGTCGGCGGCCCCAATCACGTGCTGCCCACAGCGCGTTCGGCGCGCTTTTCGTCTGGCCTTAGTGTGATGGATTTTCTCAAACGCACTACGCTTAGCCAGATGACACCCGAAGCTTTGCGCGCCATCGGCCCGGCGGCTGAAACGCTTGCGCAATCCGAAAGCCTCGAAGCGCATGGCCTGTCCGTTTCGGCGCGCCTTAACCGGCTGAATGGCTGAAGTGACGCAATGACTTGGCACGCATGGCGCTTCTGTACGTTGCTCAATGAAAATCGTTGTTATAGGTCTGTGCAGACGCAAGGATTGTGACCGTTAAGATGACCCGTATTTCGCATATCGAACTGGACGACCGAAATCTGCCCCCGCCGACACCGGAGATCGAGCAGGAGCGGAAGGTCGCCATATATGATTTGCTTGAAGATAACTCGTTCACGCTGCCAGCGCGCGACGATCGGATGATCCCCGACGGGCCCTACCATGTGCAGCTATCAATCCGTGATAAGCGACTGGTTTTCGATATCGCCACCGAAGCCAGCGAGAAGGCGGCTGAGTTTCATCTGTCGCTTGGTCCATTCCGGCAGGTCGTAAAAGACTATTTTCAGATCTGCGAGAGCTATTTCGATGCGGTGAAAACACTGCCGCCCAGCCAGATCGAAACGATCGATATGGCTCGGCGCGGCATCCACAACGAAGGCAGCCGCGTGTTACAGGAAAGGCTGGAAGGCAAAGCTGAGGTTGATACTGATACTGCCCGCCGCCTCTTTACGCTCATCTGCGTCCTTCATTTTGGAGGCTAACGGGTGACGCCTCTGCCGCAGTCCATTCTGTTCTGTTGCGACCACAATTCGGTTCGGTCACCCATGGCCGAAGGCATCATGAAGAAGTTTTACGGCACCGGCACCTATGTGCAATCCGCCGGTGTGCATAACGATCTTGAGATCGATGGGTTCTGCATCGCAGCCTGTCAGGAGATTGGCGTTGAGCTGTCCCGTCACCGCTCGCGTTCTTTTGACGAAATGGAGCAATGGGGCGATGACCTCAGTTCATTTGATCTGATCGTGGCCCTGTCACCCGCCAGCCAGCGAAAAGCGCTGGAACTGACGCGGTTTTTTCACCTGGATGTCGATTATTGGCCAATTATGGACCCTACCGGACTAGGTGAAACCCGCGAGGACAAGCTACGTCATTATCGACAAACCCGAGATCAGATCATCGCGCATCTGAAAGACCGCTGGGGCGAACCGACGGAGTGACCATGAACCCGACCGTGAAAACTTATTTTGATGCCTTCAATGCCGGTGATGTAGATGGCATGCTGGCCTGCCTGTCGGATGACGTGGCCCATCATGTCAACGAAGGTCAGATTCGCGTCGGCAAAGAGAAATTTGCCGCCTTCTGCGCGCATATGAACCGCTGTTACCGCGAGAACCTGACGGATATCGTGATCTTCGAGGCCGAAGGCGGTACCCGTGCTGCGGCTGAGTTCATCGTCAACGGAACCTATCTGGAAACTGATGAAGGTCTGCCAGAAGCGTATGGGCAGACTTACCGCTTGCCTGCGGGTTCGTTTTTTGACCTTAGCGACGGGAAGATCACCCGCGTGACCACGTTCTACAACCTTGCGGACTGGACCAAACAGGTCTCGAATGGCTGAAATTTCGCAGGTCCGCGCAATGACCGGATCGACATTGGTCGACGCGTTGGATGAAGTCGCGCGCCTGCGGATCGACGTATTTCACGCCTGGCCATATCTCTATGATGGCGATCTGGAGTATGAGCGGAAATACCTGCAGTCTTACGTCGACAGCGCCAGGGCCATCGTTGTCGGAGCGTTCGACGGTGATACTTTGGTGGGTGCTTCGACGGGTGCACCCTTGACAGATCACGCCGACGATTTCGCGGCCGCGTTCGAAGGCTCGGGCCTGTCGCTGGGCGATGTCTTCTATTGCGCAGAATCGGTTCTGCTGCCAGAGTATCGCGGACAGGGCGCAGGCCATACGTTCTTTGATCTGCGCGAAGCCCACGCCCATGCGATGGGATTCACCAAAAGCGCCTTCTGCAGTGTAGTACGCCCTGACGACCACCCCATGCGACCAGATCATTACCGCCCGTTGGATGCCTTCTGGCGCGCGCGGGGATATGCGCCGCTTCCTGGCGTCGTGGCGCTATTCTCGTGGAAGGATCGAGGCGACGATTGCGAAACCCAAAAGCCGCTTCAATTCTGGATTCGGGATTTATAAGCCATCCATGCGCGTCGCGCCGGGTGTTTGAAACGGGTTGTGGCATTGTGAGTTGGCGATGACATGTGCGGCCGAATTTGCCTGAAACACCCTGTGATTGTATAGTTTCACTTATTCAATTGCGCGTTTTCATGGGGAAATTTGATGAAGTCCGTTTTCAATCGCCTGATTCCGGCCTTGGTGCCGCTGACTTTGATCACCGGTTGTGCCTACGAGAATAGGGCCTTTAATGCCGAGCAAACCGTGCTGTCGAATACATCGGGAGACGTTATCCAGCACGCTGTAGGGATCGGGGGTGCGTTTGAAACGGCACCAAAAACATTTCAGTCCACAAGCCTGTTGCTTGAACGCGGTCCTATTCGTACGTCGTATTATGCGCTGCAACTTTCAGATGCCTACAAAAGGCTGGGCGACGAAGCAGCGCGCAATCGGGACCTGACAGCGGCGGCACTGATCACTGTAGCAGGCGGTGCCGCGCTTGGAAGTGCGGCCTCGATCTCAGGAAAAGACCTGGCCTTGGTCTTGGCCGGTGGAGCTTTGATCAATGAAGGCGTTAAATACGTAAACCCTAACAGCGCGGCGCAGGCTTTCTACGTGGCATCCGAGTCAATGGCGTGCGCAAGCGCTGCGATTGCCGCCCATGTGCCCGTGGACACTCCACCTGACATTCGTGTGTCTTCTCTGGCCCTTTGGTACATTCGAAAAATTGAGGTTTTGCTGCGCGCGGGATTGAAGCGGGACGTACCGGACTGGAACACGTTGCTCAAAAACCTTGGTTTGACGAGGCAAGGAGCCAATGAGGTGGACGCTCTGCGAGCTGGAGACATAAACCTCAGTGCATTGGAAGTAGACTTGGAAAAGTGCCTGAGGCGAGAACCGGTCGAGAAAGGCAAAGCCAAGACTTAGTACGTCGTGCGGGAGACTTTTCCGTGGTACAAAAAATACGCCTCTGTTTTTGACCTCAATCCGAAAACTGCCGCCGTTTTGCTGCGCGGATCTCGCGAGCTTGTTGTTCTTGACCAACGCGAAATGAATCCTCGACGAAATCCATATGCGTGCGTGCGGCGGTTTCTGCACGGTCCGGGTCGCCATCGATGATGGCCTGCGCGATTGCCTTGTGCTGATCAAGCAGTGCTTCACCCGTGCCGTCCATCGAGCGCAGGAAGCGGCGGTTGTAGAACACGCCTTGGCGCGTGAGGTCATAGATGGATGCCATCATGTGGATAAGGGTCGTGTTTTGGCTCGCATCGACAACGGCGGCGTGCAGTCGAAAATCAGCCTCTTCACTGGCATCCTGATCGTCATTCTCCCAGGCTCGCTGCATTTCATCGATGATTTCGGCGATCCGTTCCTTGTCGGACTGTGTGGCGCGTTGTGCGGCGAGGCGGCTGGCAAAGGCCTCTTGCTCGCGCCGGTATTCAAGATAATCGTAGAAAGCACTGCCGTGCCGGGCATAGAGCGACAGAAGGGCGGGCGACATGGCACGACCGGTCAGTGGGGCGATAAAGGTGCCCTCGCCATGTCGCACGGTCACCAAGCCGCGATTTTCGAGGATTTGGAGTGCTTCGCGCAGCTTGGGGCGTGAAACGCCTAGGGCTTCCGCAAGCTCCCGTTCAGACGGGATTTTGCGACCCTCTTTCAGGATTCCATCAACAATCATTGTCTCGATTTGTGCGACGACCGCATCGGCAATTGATTCGTGACCAACGGGATCAAAGAGGCTGTTCGTGCTCATAATTCCTGTCCGGTAGTTAGATTAAAGATCGTCGAAGTTGTTTATAATATTTACCACTAGCTTTCGACATTGCAAGAAAAACTACCCAAAAATACGGATGCTCGCTGCGCGTATAAGCGTTTGTTTTTATTGAGTGTCGCAAAATTATTCGAAAATTCCATGTTATGAAAGGTCAATCTTGGTTAAGAGCCACACCACCGCGGTGTAGCCAAATTGGTAAATAAAATTGTTGACTGAATAACAAGGTAAACAATATTTACCACTTAAGCCGTGCTCGCGGCGAGAGTGACAGCCAGACCACCGGCTGATCTTTACCTTGGAGGAGAACCCATGAAGACCACCCTGACATCGCTTGCCGTTACGGCCTCGCTGCTGGCAGCCCCGGTTGCCCACGCGGCGGATAAGATGCTGCTAAAAACCCCAATCGCGTTTTCAACCGCTCTACCGGGCCTCGGCTCGCCGATCCCGCGCGTGGCCGAACAGCTGGACCTGATGTCCGGCGGCACGCTGAAGATGAAGGTTTACGAACCGGGCAAGCTGGTCCCGCCGTTTGAAATTCTGGATGCGGTGTCTTCAGGCAAGATCAATTCGGGCTATACCACCGCCGGCTACTGGGCGGGTAAGATCCCGGCTGCACCGTTGTTCTCGGCCGTTCCGTTTGGCCCTGAGGCGGGTGAATACATGGCGTGGCTGTACTATGGCAACGGCATGAGCTTGTATCAGGAGATGTATGATCAGGCCGGTTTCAACGTCCATGTCATTCCCTGCGCCATTATCGCTCCCGAAACCTCGGGCTGGTTCGCGAATGAGATCAACAGCCCCGAGGACCTGAACGGCCTGAAGATGCGCTTTTTCGGTTTGGGTGGCGAAGTGATGCAGAAGCTGGGTGTGGCCACCTCGCTCCTGCCCGGAGGTGAAATCTTCCCGGCACTGGAAAAAGGCGCGATCGACGCGACAGAATTCTCGATGCCTGCCATCGACGCACGCCTCGGTTTCCACAAGTTGGTCAAGTACAACTACTTCCCCGGCTGGCACCAGCAAGCGACGGTGTTTGAACTGATGATCAACAAGGACGTCTGGAACGAAGCCAGCGATCAGCACAAAGCGATCATCGAAAATGCCTGCAAGGCTTCGATGGCTGACAGCTTTGCCGAAGGTGAGGCGATCCAACACGCTGCGCTGCTGGACAACGTTGAAAACAATGGTGTTCAGATCAAGCAGTGGAACGACGAGATGCTGTCGATCTTCCGCGCGACCTGGGAAGAGGTTGCCGCAGAACAGGCCGCCAACGACGAATTCTTTGCCAAGGTTCTGGCCGACATGAACGAATTCCGTGACGGTTATGCGGTCTGGAAAGAGAACGCATTCCTCCCCCGCAAGTAAATTTGCCACTTGCGATTATCCGGGGGCGGCTTCCTTCCGCCGCCCTCGGACCCTTCTGATTTTCTTTATTTTCCCCAACGACCCGGGCGCATTCACGTCCCCACTGCCGAACTCTTGAGGAGGAGACCATGGCCGAGACACAGCGTCATCAGGACGACCCGATTGAAGTCTATGAAAGTATACTTGAGCATGGTGAGCCCGACCGTCAAAAGCTGGCAGTAGCGATCGACAACGGTGTCAAAGCGGTAGGTCATGTGGTCATGTGGGCCAACCTGTTGCTGGTTGGGGCCATCGTTTCACAGGTGGCGATGCGCTATCTACTGAACCAGAACTATCCCAAACTAGACGAGATCCAGTGGCATTTCTACGGGTTGGTGACGATGGTCGGCATCTCGTATGCGCTGGTCACCGACAGCCATGTGCGAGTGGACTTGCTGCATATGCAACTCAGCCAGCGTGCGCGGCGGATTATCGAGATCATCGGAATTTTCACCCTGCTCGTGCCGTTCATCTATCTGATGATCGATCAGGGCTATGACTATTTCTACGAAAGCTGGAGGGTCAACGAATCCTCGGACAGCCCCACCGGCCTGCCCGCGCGTTGGGCCTTGAAAGGTGTGATCCCGGCCAGTTTTGTATTGCTAGCATTGGCTGCAGCGGCGCGGCTGATTCACGACGTGCACGCGCTATTCATGAATTTGGATGAAGAGCGTCAGGGCAAGGGCCTGCGCCTGATCATCTGGGCCCTTCTGGGCTTTGCTGTGGTCGCAACAGCGCTGACCTTCCTGGTTGAAACAACCGAGGAAAAACTGGTCATCGCCATGTTCCTGACCTTCATCGCGTTGCTGTTCACCGGATTCCCGGTGGCGTGGACGCTGGCCGGGGTTGGCGTTGCCTATTGCGGTCTGGCCTATCTGTTCGACAATGGCATGATGAACTGGACCGGGCTTGAGGAAACGCTGACCGGTCTGGACTATCTGACGCTGGGCGCGGTGGTGAACCGGGTCTATGCCACCATGTCAAATGCGGTTCTGGTGGCGCTGCCAATGTTCATCTTCATGGGCCTGATGTTGGACGAATCCGGTGTGGCCGAGCGTTTGATGTCCTCGATGCAGCGCCTGTTCGGCACGGTGCGCGGCGGGCTGGCGATCACGGTAACGATGATCGGCATCATTCTGGCTGCTTCGACAGGTATCATCGGGGCGTCTGTGGTTCTGTTGGGCGTGCTTTCGCTACCGTCGATGATGGAGCAGAAATACAGCCCCTCATTGGCCGCCGGTGTGGTCAGCGCTTCAGGCACGCTGGGCATCCTCATCCCGCCGTCGATCATGCTTGTCATCATGGCGGACCAGATGGCGCTATCGGTCGGCGACCTATTTATGGCTGCAGTGTTCCCCGGCGTGATCATTGGCGGGCTCTACCTGTCCTATATTTTTGTCATCGCCCTGATCAAACGCGACGTGGCCCCAGTACCCGAAGGCGCAACCCGTCCTGACTGGAACGCAGTCAAGGACGTGCTGATTGCAGTCTTGCCGACGCTGGCCCTGATCCTCGCCGTGCTGGGCTCGATCTTCGCGGGTTTGACCACACCGACCGAAGCCTCGGGCGTGGGCGCGTTGGGAGCCACTCTGCTGGCGCTGGGATATCGCAAGCTGACGCTGGCCAAGCTGGTGAATGTGCTGAAAGCAACGTTCAACACCACCGCCTATATCTTCGCGATCTTCCTTGGTGCGACGGTGTTCTCCTATGTCTTGCGCGAACTGGGCGGCGACGCGCTGATCGAGGATATGATCCACGGTACCGGGCTTGGCCCAAATGGCACTGTCTTCATGATCCTGTTCATCGTCTTCCTGCTGGGCTTCGTGCTGGACTGGATCGAGATCACGCTCATCGTTCTGCCCTTGATGCGCCCCATCGTGAACGGGCTGGGCCTGGATATCGACGGCTTCGGTGTCATCGATGAACCTGCGCTGGTGTGGTTCGTAATCCTTGTGGCGGTGACGTTGCAGACCTCTTTCCTGACACCTCCGGTTGGATTTGCGCTTTTCTATCTGAAAGGGGTCTGCCCGCCCGAGATCAAGCTGACTGACATCTACAAAGGGATTATCCCATTCGTGATACTGCAGCTGACCGGCCTGTTCTTTGTCTTCTTGTGGCCACAACTGGCCACGTGGTTGCCCTCGGTCGCGTATTAACGGAGGGTAGCGGGATGAACGATGCCGATCTGATCAAGCGTCTTCAGGCCATTTGTGGGCGGCGGCGCGTTTTGACTTCGTCGCGCAGCACCCGCCGCTTTCGCCGGGGGTTCAGATCAGGTGAAGGGGACGCGCTCGCGGTGGCTCAGCCCGCCACGCTGCTGGAACAATGGCAGGTGCTTCAAGCCTGCGTTGCCGCCGACAAAATCGTCATCATGCAAGCCGCCAATACCGGCCTGACCGAAGGGTCTACGCCAAAGGGTAGCTACGATCGTGATGTAGTGTTGATCAACACGCGGCGGATGGACGATCTGCATCTGATCAATGATGGCAAGCAGGTCATCAGCTTTCCGGGCAGCACACTGTTTGCGCTGGAAAAGCTGCTGGACCCGATTGGCCGCCAGCCGCATTCGGTGATCGGATCTTCGTGCATCGGTGCCTCAGTCGTTGGCGGGGTGTGCAACAACTCGGGCGGTTCGCTGGTCGAGCGCGGCCCCTCCTATACCGAGCTGTCACTGTACGCGCGGATCACTCAAGACGGCGAGCTTGAGTTGGTCAATCATCTGGGCATGCAGTTGGGTGATACACCCGAAGAAATCCTGACCCGGCTGCAGAACGGTGATTTCTCAGCAACTGATATCGACACCGACAATCGCAAAGCCTCTGACACCGATTACGCCCGTCGGGTGCGTAATGTGGATGCTGAAACGCCAGCACGCTTTAACGCTGATAAGTCGCGTCTATACGAAGCAGCGGGCTGCGCGGGTAAACTGGCGGTTTTTGCGGTTCGGCTGGATACATATGCCAAGAACGAAGCAGAACGTACTTTCTACGTCGGGGCGCACGACACCGAGGCATTCACGGAATTGCGCCGTCGCATCCTGTCCGACTTCAAAACCCTGCCGGTCAGCGCTGAATACATGCATGAGGAGGTATTCGATATCTCTGACCGCTATGGCAAAGACACCATGGTGATGATTGACAAGTTGGGAACCGACCGTTTGCCCACTTTCTTTGCGCTGAAGGGCGCGGTGGACGCGCGTTTAGAAGGCATTCCGGTTCTCGGCAATTTTACCGATCGTTTCATGCAGTTCGCGATGCGACTTTGGCCCGATATCCTGCCGCGCCGGATGCGGGCCTATCGGGATCGGTATCCGCATCACCTGATACTCAAAATGCGCGATGGCGGTATCGATGAAGCGCGCGATCTACTCAATGACATGACTGCCGAAGACAAGCTGGATTTCTTTGAATGCGACCTGCGCGAGGCAAAAATCGCTGGGCTACATCGTTTTGCTGCCGCAGGTGCAGCCATTCGTTATATGAAGGTTCATGCAGCCGAAGTGGAAGATATCATCGCCCTAGATATCGCGCTGCGCCGCAATGACGTCAACTGGTTCGAAGACTTGCCAGCTGAGATCGCGGATCAACTGGTCGGCAAACTCTACTATGGCCACTTCATGTGTCATGTTCTGCATCAGGATTACATCGTCAAGAAAGACGCAGACCCGAACGCGTTGAAGGCCGCAATGCTAAAGTTGCTGGACAAACGCGGCGCTGAATACCCGGCCGAACATAATGTTGGCCATCTCTATGCAGCCAAACCCGATCTGGCAGCTTTCTACAAGTCGATCGATCCCACGAACAGTATGAACCCGGGAATCGGAAAGATGTCCCGCAACAAGCACTATTCGTGAGACGGAACGCCGCTGACCCGTATCCGTTGGATACTACTTGAAGCTGCGGCTGTCCTTGATCTGATCCCAGGCCCAGACGACCTCTTGCAACTGCTCTTCCTGAGATCGGTCACCACCGTTCATATCCGGGTGCAGCACCTTGATCAGCTTCTTGTAGGCTTTGCGAATCTCTGCCTTCGACCAGCTATCTTGCGCTTCGAGGATCTCAATCGCGCGGCGCTCGGTCGGTGGCAGGCGTCGACCGCCGGAATTGGCGCGGCCGGGATTTTTGGTGGCGTTTTCGCCTAGAACCTGATGCGGGTCCTCGATCCCCAGACGTGCCCAGGCACGGGCCTCGGGATCGCCCATCGGTTTGGTCTCACGCTCCCACACTTTGTCCTTCGAACGCTGCGCGTTTAGTTCGGCCTCGGTGGTGCCGTCGAAGAAATTCCATTTCTGGTTATATTCGCGCACATGTTGCTGGCAGAACCAGAAAAAATCATCCAGCACGTCCGGAGCTTTGGGCGCGCGAAACTTACCGGGTTCTTCACAGCCCTCATGATCACAGATTCGCACCGAAGTTTCGGACGCACCTGACATACCCCGACGGCCGCGCGGCTTCTTTTTCTTAGCGCTCGACACGGACATATCGAATCCGAAGGGATCTGACTTTACCATCTGCACAACCTCACGAAGGCATCTTTTCGACTCGGAGGCAGCAGTTTAATCTAAGCAGCCGAAAGTAGAAGAGGGGGACGGCAATTTATTTGCCGTTGAGCATAAAAATGAGCGTGACCGACGAAATCCGTGAACGATTGCAGGCAGCATTTAACCCGCGTGAGCTGGAGGTGGTTGACGACAGCGAGAGCCATCGTGGTCACGCTGGATATCAGGAGGGCGGTGAGAGTCATTTCAACGTCCGTATTCGTTCTGCGGCTTTCGAGGGGCAATCCCGCGTTGCCCGCCATCGCGCAGTACATACGGCATTGGGGGATATAGTCCCCCGTATCCATGCGCTTGCTCTGGATATCGACGTCTGACAGTCGCGGCCTTGGTTCAGATAAGCGACGATTACGTCGCCAATTCTCTGCGGATTTAATCTCGATCAAGGCATCGCGATACATGACCCTTTAATATTCGCCTCGTCGATCTCCGGTTAACCGGAGCGATCAGATTTGCGGATAATGAGGGCTTTTTAAATGATGACCAAAGCCAGAACGTGGTTCTCGGCACTGTCGACAGTTTCATTGCTGTCGGTGGGTGTTGCGTTCCCGGTTCACCATGCTCAGGCGGAACAGCCGGGCCCGGTAGAAGCCATTGAGTTCGACCAAGCCAAGGCGGCACTTGGCAAACGGTTGTTTTTTGACCCGCGCCTGTCTGGCGACACCGAACTGTCTTGCGCCAGCTGCCACCAGCCGGAAAACGGCTTTACCGACGGGCAGGCCCTATCGGATGCCTATGCCGGAAGCCTGCATTTCCGCAACGTGCCGACGCTGATTAACAGCGCCAAGCGCGCCGCGTGGTTCCATGACGGGCGCATTGGCACCAACCTCAACGACGCGACCCGCGAAAGCATCACCGAGACATATTCGATGAACATGGATATGCGTTTGATGCAGGAACGCATCAAGCAAGATCCGGTTTATGTCGAGATGTTCGAAGCCGCCGGATTTGGCGAGCCGTCGAACGGCGGGGTCCGTAACGCCATCCCGGAATATCTGAAAACGTTGATTTCGCGCGGCGCGCCGTTCGATACCGGCGAGATGTCGGAAGACGCCAAGGCGGGCTATGAGCTGTTCAGTGCCAGCGGCTGCAATTCCTGCCACTCGGGCGAGCGGTTCACGGATGATCTGCCGCACAATATCGGCGTGGGCGACAACCCCGATATCTGGGCGACCCCGGAACGTCACATCACCTTTGTGACCATGATGAAGTTCCTCGGCGTCGAGAATTACATGAACCTGCGCGCCGACCCCGGTGCGTATATCCGCACTCACACCGCCGATACATTCGGCACGTTCATGACCCCCACGCTGCGTGAGCTGACCTATACCGCGCCATATATGCATAACGGCTCGATTGCGACGCTCGAGGATGTGGTGGCCTTCTACAACACCGGTGGTGGCGAAGATGAAAACAAGGATCCGCGCATCAAGCCGCTTGGCCTCAACGAGACCGAACAAGCACAGCTGGTGGCCTTCCTTAAGGCGCTGTCTGGTGAGCCGCTGACCAGCCCGGACTTCGTCGCCGAGGACATCGATACGGATTATGCGCCGATCGAAAACTGGCAAGACGCGACAAACTGAGGAGTGGATCCATGAAAGACCTAAAGTCTTACCTTTCAGGCATAATCGCCACCGCTGCCCTGTTTGCCGTCCTAGGTGCACAGGCGATTGCGGAAACCAGCATGGAGATTGAGGCCGGCATCGGTGGCGCAGACCCCGATGTAGACTCGCCGCTGGTAGCGCTGGGCGAGCCGCCGATCCCGCTGGACAACCCGCAAACCGACGCCAAGATCGAACTGGGCAAGATGCTGTTCTTTGATGCCCGTCTTGGCGGGAATCCGTCGACGCCCTGTTCGGCCTGCCACATGCCAGATGTCGGCTGGGACGTCGAGGCACCGATCTCGTTCGGCTATCCGGGCACGACCCACTGGCGCAACAGCCAGACCATCGTGAACTCGGCCTATTACGGCAAGCTGTTCTGGGCAGGTTCCTCGAAAAGCCTTGAGAACCAGGCCAAATCCGCCGCAGGCGGTGCGGTCGCCGGCAACGGTGAAGCCGACATGATGGAGGCGCGTCTGGCCTTAGTTCCCGAATACGTGGAACGCTTCAACGATGTCTTCGGCGATCAGTGGCCGCGTATCAGCAACGCATGGCGCGCCATCGCCGCGTTTGAACGGACCATAGTTCAGACCGACACGCCCTTCGACAATTATCTCCGTGGGGATGACGCGGCGCTGACCGACGAGCAGAAACGCGGGCTGGAATTGTTCACCGGTAAGGCACAATGTTCCGAATGCCACAACGGTGCGCTGCTGTCGGATGAGAAATACTACAACACCGGTGTGCCCGCCTATGACGGTTGGCAGGACGATGGTCTGGCGCAAGTGACCTTCCGGTATGAGCTTTATGCCAAAGGCTCGACCGAAGAGATGTACCGCCACACCAAGGACGACCCCGGCTTCTATTTCCGTACCAAGGAAAAGGCCGACAAGGGTAAGTTCCGCACGCCAAGCCTGCGCTACACCCTCTATACCGAACCCTACATGCATAACGGCATGTTGGAGACGCTTGAGGATGTGGTCGAGTTCTACAACCAGGGCGGCGGCGAGAATGAGTTCTCGGCCAATAAATCTCCGCTGATCCAACCCCTTGGCCTGAATCATCAGGAAAAAGCGGATCTGGTGACCTTCCTGAAATCCCTGTCCGGTGACGAGATTCTGGTCGAAGAACCTGATCTGCCGGATTACAAGCCGCTTCCCGCGGCAGCAGAGGAGTAAGCGTCATGAAAGATCATAACGCAACCGGATGCAGCTGTTCGGGCGAGGCCAAAAAGGCCTGCACCGTGAACCGCCGCCAGTTCCTGTTCGCCTCGGGTGCCACCACCTTTGCCGTGATGGTGACCATGCCCACCCGCCATGGCCAGGCGGAACAGGTGCCCGCTTTGGTATCGACCTATCCGCGCAAGCTGATCGGCAAACTTTCCGAGTTGGAACAGGATGTCCCGGTCGAGTTCTACTACCCGGACGAGGGCGACTATTCGGACTCGATCCTTGTGAAAACCGGCGTGGAAAGCGGCGGCGGCATTGGTCCGCAAAAGGATGTTGTGGCCTTCAACCTCACCTGCACCCATCAGGGCGGGTCGATGTATGACAGCTACAAGCCTGAACATAAGGTGCTGGGCCCGTGCCCGTTGCACCTGTCCACCTATGACACGACACGGCACGGCATCCTCGTTTCGGGGCAGGCCTACCAATCGTTGCCGCAGGTCCTTTTGGAACTGGATGGTGACGATATCTACGCCGTTGGCATGTTCGGCCTGATCTACGGCCGTTACGACAACCTCATTGCATAAGGGAAGCGGAATCATGGCAACCCCGTATTACGTACCCGAAACCAACGTCCCGCTGCCGCCCAAAGGAGCCGAGGTCATCTCGACCGCCTGCGACTACTGCATCGTGGCTTGTGGTTACAAAGTCTACCGCTGGCCCGTGACGGCCAAACCCGGTGGCCCCACCGCAGACGAGAATGCGTTTGGTGAAGATTTCCCCGTTGCGCCGCTGGGTGCATGGGTCGCGCCGAACCAGCACAATATCGTTCTGCACAAAGGTCAGCCGCACCACGTGGTGATCATCCCTGACAAGGACACGCAATACGTCAACACCGACGGCGACAGCTCTTTGCGGGGCGGGTGTATCGCGCAGAAATGCTACAACCCGCAGACGCCCACTCGTGACCGTCTGAAGACGCCGCTGATGCGAATCTATGGCACGCTGATGCCGGTTCCGTGGGATCTTGCGCTGGATGTGGCGGCTGAGGTGGGCAACCACGTCATCGCCAAACACGGCACCAATGCCTATGGTGTGAAGACTTTCAGCTATCAATATATCGAGAACACCTATGCGATCTCGAAATACGCGCTGCGCCATATCAACACCGCAAATTTCACCTTCCACGACACGCCGTCCGACGTGACCTCGACCCCCGGTTTCCGGGATGCGGGTTTCGACAATTTCGGCCCGTCGTATGAGGACTGGCGCGATGCGGAAACGCTGCTCGTCTGCGGTACCGACCCCTATGAGACCAAGACCATCCTCTATACTCAGTGGATGATGAAGGGGATGCAGAACGGTCAGAAAGAGATCTATTTGATCCCGCGCCGGTCTGCCGGTGTGGCCCATGCTGAAAAGATGGGTGGCCTGCATATCGACGTTCTGCCCGGCACCGACCTGCTGGTCGTCAACGCCATTGCCCGGGTCATCGTGGAAAATGGCTGGGAAGACAGCGACTGGATCAAGAAATGGGTCAACAACAAATGGGAAAGCTCGTCCGGCTTCGGTCAGGGTACGCGCAACACGCCATGGCAGTGGCGCACGACCTGGGGCAAGTTCCAGACCAAAGGCTTTGAGGATTGGAAAGAATGGCTGCTGTCGCAGGACGAATTCGCGCCTGAAACCGCTGCAGCCATGGCCGAGATCGACGTGCAGAAAATCTATACTGCCGCCGAATGGCTTGCCAAGCCCAAGGCGGATGGCACCCGGCCCAAGACCTCGGTCATGATCGAGAAAGGGTTCTACTGGTCGAACAACACCGGCAACACGCAGGCGATCTCGGCTCTGGGCATCATCTGCGGCTGTGGTGGTCGTCCGGGTCAGGTGATTGGCCGGGCCGGTGGTCACCAGCGGGGCGGCGTGAAGGGCGGGAAATACCCGCGCAACAAATCGCCCGAGAAACTGCCGGGTCGCCGTCGCCGCGCCATGGATACCGACCGGTATCTGATCGCAGGTCATACCCGTATGGCCCATGTGATCGGCACCACATGGATTCAGGCGATGTGTGGTTCACAACAGTTAGCTGACAAGTTCGAGGAACTGACCGTCCGCAACCCGCATCAGATCGCCAGCTTCGACAAACAAGAAATGATCGACACGCTGAAGGCCCGCGCCGACAGCGGCGGTATGGTGGTCATCGACCAGGACATCTATCTGCAGGATCCGATCGGCAACCGCTATGCCGACATCGTGTTCCCCGCAGCGACCTGGGGCGAAGAGGACTTTCTGCGCGCCAACGGCGAACGCCGCCTGCGCCTGTATCAGAAGTTCTATGATGCGCCCGGTGCGGCCAAGCCCGACTGGTGGATCATTGCGCAACTGGCACAGCGGATGGGCTTTGACGGGTTCGACTGGCAGAACTCGAACGAGGTTGCCGAAGAGGCCGTGCGCTTTACGCGCGGGTCGCGCAAGGACTTCCACGCGGTCTACCGTCTGGCAAAGAAAGAGGGCAAAGGTCTGCACCAGAAGGTCCGTGAGTTCGGCACCGATGGCGTGCAATGCCCGGTCATGCTGGATGCCGACGGTGTCACGCTGATTGAAACCAAGCGTCTGCATGACACAACCCGCACGCTGCCTGATACCGGTGCGGCTGGTGCGGATGTGTTCAACAAGAAGCTGACGCACTTCAACAGCCAGACCGGCAAGTGCAACATCCAGAAATCGCCGTGGGGCCTGTTCTCGGATTACTGGGAATGGCTGAAACCCAACAAGGACGAAGGCGAGTTGTGGGCCACATCCGGTCGGATCAACGAACGCTGGCAGTCCGGTTTCGACGACCGCCGCCGCCCCTATATCGTGCAGCGCTGGCCGGAAAACTGGGTCGAGATTCACCCCGACGATGCGGCCGAGCGTGGCATCGAAAGCGGTGATTACGTGATGGTTTACTCGGAACGTGTTCCGGGCAACAAGCACACTTTGCTGGGTGTGGAAGGCGACGACTTCCAGTTCTCGAAACTGATGGAGAACGGGCATATCGAACTGACCAAAGCGGCGATCACCGCCGTGGCAATGGTTACGCCCGCCATAAAGAAAAGCGTCGTTTACATGGACTTCCTGCACATGCAGCAGCCCGCCAACGCGCTTGAGGGCCGGATCGTCGACTGGATCAGCGGCAACTACAACTACAAGATGGGCGTTGCCAAGGTCCGCAAGCTGGGGCCGAGCCCCTACAAGACCTCGTTCCGCACGATGTCCTTCGCGCCGCGCGATATCGCCTGACGCTTTTCCGGGGGGCGGACGCCATGCCGCCCCTCGTGTCCGGTCCCACTGCAGAAGGGACCACCTGGAAGGCAGGCTTCGGTTGGGAAACCTGTCTTCCACATTCACCCAACCCGTCCCAACGCAAAACATGGCAGACCTGATATGAACATGCATTCCGACACCGCCCTGCGTGACGAGGCCACCAGCCTGTTCTCCGACTATGCAAAATCTGATTATGACGTGATCCGCCTGCGCGCCATTCAGGCCCTGGCCGCCATTGGGGCCAGTAACAGCCCGGCCTTGATCGAGGCGCTGTTGGATGATGACGAAGACGTCCGGCAAGACGCAGCCCAAGCGCTGGGCGCGCTGGGCGTGCAGGAGGCCGCGCCGCAACTGCTGGAAAACTTGATCCATGATCCCTGCGGTGAGGTGAAACTGGCCTGCGTCACCGCTCTGGCCGAGTTGAAATCCGAAGACGCGGCGCCTTACCTGCGCACGCTTGTCACTGGTCGCGGCGAGGATATCACGTGGGACGAGGACGAGCTGCATCAGGATGAATGGGACGACTGGCTGGATACTCAGATCGCGGCGATCAAAGCGTTAGGTCGCATGGGCGATGCGGCTGCGATTGAACCCATTGTCATGGCCCTGATGGACGAAGACGGGCAAGAACTGGGGGATGTGGCCTGCGAAGCGCTGGGCCAGATCGGTACGCCGTCCGTGCCGACCTTGGGTGTGTTCGCTCAATCCTCGAACCGCCGTCTGCGTCACCGCGCTCTGCGCACGCTGGCCACCATCGGAGGACCCGAGGCCGAAGCCATCTTGCGCAAAGCCACCACCGACAAGGACGGGGCCGTGCGTCTGATCGCATATGAGGCGCTGATGCCGAACGACCCGGCGCTGGTCGAACAGGCCCTGACAGATGCGGTCGAGGATATCCGCATCGCAGCGCTGAACCAGTCCGGCCTTTCCGAACCCGAACTGCTGGACCGCATGATGCGCGACCCCGGCGCCAAGGTGCAACTGGCGCTGATCGACCGGCTGGACCGCAGCCAGCCTATCGTTGATCAAGACGACCTGCGCTGGCAGGTGCTGGATTTCCTCGCAACCGGACAACAGCCCGAGGTCTCGGCGCAGGCGCTGGGCCTGCTGGCGGCGTTGGCCCCGCAACTGGTGGCAGATCGGCTGAACGCGCTGTTCTCGGTCGAGGCGGACGACCTCAAGGCCGAGCGTATCCAATGGGCCATCGTCGACGCGCTGGCGACCTCGCCCCTGCGCGAGGCGGCAGAATGGCTGCAACGCGCCTGCCGCGCGCCCTTCCGGTCGGTGCGGCTGAAGGCCGTGGCCTCGCTGGCGATGATTGTTACTGACACCGACCGCCCGCATGTGAACCAGCAGCAGGGCCGCGAATTGCTGCTGTCCTTCGCGCTCGCCCCGATGAGCGTGGTCGAAGACGCGCACGAGGAAGAGGCCCCGCAAACCGACATCGCCGCGCTGGAAGAGGCAGGGCTGGATGTATCCGACGGTGGTGAAAACGGCCCTACCTCCAGCCTCGGCGCGATCCTTGGCCATGACGCTATCGCGGAAGAGATGAAGAAAGAGGCCGAGGATGATGACCTGCACCCCCTGACGCCACGCGAGCAGGCATTGTTGGTCAAGGCCACCCGCCATCCCAAACGCCGCCGCGTGGCGTTGGATGACAATGCCGAAGCCTTGGAGCGTGAGACCCGCATTTCGGCCATCCGCCTGCTGGGCGACGTCACAGGTATGCAGATCATGCTGGCGCAGATCGCGCAGGACCCCGAGACCGAGATCGCTGCGCAGGCGCTGGCGGCACTGGGCTTGTCGGTCGCGCGCAACGGGTCCGAACTGAACCAGTCGCATTTGATCGAGCTGATCACACAGGGGCTTTCGCATACCGATGCCAATCTGTCCCTGCAGGCGCTGAACCTGCTGCAACAGGCTGACCTGCCACCGCAGGATGCGCTGCGGGGCAAATTGCGGGCAATGCTGAAAACCGGAGATACTGCCTTTCGTATCGACGCCATGCAGATTCTGACCCGCTGGGACGGGACGGCCGATGTGGCGCGCAGCTTGCTGGACGATGTCTCGGCCCCGGTACGGCAGGCGGCGATGCGGCTTTTGTCTGAAACGGCCCCGGATCAGGCAGGTGCGGCCATCGTACCCTTCCTTCTGGCCAATCCTGAGCAACGGATCGTGACCTATGTCAATGACAGCACCCCTGCCTTGGTGTCCATTGGGCGCGAATTGTTGGCCGGATTGCGCGACGAGAATCGCCGCGCCCAGTGGCCGGTGTTGATCAGCGCTTTGGCCGACCTGTTGGGAGACCCCTAGCGGGCGGTCTGAAACCGGAGGGATAGATGGCGATTTCGCTGAAACTAGGCGCGGCGATTCTAACGGGGGCAATGGCTTTTGGTAGTGTCGCACTGGCCGAGGAGATCCCCGAGGTTGCCGTAGTTCATCAGGTCATCGACCTGAACGCCGACACTCCGGCGCATGCATTTCGGTTCGAACCCAAATTCCTGCAGGTTCCCGCTGGGGCGACTGTGCGTTTCAAAGGCTCGACCGGGCGGCACACGGTCACTGCCATTCCTCGAATGATACCCGTGGGCGCGCGCGTCTTCGAGATTCGGGGCAAACCCGAACTGGATCTGACTTTCGAGAAAGAGGGAGTCTACGGCATCCGTTGCCGCGTTCATGGGCGTCACGGAATGGTCATGCTGCTGGTAGTTGGTGATCCAAGCTCGAATCTCGAAGAAGCCAAGGCCTATCTACCTAAACTTGGAGAGGCCGAGCGGGTCGGTTTCGAAGAGCTCTTTGCGTATGTGGAGGCCCAAAATGGCTGATGGATGTGCCTGCGACCACCATGCTCATATGTACCTGACCGTAGATGACGCCCTAAGGCGCGGTTTGTCCGTGGCCAACCCCATCACGGATACCGAAACACTACCGCTGGTGCAGGCTATTGGCCGGATACTGGCTGAGAATTGCGACAGCAAGGTAGACATGCCCGCCTTCGATAACTCGGCTATGGACGGCTATGCCGTTCGCAGCGCCGATCTGGGCGAGGGGCCTGTGTTCGAACTGCTAGTTGGCGGTCGCATAGCCGCCGGCGATAGCGGCGCACACGATGCGCCGGATGGCAGTGCCTTGCGTATATTCACAGGAGCGCCGGTGCCGTCTGAGTTCGATGCGGTATTAATGCAGGAAGACTGTGAGTTTCAGTCCGATCGCATCCGGTTCAACCGCCGTCCAAAATCCGGTCAGCATATCCGTCGCGCGGGCGAGGATTTGAAAGCTGGTGCCCCGATCCTGCGGCGCGGGTGTGAAATTTCCGCGCGTGAGGCCGCCGCGTTGGCCTCGGCTGGTTATGGCGAGGTGAAGGTTTTTCGCAAGCTCAAGGTCACGATCTTCTCGACCGGTAGCGAGCTGCGCCAGCCGGGTGAAGCGCTTGGCCCCGGACAGATCTACAACTCGAACCGGTACATGCTTTTGGCTTTGCTGGATAAACCCTGGATCGAACTAGCCGACCGAGGCCCGGTCGAAGATGATCCGGTGCTGCTGAAGCAGGTCTTGAGGGATGCCTGTAATAGCTCGGACCTGATCATCACCACGGGCGGTGTTTCGGTCGGGGACGAAGACCACATGCCGCGCCTGTTCAGTGAAATCGGTGGCGAAACCGAGGTGATGAAAGTGGCGATGAAACCTGGCAAGCCGATCATGTTCGGTTGTCGGGGTGATGCGCTTTATGTGGGCCTGCCGGGAAATCCGGTTTCGGCCTTTGTGACGTGGCAGATCATTGGTGCGCGGATGATGGAACGCCGTGCCGGTCTGCATCGGAACGAACGCACCCCCGAGCAGGCGGTTTTGGCAGAACCTATTCAACGCCGCGCGGGGCGGCGTGAGTACCGCCCGGTAAGCATCGACGGATGTACACCGAATGGCGCACCGCGATTGCGCCTGATGGCCGAGTCTTACAGCGGGCGCGTTGCCCTTCTTGCACAGGCCGATGGTCTGGCGATTATTCCGGCAGAAACTGAGAAGCTGCCAGCCGGAGAAGCTCTGGATTTCCTTCGATTCTAGATGGATCCCGATGCGCTTGAGGTATCAAATTCTTTAGTCAACGAGCGCCCTTTGCTGTCGATAACACGCGGCTGTAGGCCTTTGGTGCCGACCTATGTCGGGACCTTTGGGGATCGCCGAATGCTCTGTCGCGAATGTGCGCGCGACGGGCAGCTAGGTGACGTCCTTGAACATGTAAGTGGTCGGCTCCAGCCGATCCTCAAACGGGTTTCGGCAATAGTTCGGGATCTCTCCGGCAATCTGAAAACCCATCGACTGATACAGCAAGCGTGAAGGATCGCTGCTACGGGTGTCCAGCACCAGCATCGTGCGTTTCAATTCCCGAGCACGCTCATGCAGTGCCTCCATCAGCGACCGACCCAAACCGCGACGGCGAGCCTGCGGATGAACCAGCAGCTTTGCCACATCCGCGCGATGTGGCTGGTTTGGCATTGCGGCGGGGATCAGTTGCACCGTGCCCAGAATGCGTCCGTCACCATATGCGACAAACAGATCGAGTGTCTCCGCGCGGAGTTCGGGCTGCACCCTGTCCCGCCAATAGGCGCGGGCATCGTCTCGCGAAAAAGGAAGGATGAACCCGATACTGGCACCGGTATGGACACAGCGGTGCAGGATATCGGTCAGATCCTCAAGCGCTTCGTCGAAATATTCCTGTGGCAATCGCGTAATCATATCAGCACCAACAGATAGCGCGCACCGCGTTTGGGTCCGGTTTCGAACTCCGTTGGCCCCGACAGGTGATAGCGAAGGCAGTCGCCGCCGCTGAGCGCATGGGCAATCCCGTCCACTGTCAACGTTAGCCCTCCATCAAGTAGGATCAGGTGGTGCTCCTGTCCCGGCTTGGGCGGAGTATCGTAGGTGATGACAGTACCTGGGGGCAAATGACCTTCCATTACTTCCCCACTGAGGCCAGTCGCCGGTGGTGAAACCGAACGGCGGGTAAACCCGCTTTCGGGGTCATGCCATTCAGGCTGCTTCTCGAAAGGTACTTTGGGATCGAAACTGTCTTCGACCATCATCAGCAGGCGTGACATGGGCAGGCCGTATGCTGCGCATAAACGGCCAAGCGTTTCAGCGGTAGGGCTGACATCACCGTTTTCCATTCGCGACAGAGTCGCCCGGCTGATCCCACTTTGGTCTGCCAGCTGCTCAAGCGACCAGCCATGACCCTGGCGCAGCTCGTTCAGACGCTTAGCGAGGCGGTTTGATAGTGTATCGAGCATGGCTCACATATGGGAATCAGTTGCGAATATGGGATTATTGCCTTGCTTTACTTCAAACACAATAGAAAAAGGGCGCAGAAATCTGCGCCCTTTTGCTGCTCGGGTATCGGACTGGATTACTTCCAGCCAACTTCGTTAAAGATCTTCTGTGCCTCGGGGATGTTTTTGGCGACTTCTGATAGGTTCACCTTATCCGCTTTGAATTCCCCCAAAGCGGCCACGTTCTCAGCCAGCGCAACGCCTTCGACAGCGGGGAATTCATCGTTTCCGTTCGAGAAGTAGACCTGTGCCTGATCGCTTGCGAGATACTCTAGGAACTTAATCGCGTTCTCTTTGTTCGGCGCGTTAGCTGCGACGCCCGCACCCGAAAGGTTCATATGCGCGCCTTCGGCGTCCTGTGCCGGGAACTGCACGCCGATCATCTCGATATCCGCGCTCAGGTCTTTGACGTCTTTGCGTATGGCGCGGGCGAAATAGTATGAGTTCGAAACTGCAATCTCGCACTCACCCGATACGATGCCGCGCAGTTGGTCGGTGTCACCGCCCTGAGGTTTGCGTGCCATATTGGCAACGATACCTTCGGCCCATTTCCTGGCTTCTTCCACACCGTGATTGGTGATGATCGATGCCAAAAGCGTCTGATTATAGGTATTGCTGGACGAGCGAATGCAAACCAGCCCCTGATACTCAGGCTTTGCCAGATCCAGATAAGTTGCAGGCGGGTTAGCGACATCAGCTTTGTCAAAAAAGATGATCCGCGCGCGCTGCGAAAAGCCGTACCACTGATTGTCTTCGTCCTGTAGGTTCGAAGGGATACGCTCCTCCAATACCGTACTTTCGACTGGTTGCAGGATGCCTGCGTTTTTGGCGCGCGCCAGACGCGAAGTGTCGACCGTCAGCAAGATATCAGCGGGCGAGTTTGCGCCTTCGGCTTCCATCCGCGCGATCAGTTCGTCGGCCTTGCCTTCGATGCGGTTGATGGTGATGCCGGTGGCCTCTTCGAAGTCGGAATACAGGCGTTCGTCGGTGTCGTAGTGGCGCGAGGAATACAGGTTCAGCTCGCCCTCGGCTGCGGCAGAGGTGGCGATCAGGGCCGTCAGGGTGGCGGCAAAGCAGGTAGAGGATTTCAGCATCATTTGTCCCAACATTGAAAATCGTGACGGGAATTAACCCGACTGATTTGGTCAATTAAACGATTCTCGGTGGGATGCAAGGAAATCCGACAAAATTAGTTGGTCAAAACGTCGCTGAACTTACCTTGCCGGACGGCCCCTTCAGGATTGACGCCGCCTACTTTGTTTTCTTTCGGGTTGCGGTGGGACGGGGGACGGTGCCGGCTCGGGGTCCGGATCGTCGCTGAGCACCGGTTCTTTGGTCAGCATCGCCTGAGTTACCGCTTCCATGTATTTCTGCAGCATGACCGGCGGATCGGCTGGGGCCAGTTTGATTGACAGCCTGCTTGCGCCTTCCTGATTATAGGCATAGCGCGAGGAATAACTTGCGTTGACCTGCGCCGCCACGGGTCCCCAGCCACCTTTGACCGATGCGCTGCCTGATTTCTCGGTCTGTTTGGTCATCGAGATCGCCATCTTTACCTCGATCTCGGCCTCTTGCACCGCATAGAACGCGGGCAGGAAACCCATTGACACGAGGCTGAATTCCTTTGGGGGACCATCGGGGTTGGATAGGTCGGGAAGCTGGATCTTCTGATCCGCCATGTATTTGGCGATATCAGTCGAATGTCTATCCAATTCAGTTTGCGACTCTGCCACGGAAATCGCCAGTTTCTGAACCATTTCCGCGAAAGGGACGTTTAGCAGTTCCTGCCCGATACTCATTTCCAATCTCCTTTGTGAATTCAGTCTCTATCAATAATCTTCGTTGCGGACCGTCTTTTGACCGAGAACGAGACCTTCGCTGCGTTCTGGCTGACCGCCTGTTTCTTCGCGTTTGTAGCGAACTGGGCTTTGTCGCCATCCCGACCAAGCCCAACAAAGGCTTCGACCTGGACATTGTCGATGGTGAAATCGTCGCTGCCGTCGGATCCTGCAAGGATCTGTTCGCCCAGGGCCTGCGAAAAAACCTGCGCATCCACGATCTGCGTATCTTTGTCTTCAACCTCCATTCCGCTCTGGCCTCCGGCCATTGGGTTCACCACCGGAGAACCCGAGCCCATCAGCATGCCACCGCCTCCTTCTTCCAAATCGTCGATCTGGTCTTGCAGGTCCTGGATCGTCTCCAGCAACACGACCTCGCGCGCCTCCAGCGCGGTCAGGCGGTTTTCCAATGACTGAAGCAGTGTGGTGAAGGCCTCGGGCAGTTCGGTGATGCGCACATCTATAGGCTGTTTTTTGGGGGTCTTGTCCTTTTTAGTCGCCATCGACCCCTCCACCAGAACCACCTTCATCCACCGGTCCCGGCGCGAACCGCATCCGCATGGTCGACGCGCTGCTTGCATCGAGCGTATCTGTCTGCGTCAGTTTTGGCCCACACAGAAACGCGCCAATGATCCCGCGTTTGCCTTCTTCTGTGGTACTGGTCATCTCCATGACGACCTTCAATTCTACATCGACATCCTGCATGTGGTAAAAGACTGGCGGAATGCCCATCTCGCGCAGTTCCTGAGGATAGTTCTTCAGCGCGTTCAACTGATCCAGGCTAAGCTGTTCGGCGGCCTGGGCCACGCTTCGGCCTATATCGGCCACCATCTCGGTCAGGGTTGTTCCTAATAGCGTATCCAGATCATCGTTGGCCAACCCGACCTCCCGTCATAAAAACAGGGAAAGCGTAGCACGAGACCGTCTCATAACAATACTAAATCTCAGAACCGGACTTTCGGAGCGATTTCCGGCACTTCCGCCGACACGAAAGGGCGCTAGAAGCAGGGCATAAAAAAACCGCGCTCGAAAGCGCGGTTTTTCTAATTAGGTTCGTGCAGCCCTTAGCCCTGGCGAGCTTTGAACTTGCGCTGCGTCTTGTTGATCACGTAGACGCGGCCTTTGCGACGCACAACCCGGCAATCACGGTGCCGGTTCTTGAGCGAGCGGAGCGAGTTCTTGACCTTCATGGGTCTGTCTCCAATCTGCGGCGCCTTCATCAAAGACGTGGCCAGCGCCTGGGTTAATCGGGTGCCCCGGAAAGACCAGAGCAATGAATTCATGGTGGGCGGTACAAGGATCGAACTTGTGACCCCTTCGATGTCAACGAAGTGCTCTACCGCTGAGCTAACCGCCCATGAAACCGTTGCGTGACCTGCCCCATAACGAAATGGGGCGCGGAACCCCGCGCCGGTAGCGGGGTCTATAAAAGGAGTCGTTGGGGGGATCAAGGGGTTTGGCAGAACTATTTTACGGTCTATGTTGAGTGCGAACAACGGAGAGCCCATGCCCGACGCCGCCACCAATGCAGCCTATATTCTGGATATGCCCGCAACGCGTATGTCCTGCGTGGTATTTGCCTCGCCCCATAGCGGTCGGACCTATCCCGAGTCGTTATTGAAGCGGTCTGTTTTGAACCGCAATATGATTCGGTCCTCTGAGGATGCGTATGTCGATCAGCTTTTTTCTTCAGTCGCTGAATTCGGTGCACCGCTGCTTGCCGCGGCCATGCCGCGCGCCTATCTGGACCTGAATCGCAATTCGGATGAATTGGACCCCGCTTTGATACAGGGTGCGCGTCGTCACGGACATAATCCGCGGGTTACCTCGGGCCTCGGGGTGATTCCCCGCGTGGTCGCCAACGGCAGGGCGATCTACAGCGGCAAGCTAACGATGGATGAGGCGCGCCTGCGGATCGATACCTATTGGCGTCCATACCATACGCGTCTGAAATCTCTGCTGGCGGAATCGCATCAGATGTTTGGGCAGGCCATTCTGATTGATTGCCACTCGATGCCGCACGAGGCGGTGGCGCTGGCCGGCGGCTCGCGCCGGGCCCGACCGGAAATCGTTTTGGGCGATCGGTTCGGTGCGGCCGCTTCCGGTGTGATCGTTGATCAGATCGAGGCCGCTTTTGCCGACGCGGGTCTGAATGTGGCGCGCAACACGCCTTTTGCAGGGGCCTACGTCACCCAGACCTATGGTCGACCTGCCCGCCATCAGCATGCGGTTCAAATCGAGATCGATCGGTCACTTTATATGAACGAGGAAACGATCCAGCCGAACGGCAACTTTGAGGCGTTGCGTGATGTGTTGCGGCAGGTCACCGCGCAGATCACCAGTATCGGGTCCGATCCAATGTCACTTGCCGCCGAATAGACCTAGCGCAGCGCACGACCTTTTACGATTGCATCACTGCCGAAACGGCGCCGGATTTCGTCCGTCGCACGTTCGGCCTGTGATCGGCGTTCTGCACCGGGATCCAGAAGGTCGCCCGAGATATCGGCCTGATCCTCTGAGCACAGGTCAGACAGGCCGCATCCTAAAAGTCGATAGGGACCCTGATCGTCAACCTGATCAAATAGCCCACGAGCGGTGCGATAAATCCGGTCCGCTATCTGAGTCGCATCGCGTAGTGATATCCGCCGGGTGATGATCTTGTGGTTGGCCTGTTTCAGCTTCAGCGTCACCACTCGCCCAGCCAATCCCTTGGCTTTGGCCCGGTCGGCTACCTTTTCAGACATACGCCACAGATGCCCGTCCAGAATTTCAAGACTGGCGGTATCCTCGAAAAAAGTGGTCTCATTGCTGATCGACTTCATCGGCTCATGGGCCGATACGCGCCGTTTGTCCTGCCCTCGCGCCAGATGCCACAGACGGTAGCCCATAGATCCGAACCGCGCGGTCAGCGCCTCCTGATCCCAGCGCAGAAGATCAGCAAATGTGCGAATCCCTGCGCGATCCAGTGATTCCTGCGCCGCCGGACCAATTCCCCAGATTAATCGCACCGGCCGGTCATGCAGGAAATCAGCCGTCTCGGCCTGGCCGATCACTGAAAAACCCCGAGGCTTGTCGAGATCCGAGGCCACCTTGGCCAGAAACTTGTTATGGCTCAAGCCGATCGATCCCGTCAGGCCCAGCTCATCCTTCATCCGCTTGACCAGACGCGCAAGCATGACCGCTGGCGGTGCACCATGCAGCCGCTCGGTGCCGGATAGGTCCATGAACGCCTCATCCAGCGACAGCGGTTCAACATCAGGTGTCAACTCGTCCATCATGGTGCGTATCTCGCGCGAGACGCTGGCATAGAGCGAAATACGCGGTTTGATCACCACCGCTTCGGGGCATAGTTGAAGCGCCTTGAACATTGGCATGGCTGAACGTACCCCGCGAACGCGGGCCACGTAACATGCAGTTGATACCACCCCGCGCTTGCCGCCGCCAATGATCACAGGCTTGTCGGCAAGTTCGGGATTGTCGCGCTTTTCGACCGAAGCATAAAAAGCATCGCAATCCATATGCGCGATCGTCAGGTCAAACAGCTCTGGGTGCGATTTGACCCTCGGGCTGCTGCAAGTTGGGCAGCGCGGCCCTTGCTTAGTTTCCTTCAGGCAGTCGCGACAGATGGCGGGCATGATGTAGTTTCTTTCCGGCCAGCGGCGGATTGGTCAAGACATTCGATAGGTTAAAAGGTATCGCGAATGGATTAGGATAAAAAGAGGACCGATGGACTTCGCCGGGGCAAAAATAGCGTTGTTTCTGGGGCACAAGCTGCTGGTCATTCTAAGAGATGATCGATCAGATATTCCGTTTCCAGGGCATCTCGATTTTCCAGGCGGCGGGAAAGAGCCAGGCGAAACACCGATCGAATGCGCGTTGCGTGAAACAGATGAAGAGGTTGGACTGCGCCTGTGCGCAACCGATCTTGTCTGGTCACGGCAATATGGTCAAAGCTGGTTCTACGTCGCCCTGCGCCCGCCGGAAGATGTTGGTCTGATCCGTTTTGGGGACGAAGGGCAGGGGTGGAGGCTGAATTGTCCGCGGGATTATCTGTCGAATCCGTTGGCCATTCCAAATTTTGCAGATCGCCTTCGGGATTATTTGTCGGAAACGGCGCAGCTTTGAACGGGACTTCGAAAGAAAACCCCCCGCGCCTGCGGGGGGAGGTAACGAGCCGCAGGAAGAGATGGCCCGTTGGGGAGTGTCTTGTGTGTAGAATCGCCGAAAATGGCGTTTTTCGATAGCCACAAGCCGAACGCCATAAAACTCATGTTTTTCATGTGTGTTTTCGGGCACAGGGACGATTTGGCGCGGCGGCGCGAAAAATTGACCTAACGTCAATTGCTTGAGCACCGTTCCTTCCGCAATTTTTGGCTTTTCGCCTAATGGTGAGTCAATGAATTTAACTCGCTCAAAACTGCTTGTGCGGCGGCTTTGGGGTCATCCGCTTGATAAATCGGGCGGCCCACGACGATATGATCGGCCCCATCGCCGATTGCACTGGCCGGGGTTGCGACCCGCTTTTGGTCGCCCAAAGCTGCACCAGCAGGGCGTACCCCAGGGGTTACAATCAAACGACCTTCGGATTGGGGCAGGGCGCGGATTAGCGCGGCTTCCTGAGGACTGGCGATGACGCCATCAGCTCCGGCCTCGAAAGCCTTGGCCGCGCGTTCTACAACGAGGTCCTGTACGTCACCCGCTTTCAGAAGGCTTGCATCCAGATCGTCCCTGTTCAGTGATGTCAGGACTGTTACCGCCAGAATTTTCATGTCCTTGCCTGCAGCGCCCTCCTTTGCGGCGCGTACGACATGCGGATCACCATGCACCGTCAAGAAGTCCAGATCGAACTGAGCCAACCCACGCACTGCATTTTCTACAGTGTTGCCGATATCGAACAGCTTCATGTCCAAGAAAATGCGCTTTCCGTGATCCTGTTTCAACTCGTTGGCCAATGCCAGACCGCCGCCAGTCAACATACCCAGCCCGATCTTATAGAACGAAACCGAGTCGCCCAGCCGCTCGGCCATGGCTAGACCCTGCAGGGCGTTTGGGACGTCGAGGGCTACGATAAGGCGGTCATCGGACATGGGGCGCTCCTTTTTGGCAAACGTTTGCGTCCTAACGGGTTCAGGGCGATCTGTCCATGTGTGAAGCCCGAGGTGACGCAGTTCACTCACTATTTTGCGCAATGTGCTAAAGTGCCGACGTTCAGAACAGGGATAGAAACGATGAAAAAGGTAATTGTACTTGGCGCGGCACTGATGTTGGCCGCATGCGAAGACGCGCCTCAAAGCGATCCGCCCGAAACCGGTGTCGCGCCGGCTCCAACCAATGACAATCTTCTGTTAGTGCGTGGGTACCGATCGGAAGACGACTGGTGTCAATTGACCGGGGAAACAGCCTATACAGGCAACTTCCTCGATCATACAGCAGATCTGGTTTCATGCCCCACAGGCAGCAGTGCCGAGCAGTCTTTGGTCGAAATGTATAACGCTGAATTGATGGGAGAAACTGGCGGTTATTCCGTCTACTCGATTCCGCGCGGATGACGCCGATTTATATGCTCTAGCCCCTTGAATGGGAAAAGACATTTCCCAAATTGAATGTGAGGCCCAGACCGACGCGTGCCGCCAAGCGGGCGCATCAATACGGGGCGCTTAAGAAAAGGAGAATGCTATGGACTTGAACAAGTTCACCGAGCGGGCACGGGGTTTCGTGCAAGCTGCGCAGACTATTGCGCTGCGCGAGGGGCACCAAAGGCTGGAGCCCACACATATCTTGAAAGCATTGATGGACGACGATCAGGGGCTGGCCAGCAACCTGATCACACGCGCTGGCGGCGCACCGAACCGCGTGGTTGAGGCGTTGGACGCGGCCATGGGCAAAATCCCGAAGGTCAGCGGCGACGCGAGCCAGATCTATATGGACGGCCAGACCGCCAAGGTTTTGGACGAGGCAGAGAAGCTTGCCACCAAGGCGGGCGACAGCTTTGTGCCGGTTGAACGCGTTCTGATGGCGCTGTGTATGGTGAAATCCAAAGCCAAAGAGGCTTTGGAGGCCGGTGCTGTATCGGCCCAGAAACTGAACGAAGCGATCAACGATATCCGCAAGGGCCGCACTGCTGACACCGCATCGGCGGAAGAAGGCTACGACGCGCTTAAAAAATATGCGCGCGACCTGACCGAGGCTGCAGCCGAAGGCAAGATCGACCCGATCATCGGGCGGGATGAGGAAATCCGCCGTTCGATGCAGGTTCTGTCGCGCCGCACCAAGAACAATCCGGTACTGATTGGTGAACCCGGCGTCGGTAAGACCGCGATTGCCGAGGGCATGGCCCTGCGCATCGTCAATGGTGATGTGCCGGAATCATTGAAGGACAAGAAGCTTCTCGCGCTCGACATGGGTGCGCTGATCGCCGGTGCTAAATATCGCGGTGAGTTCGAAGAACGACTGAAGGCTGTTCTGACCGAAGTGACCGAAGCCGCCGGTGAGATCATACTGTTCATCGACGAGATGCACACGCTGGTAGGTGCAGGTAAATCCGACGGTGCGATGGATGCCGCCAACCTGATCAAGCCTGCGCTTGCCCGGGGTGAGTTGCATTGTATCGGCGCGACGACGCTGGATGAGTACCGCAAATACGTCGAGAAAGACGCAGCCCTCGCCCGCCGGTTCCAGCCGGTGATGGTCACTGAGCCGACAGTTGAGGACACGATCAGCATCCTGCGCGGTATCAAGGAAAAGTACGAGCTGCACCACGGTGTGCGCATCTCGGACTCGGCGCTCGTGTCGGCGGCGACCCTGTCGCATCGCTACATCACCGACCGCTTCCTGCCTGACAAAGCCATCGACCTTGTCGATGAAGCGGCTTCGCGTTTGCGGATGGAGGTGGATTCCAAGCCCGAGGAACTTGATCAACTGGATCGTCAGATCCTGCAGATGCAGATCGAGGAAGAGGCGCTGAAGCTTGAGGATGATGCGGCATCAAAAGATCGTCTAGAAACCTTGCAAAAGGACCTTGCCGATCTGCAGGAGAAATCCGCCGAGATGACCGCCCAGTGGCAGGCCGAACGTGACAAGCTTGCCGGAGCGCGCGATCTGAAAGAACAGCTCGACAAGGCGCGCGCTGATCTGGAGATCGCCAAGCGCGAAGGCAACCTCGCTAAAGCGGGTGAGCTGTCCTATGGCGTCATCCCCGAGCTTGAGAAAAAGCTGACCGAGGCCGAAAACGCCGAAAGCAACGCCATGATGGCCGAGGAAACGGTGCGCCCAGAACAGATTGCGTCGGTGGTCGAACGCTGGACCGGTATCCCGACCTCGAAAATGCTGGAAGGCGAGCGCGAGAAACTGCTGCGGATGGAAGACGATCTGCATTCCCGCGTGATCGGTCAGGATGCGGCGGTCACTGCTGTTGCCAACGCCGTGCGCCGTGCGCGTGCCGGTCTGAATGACGAGAACCGCCCATTGGGCTCGTTCCTGTTCCTCGGCCCGACCGGCGTGGGCAAGACCGAGCTGACCAAGGCCGTGGCGAACTTCCTGTTCGACGACGACAACGCGATGGTGCGCATCGACATGTCCGAGTTCATGGAGAAACACGCGGTCGCCCGTCTGATCGGTGCCCCTCCGGGCTATGTCGGCTATGACGAAGGTGGTGTGCTGACCGAAGCCGTGCGGCGCAGACCCTATCAGGTCGTGCTGTTTGACGAGGTCGAAAAGGCACACCCGGATGTGTTCAACGTGCTGCTGCAGGTCCTGGACGATGGCGTCCTGACCGATGGTCAGGGTCGTACCGTCGACTTCAAGCAGACGCTGATCATCCTGACGTCGAACCTTGGCTCTCAGGCGCTCAGCCAGTTGCCTGAAGGAGCGGACAGCGCGCAGGCGCGGCGCGACGTGATGGATGCGGTCCGGGCGCATTTCCGGCCCGAGTTCCTGAACCGTCTGGATGAGACCATCATCTTTGACCGGCTCAAGCGGGCCGATATGGATGGCATCGTCGATATCCAGATGGCACGTCTGCAGAAACGTCTGGCTGCCCGCAAGATCGAGCTGGCACTGGACGATGGCGCGAAGGAATGGCTGGCCAATGAAGGCTATGATCCGGTCTTCGGTGCCCGCCCATTGAAACGCGTGATCCAACGCGCCCTGCAGAACCCGTTGGCCGAAGCACTGCTGGCCGGTGAGATAAAGGATGGTGAGACCGTTCCGGTGACCGCCGGAACCGATGGTTTGATCATCGGCGACCGGCTGGGAACGTCCGAGCGTCCGCGCCCGGATGATGCAGTCGTGCATTAAGTCTCAGGTAATGAAGAGACCCGCCATCCAGGCGGGTCTTTTTTTGGTGGCTTGTATTGCGACTAAGAGCGTTCAGACCTGCCCGGTCAGATCCTGCGCCAGCATCATTGCATTGCCGTCCGGGTCGTAAAATGTGGCGGTGCTGACCATCCCCTCGATCGTCTCGGTTTCGCCGTCAAACCGAACGCCGGACCCTTCCAGAGCACCGCGTGCGCTTGCGATATCAGCAACACCAAAGACCGGAACGGTGTTTCCGGGCGCGGGTTCTGCCTGCTCGCCCAAACCAAGGGTCACGCCTTCGGTTTTGGTGAGCATCTCGCTCCAACCCGCCTCATCAATATGATGGATCAACTCAAACCCGAGCTTGTCATTATACCAGCGCGCACTGGCGTGGCGATCTTTGACCGAAATGGCAAGAGTGATGGTGTTTTCTAAGGAAACGAGGGGCATGGAACTTTCCTTTTGTCCTAAAATAAAGTAACTATATTTTATGGACATAAAACTACTTGTCAAGCTTACCTCCCGGGCCTGGTCACTGAACATTCTTGCGCAGCTGCACCAAGGGGTTCCGGGCAGGCAGGCCCCGTTGCTCGCCGCGACGGGGGCAAGCCGGACGGCGTTTGCGGCAAGTCTGGAGCATCTGGCTAGCCTTGGCTTGCTTGAACGGAACCCGGGCCACGGGCACCCTTTGCGACCTGAATTCCGTTTGACCAAAGCCGGGGTTCAGGCGGCGGCTGTAGCGGCAGAAATCATGGCCTTGGTGCCGGATGATACTGAATTGAAGCTACTGCGCCGCAGCTGGACGGTTCCTATTCTGGCGCTGACCCGCCAACCGCGGCGCTTTTCAAGGCTCAGGTCGGATCTTCAGGTGATCACTGATCGCGCATTGTCATCCTCGCTCAAGCAATTAGAGGAGCAGGACTGGGTTCGGCGCGATATCGAAACTTCGGCCCGGCTGCCCTTTCCGACCTATCAGGCGGTCAATCTTGGGTGCGAAATAAACCGTGTTGTCGGCTTGAACATCGGGTGACCGTTATCCTCGCGCCCAAGCGTACCTAATTTTCGTTACAATCTGTTCGCTCAATCGTGACGCCTGTTTCCTTGGCTCTGTGCTATCAGACCTTACCTCAGTTTCGAGGTTAATGGATAACGGAGAACCAAATGGCGCATCGCTGGACCAACAAACTGACGCATGCGGACGTCACCCCAAGGGCGGCGTTTCTGAACCGGCGACAGGTCATGGCCGGTTTGGCGGGTGTCGGGCTGGCGGGTCTGGCGCGGCCAGCGGCGGCCGAGGCGCTTGAACCGAATACATGGGAAGAGATTACTTCCTACAACAATTATTATGAGTTCGGGACTCGCAAGGATGATCCGGCGAAATATGCACACACACTGGTAACCGAGCCCTGGAGTGTAACCATCGACGGTCTGGTCGACCGCCCTGGTGAATATGATTTCAAAGACATCATGTCTGAAATGACTGTTGAGGAGCGAATCTATCGATTCCGCTGTGTTGAGGCCTGGTCGATGGTGATACCTTGGAACGGGTTTGAACTGGCAGATCTACTCGGCATGGCTGGTGTTCAGGACGGCGCGAAATACGTGGCGTTTGAGACCGCCTATCGTCCCGATGAGATGCCGGGTGTCGCGTATCCGGTACTAGACTGGCCATATCGCGAAGGGCTGCGTTTGGATGAGGCGATGCATCCGCTGACCATTATGGCTACTGGGATCTACGGCAGGGACATCCCGAACCAGAACGGCGCGCCTTTGCGATTGGTGGTACCGTGGAAATACGGCTTCAAATCGATCAAATCGATCGTGCGGATTACCCTGACGGATACCCAGCCTCCGACAAGTTGGAACATGGCAGGTCCTAGGGAATATGGGTTCTACAGCAATGTGAACCCCAATGTGGATCACCCCCGCTGGTCGCAGGCTTCGGAACGTCAAATCGGCGGAGGTCTGTTTGCCAAGCGAATCCCGACGCTGATGTTCAACGGATATGAAGATGAGGTCGCCAGCCTTTACGAAGGCATGGATCTGGCGAAGAACTACTGAGATGATGCGGCGGCTCAACGACCTCTTGCGACGGCTTCCCAATTGGGCTGTTTATCTGCTGGGCGCGCTGCCTGCGCCCTGGTTGTTTTATCAGGGCATGACCGGTGGTCTCGGGGTCGAGCCGATCGAGGCGCTCGAGCACGAGTTTGGCGAACTGGCGCTGCAGCTTCTGATTTTGGGTCTCGCGATTTCGCCCTTGCGTCGCTTCGCTGGCCTAAATCTGATGAAGTTCCGCCGCGCGATAGGTGTACTGACATTTTCCTATGTCGCATTGCACCTGTTGATCTGGCTGGTTCTGGATGTTCAGATTCCCAGCCAAATCTGGGCGGACATTATCAAGCGGCCCTATATCACGGTGGGCATGGCTGCCTTTGTACTGTTACTGCCGCTTGCAATCACGTCCAACAACTGGGCGGTTCGCCGTTTGGGGCCTCGTTGGCGCAAATTGCATCGTCTGGTCTACCCGGCAGCAATTCTGGGCGCGCTTCATTATGTGATGCTGGCGAAGGGGTTTCAGATCGAGCCATTGGTCTACCTGGCTATTATTCTGGGCCTTCTGGTCATGCGCCTGCCGGTCACATCATTCCTGATCCGGTTTAGGCAAGCCGATTCAGCCTGACTCGCAGGCGAGTCTGTGGGTAACAGTGTGAATAACATATCCATGGCGCTGATTTGCGATGGTCTGTGTCCGCGACTTCCGGGTTGAATGGCTGGATGCTCTTCGTAACCATTTGTTTTAGCAATATAAAATTATGCTTTTGCGTTTTTTTGCGGTTTTTTGATTTTTCCACTTGCGGCTTTTGGGCGATATACTTAGAACGCCCTTCACCGGCGCTGCTGAGGTGCTGGGACGCGGTGGAAGCTGCGGAGACGCTCGGGAGAGACTGGGGGCATCTGAGGTTTTTGATTGGGCGGTGGCGCTGAGAGATTGGCGTTATGGTCTGGTTTTTG
>NZ_JBQFZR010000009.1:0-39112 GCF_056542345.1 Ruegeria sp. AD5
TTAGAAAATCCAAACACAGCCCGTGCAGACTACAATTGATCACCCCGATCAATTGCTTAACGATCAAACCTCGCCAGGCTCATAACATGAAACTCAGAGGTTCAATTCCTACTCCCGATACCATCACTGTCGAATAAGCCGCTTCAGAGAACACAGTCTTCGAGTTCCTTGAGTTTGATCGTCAACCGGTTGTCGCAGGTGTCTTTGTTCCGTTGGGTGGAACACCCGTATCGTTTGATCGGGATTGCGTTTGAACATATAGATTTTGCCGAAATTGCGCCGAGTCCCAAATCCCAGACTTTGCTGAATACGAAAACTGTGGCTCACGCGCTCGCGGACTTCTTTTACCGTATCGTGGTCATTGATCTTCAAATCCCGGATCGCGTCTTCTTTCAACCGACGTCTAACCCGTTCGGCAACTGCGCCTTCAAGTAGTAGTTGTGCTTCCGGCACAAACAGCGCACATCCTTTGACATTTGGCGCGAGTTCTTGTTGGCTTCATTAATCCGGGATTGGCTTCGCGTTAACCGGCCTGCCAGAACCGTAGAGAAGTGAAGGGCCCGTTGCCGATGCTTACATTAAAGTCATGGCTCGAATCTCTGAAGTTGGAAAAATACCTCGACGTGATGGAAGCCAATTCCATTGATTTAGACGTCATCGGAGAGCTTTCTGAGCAGGATTTCGCAAGCCTTGGCATCGCGCTTGGCGATAGCAAACGACTTCTCAAAGCGATGAGGGCGCTGCCGGAGGAGAGGGAAGACCCCGACGTTGCCGGTTTTCAGGAATCCGCCTCCGCCTTCGAAATCGCGACAGAACGGCCGCGAAGGTCCATCGGCGAGCTGCGTCAGATGACGATCATGTTCGTTGATTTGGTCAACTCGACAGGGCTCGTGCAGGAACTGGGGATCGAGCAGTATCGAGACTCGCTCAAGGCCTTTCAGAACCTCTGTGCCGAAGCGATCAAAGAGAATTTCGGCTATGTCGCTCAATTCGTCGGTGACGGGGTGGTTGCCTACTTCGGTCACCCGGTAGCCAACGAAGATGATGCAGAGCGCGCAGTGCTCACGGCACTTGCAATCATCGAAAAAGTGAGCGTGATCCCTGTTCCCCCGCTAGAAAAACTGTCCGTGCGCATTGGCATAGCGACCGGCGATGTTCTGCTCGAAGACATTATGCACGGCACACAACAGGTCGACAGTTTCGTGCTGGGGGATATCCCCAACCTCGCCGCCCGCCTTCAGGCGCTGGCCGATCCTGGGCAAATTGCCATATCTGGGCGAACGCGGCGGCTTTTGGGGTACAACTTCCGCTGCACTTCGATCGGCAAACACCAACTGAAAGGATTTTCGAGCCCTGTAAGTGTTTGGCTGGTAAAAGAATCTCGAAAGACAGAGCTACGCTTCGAGAAGCGGATACACGGCGCGCTAACCCCCCTGATTGGACGTGAAGGCGAATTCAACTTGCTGCGCAGACGCTGGAACGCCGCCTGCCGTGGCGAAGGACAGGCAATATTTCTCTCTGGCGAGGCGGGGCTCGGAAAGTCGCGTCTAGCAGAGGAAATACAGCAAACGCTCGTTCTCCCCATGGGCCAGAGGCTCAGCTTCCAGTGCTCACCCTACCATGAAAACAGCTCGTTCTTTCCAATAAAGTCACATATCATCAATGCTGTCGGCCTTAAGGAAAACGACACTCTCAAAGAGCGCGAATCCAAACTGAAAACGTTTCTGGAAGAGCGCGGCAACGCCTCAGACGAAGTGACCTCACTGTTTTCCAACCTGCTTTCTTTCGGTGCGCCGGAGCAACGCCCGCCTGTGGCGCCCGAAGAGATTAAAACGCGCACTTTTGAGATCCTGCAAAACTACGTCGAACGCGCCTCGCTCAAAAAACCTGTCTTTATCCTCTTCGAAGACCTGCAATGGATCGATCCCTCTTCCGAAGAGTTGCTCAACAACCTGCTGGAGCGAATCGGCAATCTGCGGGTTATGGTACTGGGCACCTACCGCCCTGAATACACACCAAGGTGGTCGAACCTGCCCAAGGTCACCACATTGTCGTTGCCCAGTTTGGGCACGCGCGAAACAGCGCAGCTACTCGAAGCACTGATGAGCGACGGAATGGCACTGAACGGGCTTATGGAAACCATCATCACCCGCTCGGAAGGCGTACCGCTCTTTGTTGAGGAAATGGTGAGTATGCTGGCCCGCTCCGCGGGTTCAATCCGGCCGGACGGCCATTTGAAACAAGAAACACTATTCCCGTCGAACTTGAAGGACCTGCTCCGGGTCCGGCTCGACCATCTGAGCGTCGCACCGGACACGATTTCAATTTGTGCCGCTCTGGGACAGGGCTTTACGAGTGATCTCGTCGCCGCCGTTGCTGGGCGACCGGTCGATGAAATCCTGTCAGAGCTTCAAAACCTCGCACGCGCACAGACCATGGTGGAGAAATTTGAAGGAGGCGAAAGCAGTTTTTCTTTCCGCCATGCCCTGATCAGCGATGTCGCCTACGAGGCGATCTTACCACAACAGGCAAGGAGTCTTCACCTCCGCATTGCCGAAACCATGGTAGCGCGTTTTGCGAACCTTTGCGCACGTCAGCCCGAAATTCTGGCGCTACACTACAAAAAGGCGGAACAATTCGACGCTGCGAGGGATCGGTGGCACGAAGCTGCCAAGCTGAGCCTGCGCAACTATGCCAGCAACGAAGCAATTGCCCAGATGAGCGCCGCGATCGAGGCGCACGACAGGCTTGAGCACCACGAAACGTCCGACCAGATCGAGATCAAATTGCGCCAGTCTCTCGCCGTCGCCCTTGAAATGCGCAGCTGGGGCTCGCCCGACATCACAAGAAATCTGGAAAAGCTGATCGCGCTTAACGAGAAAAGTGGCGATCACGAAGTGGCTTTTACCAACCTCCACCAGCTCATAGGTGAACACTTGATCGGTGGCCGCCCCGATGCCGCCTGGCCGTATTGCGAACAAATGACTGACATGCTGGCCGATGACCCCAATGCCGCTTTGCACACCTTAAGCGAACACAATAGCGGCTTGGCTTCGCTGCTTAGGGGCGAATTCGACCAGGCGATTTCTCATCTGGACCGTGCAATTGAACATCGCGCCCAGTGCGACTTGAGCGAAATCAACCGATTCTATCCAGCGGATACGGAAATTGTCGATATGGTGATGCGCTGCTGGGCACGTACTCTGCAGGACCCTGAAGATGACAAGGTGCGCTCGGAACTGGAGCAGGCGATAGCCAAAACCCGCGCCGAACGCAGCGAATTCTCCCGCTGCTACGCGTTGAGCATTATCGCGTCCATTTTCTGTACCTACGGTGAGCCCGCACCCTGTCTAGAATTTGCCAAGGAAGCCTACGAAACCAGCAAAAGAAAGAAATTCAAGTATTGGGAACACTGGTCCGCCGTACTTGTGGGATGGGCCGAGACCAGATGTGGCGAAGCAACGGGTGTCAAGACCCTACGGGACGGGCTTGAAAAATATGTGGAGACAGGATCGGGTCAGATCGTTGCCTTCTCGCACAGCCTGCTTGCGGATGCCTTGCTCCATCAGGGCGATCCGGAAGAAGCCGCCGTGGAAATGTCCAAAGCCCGTGAGATTCTTGCGGTCTCCTCCATCAGGTTCCATGAACGGCTGACCGTTACAATCGAAAAGAAGATTAAGGCCCATCCCGCCGTTTAACCATGCCGCACCCTGCAACCCGAAATCCCTTTTACAGTCCACATTTTCCGGCAAACCGGGAGGATTCTTAGATTTTTTGAACCGAACGTGCTACGGTGCCGACATTGCTCGAATTTTTGTTGTCGGAGTAAATTATGAAAAGACCCAGTTTAAGTTTGTTGCTGTTAATTTGCATTGCCGCTCTTGTTGCCGGTTGTTCCTACGTAGTGGAAGATGAGGAGGGATCATCATTCAACACGATCAACTTGCCCGACCAGAAGGTGGTCGCGGGCGTAGTATCTCGCAGCAAGGATCAGGGAGCCCGGCCCAAGGAAGTAAAAGAGTTCACGGATGCGGAATTCACAGCGCTCTTGGATGTGCTCAGCCCGCCCCCTTGTGAACCGCCAAATGTTTGTCCAGCTCTGAACAGGGCGTCGCTTGTCCGCGATTACGGCGGGTTTTCCGGGGTCGCAACAGAACCGGTTGTCAGGGTTGCGAACAACAAAAACCTGTTCGGCGCAAGGACACTTTCGGTCAAGGGGCAGATATTGGACAAATGTCTGCATAAACCCTCGTTAAGCGGGTATTATTATTCGGTCGGCGCAGATGGGCCGCCTTTGAAGCGAAGCGGCGACCTTCGTCTCTGTGTCTTGATGCGAACTGCAGTCTCGCGCGACGGAAGGCTAACACCAGCAGTCCGTTACCAGTACTTCCACATCGAGGCCAAGAATGCCAGATGGGAAGAAAAAAAATCTGAGAGCAAGGAAAAAGGCGTATTTCATGAAGCTTTTGATGCGACAGAACTGAAGGTCAGCGCCGATATGGCGAAGCAGTTTAAATACAAGCTTTATGCCGCGAAAAAGGACATCACAATCGTTACCTATTGGGAAGCGAATTGGGAGTTTCGCAAGGGCCGCGCGAAATGGAAAGTAATGATTGATCGAGACAAGATTTTGTCAGATGATTTTGGGCGTATCCCCCTGATCTTCGAAAAAAACGAAACCGCCTGTATCGACATGATGTTCCGGGAAGAAACAGGCGTACCAAAGACGCTGGACCCCGGCGACGCGGCAGGTGTCCACTATTGCCTCGGTCGTTGTTCAGAACCACCCATTGTGAATACGCGCTGACAGAACAGCGGAGTTGGCCGCCCAGTCGCGGGTTGCGTGTCTCAGCCGGCGCCGTTTTTTCTATTTCGCGAACGTTGACATTCGTCCTTCTAGGCTAGCCGGCATGAACTTCCACGTCGAAGGCTCCACCAGCGATATCCCGTAGAAAGCGGGATATAACTACGCTTGTGAAGGGCCCTGCGTTCGGATGCCGTGGGGCCTTTCTCGTGTGGACGTCCTTTATCTTGCTCTGAAATGCACGCAACGCAGAGGCGTCTGTGAACCCATGCCGGACTTCAAGAAACTGGGAGCCAGTGTAGCAGATCTGCAGGCAATCATTCTGATCGAAGGAAAGAACGCGAGTAGGAAGGTCCAGACCTGCTCGCATGTTCTCTTTCAGAAAGGGCGTGTGACCCACCTGCTCGAAAACGCACACGGCCTGCATATGAGGACCGTTATCACACCGGGTTGGACATCTGATTATCGTGGTTTCGATTTGGTAAAGGTAGACAATCTGCCTTGCCGCACGTGTTGATAGCTGATCGCGGCTATGATGCTGACAAAACACGTAGACAGATGAATAATCGAGATGTGATGACCCAGATACCGATGCTGAAAATCATATAGATGCGCGTTGGTGTCGACCGTTCACTCTACCGGCCGCGAAATCGGGTCTCGCGCTGCTTTTACAGGCTCAAAAACGCTCGACGTGTTGCGACCCGCTACCACAAGACCGCAGAGAGCTTCATCGGATTCATAGACATAGAGTCCAACCGACTTTGGCGTCGCCATTTGTCAACATGAACTAGTCGCCAGTTCTCTTGATTAACGGCGTAAGTCGCGATCACTACCGCAGGTCACAAAGCCCAAAGCGCCATTCGCTGCGCTCACATAAGCGCATCTCGTTTTTATCGATGCCTCAATTTTGGCGTGCGAGAAGAATTGACCTATCGCGTCGCATCCAAACCCGGTGGAACGCCCTTGCAATAGCCGCCCGCACAAAACACACCTGCGTTTGGCAGCGACGCCGGCACGGAAATGTCAAAACCATTAACCTTATCCACGAACCAAATGTCGATACAGGCATTCCCTACAATCAGGTATGCAGGGTTATTGGGCGGCAGCGCCGTGCCGTCAATTTGCATAAGTACAAGCTGAATTCCCGTTCCTCTTGCAATAAACCGCTGCTGATACGAACCACCATTGGGCGGCGGGTTTGAAAAGCCGCCTGATTCTTCGACTCTCAGGCTTTGGCCATTCACATTGAATACCCACCGCACATTGATTGGGATGCCCTCTATGTCGTTCGTAAGTAGATTACGACATAGGACAAACTTGGTGGTTCTTATGTCGAATTGGCCACGACCAAGGCCCTCGTTCGCGTCTTGATCAAAAGCGTACTGGACGGCAGTCATGGAACTGCGACCCAAAATAGCCGTTTTGTAGATTTCCCATTTGTTATTTGGATTGCCCAGATCTGGTGGGGCAGGCGGAAGCGCCTTACACTTTTCTGCACCGATGTCAGAAACTGTTAGCATTTCTATCGCTGCCGCGGCTTGCACTCCACCACCGTTCAGTTCTTCATCTTCAAAATACCCGAGTGAGTCACCAAGGGCCTCCAACCCAGGGTTATCACTTTGTCTCAGAGCATTGATAAAAGCATCTTCGTTCAATGATCTATAACCATCCTCCTCCGAAGCATTTATCGCAAGTGCGGACTCGGAGCTTAGGCCCAACTCGCTTATTTGGTCGGAAAGCTCTTTTAGGTCAAAAAACTTCTTTATGTGGTTACCTTCAGAATCTTTTTCCTCGGACAGATAGCTGTAGAAAACACTTGGCACCGTCACGATTTCGTTGTCCTGACCGCGAACATCCGTCGCAATGGACAATGAAACCAATAAACACATCGGAGTTCCGTAACGAGCCTTGCTAAAAAAGGCCGTGCAAAGACTACTGATCATAAAACTCTCCCTGGAAAACTTAACGACAAAAAAGCAAAGACTTAAAAACAACAGCAATCAGCTAAGTGCGATTGGACGGCAAAACGTTCACGCAATGAGCAAACCGCTGTAGCGGTGTAAGGTTAGCACAATTCAGCATTCGCTGCACTGGATTTGTAGCAGTGCGACGTACAGTTGCCGCTTGGGCATTTTGTTTTCGCCGGAAGCTTCATTCTTAGCAACTAAACCAAGTAAACTGCCAAACACAGCATCAGATATAAAAATAACGGTCATTTATTCGGCAATAGCGCGAATCTCAGCCTCGTCTCGTGCCGCTAGGCCGAGAACTATGATTTTGGGCTAGACCATGCGTGGTGTGTTGAGCTTTCCAAATTGCTTGGTCTCGTGTGCCAAACAAATGCGCATAGCTAGGCCCATAGTGTGCTTCGTCAAGTGATAGAAGCGGTCACATCACCGACAAGAGCACGATCGCTTTGAAAGCATTTAAAAGCGTCCAGCCTCTTTGCTCTAAGAATTGATTGGGTTCAGCGGCATCATAGCCGCCACGCAAGATGCGCGCAAAATGCAGCGTCCGCTGCGGTTTCATTCGCCCCCGTGCCGTTATCGTATCTGACCTGAAAACCCCGAACAATTTCGCGTTACAAATCGTTCCATCCTTTCGGTCTGGAGTTGGGAAGGCTGGCAATGGTGACCCTCCCGGGCCGCTCCTCTTGCAGGCTTTAATTCAGTACAGTCGCTCAGAATCTTCTCGAAGAGACTCCGGACTTTTTTGTATGCCTCTAACTTGACGTTTCCAGACACTTTTTTAACTGCCGGTAAAGCTCTACCGCTTCTACGAATAGGTTGTTAACTTCCGTGTCATTGTTTTGTGCTCGCACTTGGAATGCTGAAATGCAAAAAAGCAACCGCCAGCAAAACGGTTCAACGCACGTGTTGCGACGATCCGTTGTAATCACCGCCTATACCTGGCATTTCAGTTGCGTTCGGCATCGGTGGTTGCGCCCTCCCGCAACCAACTTTAGAAAATCTCAGAGCAGCCCGTGCAGACTACAAACAGTCCACCGGATCAATTGCTTAACGATCAAACCTCGTCAGGCTCATAACCTAAAGGCAAAAGGTTCAAATCCTGCTCCCGCAAGCAATTGGGTCGAACAAAGCACCGAACAGACCGCCGCAGGGCGGCTTTGTTCGTTTTGAATCTCAACCAACGCAAATACACCGACAGTTCCTCAACAAGTTTAATCGCATACTTCCGTTCTAACGGGATCAACTTGATCTCCGATAGACAGCTGCGAATGATGGATGTCGTCTCGGCTTCTGTGCATTGAGCATTCAACGCTTCTTTTCAAAGTTAACTTGATGATTGTCGATGACTGAAGGCGGCTTTTGCGACGAAAGTTTTTAAGTGTCGTTCATTAAACGCTATAGGTCAAAACCAGCCAATCTGGTGCGATGTCTGCCGCAGATCCAAACGTTTACCGGTACTCCAATCTCAAAATGGCAACATTTCAAACTGCCTATTCGAAGCGGTCTAAGTACGCTTTCGATTTGTCAAATTTTGTGTTGCAGGAACCCTTACCAAAGGTCTGAGACGGCATCGGCGCAGATGGTAAGCCGGCAAAGACTACGTTTCACACTACCAAGTTACTCGCAGCAAGCCAAAGCGTTACGGAAAAAGCAATAAAACGTATATGAAGTAACATAAAGCTTGCTGCGAATCGATGAGAGGCTTATTAACCGACCTATCGGTCACTTAATGATGTGAATTCAAATTCGGAGTAATCGACCTATGGACGCCTTTATCTGCGACGCCCAGCGCACCCCGATCGGACGATATGGTGGTGGACTAAGCCAGGTGCGCACAGATGATCTTGCCGCCCTGCCAATCGCTTCGCTTGTCGCGCGTAACCCACAGGTGGATTGGTCCAGTCTGGACGACGTGATTTATGGCGATGCGAACCAAGCCGGTGAAAGCAACCGCAATGTGGCGCGGATGGCGGCGTTGCTGGCAGGGCTGCCGGTGGATGTACCGGGAACGACAATCAATCGGCTCTGCGCGTCTGGCATGGATGCGGTGGGCATGGCTGCGCGCGCCATCAAGGCTGGGGATTATGACATGGCGATCGCGGGTGGGGTCGAAAGCATGTCGCGTGCGCCATTTGTGATGCCCAAGGCAACATCCGCCTTTACTCGTGCCAATGCCGTTTACGACACCACGATCGGCTGGCGCTTTGTGAATCCGAAAATGGAAAAGGAATTTGGTATCGACTCGATGCCCGAAACAGCGGATAACGTAGCGGAAGCTTATGGTATCAGTCGCTCCGATCAGGACGCGTTTGCCGAACGCAGCCAGGCCCGCTGGGCCGCGGCGCACCAGACCGGGGTGTTTCAGGAGGAGATCACCCCGGTCACAATCCCCCAGCGCAAAGGTGACCCGGTGGTGGTCGATACGGACGAGCATCCGCGACCGGGGACTACAGCAGAGAAACTGTCTGGCTTAAAGGGCATCAACGGTCTGGACAAGACTGTGACCGCTGGAAACGCCTCGGGTGTTAACGACGGCGCGGCGGCGATCCTGATGGCAAATGAAACTGCTGCGGCAAAGAACGACCTGACCCCGATTGCCCGTGTGGTTGGCATGTCCGTTGCTGGAGTGGAGCCGCGCGTGATGGGCATCGGCCCGGTTCCAGCCAGCCGTAAGGTGCTTGCACGGGCTGGGCTCAGCATCGATCAGATGGATGTGATAGAATTGAACGAGGCGTTTGCCTCGCAGGGCCTAGCCACGCTGCGCGAACTCGGGGTGCCTGATGATGCGCCGCATGTGAACCCAAATGGCGGGGCAATCGCCATTGGCCACCCGCTTGGAATGAGCGGTGCGCGGCTAGTGATGACTGCTGCCTATCAACTGCGCCGCACCGGAGGCCGCTACGCGCTCTGTACCATGTGTGTCGGGGTAGGGCAGGGTGCCGCACTTATTCTTGAACGTGTGTAAGGGAGGAGACCTCACATGTACGCTCAGATGATCAAAACAGCCGGAACAGGCGTGAAATCCCGCGAGGAGATGACCGAGCAGGAGCGCGCGTTTCAGGACAAGATCGACGCCGATATCAAGATCGAGCCCAAGGATTGGATGCCCGACGACTATCGCGCGACACTGATCCGTCAAATTGGCCAGCACGCACATTCTGAAATCGTAGGCCAGCTGCCCGAAGGAAACTGGATCACCCGAGCGCCAACGCTGGAGCGCAAGGCGATCCTGCTGGCCAAGGTGCAGGATGAGGCCGGGCATGGGCTGTATCTCTATTGCGCGGCAGAAACGCTGGGTGTCAGCCGGGATGAGATCACCGAGATGCTGCTGGACGGGCGCATGAAGTATTCGTCGATCTTCAACTACCCGACACTGAACTGGGCCGATATAGGCGCGGTCGGATGGCTGGTCGATGGCGCTGCGATCATGAACCAGGTTCCGCTGCAGCGGACATCCTTCGGACCATACTCGCGCGCAATGATCCGCATCTGCAAAGAAGAGAGCTTTCACCAGCGCCAGGGCTATGATGCGATCCGCAAGATGGCAGAGGGTACGCCAGAACAGCGTAAGATGGCGCAGGATGCAATAAATCGACTGTGGTACCCGTCGCTGATGATGTTCGGGCCGTCGGACAAGGAAAGCGTGCATTCGGCGCAATCCATGGCGTGGAAGATCAAGATCAACACCAATGACGAGCTGCGCCAGAAATTCGTGGATCAGACCGTGCCTCAGGCCGAATATCTGGGTCTGAGTATCCCTGACCCGGACCTGAAATGGAACGAAGAACGGGGCCATTATGATTACACCGACCCGGACTGGTCCGAGTTTTTCGATGTGATCAAGGGCAACGGCCCCTGCAATGTCGACCGGCTGGCCGCGCGTAACAAGGCGTGGGACGACGGTAAATGGGTTCGCGACGGGCTGCTGGCTCATGCCCGCAAGAAACGCGCCGCAAATCTGGCTGCAGAATAAGACTGCCCTGAGGAGGATACCAAATGAACAACGAATGGCCCCTGTGGGAAATCTTCATCCGCGGACAACATGGCATGAGCCACCGCCATGTTGGGTCGTTACACGCCCCGGACGCGGAAATGGCGATCAAGAACGCGCGCGATGTCTACACGCGCCGCAACGAAGGCGTTTCGATCTGGGTGGTTGAGGCCAACAACATCTCGGCCTCATCGCCCAGCGACAAAGGTCCGCTGTACGAGCCCAGCGAAAGCAAAGTGTACCGCCATCCAACCTTCTTCGATATTCCCGAAGAAGTGGGGGCGATGTAATGAGTGTTCCGGTTTCCAATGACGCTTTGCTGCAGTTTCTGCTTCGGATGGGGGACAATACCCTGATCCTCGGCCATCGCGTCAGCGAATGGTGCGGTCATGCGCCTGTGCTGGAGGAAGACATCGCGCTGGCCAATACCGCGCTGGACCTGATCGGTCAGACTCAGATGTGGCTGGGTCTTGCGGGTGAGATCGACGGCGGAAAATCCGCCGATGATCTGGCCTTTCTGCGAGATGCCTGGGATTTCCGCAATGTGCTGCTGGTCGAAGTGCCGAACGGCGACTTCGGCCGCACGCTGATGCGTCAGTTCCTGTTCGATGCGTGGCATTCGATCATGCTGGGGCGTCTGATGACATCCTCTGACGACCGGGTCGCGGCGATTGCCGCCAAGGCCAGCAAAGAAGTTAGCTATCACCTCGAACGCTCGGGCGACACGGTTGTGGGCCTCGGCGACGGGACCGAGGAAAGTCATGCCCGCATGCAAGAGGCGCTGGACTATCTCTGGCCATATGTCGGCGAGATGTTTGCCAGTGACGATGTTGATGCAGAAATGGTTACGGCGAGGATTGCCCCGAACCCGGCAGATCTGCGCGCAGAATATGACGCTCTGATCGAGCGTGTGCTGTCCGAGGCGACACTAACCATTCCCGAAAGCCGCTTTGCCCATAAGGGCGGGCGCGACGGTCGCATGCATACCGAGCATCTGGGCCATCTTCTGACACAGATGCAGTGGTTGCAGCGCGCATATCCCGGCGCGAAGTGGTAAGGATCAATGCGGGCTTCAACGGATCAGGTGTGGGAATGGCTGGACGCTGTACCAGACCCTGAGATTCCGGTGATCTCGGTCGTCGATCTGGGCATTGTACGCGATGTGCGATGGGATGAAGACACTCTGACGGTTACCGTCACGCCGACCTATTCGGGCTGCCCGGCGACCTCGGTCATCAGCATGGATATCGAAACTGCGCTGCGTGATCATGGAATCGACGATCTGCGGATCGAGACAAGTATCGCACCGGCTTGGACCACCGATTGGCTCAGCGACAAGGGCCGTGCTCGGCTCGAGGATTACGGCATCGCCCCGCCGCAGCCTGCAGGTGGACCTGAACGCTGCCCACATTGCGGTAGCAAGGCGGTTGAAAAGGTCAGCCAGTTTGGCTCGACCCCTTGCAAGGCCCATTGGCGCTGCACCGACTGCCTGGAACCTTTTGACTATTTCAAGTGCATCTGAGGGAGGATCACCGGATGGCACGCTTTCATGATCTGGAAGTTACCGATGTTCACAAAACCATCCGCGATGCGGTGGTTGTGACGTTGAAACCTTTAAACGGTTCAGCCGATGAATTCGACTTTACCCAAGGCCAGTACCTGACCTTCCGCCGCGATTTCGACGGGGAAGAACTGCGCCGGTCCTATTCGATCTGCGCGGGCAAGGATGAGGGCATTCTGCAGGTGGGGATCAAGCGTGTGGATGGCGGCGCATTCTCGACCTGGGCCAACTCCGATCTAAAGGTGGGCGATACGGTGCAGGCGATGCCGCCGATGGGCAGCTTTTACACCGCAATCGATCCCTCCGCCGAAAAACATTATCTGGGCTTTGCGGGTGGGTCGGGCATCACGCCAGTTCTCTCGATCCTGAAGACGACGCTCGCCCGAGAACCACATTCGCGGTTCACATTGGTTTATGCCAACAAGGGCGTGAACACGATCATGTTCCGAGAGGAGCTTGAGGACCTCAAGAACCTCTATATGGGGCGTCTGAACGTGATCCATATTCTGGAAACAGACGCGCAGGAAATCGAGCTTTTTACAGGTCTGGTCACGCAAGACAAATGTGCCGAACTTTTTGAACACTGGATCGATATTCAGAACGTCGACACGGCTTTTATCTGCGGCCCCGAGCCGATGATGCTGGGCATTGCCTCAGCCCTGCGGGCGCATGGGCTGAACGACGGGCAGATCAAGTTTGAACTCTTCGCCAGCGCTCAACCTGGTCGGGTCAAGCGCAAAGTGAGCGGGGCGGACACGGCGTCTCAGGACAACCAGACCAAAACATCAATCACCATGGACGGGGCAACGCAAACGATCACCATGCCGAAGGATCAATCGATTCTCGATGCCGCGTTGGAGAATGCGATGGACGCGCCTTACGCCTGTAAGGCCGGGGTCTGTTCAACCTGCCGCTGCCGGGTGCTTGAGGGCGAGGTCGAGATGGTCGCCAATCACGCATTGGAAGACTACGAAGTCGAGAAAGGATACGTCCTGAGCTGTCAGGCCTATCCGCTGACCGACACTGTAGCCGTGGACTACGATCAGTAGACGGAGGGAATGATGGCTGAAGACATGACAATCGAGAGCTATTTGGCAGCGGGTGGTGTCCTGAGTAATCCAACCAACGTGCCTCCGCGCTATCGTGCAGAGCTCATGAAATTGATGGCGACCTTCGTGGACAGCGAACTGGCCGGCGCAGCGGGCTTTGCCGACATCATAAATCTGGGTCCGGGCATCAAGGAACGCATCGCGGCGGCCAAGATTGTGCTGGAAAAGACCGACAACGCAGATCGTGTCCTGAAAATCATGGGCGAGTTCGGAGCCAACACTGACCGCTATGCAAATCACCATCCCTGGACCACACGTCTGGATCGTGATGCGGATATCGGGGCTACGCGGTCCGAACACGACATGCGCCTTGCTGTATTCAACTATCCGATCGAAGGATGGGAAGATGCCGTGGTTATGAACCTGCTGATGAGCCAGGCGGTTGACGTCCAACTCGCCCAGTTTTCGCAGTTATCCTATCAGCCTCTGGCCGAGGCCTTCCGCGAGATTTCCCCAATCGAGGCGCGCCATGGGGAGCTTGCGCTTGAGGGCGCGGGCAAGCTGATCGAACAGGGAAAGGCTGCAGAAATGCAAGCGTCGGTCGACTATTGGTGGCCCCGGGTCGCGGCAAGTTTTGGGGCGGGCACAGCCGAGAAAACCGAAACGCTCCGCAAGCTGGGGCTGCGGCAATTAACCGGGATTGAGATGAAAGATCAGTGGACAGTAAAAGCGACCGATCAGGTCGAAAAGTTGGGACTTGAAGTACCCTAGCTTTCAAGGTTGGCGTTTGCGGCTCAGCAACCCATACTTCACGGCCAAACCGCGAAGCGTGCGACGCTTTCGCCGATCTTTCTTCAATGACTGCTGGGCTTTAGCACCACATTTCCGATTGAACTCAAAAACGTCAATCACCCGCTCGGCGCAGCCACAGGCTTCGCCCAGACCTACTTTGGCGAAATAGAATTTATCGAAACGATCAGGGCGTTGCATGGGTAACCTCCGCCCTTATTGAACCTCATCCTGACCGAAGAGCCAAATCAACTCTGTGCCAACAAGGGTTCAAAGGCCATCAACACCTGATAATGTCAGATTGCTTACCAACGCGGCGTAATCGCTGCGCGCGTTGGCATCCGCCCCGGCATTCCACATGTAGAACCAGTTCAACATTCCGAAAACGGACATGGTCGTGGCCCGAAGCTTGGCCGCATCATCCTTGAAAGTTGCAGGCGAGATGCTGGCGATGATGTCGCTGACGAACACCACCAGATCCCTCTGATAGCCACGCAGCAGATTCTGCTGCTCTTCGGGCAATGCGGACATGCCGCTGGTTTGCACGCGATGCTCATCATCCACGCCTTGATAGGCCAGTAGTATTTCCCGCACCACCCGTTTCAAGCGATCCGCGGGTTCCATCCCATCAAGGTTCAAGCCGCAAACCTGGTCACGCAATTGCAGCAGGTAACTGTCAAGAATATCGAACAGAATGGCGTCCTTGCTGTCGTAGTAGTGATAGATATTGGCCTTGGATATCCCGCACTCCCGCGCCAGCTGAGACATTGACGCCCGATCAAATCCTTCCTGCGCGAAGACGCGGGCGGCGCATTTTAGGATGCGAGTTCGTTTATGGTCGTGGTCTTTTGCTATCGTGCGCGCCAAATCCTGACCCTCCGTCTGTCGCTTAGATGTCCCGATTGTCAATCACGCGCCGGGCCTTGCCTTGTGAGCGTTCTACCTCGCCCGGCTCGCCTATATCGATCTCGGTCGAGATGCCAACCACCTCTTTAATCCGGCGAGATAGCATCCGAGCAGCGGCGGTTTTGCTCAGCTCATCGGCTGCATCCGGCGTTGCTTCGACATGCACGCGCATCGCGTCCATCCGGCCAGCTTTGTAAAGTTCGATCTGGTAGTAGGGCGCCAGACCGCCGGTTGCCAGAACCTGCTCCTCGATCTGACTGGGGAAGACGTTGACACCCCGCAGAATGATCATGTCATCCGAGCGGCCCGTGATCTTTTCCATCCGACGCATCGACCGAGCCGTACCGGGCAAAAGCCGCGTCAGGTCACGGGTGCGATAGCGGATCATCGGAAGACCTTCTTTGGTCAGCGTGGTGAACACCAGTTCACCAATCTCACCATCAGGCATGACCTCGCCGGTCTGCGGGTCGATGATTTCGGGGTAGAAGTGGTCTTCCCAGATCACGGGCCCGTCTTTGGTTTCGACGCACTCATTGGCGACGCCCGGTCCCATGATCTCGGACAGGCCGTAGATATCGACGGCATGCATATCGAATGCTTGTTCAACCTCGGAGCGCATCGAATCCGTCCAAGGTTCAGCGCCAAAGACGCCGACAGCCAAGGAACTTTCGCGCGGATCGAGTCCAATCTTGTGATACTGCTCAAGAATGTTCAGCATATAGGATGGTGTTACCATAATCCCGTCAGGTTTGAAGTCAGTGATCAGGTCGACCTGCTTGCCGGTCTGCCCACCGCTCATCGGGACGACCGTGGCCCCCAGACGTTCGATTCCATAATGCGCGCCCAGACCGCCGGTGAACAGGCCATAGCCATAGGCGTTGTGCACCATGTCGCCCCGGCGCAAACCGCTGGCACGCAACGACCGCGCCACCAGATCCGCCCAATTATCGATATCGCCTTGCGTATACCCCACGACGGTTGGCTTGCCCGTGGTTCCCGACGAGGCATGAACACGAATGATCTGCTCACGCGGGACTGCAAACAGACCAAAGGGATAGTTTTCCCTCAGATCGTTTTTGTAGGTAAACGGAAACCGTGCCAGATCACTGAGGGACTGAAGGTCGTCAGGATGCACACCGGCCTCATCAAACCGCTGCCGGTACATAGGCACGTTGTCATAAGCATGGCGCAGCGACCATTTCAGCCGATCCAACTGTAGGTTGCGGATTTCATCAATCGAGGCGATCTCGATCGGATCAAGATCCGCCTTGTTCGGAGTAAGATCCTTCATGCCATCCCCCTCATCTCAGGTCTCGTCAAACACCGGGCCTTTGACCGCGCGGGAAAAGCCCCGAAATTCTGCGATCTTTTGTCCGGCTTGGTTGGTTATGGATACGTCATAGATGCCGCTGCGTCCTGTCAGGCTCAGTTCCGTTGCGCGGGCCGTCAGCAGATCACCGGATCGCGCGGGCGCGACGTAGCTGATCACATTGTGCTGGGCGACTGTGGACTGGTTGCGACTATTGCAGGCAAAGGCAAAGGCGCTGTCGGCCAACATGAATGTCACGCCGCCATGGCAGATCCCGTGCCCGTTGCAGTGATGGTCAGCCACCTGCAACGCCAGCGTCGCAGCGCCTTCATCCATCTCGACCAGTTCCATGCCTGCCCATTTCGAGGCATTGTCCCGCCCCCACATGGCAGCAGCGGCTTTCAGTGCGCGTTCCTTCGGCGTCATCTCATTCTCCCCGAAATACTGGCGCGCGCTTTTCCAGAAACGCAGTAACGCCCTCGGCATAGTCGACGCTTTCGCCGCAGGTTTTCATTGCGTCCGCCTCAATCTCGAGATGATCGGTCAGGGTATTCGTGGTAGCCGCCTGTATCGTCTGTTTCGTCAGGCCAAGTCCCAGCGTTGGACCATTGGCGAACTGTTCCGTTAGTGCGCGCGCCTCGGTCATTAGTTCAGCGTCTGGAATTGCTTTCCAAATCAGCCCCCAATCCGCAGCCTGCTTTGCTGGCAGGGGTTGCCCAGTCAGGGCCAGCCCTTTGGCTCGGGCTTCACCCAGCAAACGTGGCAGATGCCAACTGCCGCCGGTATCGGGGATCAGGCCCACTTTGGAAAATGATTGGATAAACTTGGCGGAGTCAGCGGCAAGTACCACATCACAAGCCAGGGCTAGATTCGCACCCGCCCCGGCGGCAACGCCATTGACGGCGCAGACAACAGGTAATTCCAAAGACCTGATCAGGCGGACCAAAGGTGCGTAGAACGTGCGAACCGTATAGCCCAAATCCGGCGGACCCTCCATCGTGGCAGGGTTTCGATCGCCCAAATCCTGCCCTGCGCAGAACCCGCGCCCCGCGCCGGTTAACAGCACCGCTCGGGCACCACCGTCACGCGCGGCCTCAAGTGCAGCGCGCAGGGCATAGTGCATCTCATCCGTGAAACTGTTCAGGCGATCAGGGCGATTGAGTGTAATTTCAACCCATTGACCCATATTCTGCGAAATAATCGTGTCGGACATGCCCGGTTCGCTTTTCATAAGTTACAACAAACTTCTTGCATAAACCGAACGGTTGGTCAATAAATTCTATAGCCGTTTGTGACTCGGCGATCGGAAATGCACTTTGGCCAGCGGGCGGAACAGCATTTCTCGTCGTTGATAGTTACAAAACGTACCATTAACACATTCACGACTTGCGATTTTGAGGAGGAGACCCGGTCATGAAATTCACCAAGCTCACCACATTGTTGGCGTCTGCAACCTTGGCGGTGTCCGGCACCATTGCTTTTGCGGCTGACTACACCCTGACAATTTCCAGCTGGGCCCCACCCACCCACGGCATCAACGCAAAGATGTGGCCCAAATTCGTCGAAATGGTAGAGGAGGCCACTGACGGGCAGGTCACCGCAGAGCTTAAGCTGGGTATCGCTCCACCGCCTGCGCAGATGGACCTGATTATGGATGGCGCGGCCGATGCCTCGATTATCTTTCACGGCTATCAACCGGGACGCTTCGTCACCACCAAGCTGATCGAACTGCCTGGTTACGAAGGCTCGGCCGAGGACGCTTCGGTTGCCTACTGGCGCGCCTACGACAAGTACTTGAAAGCTGCTGACGAGCATCGTGGTGTCAAAGTCATCGCCTTGCACACGCATGGACCCGCGCAGCTGCATTCCAGCGCGCCAGTAACCACTCTGGATGAGGTTTCGGGCCTGAAAGTACGTATCCCGGGTGGCGTTGGCGGAGACGTTGGTGCGGCGCTTGGTGCGACCGGCATTCAGGTGCCCGCTCCGAAAGTCTATGAAACACTGGCATCGAAAGCCGCTGACGGCGTGGTCATGCCACTGGAATCGCGCAAGGGTTTCAAGCTGACAGAGGTTGCGCAGAATGTGTATGAGATGCCCGGTGGTCTTTATCGCGGTTCGTTTGCCTTCATCATGAACGAAGACACCTTCGCAGATCTGCCACCCGAGCTGCAGACGGCGCTGGAAGAAAACGTATTCGGTGAACCGCTGAGCCGTGAGATCGGCAAAATCTGGGATGAGATCGACGCCACTGGACGTGAGGCAACCGAGGCGGCGGAGGGCAATGCGATCAACGCTGCCACAGATGCGGATATGGAGAAGTTCTCGGCCATCGCCGAAGACATCCGCGGCAAGGTCATCGCCGAGGTTGACGCAACAGGTGTCGACGCTCAGGCCGCATATGACATGATCAAATCGGAAATGTCCTCGAACTGATCCGACTGCAGGGCGGCTCTTGCGCCGCCCTGACTTACCCTGCGCGAGTTTCCCATGACCCCTATTATTCAGCTTGTGCGCCGTGCCAGCGCCTTTCCCGTGATCGTGGCCTGCATTGCACTGTTTATCCTGATGGTAATGACCTTTTGCGACGTGATCCTGCGTTCGGTCTTCAATGCGCCCATTGAGGCCGCCACCGAGCTGACGCGCATTCTGATGGCAATTCTGGTGTTTTCTGTCCTCCCGATCGTCTCCACCACCAATGGCCATATCGCGGTCGATCTGACAGACGGGTTCTTCCACCGTCTGCATCTGTCGCGTGCGCGGGACGTTGTGATCTATGTGGTCAGCGGCATCATGCTGTTCTGGCCGGTCCAGCGCGTTTGGGTCCTGGCCGAGCGAGCGCGGGATTATGGGGATGTAACCGAATATCTTTCAATCCCCACCTACCTGATCGGTTGGTTCATTACCCTGTCTGTTGCCATCACTGCACTGGTGATGATCGCCACTGGGCTGCTAAAGGCCTTCGCCCCAAATACACTGTCGGAGCCTATGTAATGACCGCAGCGCTAATCGGATTTGCGATTGTATTGATCTTGGTGCTGGTGCGCCTACCTATCGTCTTTGCCATGGGCCTGGTCGGCACATTGGGCTTTGCCTATGAGCGTGGCGGCTCAATCTTTGATGAGCGCGGGATGAAGGCTGCCATGTCCATGGTGGGCCGACAGATCACCGACACTGCGCAGGACTATGGTCTGTCGGTTGTGCCGCTGTTCATCCTGATGGGCCTGTTCGTGAACAAGGGCGGCATGGCGCGCGAGCTTTATGCGGTGTCCAACGCCTTTCTTGGCCACATGCGCGGTGGTATTGCCATGGCAACGGTTGCGGCCTGTGGCGGATTTTCGGCTATCTGCGGATCGTCGCTGGCAACCGCCGCCACGATGTCAAAGGTCGCGATGCCGCAGATGCGGCGTTACGGCTATTCCGACGAACTTTCGACCGCCTCGATTGCCGCCGGTGGTACGCTTGGCATTCTGATCCCTCCATCGGTCATTCTGGTCATCTACGGGCTGCTGACCGAGACCTCGATCGGGAAATTGTTCATGGCGGGCATCATCCCCGGCATCCTTGGCATCCTCTTCTACCTCTTTGCTGTGCGCTGGACCGTCTGGCGTAACCCCGAAGCCGGGCCCGCAGGCGAGCGCGCCACCTGGTCCGAACGCATCCGCGCGCTGGGTTCGGTTTGGGCTGTGCTGTTGTTGTTCTTCCTAGTTATTGGCGGGCTTTATGGAGCCTTCGATTTTGAGCCCCTAAACCTGACATTCTCACCCACCGAGGCCGCAGGTATGGGGGCCGCTGGGGCCTTTCTGATTGCACTCTTTCGTGGGGGTCTCACGGTTGGCTCGACATTCGAGGTGCTGAAAGAGACCTGCTTTACCGCGTCTGCCCTGTTTGCGGTGCTGATTGGCGCTCAGATATTCTCAAATTTCATCAATCTGGCCGGTTTGCCCGAAGCCCTGATCGCGATGGTGACCGCCTATGATGTGGCTCCGTTTGTCGTGATCCTGATGATCCTTGGTATCTACATCATTCTGGGTTGCGTCTTCGAATCTCTCTCGATGCTGTTGCTGACGGTTCCGATCTTCTTCCCGTTGGTCACGTCTCTGGGCTATGACCCAATCTGGTTTGGCATCGTCGTCGTGGTTGTCACCGAAATCTCGTTGATCACTCCACCCGTAGGCCTGAACGTCTTCATCCTGAAAGGCGTGGTGGGTGACGTCTCGACCGGCACCATATTTCGTGGCGTCACTCCGTTCTGGATCGCCGATATCTTCCGCCTCGCGCTGATCGTGCTGGTGCCCATCGTGGTGCTGTATCTGCCGCAGCAAATGGGCGCTTTGGGACATTAGTCTCACCGCATCAAACAGGAGAACACCATGTCCCTGCATCAGATTTCCAGCTTCGCCGCTGGTACTTGGGTCGCGCCTGGAGAAGGCGCACGCACCATCGCATCCGCCATCACTGGCGCACCATTTGCCAGCGCTGGCAATGCCGCGCTCGACGTACAGGCGATGCTTGACTATGCGCGCAATACCGGTGGCCCCGCGCTGCGCAAGTTAACGTTCCACGATCGTGCTCGGATGCTCAAGGCGCTGGCGCAAGAGCTTTCGGCGCATAAACAAGCCCTTTACGACCTGAGTTTCGAAACCGGAGCCACGCAGAAGGACCACCTGATCGATATCGATGGTGGCATCGGCACGATGTTTGTCTTTGCCTCAAAAGGCCGGCGCGAGATGCCGGACACGCAGGTTTATCTGGACGGCGAAATCGAGCAGTTGTCACGCAATGGCACCTTTTTGGGGCAGCATATCTGCACGCCCCTGCAAGGGGTCGCGGTTCATATCAACGCCTTCAACTTCCCGGTCTGGGGTATGCTGGAAAAGCTGGCCCCGACGCTGCTGGCTGGCGTGCCTGCAATCGTCAAGCCGGCTACCAACAGTTGCTACGTCACCGAACTGGCAGTGCGGATCATGCTAGATAGCGGCATCCTGCCTGCCGGTGCGCTACAGCTGGTCTCGGGCGGGTTGGGCGACATGCTCGATCACTTGGATTGTCAGGATGTGGTCAGCTTCACAGGCTCGGCGAACACCGCGTTGAAGCTACGGCAGACGCCTGCGATCTTGCAGAACTCGGTCCGGTTCGTTGCTGAGCAGGATAGTTTGAATGCTTCAATCCTCGGCCCGGATGCAGAGCCCGGCACGCCGGAATTCGATCTGTTCGTTAAGGAAGTCTCTCGTGAGATGACCACGAAGGCGGGCCAGAAATGCACCGCCATCCGTCGTATCATCGCGCCCGATAATCAGGTCGACGCCGTGATTTCCGCACTCTCGGAACGGTTGGCGAAGATTACCATCGGCGATCCGCGGGCCGAGACCACGCGCATGGGCGCGCTTGTGTCGAATGGTCAGAAGGCTGACGTCTTGGAAAAGGCAGCTTTGATCGGGCAAGAGGCTGAACGGGTTTATGGAAACCCCGACGCGTTCGACCTGAACGGCCCCGATACTGGGGCCTTCGTTCCCCCGATGCTGTTTCACTGCGCTGACCCCGACAAAGCGCATCGCGTACATGATACCGAGGCGTTTGGTCCGGTCTCGACCCTTATGGGTTATCGCGATCTGGGTCATGCGGTGGCGCTGGCCAATCGCGGGCAGGGGTCTCTGGTCACATCGCTGATCACTCACGACACTGAGGTTGCGCGGGGCGTGGTGATGGGGGCCGCGGCCTATAACGGGCGGATTTACATTAACGACCGCGACTCGATGGCGGAATCGACCGGCCACGGCTCTCCGCTGCCGCATATGGTGCATGGCGGGCCGGGCCGCGCGGGCGGCGGTGAGGAAATGGGCGGCGTGCGTGGTGTGAAACACTATATGCAACGCACGGCCATTCAGGGCTCCCCGCGCATGCTTAGTGGTATCAGCACCAAATGGGTGCCAGGAGCGCCCGAAATCCAAGGTCCGGCCCATCCGTTCACCCGTAAATTCGGTGAGTTGCAGGTCGGAGAGACGCTGCACACAGCCTCGCGAACCATCACGCTGGAGGATATCGAACACTTCGCCAATTTCACCGGCGATACCTTCTACGCTCATATGGACGAGGACGCGGCGGCGCGAAACCCGTTCTTCCCCGGTCGTGTGGCGCATGGCTATCTGTTGCTCAGCTTCGCGGCGGGCTTGTTTGTTGAACCGAACGAGGGGCCAGTGCTGGCCAATACCGGGCTGGACGGGCTGCGGTTCATGAAGCCCGTTGTTGCGGGCGACAGCATCAAAGTGCGTCTGACGGTAAAGCAGAAAACCCCTCGCAATGACGATTATGGCGAGGTCCGCTGGCACGTGTCCCTGACCAATCAGGATGACGAACCTGTCGCAGAGTACGAGCTTTTGACCATGAACGCCCGCTGACCCGCTGTACTACCTGTTTTTCTTATTGGGCCTAATGGGTTAAACTGGCCCCATGACCGAAAAGAGCTCGTGGTTCGATACGGCTGTGGCCGAACTGACGGACCCGCAAGACCAGCGGGTCTGGTCGATTATTGTCTCGCTGTTTGGTGACATGGCGCAAGAGCCCGGTGCGCAGATCTCGGGCGGTGTCCTGACCCGGATCATCGAGCCGATGGGCATCAAACCCGAAGCGATCCGCGTCGCATTGCACCGGCTGCGCAAGGATGGCTGGATCGAGAGCGACCGGATTGGCCGCGTCTCGCGCCATGTCCTCTCGGAATTCGGGCGGACGCAATCCGCCGCCGTCACGCCGCGCATATATGCGCGCGGTCCTTCGCCTATTGAAAATTGGCATCTTCTGATCGCCGAGGATGGATCGGGCACACAAGTGCTTGAAGACGTGATGCTCAGCGACGACTATATCCCTATTGGGCGCAACGTAGCGATGGGTGCGGGTCCCGTTCCAGATCAGTCGGACGGTTTGCTGGCCTTGGACATCTCTCCGCACGCAGCCCCCGAATGGGTGCAGGATCGGTTGTGTCCACCCGAATTGCGCGCCTCTTGCAAGGCTCTTCTGGGCGCGGTCGAACGCGCCGCGAAGTCCCGTCCCGAAGGCTGGGCGCCTACACCCTTGCAGAGCGCAACACTGCGCACCCTACTGGTGCATCGGTGGCGGCGGGTCGTGCTACGCCAGCCGGACTTACCTTTGGCTTTTTATCCTGTGGATTGGGCTGGTCCGGCTTGTCGCGATAGCGTGTTCGCGCTGCTTGATCTGCTGCCACGACCCTCAGCTGATGTGTTGAGCGGTACGAGTTGACCGCTGAGCGGTCTGTTCAACCATATTATCAGTGCGGCGCACATACCGGGTGCTGGGAGCTTTTCTGACCAAGTCATACCAATTTACACACCAATAATTAGGTTGCGGTTATCTGCCTGCCAATTCAGCCGTTCAGAAAACGCATGGTGCAATCGGGCCCCGGGCAATACCATCGCCTGAGCAAACCTACCGGAGATCCGTGATGTCGATTTTGCTAACGATTGTCTTGTTGCTGATGTCCCTTTTGCTGGGGATGCACATCTGGACTCGTCGCCTAACGCGGCAGGGCACCGAAATGGTGCCGCAACTGGGGCGGATCGTGCCCGTTCACGGTGGCAGCATTCACTATGTCGAAAAAGGCGACCCTTCCAACCCGACAATTGTCATGATCCATGGCCTATCAGGACAATTGCAGCATTTTACGTATGCATTGGTGGATGATCTTGCTCAGGATTATCACGTTCTCGCGGTTGACCGTCCGGGCTGTGGCTATTCCACGCGCGATGCTGCCCAGTTGGCGGAATTGCCCGAACAAGCCCGCATGATCCACGAGTTTCTGGAAATAAAGAACGTCGATCAAGCCACACTGGTCGGTCATTCTCTAGGTGGCGCCGTGTCTCTTGCGATGGCACTGGATTATCCCGACAACACGGCGGCGTTGGCGCTTCTGGCCCCCTTGACGCAACAAATGCCGGAACCGCCCGCCGTTTTCAAACCACTTGAAATCCGTACCGAGTGGCTGCGCAACCTTATTGGCAATACAATCGCCGTCCCGATGGCCCGAAAAACCGCGCCCCTCGTGCTGAAAGACGTCTTCGCACCCGAGCCCGCGCCCTCAGACTTCCTGAACCGTGCTGGGGGTGCCCTTGGTCTTCGCCCCTCGGCCTTTATCACCGCCTCACAGGATGTTGTTGGGGTAGAGGCCAGCATGGGTGCCCTGACTTCACGCTATAACGATCTGCGCGTGCCCGGAGGCATCCTGTTCGGCACAGAGGACCCGATCCTGTCCGCCGAGCTACACGGTGCTACAATGACGAAATTCGGCCTGATCTTTGAGGTCATGGAACACCGGGGTCACATGATACTCATCACAGAACCCGAAGTCTGCGCGCGTTTCATCCGCCAGATCGCCGAGAATTCCCGCACCCGGCTGGCAGAGCAGGACGCGCATTGAATAACGCAATAAAGAATCTCGGCAGGCACGCTTTTCCCTCTTGACCCTCCCCGGCCCCTCGCTTAAATCGCCTCTCACTCGTGGCGGAGTAGCTCAGTTGGTTAGAGCAGCGGAATCATAATCCGCGTGTCGGGGGTTCAAGTCCCTCCTCCGCTACCATTAAAATCAATTACTTACATGGCTCCTGGCTCATCCGGCGCTCTCTGAGCTGATTTCTGGGGGACATATGGGGGACAAGTTGGGCGATTTTTGCCCGCTAACTACGCCTCGAGCCTTGCAATATGATTCCGTACCCAGCGCCCATTTTCCAACATTATTAAATGGCTACCTGCAACCGAGGCTTTGTAGGTCATCGGGACGCTGTAGCCATAGAGCGACTAAGGCGGTGCCGACCGGGATAATGAGAAACCAGACCCACAGATAAAAACTTGCATGCCAAGTTAGGCGAGATACGCCTCGCATTAACTCACGTGCTCTTTTTGTCAGCTCGGCAGGTGAACCGGCAACGTCGATGTGTGATTGCGCGCCTGGCGTTTCCATCTCTCTAGATTTCTCTTGAAAGAGTTCTTTGACCTTGAATGCGAAGTATTCAAGCTCGGAATATGAGGTGTTGTCTTCATCATCTATTGTGCCCTTGTGTATCGTCTTCCCTGGATGGTTCCATGCTCGAAAGCTGCTGAAATCGCCAAGCCAGAAAAGCACATGGTTGACTAGTAGAAAGCCAATCATAAGGTTTGTGATGGTTGTCAGTTGCAAGAGGTTGGGTGACACGCCCAAAATCTCAAGGTTCTGCAGGCACACACCCGAATAAACCGTGAGTATTTTGGCAAGCGCCAGTGCCATTAGGCTTCTGTTCGAAACGTATGTCGCTCTTGAAATAAGTTCCTGTCCCTGAAAATTCACGATAACCTCTTGTTGATTTGGAATGCCCAAACCCGTCTATTCAATGCCGGGCAACAACAAACAACCGCACCACAAAAGAAGTGTCAAAAAGATACCTTGAAAATGCCTTTTCAAAGTTCCGCGTTGCTGTGCAAAGGTTAACACATTGCTAACGGAGCTTGATTGTGAAGAAGCTTATTTCAGCCACCACAATTGTGCTTGTTCTTTCGCTAGGAACGGGTTTTGCGCAGACGGTTCAGACACTTGTTCCAACTTCAACAGCAATCATTGAGACCGGCTCATTCTGGAACCTACTGAATAAGCACAAGTTGCAAATCCACAAAAGGCCATCTTGCTCGGCAACCATGCCGATCCACCGAGCTTTTGAGCCTGATGACAGGAGCGCTTTCTGCCCGCCGTCCATCCAGCGCCGTAGTTCAGCAAGCTCGATTTGCTCCCGCCGATGTTCGGCAAGTATGCTGCTGAGTGTTGCACTAATCATCGCTTCTGCCTGTCCAGGAATGCTTGAGAGAAGGTATCATATTACCCCATGCAAAGCAAGAACAGAGGTGGAATAAAGAATGAACGAATAGGGGGCGCTGGAGGTTTCCGAGATACAATTGATGAGCACCAATTTGCCAATTTCTGTAGCTACCGGTAAATTTTCTGCTCTTGACTGCCGATTGGGCTATTGTCTCGCATGCTCGGACAATTGGAGTAGAGAATGGCTAGGCATTCTCCCACAAGAACAGAACTGGTCGCGATACCTAATGACCTTGTCGGCACACGTGCCGCAGTGTTTTTTCTGCTCAGTACATCGAAGCGCCGCAAACTCCACAACGGTTTATCTGAACGAGCCGCTAACACTCCGACGCGCCCTTCAGCACTTGAGCCTCGCGGTCGGCACTACACAAAGACACTACTTTTGACGGACGAGTTTATCTTCACCTAAGTCAGACTGCCTCAGTTTGAACGAGCATGCCGAATTCAGCCGCGTGTTCGTAACAAATAATGAGCTTTTACCACTCGTTAACCAACCTTTGAGCATGGTTCAGGGATTGGTAGGTGGAGTGGTAGCCATGAAGAAAACGGCGATACTGGACAATCTGAAAGAGGTCATAGGCCGAGATAGGAAGAGGTTTGGCAAGCTAGTTAAGCATGATGGGCAGGGTGGCTTTTCTGAGGAAGAATTGAAGGGATTGGAAGAGCTATATGCGCGCAGCCCACCACCTGACGCCATAACTGAACCTGCACACCCGCCGTCATACGTCTATCGAGACCGGCTTTCACGAGAGCATGCCGCTGGTGGTGGCCTGATTAAAGACGACGACGGTGCTAACCGGCCTCACTATTGGGGGCATCGTGAGCGACTTCGGCAACGCTTTCTCAAAGGCGGTCACGATCCAATGCCGGAATATGAGCTTCTGGAACTGCTGCTGTTCAACGCAATCCCGAGGATCGACGTAAAGCCGTTGGCAAAGCGTCTACTGGCTGAGTTCGGCGACCTAAACGGTGTTATCGCGGCCTCAAAGCATCGTATTCTGAAGGTGGATGGGGCAAACGACTGGGTTTACTATCATCTGCGCGTTGTCGAAGCCTTCGGGCACAGAATGGCGCAGGCACAGATTTTGAAGCGGGATGTAGTGTCGTCGTGGGAAGGCTTGGTGACCTACTGCCGAACCGCAATGGCGCATCGCGAGGTTGAACAATTCCGGGTTCTCTACATGGATCGCAAGAATGTTCTGATTGCTGATGAAGAACAGGCCAAGGGTACAGTTGACCACGTTCCGGTCTACCCGCGAGAGGTTGTGAAACGTGCCTTGGAACTGAACGCCAGTTCGCTCGTTCTCGTTCACAATCATCCATCAGGAGACCCGACGCCCAGTAACTCCGATATTGTCATGACTGAGCGGATAAAGGACGCCTGCGATACCCTAGGCATTGTCATTCATGACCATGTTATTATCGGAAAAAAAGAAGAGTATTCCTTTAGTGCTAATGGTTACTTGCTTAGGTCTTGAGCAGGATTGGGGATGATAGACAACGCCGCTATTGGGAAAGCGATATGCTCTGACTAGTAGTCAACGAAAACTGCAGCAAGGTAGGTAGCGCCGTAAAGCTCTTGAGCAGTGAGCAGTCGTTTATTTTGTCGGTAGGGCCAAGGATCTCGAACGACAATCTCCGTGAGTCTTTGTTGCCCGAAGTTGTCCTCAAGCCAGGTCATACTTGTTAAAAGCGTAGCGTGCCCGAGAGAACCGATTATTACTGGAATATCGTCTGCTAGATAGCGTGAGGCGTGCTGAAGGGCAAAGGGGTCATGGATCCCAAACTGAACATCGGTGTGTGTTTCAAGTTCAGCGTAAAACTCATCGCCGCGCTCGTCAGTCCAGTATCCCTCTACAGCTCTAGCGATGTTTGGGCCAACACTCGGAAGACAGGGAACATTTGGTCCGTAGACCTTCTGCACAATATCTTCTTGGGAAACTCTAAAGCCATAAAGTTCGAACGCGGATTCGATGCAGGCAGCCCAGCACCACTGGTCACATTCTTGTAGAGCAGTAACGCGATTGATACGGAACCCGACACTACATTGTCGCACCATCCCTCCATTATACGGGAAGGCGTCACCACAAATGTACTCTGCGAGGGCCTCGTTTGCTCCAATTGAGTTTGAAAGTCCGAATGCAGAAAAAGCTGCTAGTCTTTTTATTGTGCATCGCCGGTCCATTGTATGTCTCCAGCTTGACTAAAATGTTTGACTACAAAGATATTAGGAAGTTCATAGGTTCTAAATTCGCTCGTTCTATTGGATCATCTTATCAGAAAAGTCAGTGATTTGCAGCAGCAAGGGTATACGGATATTTTGATAAGAACATTTTTCGCATTCATGGCCATCTCGCTCGCTACCTCAGCAATCGCAGGTGGGCTGCATGTCCGTGATGCTGATACCATTGTAGTAGATGGCACACCTGTTCGATTGAACGGCGTTGATGCACCCGAACTCGGCACACAGTCGGGTCAGAAAGCCAAGCGCTGGATGGTCAACTACCTTCGCGGCAAATCCATCGAATGCAAACTGAACGGTGAGCGCACCCATGATAGGTATGTTGGTGTCTGTTACGCTGACGGTGAAGACATAGGGGCCGCTGTAATCGCCGCAGGACATGCCCTAGATTGCCGTAGGTACAGTGGGGGTCGCTACAGGCATTTAGAGACACCAGCGGCTAAATCACGGCTCAGACGGGCCAAGTATTGTAGGTGAATTTCTGGAGAGAGCCATTGTTAAAGAAGCTTGAAGCTATTGAACGCATTGTGGTCATCATTGCTGCACTTCTTGCTGTGGTTCCTGTCGTAATTTACATCTCAGAAACCAAAGCACGCGACCTAGATAGAACAGCCAATTTCATAACGGCTTTTCAAGCATGCGAGAAGTTTGCACCTCCTGAAGGCGCTGTTTCTGATGGACCGATAGAGGGCTTCAAACCGATTGATTTAGATGCTTCGGGTCATGATCCAGAAAAACCTTGGCTCGATGCGCAGACCCGAGCGTGCTTGAAGATAGTCAAATGGAATTTGGAAAACGACTACGAGTGACTATCGCTTTCGACTCATAGCTGCCATGAGATTGAAAGACCCACTACCGCAAAGGTCCGCCTCACCTTGCGCAAGCTCCAGGTCGAATGCCTCAATGAACGGTGCAATCAATTGCTCGTCCAGCAGATAAAACGCCGTCGCATCCCGGGATCCGCGTGATAGCACACTATCCGCATTCCAACCCCAACGTCCCCGACCGGCATGGGCATCTAGCCAATTGTGGATCTCATGAAGCCGATATCCGAACCCTTCTTCAGGAACCTGCACACGCACCCTGATAGGGAAGTATTTTTCATCTGCTGCTTTCTTCGGGGATCTGCTGCGCGTTGCCATTAAGCCTCGATAACGTCGATTAACTCGGGCCCGTCATCATCGCGGCCAATCGGCGCGACCTTGTGATAGCGCATCCGTCCATCCCAGTCCGTGCCCAAGTTCTGCGCTTGGTCGTGGTCAATCTCACCTGACATCCAGGGCACAAGGTTCTCATTCGTCAGAATAACCGGCGACCTGGCATGGATGTGTTCGATTTGATGCAAGGCAGGGCGGGTGAGAATTGTGCAGGTGTTCAGACCAGACGAGAGGCGCGAGTAGAGGCCTGCGAAGTACATGCAGGGGTCATTGGTATCTGTCTTGATAACCCACGGCTGCTTGGCCCCCTTAGGACCTGTCCATTCATAGTAGAAACTGGCGGGGATAATGCACCTGCTGCTTTTCCACGCGACCCGGAACGAACCTAGCTTATGTGCCGTTTCAATCTTCGCGTTGAAAGTGGTTGGCTTCCATTGTTTCACGTCTTCCTTGAACCAGTGCGGTACAAGCCACCAGCGCGCCGTGGAGCTTATCAGTCGGTCGTCGTGGATGAACGCCATATCCAACATCTGAGTTGGCTTGACGTTCCAGCTCATGGACAGGTCTTTGGCGCTTGGATCGCGCTCAGTTGGGATAGGAACGCCATTCACGATCCAGTTCTGTAGGGCATAGAGTTCTGCCCATGTCATTTCAGGTCTGCCGAGTCGTCCGCACATCGTTCGAGCATAGCGAAACTAGGGGAACGTTTGGTGAACTTTTTCAAGTGTGATATGTATCAGTATCAGACTGGAGGAACACTATGCATAGCCCTTCTTCGCCCATCACCTCTTTTCGTGCAGGACTATCGGCACTTAGCTTATCCGAGCAAAAGGCGATATTCGATTGCCTGCCCGCAGCCATCCAATTCAGCCTGTGGCAAGACCGACTGCTAGAAGGGGCTTCCGAATTATCCGATAGTTCGCAATGTAAATTACTGCGAGAACTGAGTGATATCCTTTCGCCCGAGAGCTATTCCGACCAAGAAAGGAACCAGGCGGTTATTGCACAAATTGACAGTATGTCAGCGCTTGCAGAAAGAGTATTCCCGGATCACTCCGTTTTCCAGAAATACACACAAAGACTGGGCGATAACGCGTGCGAAACCACAACCATTGAACAAGAAGAAGATGCATTGCCCACTTGTACTTGCTCGTCATCAAGATCCTGTATGTGGCGACACAACGATTGTGGTGCAATTCAAGAATGTCTCGCGGGCGGATGTAATCCCACTGTAAGAGGTTGCGGCATTCTCTGGCTGCAAGCTTGCGATGGATTGTGTACTGGCAACTGGTGCTAAGACTTTAAGGCCCACTGCACAGGGACAATGTGATTCTCTGATGCACCAACAATTCAATATCTAACGCACCAGGTAGCGACGGCTGAGCCTGCCGACCCCCCCATTTATAGTGGGCTGAATATGGCGGGCCACTTGTGGTATACTAAGCTGGCCTCCCAATCTGGGAGTAGGGGAAGAACCCACCGTCTCACAAATGATTGAGAGTGAAGGTGGTGAGGGGCTGGATGAGGGGGTCTTAGCCAGCCCCTCTCTCTTGAGGGGGTATCCGGAGTGGTAGTGTTGTTCCGTTAAACCCAATCTACCCCGTTAGCGCCTTGTCCGAAATTGGGGGATTCCCGTAGACCCCTTATTTTCTTATCTCAGACACAATTCAAACACGCTGCACCGATACCAAGCAGGTGCGGCGCGTCGTGATGGGATTAGCGATTTCTATGAGGGGGTACGAGTTTGGCGCGTCGTACCTCCAACCAGCAAAGCTATTATCTATGCAAATAGAATCCTTGGTGCGATATTGTTGGTTCATCAAGACCGGTGGGAATTCAACATGCTATCAATGAATCCGTGTGAACCATTCTAGGCAAAACCTGGTGGAAAAATGCTGACGCGTTTGTTGTTAATTCTGGTGTTTCTTTTGCCCGCGCCACTCGCTGCAAATCCCACAGCGACTGACGAACTGAACACGTTTCGAAAAAGCCAAGGTCTTCAAGGATTAGTCTATAGTCGGAAGTTGGAGAAAGCCGCCAAGTCTCATGCTGAAGACATGGTGAAGAAGGGCTTCTTTTCGCATACCGGCTCTAACGGCTCTGACGTGGGTAAGCGGGTGCGCAAGGAGGGCTACGAATGGTGTTTTGTGGCTGAGAACATCGCCAAGGGGCAGAAAGGTCTGGACGCTGTGATGTCGTCTTGGGCGCAGTCACGGGGGCATCGTGCCAATATGCTGTCACGCGAGGCCAAGGAGTTTGCGCTGTACGAGGCGGCGGATCGCATCTGGGTGATGGTTCTAGCCGCCCCGTGTCGATAATCTTGTGCTGAGAATTAGCCGAACACACAACAAGCTCTCTGCTAAACCTCGCTGTCGACGAGCCGCTCCAAAGCGCGAGCCAGACTCACGTGCTCGTTGATGTCTTTCCTCATCTCCTGAGCCTCTCTGGTGTACATACCGTGCTTGTAGGCCGGATTGGCCTTGCCAGTACCGTGACCACCGCCTGCGCCATGCATCCGGCAAACCGTCCAGTCTTTTACCGCAGGGTTTTTGCAAGGAAGTCCGGTGCGTTTGGACGTTGCCGTGCATCGTGGGGCCGCGTGAGCCTTGTGCATGGGGTTGGTGGCATCTTTCATTTTTTGCCTCCCCCCGTCTCGACGTTACCAACGATTGCCTGGCCGCCATCTTCAACATTCACATGCTGAACTGTTACGGTTTGCTTGCCTCCGTTTCGGTATTTGCGAAGTGCCTCCATCTGTGCGGCAAATGTGCGCGTGAGTTTGTTGAATCCAGTGTAGTGGAGTTGGGCTTGAGGGATTGTCTCCGTGGCACCAAGCCACCGGGCCGACCGAATTGTTGCGACATGTGTGGCTGCCATCTGGACTGCCAGCATTCTCTCAACGGCATCTCGTGGCGCAATGTCGTGGATGATGGATATCATGAATGCCCGCTCATCGTTTATTTCACCTGCGCTACCAGATTCCGCGTTGTTCAGTGCTTTCAGGCAATGAGCCATCAAGGCGCTGGCCAGTTCATCGCAGTCTGTTCCGAACACTTCCCTTAGCCCGTCGTGCTTGGTTAGCTCGACAATGTTACCTTCTTTGTTGCTGCCTTCGAATTTGACCCCAGTTTTGCTTGGCTCGCTTTTCTTGGGGACGATGTCGCCTTTGGTTTCGTCAGTCATTGCTCATGCCTCGCTTGTTGGATTGTTGGTGCAGAAGGTGTCCGTTTCCCCCAGACCCCCTTGGTAGATAAGGATGTCATCAATATTGAGCCGGGGGCCCTCCCCAGAAGGGATGTTTCCGGCACAGATTTTGAGCCACCCTGTCATCATTTTTGAGCCGCCTTTGGCTTCCCCGTCGCAAATTTTAAGACGGTGCTGTCATCATTTTGATGACGGGTTTTTTCTTTCCCGTTGGTCCCTTTTGGGTTGTGAGTTGGGGCCTTCACCACAGGGAAATCCGCCCCTTCAGACCACTGCTTGTAGAGCCGACGACCACCGTCTCCGTGTGCGGTCGGCAGGGATATCTCTGTCAGTTCAAATAAGGGTGAAGTTGCGACGCCACTTTCACCCAGCTTTGGTGGTTTGGTGACCGCTATGAAGCCCTTGGCCTGCAATTCGCGGAAGCCATTCGCGACGGTGTTGCGAGCGACACCAAGACGCTCTGCGGCCTGCCGAACGCTGAGACTGATCCTGCCGTTATTGTTGTTGTCCGGCCCACGCCACTCCAGTTTGAGCCAGGGGTACAGAGACTGCGCGACAGGGGACAGCGCCCGCCAAGCGGGCGTCTCCATCATGTTTCGGACAAGCTTGGTGAAATGCTCGCCGCGTTTCTCGTTTCGCCTATCGCGCCCCATCTACGCAGCCTCCGCCTTGCTGAGCGCATCGATGAACTCGGGCAGCAACTCCACCTTGAAAGCGACGCCTTGCTTGCCGGGCAGCATCTCTCCATCTTTAGAGATGAAGAACACGCGGATATTGATGAGGTCATGTCCCTGGAAGTCATCCCAGTTGACGCGGAATTCTTCACGGCTGTTCTTGGGAATCTGGGTGGTGAGGGCCATTAGCGGCCCTCCCCGTAATACAGCGTTGCGACGATGCGTGCAGCGGCCTCTGAAAGGCCATGCTTGCGGCGAAGGGTGTGGATTTGGAGGTCAACGGTTCTCATGCTGCCACCTCGCCCGCCTGGATCAGCTCAACTTTGCTGACGAGAACATAGATGCCGTACTTCTGGCGTCCGGTATCTGCATCGCCCCGATACATCCTGCATTCGATGTTCACGCCGTCATCGCGGCGCAGGGGCAGTACCTGGTCCGAAAGGCGGCAGTAGCTTGCCGCGTAGAGTGGCGACCGCATCAGGCCTTCAAGGACTTGGCGCTTGTGCTTGGATGCATAGATTTCGCGCGGTTCCGTATCCGGATCGGTAATCCGGTAAAGGGCAGGTGCTGTCAGGTTAGGAAGGTCTGCCCAGCGATACACACGAAGCGCGTTTGCTGGAGGGAGTTCAAAGTCTGGTTTCTGCTCAGTACTCATTTTCTGCTCCTTGGTTCTTGCACCAAGGGCGAGAAACGGTTACAATCGCAACTATTCCACTAGCCGCAATCAAACACCGCCCGCGCCCTGTTCCTGGGGTGCGGGTTTTCGTTAGGCAGCTCGACGTTCATCGAGCCACTCGCTGATTTTGCTTTCAGGCCACGCGACCGTCTTAGGTGTCAGTTTTACTGGCCGGGGGAACTCACCTTTTGAAATGAGGGCGTAAATAGTGCTGCGACTCAGGCCGGTAACTTCTTGGACCATTCGGCAGCGAAGATGACGATCAACCATATCCTAACTCCTTTTGGGTTCATCTGGACGTGGTTGGACCGTACCTCGTTGTTTTTTATAAAAAAATTCGGGGAATTTTAAATTCCCCGTCCTGCTTAGCGCAATTGATTGGGAGAGTATTCACTTAAAATAGATTGTACCCAATCCGGTTCATCGGGGAAGGCTACAGCAAAGCCGGTGTATTTCTCCGCAAAGACTTTTGGGATCGTTAGCAAGTTATCATATAGTTTGTCGCCACTTGCAAATGCACCAGATTTCCGAAAAAAGTTCTGCATGTCCAAGGCCAGTATAATGAGTGCATCAAAGGCCTCATCCTCTTTTAGGATTTCTTCTGGCTGGCCGTCGTGGTCCTCAAGTAGAACAAAGGCCGCCCATAAGTGAAGGACTGGCGAAAACCTGTTCACAGAGTCTCGTAGCCTTTTTCCGTCAGTTGGAATGTTCTTCCCGGCTACAGTTTTTTCGTTTGTGTAGAATTCAGAGACTGTGAAACAAGCTCTTTCCTTTTGCACAGCACCTCGATTCAAGTAGTTCCAACGCATTTGACAAGCAACGTAGCCGCACAATTTTCCAAGATTGGTGCTTCGGTTCATATCCTTCTGAATTAGTTTAGCTACGTGGGAGTACCCGGCTTGCAACTCATTCTGCATCGCAAGATTCTCGATACAGAGTTGCTCCCAGGCTCTCAAGGCTGCCAACCTATCGTCCGGGTAGCACATTTCGGACCAGACACGAGGTGCAGGGAACGAAATTTTTTGCCCATTCAATATCACGGGTAACTCAGCCATTCTTGCCCCCAATCGCAACAACGTCTGCACTTTCTTGCGTTACAAGTTCAGCCCACTTATCTAATGCAACGGCGCGCTGATCCAGCAATTGAGCCTGATTGTAAACGCGCCCAACCAGCGTCGGGGCTGATGACGTTGCCGAATGATTCAATATGCGATCCACAACAGCCTCATTTTCGCCCGCATCAGCCATCTTTGTGGCAAATCCGGTTCGGATGTCATGTATCCTCCAAGGCTCAAAACCAGCAGGCAGGAGCGTATCCAATCGCGCTTTCGCCTTGCCGATCCCTGAAACAGGCGTGTCACCGGTCGTGGTAAACACAAACCCGGCATCAGTGTCTTCAGAGTGAAGTGCCTTCAATTCCTCTAAGGCCGGGTTGGACAAGTGGGTTATGTGCGGCTTCTTGTTCTTTGTCTGAGATCCCGGCTTAGTCATTCGCGCTGTGTCGAATGTGATTTCCTCCCATTTAAGGCCCAGGATTTCACCCCTACGCTGACAGGTAAGCAACAAAAGCCGAAACACCGGACCCCAAACAGGACCCATCTGAAATGTAGCCGTCCAGATTGCCCGTATCTCACCAATCGATAAAACCCGCTCTCGCGCATGCTCGGTTGTGGCCTTCGCCACGCCGCTGGCTATATTCGCAGCGATGTATCCACGCACCCATGCCCAATTTGAAAACGCAGCCAACGCAGCCCGAATACGATTAGCGTATGCCTTTCGGCCAGCCGACGCTTTTGCGTCCACGGCTTTTTGAATATCGCTTCGCGTCAAGTCAGTGATTGGGCTATCCAGATGTTCAGATAGGGATTGGCGCAACTGGCGCAGCCTTTCGTCGCGCGTTCTGAGGCTAGATAGATGGATGGTGTCATAGATATCCAGCACCTGCGACACGTTCAGCGTTGATACCTGCGTACGCTTCTTTTCGCGCCTCTCTGCCTCTGCGTTCGCGATGCGGTCAATTCCCTGCGCGGCTTCTGCTTCAATCTCCAACGCCATCTTGCGGGCTTCTGATAGACCGACAGGCTTGGGCCACTGGCCAAGCGTATGTTTGCGCTTTGGCCCGCCCTTTACCCGTTTTTCATACATCCATACCGCCTTGCCAGTGGAGGAAAGTCGGAACCTTAACCCTTTGCGCTCTGTGTCAGACACCTCAAGACGCCCCGTCTCGGGCGGAGCGAGGCTTTCAAGGTATCTGTTTGTCAATTTCTTCTTCATTGATCTGGGGGACTCATGGGGGACAAAATCAACAGGATTGTGGCGGACCGTTATGGACAATAGTAGACAATAATTATCCGGGGGACAATGTGAGTAGTGTTGTAAATAAAGAAAAAAGATGGTGAACAATAGATGGTCATGGATGTCAGCGGACTACAGGGGACAGCATCTAAAAAAACCGTGGTAAACGGAATCATAATCCGCGTGTCGGGGGTTCAAGTCCCTCCTCCGCTACCAGAACTTCTCAAACAAGTGCTAAGGCCCTGTTAGCTGCGTTTCCATTTGGATCGCGCCCTCGGGTTCCGTGCGAATTCAGACCAAGCACTGCAGTTCTTTGCGCTTCGTTGGTCTGAGGCCGCGAAGCAAGTTCTACCGCAACGTAAAAGGTTAGTTCCGGGCATGAACCGCGTGATTATGGTACTAAATCCGAGAAAATCAAATAAACCGAACGATCGGTCGAAAATATAGTTGAATACGAACGCAGACCGGGCCAGTCTTTGATCGCGCCGTGTTCGGGGATTCCCCGATTTACCACTGGCATCGCATTTCGTCTGAGGAGGCACGATCATATGACCCAAGTCATCGGGTATGAGAAAGTGGGCGATATCGCCGTTTTGTCGGCTGAGAACCCACCCGTTAACGCGCTGGGCGTGGATGTGCGCCGGGGTTTGTTGTCGGCGATCGAACGTGCCGAAACAGAGGGCGCGCGCGCGGTTTTGATCTATGGTGAGGGTCGGACTTATTTTGCAGGCGCAGACATTCGCGAGTTTGGCAAGCCGCCACAGGACCCGTGGCTGCCCGCACTCTGTGATCGGATTGAGGCGTCGCCCTTGCTGGTGGTTTCTGCGTTGCATGGAACCGCGCTTGGTGGTGGGCTTGAGGTTGCCTTATCCTGTCATTATCGCGTTGCCGTGCCGTCTGCGAAGGTGGGGTTGCCCGAGGTTAATCTTGGTATCATTCCTGGCGCTGGCGGCACCCAGCGCTTGCCGCGTGTTGCCGGAGTCGAGGCGGCATTGGACATGATCACAACGGGGCGGCACGTCCGAGCTCCAGAAGCGCTTAAGATGGGTGTGCTGGACAAAGTTCAGGATGGTGATCCGCGCGGGATCGGCCTGGCCTATGTCAGAGAGCTGCTTGCAACTGATGCAGCACGGCGCCCTGTTTGCGATATGGCCCAGCCCGCCCCAATCGATTTTGATGCGGCCTATAACGCGGTGCTAAAGAAGGGCCGGGGCCAACTGTCGCCTGCGATTGCAGTGCGGGCAATACAAGCCAGTTGCGAGGCCGAGGATTTTGCATCCGGTTTGGCTCGCGAACGGGAATTGTTCATGGACCTGATGGGCTCGGATCAGCGCAAAGGGTTGATCCACGCATTCTTTGCGGAACGTGCGGTTGCAAAATTGCCCGAGTTGAATGGGGTCGAGCCGCGGGACCTGCAACAGGTCGGCGTCATCGGCGGCGGCACGATGGGCGCTGGGATTGCCACCTCAGTTCTGCTGGCGGGGCTTCCTGTCGTGCTGCTTGAGATGTCACACGAGGCAGCGCGGTCCGCTAAAGATCGTATCGCGGCAAATCTGGCTGGCGCCGTGAGGCGCGGAAAGCTGAGCCAGGACAAACATGATGATATTCTGCAGAACCGGCTGACCCTGGCCACGGACTATGACGCACTGAGTGGCGTCGATCTGGTGATCGAAGCCGTGTTCGAGGACATGGCAGTGAAGAAAAAGGTTTTTGCGCAACTGGATGCGGTCTGCAAAAGCGGTGCGGTATTGGCGACCAATACCTCATACCTTGATATCAACGAAATTGCCGGATCGACCGAAAGGTCACGGGATGTCATCGGTCTGCATTTCTTCTCCCCAGCACATGTGATGAAACTGCTTGAGATCGTGGTGGCGGATCACACCGCGCCCGAAGTTGTGGCAAAGGGTTTCGCGTTGGGCAAGAGGTTGGGCAAGGTGGCCGTTCGGGCAGGTGTGTGCGACGGGTTCATAGGAAATCGGATTTTGGGCACATATCGGGCCAGTGCTGATCACATGGTGCTGGATGGAGCGAGCCCGTTCCAGATCGATACAGCGCTAACAGGGTTTGGATTTGCGATGGGACCCTATGCAGTGTCAGATTTGGCCGGATTGGACATTGGTTGGGCGGCGCGCAAGCGGAAACGGGCCGCAGGCCAGGATCCACGCGTTCGCGACAGTTTCTATGCCGACAAGCTGTGCGAGGCCGGACATTTTGGCCAGAAATCCGGCAAGGGCTACTACATATATGAAAATGGCAAGCGAGGTGGAGAGCCAAACCCCGAGGTGACAGCATTGATCGAAGCCGAGCGTGCGGCTCAGAACATAACTCCACGCGCGTTTACGGATGAGGAGATCATACGTCGCTATATGGTCGCGATGGTGAATGAGGCGGCGAAGGTGGTAGGCGACGGCATCGCGCGTAGACCGCTGGATGTGGACGTTACGCTGCTCTATGGCTACGGTTTTCCGCGCTACTGGGGTGGGCCGCTGAAATGGGCAGATTTGCAAGGTTTGCCGGGCGTATTGAACGATATCCGCAAGTGGGCTGAAGAAGATGCCTATTTCTGGCAACCTGCACCCCTGCTTGAACAACTGGTGGCCGAGAACCGCTGCTTTGATGATCTCAACAAAGG
>NZ_JBQFZR010000010.1:0-38997 GCF_056542345.1 Ruegeria sp. AD5
GCTTCGGCTTCGGCTTCGGCTTCGGCTTCGGCTTCGGCTTCGGCTTCGGCTTCGGCTTCGGCTTCGGCTTCGGCTTCGGCTTCGGCTTCGGAAGTCAATTCGTCCGCAGCGTTATCCGCGTCAACGGATTTCTCATCCGAGACTGCATCACTTTCGGTCTCGGCGGCTTCTACCACCTCTTCGACGCTGGGGTCTTCGACCGGTTCCTGATCGGGTTTCTTCTTATCAGCCACCGCGTTAATCCCCTTATCGATTCCCAAAACACATGAACAACAGACTAACCCAAGTTAATCTGCACCCGGCGCGCTCTCAACCCGCATCACGTGTTTCACGAGTTTTTTCACGGCTTTCTGCATTTTGTCCGGGGTCGGTTCATCCGCGATCTTCAGCCGCTCGAAACTCAGTGTTTTAAGGGGTTCCGCTGTGGCTTCGCTGATCGCGGCCAGCCACAGAGGCGCAGATCCGGCCCAGACATCGGCAAATTGTCGCGCTGTGCGGGGTGAAAATAGCGGGGCGATGATGGGCTGATCACCTTTGGCGGCGTGGGAAGCGTCATCACTCAGCGGCAAAAGCTGTTGCCGATAAATCGGCTGTTCGCGGGTGGTCAGCCCGGATTCAGTCAAACGCGCGGCCACGTTGCCACGGCTGTGTTCTCCGCGCAGATGTAGCAGCGGGCTGTTTGGCTTGAGTTTCAGCAGATTGGCCACCAGCCCTTCGGCCGTCGCACCCAGCATCTGCGCTTCCCACCCTGCTGCCTGCGCTGCCTGCGTGGTCACCGGACCAACGCAATAGGCGGGCAGGCTGCGTTCCACATTCAATAGGGCGGCGGCATTCACGCCATTTGCCGAGGAAAAGATCAGTCCAGCAGAATCATCGGACTCAACCATGACACCCAGCGGTTCGATCTTTAACAAGGGTGAATGGATAACCGCGACATGCGACCGAATGTGGTCCGGCAGTTGCGCAACGAACCTGTCCGAGGCGGCGCGAGGGCGGGTCATCAACAAATACAACGGTCGGCGCCTTCGGCCTTGGGATTGTTTGCATCCGCGCGGGGTGATACCCCGCTTGGCAATCATGATGCAACGGATCAGGCCTATGGTGCAAACACTTACCGTCCTTGGACTGGAAAGCAGCTGCGACGATACCGCAGCCGCCGTTGTGCGGCAGGGCACAGGCAAAGGGGCCGAGATCCTGTCATCCGTGGTGCATGGCCAGACTGAGTTGCACAGCGTCTATGGTGGCGTTGTGCCTGAGATCGCAGCGCGTGCGCATGCGGAAAAGCTGGATATTTGCATCAAACAGGCTCTAACACAGGCCGAAATTGGCTTAGATGATCTGGACGCTATCGCTGTCACCGCAGGTCCCGGCTTAATTGGCGGCGTAATATCCGGCGTGATGTGCGCAAAGGGCCTAAGTGCAGCAACCGGGTTGCCGCTAATCGGGGTGAACCATTTGGCCGGGCACGCGCTGACACCAAGACTGACCGACGAGATTGCCTTTCCCTACCTGATGCTGCTGGTCTCGGGTGGTCACTGCCAATATCTGATCGCTCATGGACCGGAACAGTTTACCCGCCTTGGGGGGACGATCGACGATGCCCCCGGTGAAGCCTTCGACAAGACCGCCCGTCTGCTGGGCTTACCCCAGCCCGGTGGCCCCTCGGTCGAGGCTGAGGCGCGCGCGGGTGATGCCAAACGTTTCCGCTTTCCCCGGCCCCTTCTGGATCGCCCCGGATGTGACCTGTCTTTTTCGGGACTCAAGACCGCGCTGATGCGGATGCGGGATAAGGTCGTAGCCGAAAAAGGGGGACTGACCCGACAAGATCGCGCTGATCTGTGTGCCGGTTTTCAGCAGGCTATTGTTGATACCTTGGCTGAGAAAACCCGCCGCGCGATTGCCCAGTATCTTGAGACATCACCGTCAGAACCGGTTATTGCCGTTGCCGGAGGTGTCGCAGCAAATTCCGCTATTCGCTCAGGATTAGAGACTGTTTCTGCGGAAATGGGCACCCGATTTACTGCCCCTCCGCTGGCTTTGTGCACTGATAATGCCGCAATGATCGCCTATGCGGGTATGGAACGATTCCGCACCGGTGCACGAGATGGGTTGGATCTGACGGCGCGGCCCCGCTGGCCCTTGGATCAAACCAGCCCTGCAATGCTGGGTAGCGGCAAAAAAGGGGCCAAGGCATGAGCGTGACCGTCCTTGGTTCTGGCGCATTTGGAACCGCTCTGGCGATATCTTTGGCGGGCAATGGGCCTGTAACTCTCTGGTCACGAGATGCCGAGCAAGCAGCGCAGATGCAGCACGGGCGCGAGAACCCGCGACGTTTGCCAGGCGTTACACTGCCCGCCAGTGTTTCAGTGACAGCTGAATTAGAACAAGCGGCGCAATCCGATGTGTTGTTACTGGCCGTCCCAATGCAAAAGCTGCGCGATGCGTTGACGCAATATACCGGCGAACTGGGTGGCAAGGTTTTGGTGGCTTGCTGCAAGGGGATCGAACTTTCCACGGGGCTGGGTCCCGTTGCAGTCATCCGTCAAACCGTTCCGGACGCACTACCGGCCTTGCTGACTGGCCCCAGCTTTGCCGATGATATCGCGCGCGGTTTGCCTACGGCGTTGACGCTGGCTTGTGATGATGCCGAACTGGGTGAAGCACTTCAGCAAGAGCTGACAACTGCCAATCTGCGTCTTTATCGTACCGCCGATACCGTCGGAGCAGAGCTAGGTGGAGCGCTAAAGAATGTGATGGCTATTGGTTGTGGCGCGGCCATTGGTGCAGGGCTTGGCGATAGCGCCCGCGCTGCGTTGATCACACGCGGATTTTCTGAGATGCAGCGCTTTGCCGCCCAGCGCGGGGCACGGCCCGATACGCTGATGGGGCTATCGGGGCTGGGTGATCTGGTGCTGACCTGCTCATCCGAATTGTCGCGAAACTATCGTTTTGGCCTGTGTTTGGGTCTAAACAAGCCATTTGACACCACGACAACCGTCGAAGGTGTCGCCACTGCGCAGGCCATGTCCGAAATCGCAGCGAGCGAAGGGTTAGACATGCCCATCAGCGCAACGGTGGCGAAACTCAGCAGCGGTGCCTACAGTGTCACCGACGCGATTCAGGCCCTGCTGGGTCGCCCACTCAAGGAGGAATAATATGCTCATCGCCCTGATCGCCCGGGATAAAGCTGGTGCCCTACAGACCCGGCTGGACAACCGCACGGCCCATCTGGCTTACATTGAAGAAACCGGTGTTGTGGCGCAGGCCGGGCCGTTACTGGACGGCGATGCGATGATCGGATCGCTGGTCATTCTGGATGTCGAGAATCTGGCCGCCGCTGAGGCCTGGGCCGCAAATGACCCCTACGCGCTGGCCGGCCTGTTCGACTCGGTTGAATTGATCCCGTGGAAAAAGGTCATCGGCTGATGGCGTATTGGCTGTTCAAATCCGAACCCTCGACCTGGAGCTGGGATCAGCAGGTCGGCAAGGGGGACGCGGGCGAGGAATGGGATGGGGTGCGCAACTACCAGGCCCGCAATTTCATGCGTCAGATGCAGATTGGTGACCGGGGTTTTTTCTACCACTCGCAAAAGGACAAGGAGATTGTCGGCATTGTCGAAGTCTGTGCCGAGGCCCATCCCGACAGCACAACCGATGATGAGCGTTGGGAATGCGTGGATATCAAAGCCGTCCGGTCTTTCACAATTCCGGTCAAACTGGATCAGATTAAGGCGGATGAGCGTTTGGGTGAAATGGTTCTGGTCAAGAACTCGCGCCTATCCGTACAACCGGTCAGCGACGCGGAATGGCAGGCGATCTGCGGACTGGGCCAGACCGAGGCGGATTGAATGAAAAGGGAAGGCCCTGACGACTTCAGAACCTTCCCTACCCCGCGTGCTCCCAAGCTCACCACACGCATACGGAAATCTGTTGGTTCTGACCGTCCTGGTCATATCCTGACCTTAGCCGATTTCAGAACCGCGCTTCAAACGCCAAGTATTTAGAGTTTCAATCAAATACAAAACACCCGCCGGTAAGACCGACGGGTGCTGAAATGGTTCTTGGCTGGATCAGCTATAGACCGATTCTTTGCCGAAATGCTTGGTCAGCATGTAATAGACGACAGCGCGGTACTTGTTACGCTCGGACATGCCATAGGTCTCCATGGCCTTGTTGATCCCTTCCATCAGTTCGGGACCATCCGACAGGCCCAGCTTTTTGATGAGGAAGTTGTTCTTGACCGTCTCAAGTTCGCCTTCCTGGCTGGCCGCCACTGTCGACGCATCCGCGTCATAGATCGCCGGACCGCAACCGATGGTGACCTTGGTCAGCAGGTCCATATCGGGGTCCATCCCGCATTTGCCTTTTAGATCTTCAGCGTATTTGGCGATCAATTCGTCGCGTTTGCCCATGTCCCAATCTCCTTAATCCATTGTCACGGAACTTTTTACCGATGCACGAGAGACTAGCCTTGTCGGCGGAATTCCCAAAAGGGAAAAATCACAAGGTTTCCCCCTAGGCTGAACTTCGCGGGACTCGGTGATTTGATTTTTTCAGATTTATTATTTAACATTTTTGTTAATTATGATTCCCGGAGGTCTCCATGCCCGTAACGTTACCGAATGAAACCACCGAATATCGGTCAGCTCGTAATGCACTTCTATCCGCCGAGCGGGACCTGAGAGCAAAGGTTGAAGAGGTCGCGGCCTTGCGCCGTTCTCTTCCAACCGGAGGCGAAACCCCTAACGATTATGCGTTCCGAGATCTGGCAGGCGAGGGTGCGCCTATGTCGTCGCTGTTTGGCGATAAGGATACGCTGATCATCTATTCGCTGATGTACGGACCCGACGCGGAACGCCCCTGCCCTATGTGTTCGGCGTTTCTGGATGGGCTGAACTCTCAGATCCACCATCTCATACAGAACGCCTCGGTTGCCGTAGTAGCGCAGAATACGCCCGAAAAACTCTCGGCGCTCAAGGATGAGATGGGTTGGAATGCGCTGCCGCTCTACTCAGCATTAGGGACGAATTACCAACGTGACTATCTGGCCCAGACCGAAGGGGGCGATCAGCTTCCCATCCTGAATGTCTTTCAACAGCTCCCTGATGGCATTCATCACTTCTGGAGTTCCGAGCTGTTCTTTGAACCCAGCGACTGGCATCCCCGGCATGTGGATGCAGCTTGGCCTTTGTGGAATGTGCTGGATTTCACACCACAGGGCCGCGGCGATTTTATCCCACCTCTACGCTGAGGTACTATCGGCAGTAGCCCCAGCCGGGCCCCTGCAGGTGGAAGTGATCGGCATGTAAGCGGTTGTAATCAGGGCCAAGCACCACGCGGAACCAGTCACAGGCTCCGCGCCAGATCTGGCGCAGAAAATCGGCCTCGGGCCCGTCAGCGTCCCAGTCAGCCAGCAGGTTCAAGCTGCGCCCGTCCGAGAGATCCATTCCGACGATGTCGATCGCGTCCGCAGTTGCGTGACTGCTCCAACCATTGTCTTGTCCTTGCGCGGTCCGCATCCGGCGGCAGTTATAGCTGCCGATCTGGCGCATTCTGCTGACGGAAGTCCCCAGTAGTTGCTGCGCAGCGGGTTGCACAACATGGTGTTCCCACATGACAAGCCGCAAAGTTGTGGCACACCGGGTCTCGACTGCAGTGACGCGGGCGTTCACCAGACCGGACAACCGGCCGCGTCCCTCGATTCCGCAATTCTGGTCCACCACCAGATCGTCCAGCGGATCAAACCGAGCTCCAGCCTCGGCCAAGGCTGCACGGCATAAAGCGTCATCCGCCAGTGCGCGGTTCAACTGGTAGGGAGTGACCGGAGTCACTGGCGCGGTCACGGTCAGATCACGCAGCGGGTTCCAGTGCGGGGGTACAGGCGTATTGGGATGGGCAAGCAGCCACCAAACGCCGCCGCCCAACAAGGTCAACAGCGTTAAGAGGCCGAAAAGAAAAGACGCCGCCGAAAGCAGGATTCGGCGGCGTCTGGAAGGCTTGGTCATGCGTCTTTCGCACTTAGTAGCGGTAGTGTTCCGGCTTGTAGGGGCCTTCGGGTTTTACGCCGATATAGGCCGCCTGATCGCTGTCCATCTGGGTCAGCTTCACGCCGATCCGGTCCAGATGAAGACGGGCAACTTTTTCGTCCAGATGCTTGGGCAGGATGTAGACTTCGTTCTTGTATTCATCGCCCTTGGTGAACAGCTCGATCTGGGCCAGAACTTGGTTGGTGAACGAGGCCGACATCACGAACGAGGGGTGACCGGTGGCGTTGCCGAGGTTCAGCAGGCGACCTTCGGACAGCAGGATAATGCGGTTGCCCGAGGGCATCTCGATCATGTCCACCTGTTCCTTGATGTTGGTCCATTTGTGGTTCTTCAGGCTGGCCACCTGAATTTCGTTGTCGAAGTGACCGATGTTACCGACGATGGCCATGTCTTTCATCTCGCGCATGTGCTCGATGCGGATCACGTCCTTGTTGCCGGTGGTGGTGATGAAGATATCCGCGTTTGCGACTTCGTCTTCCAACAGGGTGACTTCGAACCCGTCCATCGCGGCCTGCAGGGCACAGATCGGGTCAACTTCTGTCACCTTCACACGAGCACCAGCACCACGCAGCGAAGCCGCCGAGCCTTTGCCCACGTCGCCATAGCCACAGACGACAGCAACCTTACCGGCCATCATGGTATCAGTGGCGCGGCGGATACCATCAACCAGCGATTCCTTGCAGCCGTATTTGTTGTCGAACTTCGACTTGGTGACCGAGTCGTTCACGTTGATCGCCGGGAACGGCAGGTGGCCGTCTTTCACCAGCTGATACAGGCGGTTTACACCGGTGGTGGTTTCTTCAGAGACGCCTTGGATCTGGTCGCGCATTTTGGTGAACCAGCCCGGAGACGCGGCCATGCGCTTGGCGATCTGCTTCTTGATCACCTCTTCCTCTTCCGAACCCGGAACAGGGATAATGTCCTCTCCTGCCTCGGCACGTGCACCCAGCAGGATGTACAGCGTCGCGTCGCCGCCATCGTCCAGGATCATGTTGGGGCCTTCGTCGAACAGGAAGGATTTGTCCAGATAATCCCAATGCTCTTCCAGCGTCTGGCCCTTGATGGCAAAAACGGGAATACCAGCCTCGGCAATCGCCGCCGCCGCGTGGTCCTGCGTTGAGAAGATGTTGCACGACGCCCAGCGCACATCAGCGCCCAGCGCCACCAGTGTTTCGATCAGAACGGCGGTCTGGATGGTCATATGCAGTGAACCGACGATCCGCGCGCCAGACAGCGGCTTGCTTTCACCGTATTCGGCGCGCAGGGCCATCAGGCCCGGCATTTCCGTTTCAGCGATATCCAGTTCCTTGCGGCCAAACCCGGCCAGCGAATTGTCCTTAACGATATAGTCCCCGGCCATCAGGCTCTCCACTCCGGTAAATCTTGGTCCGGGCTGCCCCTAGCATTCCTTGGGACAGGAGGCAATGTGGATGGCCGGAAACAGGAAGTCTGGTGACAAAATATCAGCTTGGCGTACCCTCTGCCTTGATTTTGGGGATCGCTTCAAAAAAATCAGTGCCAACGGCGACAATACAACTCATGCCGTTCGCCTGGGTCACCAAAACGGTATAACTTCCCGTTTCCTTCGAGGTCCAAACCTCCATGACCGTCTGCCCGCCACGTGATTTCTGAAGACCGCCAAAGGTTAATTCCTCGGAGTAATTGTCTTGCAGTTTGGTAATCACGTGCTCGCGCTCTGCGCAGTTCTGGGCAAAGGCGGGTGGCGCGGTTGCGGCCATTCCGAAGGTCAGGGTTATTGCAAACAAACGCTTGAACATAGCAAGCTCCTTTCGATACGAGTTTCGTTTCGAGAGGGCGCAACTGGGAGGAGTCAGCACCCCCCTCAGTCCTTGATGTCGGGATCGTATCGCGCAGGTTCAAAGCACGAATGCTCAAGAAATTGTTGGCAGCATGTGATCCAGACAGATACATCATACCACAAGAACGCGAATTGAACGTGTCCCAGTTCACAAGGCATGGTAAAATGGCAACACAACCCAGAGCGTGGCAAAGAATGCTGTCGGGACGGCGGCTGGATTTGCTGGACCCGACGCCCGTGGATATCGAGATCGAAGATATCGCGCACGGGCTGGCCTTTGTGGCGCGGTGGAACGGTCAGACCAACGGGGATTTTGCCTATTCCGTGGCCGAACATTCCTTGCTGGTGGAAGAGCTCTTTGGCCGCATCGCACCAAATGCACCGACGAAATGGCGGTTGGCGGCACTGTTACACGATGCCCCCGAATATGTGATTGGTGACATGATCTCTCCGGTGAAATCCGCCGTTGGCCCGGATTATGGTGATTTAGACGACCGGCTGGCTGCTGCGATTCATATACGTTTCGGGTTGCCCGCCGTGGTACCAAAAACAGTGAAACGCCAGATCAAGAAGGCGGACAAGATCAGCGCCTGGATGGAGGCGACGCAGATCGCGGGTTTTTCTGATACCGAAGCATCAAAGTTCTTTGGTCGTCCGGACAAGGCAATACTAGAGGGGTTGCAGATCAAACTGCGTCCCCCGATTGAGGTGCGGCAGGCCTATACCGCGCGGCATCAGGAATTGTTGGGCAGCATTTAGGTCGCCAATAGATCAGCAGCTCGGCCTATGCTAATTTTCCGCTAAAACAAGACCATAATCGGACGCAGGTTCAGATGAGCGACGCAGACAGCCAGATACCGGTCACGAACGCGCAGATGGAATATGCCAACGCGTGTTTACGTGAAGCGTACAATCTGACAGGCCGAGGGCGGGTGCGCAATCTGATCCGAAAGTCACTGCTGCCACAGTTGATCGCCTACCGGGGTATTCGAATCCACCTGCACCCTTATGACAATTTCAGCGAATTCTCTCTTTGGCAGAAGGGCCGGTCCCCGGAAGAGCTTGAGCTGAATTGGCTGAAAGACAGTTTTGCGGGGAAGACTCTCAAGGTTTTGGATATCGGGGCAAATTTTGGTCTGTATTCACTTTTCTTGTCGTCAATTCTTAGCCCGGACTCCCGGATTCATGCGTTTGAGCCTAATCCGACACTGGCCGAACGCCTCAGCAATAATTGCTCTCTGAACGGATTTGGCAACGTGGAGCTGAACACTTTCGCGATCGCGGGCGAAACTGGTGAGGCGACACTTATCATAGAAAAGCGGGGCGACACGGCCACCAATCTTGGTCAGGCGCGCTTGGCAAACGACCCAGCGTATCTGGAGCTATCAAAATACGATACGATTGAGGTGCAGACCCGAACACTGCTTGAGCTTACACATCTGCATGATGCCGATTTTGCCAAGCTTGATGTTGAAGGGCACGAGCCGAACATTCTTATGCCTTTTCTTGAAAGCGCAGTAGATGCAGCGCTTCCCCAATATCTACAGCTGGAAACCGTGAATCTTGGTGATAGCGCCGAACGCCTGTTTGCCTCACTTTCCGATCGTGGCTATGAAAATGCCTTTCAAACTCAACGTAATATCATCTTCAGAAGATAGGCCGTGCAAGGGAGAACCGCGATCATGATCAAACCCACTCAGGCCAAGCCGATATGAAGGTCGGACTGTTCTCCTGCGCCAAGGATGAAGGGCCGTTTATACTTGAGTGGATCGCGTATCATCTGCTGGTCGGGTTTGATCCTATTCTGATTTACACCAATGACTCGACAGACGGCACCGCCGAGCTGCTTGATGCGCTGGATAAAAACGGGGTTATTTCCCATGTTCTGCAAGATCTGAAACCCGGGCAAGTACCACAGCATACAGCGGCGGAAACGGCCTATGCGCATCCTTCGCTTAACGATGCCGATTGGCTGATGTGGCTTGATAGCGATGAGTTTCTTTTCTGTGCAAACGATGAAAATCAGGTCGCAGGTCTCGTCGAACGCTGTTCCGGTTTCGCCGAGGGCATCGCCGTGAATTGGTTGATCTTCGGAAATGGGGGCAACGACAAGTGGGAATCGGGGCTGGTCACGCAACGATTCCTAAAGCGTGCCGATACAGATCATAATTTGCATCGCTACTTCAAAACGCTTTTTCGAAAGTCTGATAAAATACGGGGGTTTGGCCTGCACCGGCCCTACTTGCGACCGGACTTTCGAAACGATGGATCGCAATTTGTAAATGCTGCGGGCCTGCCGATGCACGAACACATGTATCGTTCGGGATTGCGACGAAGACATGCGCTGGGTGCCGCGCCCGAGCATCTGTCTACACACGATTGGGCTGCTGTCATTCACTACCCGGTGAAAACGCGAGACAGTTTCGCGCTCAAGCGGCAGCGCGGGCAAGGCACGAAAGCGACAGATGCACCCAACCGGTCCAGCCGGTTTCGTGAAAGGTATTGGAACAAGTACAACCAGAACAGCGTTGTGGATGATCGAATGCTGGCGATGGGTGGCAAGCTACAGGCAAAGGTTGATGAGTTGCTGTTATTGCCTAAAGTTGGGTGCGCGCACTCTGCCTGCCTTAAGAATTACGCGCTGAGGCTCCAAACTCAGGCTCAACCCGCGCCCTGAAAGTCGTTTGGAACGGCCCGGGAAAACACACTATTGAGTTTAAGGGTCTACCTTGGGCTACGCTTCGCCAGAATCCGCTGCAACGTCCGGCGGTGCATGTTCAACCGGCGCGCGGTTTCCGAGACGTTCCGGTCGCACAGCTCATAAACGCGCTGGATATGTTCCCAGCGGACGCGGTCGGCGCTCATGGGGTTTTCCGGCGGCGGGGGCAGTTCGTCGCCCTTGGCCAACAGAGCGTTGGTGATGTCAGTGGCGTCGGCGGGTTTGGACAGATAGTCGGTTGCACCAATTTTGACCGCCGCAACGGCGGTGGCGATGGCGCCATAACCGGTCAGAACCACAACCCGGCTGTCGGGGCGTTTTTCGCGCAGCACTTCAACCACGTCCAGCCCATTGCCATCTTCAAGTCGCAGATCAACCACGGCATAGGCAGGTGGGCGGGCTGTGGAAATGGCGCGGCCTGCGGCGACGGAACCCGCGGTTTCAACCTCGAATCCGCGTTTTTCCATGGCCTTGGCCAGACGTCTCAGAAACGGCTCGTCATCATCTACCAGCAGCAGCGATTTGTCGGGGCCGATTTCAAGCTGGGAACTGTCTGCCATATGTGGGTCTTTCCGCTATTTCATGCCTCTTGGCTTAAACATGAGTAATAGCAGCGCCATTCCAAAGGTCAAACCGACTGTTGAGGATCAGGCCTGATCAAGAAAGCAGCCAATCTTGTCCGCCATCTGCTCGGCCGTTTCATCGCGTTTGAAAAATTCCAGAAACCCGTCCTCGGGCGTCATCAGATAGGTAAAGGTCGAGTGGTCGACCAAATAATACTCATCGCTTTTGTCTTGGGCCTTGTAATAGGTCTTGTACGCCTTACTGGCCGCCTTGATCTGCTCGGGCGATCCGGTCAGGCCAATCACGCGTTCATGCAGGTTGAATGCGAAATCGCCCACGACCTCGGGGGTATCGCGATCCGGGTCTATCGAGATGAACAACGGCGTCACCGACTGACCGCGCTCGGCCAGCAAATCGATCGTGTCGACATTGCGCGACATGTCAAAGGGGCAAACATCCGGGCAGAAGGTATAACCGAAGTAGACAAGCGTGGGCTCGGTGATCACATCCTTGTCGGTTACCGTCTCACCCTTGGCGTTAAGCAGTTCGAACGGCCCGCCGATCGCCGCGCTCCCGCCCGCAATCTGAGACGAGCGGCACTGCGCGTATTTGTCGTCCGCGCCGCCCCTCGTCAACAGCCACATGGCGCCAAGACCAATTGCAAGAACAACAGTTGCGAGAATAGCATAAAGACGAACCATGGCGCGTATCCTGATACGAAAGGGGATGTTGATCGATTCTGCCGGGACACCTATCAACATGTCGGACCGACGCAATAGGACATAATCGACAGATGACGAATTCCAACACCAGTCTTTGGCGTGGGCAGGAGCGCAGTACCTGGATCAGGCTGCGCACGCTGATCCTGCTGCGATGGGTCGCCATTATCGGCCAGTTCACGGCCATCACGGTTGCACAGAAATATTACGACGTTCAGCTTGAGCTGGCATTGTGTTATTTCGTCATCGGCATTTCGGTGATGGGTAACCTCACGGCGATTCTGTTGTTTCCCGAAAACAAGCGCTTGTCGGAATTCGAGAACTTCCTGATGGTGCTGTTCGATCTGCTGCAGCTGTCGATCCTGTTGTATCTGACGGGGGGGCTAAACAACCCGTTTGCGCTGCTGTTGCTGGGTCCGGTGACGATTTCTGCGAATGTAATGAGCACCCGCTCGACCCTGATCATCGGTAGCGTTGCGGTGATCCTGACCACGTTGCTGGCGCAATTCCACCTCCCGCTGAGAACCAATCTGGGGTTGGTGCTGGATATCCCCGATATTTTGCTGTTCGGAAACTGGGCGGCGATTATCATCGCCATCGTTTTCATCGGCGCCTATTCGCACCGCATCAGTTCCGAAGTTCAATCGATGTCTGAAGCGCTCTCGGCCACCCATATGGCGCTGGCGCGCGAGCAAAAGCTGACTGATCTTGGTGGTGTGGTGGCCGCCGCCGCACATGAGTTGGGTACGCCGCTGGCTACGATCAAGCTGGCCAGTTCAGAACTGATCGAAGAGCTGGACGACCGGCCTGAGCTGATGGAGGACGCAGCCTTGATCCGCGAACAGGCTGACCGCTGCCGCGACATCCTGCGCGATATGGGCCGAGCTGGGAAAGATGACTTGCACCTGCGTCAGGCGCCTCTGTCCACCGTGATCCATGAAGCGGCAGAGCCACATATCAATCGTGGTAAAGTGGTGCATTTCGACGAGGGACCAGTTGCGGATGGCGATGTGCAGCAGCCCTCGATCCTGCGCAAGCCCGAGATCATTCACGGGCTGCGCAACCTGATCCAGAACGCAGTGGATTTTGCCCAGTCGACGGTCTGGGTCGAAGCTGAATGGACCTCTGACCGGATCAGTGTTTCGATCATGGATGATGGTCGCGGCTACCCCTCCCACATCATAGGTCGGATTGGTGACCCGTTCATGCGCCGCCGCCGCGCCGATCGCAGTAGTCGGCCGGAATACGAAGGCATGGGGCTAGGTCTGTTCATCGCCAAAACCCTGCTGGAACGCAGCGGTGCCGAACTGAGCTTCGCCAATGGCGCGGACCCTTATCAGACCCTGACTGACCAACCGGATCGCAGGGGGGCGATCGTCAATGTCGTTTGGCCGCGCAAGCTGATCGACGCGCAAACCGGGGACACTCCGGTTCCCTCGGGCGCCAACCAACCGTTCCAGATCTGAGTTAAGACCCCGTTAACCATTGTTGTTCATATAGATTCAAACGTTTTACCTGGGGGTTGGAGCAATGGCCGAATGGATCGTTCTGGCCGCAATCAGTGTGGTTTCGGCCAGCTTTGCGATGTTGTGGCTCTTGCCACGCCATCAGGCCAAAACAAGAGATTTCGGGCTGTCAGCGCCCGGAGCGCTGTTCGATGTTGTCTTCCTGTTCGATGGCGACCGGTTGATCAGCCACTCCGATATTGCGCTGGCAGGTTACGAATCCGTCAGCAACTGGGCTGATCTGCGGCGTTTGCTGCAACGAGATTTTCCCGCTTTCCCCGAAACGCCCGAGATTGTCCGGTCCGGGGGCAACATCGCCGTTTCAGCCATCGACTGCACAGTCGAGCGCGAGGTTCTGTGCGAGTGGATCGACGGTATCATTCGGGTTCAATTACGTGATCTGACGGGGACCATCCCTGCGCCACGCCGTGACCAGCGCGATCCAATTCGTTTGGCGATGGAGCAGGCGCCCTACCCTGTTTGGCTGATAGATCACCGTGATAAGGTGGGCTGGTGCAATGCGGCCTATGTACGGTTGGTTCGCAAGATCGCGGGACCGGATGCCGATCTGACGGACCCTCTGTTTCCTTCTCACAGGGACGAGGCGCAGCTGAGTCGAAAAACCCGTGTCTCGATTCCGGTCAGGGACAGCGATGCCAAGCTCTGGTTTGACCTGACCCAGGTCGCACACGAACAGGATCAGTTGTGTTACGCGGTCGATATCAACGCGATTGTCGAAGCCGAGACAGCACAGCGCAAGTTTGTGCAGACCATGACCAAAACCTTCGCACAGCTCTCCATTGGCCTAGCGATCTTTGACCGCAACCGGCAACTGGCCCTGTTCAATCCAGCGCTGATTGATCTGACCACCCTGCCACCCGACTTCCTGAGCCTGCGCCCAAGCCTGTCCAGCTTTTTTGACCGGCTTCGCGACCAGCACATGATGCCCGAGCCTAAGAACTATCGCAGTTGGCGGCGCCAGATGAACGACCTTCTGGAGGCGGCACAGGACGGGAACTATCAGGAAACCTGGTCGCTGCCATCAGGATCGGTCTATTCCGTCAGTGGTCGCCCGCATCCCGATGGGGCCGTGGCTTTCCTTTTCGAAGATATCACCGCCGAAATCACACTGACCCGACGGTTCCGCGCTGAAACGGACCTTATGCAATCCATTCTGGACAAGCTGGCTGATGCCATCGCGGTGTTTTCGGATGACGGTTCGCTGGCGATCACAAATTACGCCTATCAGGTGTTGTGGGGCGACAGCGGCGAAGTAGGATTCGAACCAGCAACGGTGCTGGAAATCACACGCCAATGGCAGGAGCACTGCACCGCCACGCCGATCCTTGGCGAGATCCGCGAATTCGTCACCGCGCGCGAGAATCGGGCCGAATGGTCGGCTGAACTGATCCTAAAATCCGGCGGCTCTTTGAACTGCACGGTCAGCCCCATGCAAAACGGGGCAACAATTGTCCGTTTCGCCTCGGACAACCCGGTCAGGAACATCACGGAAATACAAAAAATCAGCGCGTGAACCGGTTGCAGCCGACCCGGCGCAGGTTCATTGTGACGCCATGAACGCACCGCTGACTCTGACCTCGAAATCCCCATTCGACACTGCTGAAGTTGCCACCAAACTGGGAGGCGCATTGCAGTCTGGCGATACTATCCTGCTTGAAGGTACCATCGGCAGCGGCAAAACCCATTTCGCACGCGCATTGATTCAATCTCTTCTGTCCGCTCCCGAAGATGTGCCTTCGCCGACCTTTACTCTGGTTCAGGTTTACGAGACGCAGCTTGGAGAGGTCTGGCATTCAGACCTCTATCGTCTTTCTGCCGTGGAAGAGATCGAAGAGCTAGGGCTGGTCGACGCCTTCGACGCCGGCATTTGCCTGATCGAGTGGCCTGAAAAGCTGGGTCCTCTGACGCCAGAGCCGGCCTTACTGATCCGGTTCACCACAGACGCCAACGAACAAGATACGCGACAACTTAAGATGTCGTGGACAGACCCGAAATGGAACGCCAAGCTGGAGGGGATCCAATGACGAACCGGGCCATTCTGGCAGAAGCCTTGATCGCGCAGACACCATGGAACGGCGCACGGCATACGCCTTTGGCAGGTGATGCCTCGAACCGCCGGTACGAGCGTCTGACCGACCCTGCCACCGGCCGGACCGCCGTTTTGATGGATGCTCCGCCCGACAAGGGCGAAGCTGTTGAACCCTTCGTGCGTATGTCGAAATACCTGCGTTCCATTGGGTTGAGTGCGCCGGAAATCTACGCCGAGGACTGCGAATACGGGTTTCTGTTGCTCGAAGATTTGGGCGACGATCTGTTCGCACGCGTCTTGCGGGACGATCCGACGCTTGAGCGCACGCTGTATGACGCCGCAACCGATGTACTTGTCCATCTTCACGCGGCGCCGACGCTTTCGCTCGACAGTTACGACCCCGCTATGATGACCGAATTGGCGGCGCTGTCGTTCACGAAATATGCACAAGGCATTCTTGGATCGCACGACGACGAGGCCCGCGCCCGGTTCGAGCTGCGCTTTGCGGATATCCTGCACCGGGAAACCGGCGGAACGCGGGTTGTTGTGCAACGCGATTACCACGCAGAAAACCTGATCTGGCTGCCCGAGCGCGAAGGTCTGGCGCGTGTCGGTCTGCTGGATTTCCAAAGCGCGATGCTGGGGCATCCCGCCTATGATTTGATGTCACTGCTACAGGATGTGCGTCGGACTGTGCCCGCCGGGATCGAGATGAGGATGATCGACCGCTATATCACCGCAACCGGCGTCGATGGGCATGATTTCCGCACCGCATATGCTGTTCTGGGCGCACAGCGTAACCTGCGCATTCTGGGCGGTTTTGCCCGGTTGGCGACCGATTATGGAAAGCCACACTACGTCGACCTGATCCCGGCTGCGTGGGCACATTTGATGCGCGATCTCGAACATCCCGCGTTGGTGCCGGTGGCAGACCTGTTGCGCAGCGCCCTGCCCGCCCCAAGCCCCGAAAACCTGGATAAGCTGAGGGCGCAATGATCGGCACCCCCCAAGCTGCAATGCTGTTTGCCGCAGGATTTGGCACCCGCATGGGTGCCCTGACCAAAGACCGGCCCAAACCGCTGATCGAGGTGGCCGGGCGGCCCCTGATTGATCACGCACTGGATCTGGTCGATGCACTCAGGCCGCTGCGGGTTGTTGCCAACCTGCACTATCACGCTGATCAGTTGGCTGATCATCTGGCGGGCTGCGACGTTATGATATCGCGGGAAGAACCGCGCATTCTGGATACTGGTGGTGGGCTGCGCGCAGCGCTACCTCTGCTTGGATCCGATCCCGTATTCACCTTGAACAGCGACGCAATCTGGGCTGGGCCCAACCCACTGAATTTACTGAAGGATCAGTGGAACCCGGATAAAATGGATGCGCTGCTGATGTGCGTTCCAGTTGGGCAAACCCTTGGCCACACAGGCCCTGGTGACTTCACTCAGGACAGCACAGGGCGGATCGTCCGCGGTGCAGGTCTTGTTTACGGCGGGGCACAAATTCTGAAAACCGAAGCGCTGCATGATATCGCTGAGGACGTGTTTTCATTGAACGTATTGTGGGATCGAATGCTGCAGCAAAAGCGCCTGTTCGCACTGTCTTACCCCGGTCGCTGGTGCGATGTGGGGCGTCCCGAGGGTATTGATCTGGCCGAAGGGTTGATTGCCGATGTTTGAGCCCAGCGCCCTGCCCCGGGTCTTCGCCGTTCCTCCGGGAGCGGATTTTCCCAAGGTGTTGGTTGACGGGCTACATGAGCGGTTTGTGGGGCAGCCGCCCGACGCGCTGGCCCGGGTGCAACTGGTGATCAACACCCGCCGGATGGCGCGCCGGGTGCGCGATCTGTTTGATCAGGGTCCCGCTTGCCTTTTGCCACGCCTCTCTTTGGTCACCGATCTTGGCGAAAGCGCCGATCTGGCGCAGATCCCACCCGCAATCCCGTCTCTGCGTCGCAGGCTGGAGCTGACGCAGCTGATCGCAAAACTGCTAGACCAGCAACCCGATCTGGCGGCCCGGTCCTCGCTGTTCGATCTATCTGACAGCCTGGCCGGGCTTATCGACGAGATGCAGGGCGAAGGTGTCTCTCACGATGCGATCAGGCAACTGGATGTCAGCGACATGTCCGGCCATTGGGCGCGGGCGCAGGCCTTTATCGGCATCGCCGATCAGTTCATGGAATCCGGTTCGGACGCGCTGGATGCGCAGGCCCGACAGCGGCGCGTGGTCGAGAACCTGATCGCGCGCTGGGAGGCATCGCCGCCCGAACATCCTGTCATTCTGGCAGGCTCTACCGGGTCTCGCGGGACCACCCTGATGCTGATGCAGGCGGTCGCGCGTCTGCCTCAGGGGGCGCTGGTGCTGCCTGGCTATGATTTCGACCAGCCTGAACATGTTTGGCACAATCTGGATAACCCGCTGACATCTGAGGATCATCCTCAATACCGGTTCCGCAAGCTGATGCTTGGGCTAGGGCTTCGCCCGGATCAAATCCGGCCATGGACCACGGATCAGGCCCCTTCACCTGCCCGTAACAAGCTGATTTCGCTTGCATTGCGCCCTGCCCCGGTCACCGACGCATGGATGACTGAAGGCCCGCTCCTGCCCGACCTGAACGGTGCGACCAAGGATGTGACGCTGATCGAGGCGCCCTCGCCCCGGGCCGAGGCCTTGGCCATTGCGCTACGCCTACGGCAAGCCGCCGAGACCGGCCAGACCGCCGCGCTAATCACCCCCGACCGGATGCTAACCCGGCAGGTCAGCGCCGCACTGGACCGGTGGAATATCCTGCCCGATGACAGCGCGGGCCTGCCACTGCAGCTGTCTCCGCCCGGGCGGTTCTTGCGCCATGTCGCCGGGCTGTTCGCGCGCCGCCTGGATGGCGAGGCTCTGTTGACGCTGCTCAAACACCCACTGTGCCATGACGGGGGCGACCGGGGCAGCCACCTGCTGCATACCCGCGATCTTGAGCTTGACCTGCGTCGCTATGGCCCGCCCTTTCCCGACAGCGCCAGCCTGACCGCTTTCGCCATTCGTACTGAAGCGCCCGAGGACTGGGTCCGCTGGGTTACCGAGACTTTTTGCGATCAATACGACCCCGCCGAAAAGCCACTGTCGGACTGGGTCGCCCGGCTTCGCACGCTGGCCGAGATGATCTCGGCAGGTACAACCGGTGAATCCGGCACATTGTGGGACAAGAACGCGGGCCAGAAGGCGCTTGCGGTGATCTCCACTTTGGAGGCCGAAGCACAGCATGGCGGTGCGATGACCGCCTATGACTTTGCCGACCTTCTGGGCGCGTTGTTGGCAGGTGAAGAAGTCCGCGACCGTGATGCACCTCACCCGCATCTGATGATCTGGGGCACCCTGGAAGCGCGCGTTCAGGGTGCGGATCTGCTAATTCTGGGTGGCTTGAACGAAGGCAGCTGGCCCGAGGCTGCGGCACCCGACCCCTGGCTGAACCGTCAGATGCGCAATGAGGCCGGTCTTTTACTGCCCGAACGCAGGATCGGTCTGTCCGCGCATGACTTCCAGCAGGCGGCAGGTGCGGCAGAGGTGGTTTTGACCCGCGCTACCCGCTCGGATGATGCGGAAACTGTACCATCCCGTTGGCTGAACCGCATGACCAACCTGTTGCTAGGCCTGCCTGAACAGGGTGGAACTAGCGCGTTAGAAGCAATGCATGCGCGGGGCCAACGGTGGTTGGATTGGGCAGAGATGCTGGAACATGCACCCCGAATCGCACCCGCGCACCGCCCGTCGCCACGACCACCCGTCGCGGCGCGGCCACGGCGGCTATCGGTGACCGAAATCAAACGCCTGATCCGCGATCCGTACGCCATATATGCCCGGCATATCCTGCGATTGAGACAACTGGACCCGCTGGTTCAGGCGCCAGATGCCCTGCTACGCGGTATCGTCATCCACGAGGTGATGGAACAATTCGTGCGCGACAGCGTTCTGGATCCGGCTTTATTGACCCGAGAAAATTTCCTGAAACGCGCCGAAGCTCTGCTGGACGACTACGTTGCGTGGCCAACTGCCCGAAAGCTGTGGCTGGCGCGGCTAGAGCGGATTACCGATAGCTTTCTGTCCGCCGAGATTCAGCGCCGCGCCGATGGCGGGCCTGTAGCATTTGAAGTTGGAATGCGGCTGGCGTTGACGCCGCTGGACTTCACCATTGCCGGACGTGCCGACCGAATCGATCGAAGCGGGCAGGGGGCCTTGCGTATCATCGACTACAAGACGGGCACTCCGCCGACAGAAAGTCAGCAAGCCAAATTCGACAAACAACTGCTGATCGAAGCTGCAATGGCCGAGCAGGGCGGTATCGAAGGATTCGATCCGCTTCCCGTTGCACAGGCGATCTTCATTGGCATGGGCGGCACCTATAAAGAAGTGCCCGCACCGCTGCAGAAAGAGCCGACCGACAAGGTGCTGGCCGAACTGAAAGAGCTCGTGTCAGCCTATTTAGAGCCTGATCAGGGGTTCTCTTCACGCAGGATGCTGCACAAGGACACAGATATAGGGGACTATGATCACCTCGCCCGGTTCGGCGAGTGGGATCGTTCGGCGGAAACCGAACCGGAGGACCTGACATGACCCCCCGCAATGATGCCACCGAACGGCAGGTTCAGGCCGCGCGCCCGGACGCCTCAACCTGGCTGGCGGCCAATGCGGGCTCGGGCAAGACCCGGGTGCTGACCGACCGGGTGGCGCGGCTGTTGCTGGATGGCGTACAGCCGCAGCATATCCTGTGCCTGACCTATACCAAGGCCGCGGCCAGCGAGATGCAGAACCGGTTGTTCAAACGTCTTGGCAAATGGGCAATGTTGGGCGACGGCGACCTTCAGGCTGAGTTGGTCGAACTTGGCGTACCAGGCCTGATCGATCCCGACCGGTTGGCGCAAGCACGGACACTGTTTGCCCGCGCCATCGAGACACCCGGTGGATTGAAAATCCAGACGATCCACTCGTTCTGTGCTTCGCTGCTGCGACGGTTCCCGCTTGAGGCAGGGGTCAGCCCTCAATTCTCCGAAATGGAAGACCGGGCTGCGGCGTTGCTGCGCGAAGAGATCATTGAAAGTTTTGCCGACGGCCCTCAGGCCGAATTGATCGAAGACGTTGCCCGCTTTGTCACCGATACCGGTTTTGACAAACTGACTGCCGCTGTTGCGCAGAAACGAAATCAGTTTGAACATGTGCTGCAATGGCCGGACATTCTGCAACGGTTTGATCTGCCCGAAGGTTTTGATGAACAGGTCCTGCTGCGTAACGTGTTTCTGGGCGGTGAGGTCGAACTGATCCAGTCCATTTTACCCGCGCTTTCGGAAAGCGGAGGGAACAATGCCAAGGCCGCCGACAAGCTTGTCGGCTTTACCGACGCCCGGCTGAGCAAACTGACGATACTTGAAAACGTCCTATTGACGGGTAAGGGTGCGAAAGAGCCCTTTGCCGCAAAACTCAACAGCTTTCCAACCAAGGCGCTGCGTGAAGGGGTGCTGGCAGATCGGATGCCCCAGCTCGAGGCCCTGATGCTGCGGGTTGAAGCCGCGCGGGAACAACGACTGGCGCTGGTTGCGGCCCAGAAAACCCATGTATTACATCGCTTTGCCGCGGCCTTCCTTCCGGAATACGAGCGGCGCAAGCAGGTTAGGGGTTGGCTGGATTTTGATGACCTGATCCTGCGCGCACGTCAGGTGCTGAACGACCCGGCGGTCGCAGAATGGGTGCTGTACCGGCTCGACGGTGGCATCGATCACATTCTGGTGGACGAAGCGCAGGACACCAGCCCGGATCAATGGGACGTGATCGAAAAATTGGCTCAGGAATTTACCAGCGGGGAAGGGGCCCGATCCGGAGTTGAACGCACGATCTTTGTGGTCGGCGACAAGAAACAGTCGATCTATTCCTTCCAGGGCGCCGACCCGCAAGCCTTTGACCAGATGCAGGCCGAATTTGGGCGGAAACTTCGAGAATCAGGCTCTAAACTGTGGGATTCAACGCTGGAATATTCGTTCCGCTCGTCCAGCGCGATCCTTGGGCTGGTCGATATACTGTTCGAAAACCATGTAGAGGCCGGGTTCCACAAGGATGCCTTACACCGGGCATTCAAGGCCGATCTTCCTGGGCGCGTCGACCTATGGCCGGTGATCGAGAAGGTTAAAGACGAGGATGACACCGATTGGACCGATCCCGTTGATCGACCCGGCGCGCGGCATCACACCGTCATTCTGGCAGAACAAGTTGCCCGGTCGATCAAGGATATGATCAGGGATGGCGCCACCATTCCCGATGATGGCGATGCGTCGGGGACATTTGTCCGGCGCAAAGTGCAGCCCCGCGACTTTCTGATCCTTGTCCAACGCCGCTCGGACCTGTTTGCCGAGATCATTCGCGCCTGCAAAAGCGAGGGCCTGCCCATCGCGGGGGCGGATCGCCTGAAGGTGGGCGCGGAATTGGCGGTCAAGGATCTGGCTGCTTTGCTGAGCTTTCTGGCCACACCCGAAGACAGCCTATCCCTGGCGACAGTCCTGAAATCCCCACTGTTTGGCTGGACGGAACAACAGTTGTTCGATCTGGCTCATCGCAGGGAGGAAACTTATCTATGGGCAGCGTTGCGCAATCGTGCCGAGGAGTTCCCGGTAACGCTTGCGATTCTGAACGACCTACGCGATCAAACCGACTTTCTGCGTCCTTATGATCTGATCGAACGTATCCTGACGCGCCATGACGGGCGACGCAAACTGCTGGGCCGGCTTGGGGCCGAGGCTGAGGATGGTATCAACGCGTTGCTGTCGCAGGCGCTGGCCTATGAGCGGACAGATATCCCAAGCCTCACCGGATTTCTGGTCTGGATGCAAACCGACGATCTGGAGATCAAGCGCCAGATGAGCGGAGTCGGCAATATGATCCGGGTGATGACCGTTCATGGCTCAAAAGGATTGGAATCACCGATCGTAATCCTGCCGGACACTGGTAAACGACAGCCACCACGAGATGCCGAGATCATGATGGCGGGCGATACTCCGTTGTGGAAAGTGCCTTCTGATGCCTCACCTGCATTGATCGCAGCTGCGCGCCAAGAAGCCAGAACGCGCGAGGAGAATGAGCGGCTGAGGCTGCTCTATGTGGCTCTAACACGGGCAGAAAAGTGGCTAATAGTGGCGGCCGCCGGGGATGTAGGCAAGGATGGCAACAGTTGGTATCAGATGGTTGAGGCCGCGATGGCGCGGGCAGGGGCTACTCATGTTCCCGGCACCCAGACCCTTCGACTGGCGCATGGAGATTGGGAGGCTTTGCCTGCCGTTGAACAGGGCAGCATCCCGCACAACGAACAGCATTTGCCTGTATTTTTTGACCACCCCGCGCCAAATCTACCCGCGCCAGCCGAAACGCTCAGCCCCTCTGATCTAGGGGGTGCGAAGGCCTTGCCCGGAGATGCGGGGCAGGATGAAGAGGCGGCGAAACGACGCGGATCGCAGCTGCACCTGTTGCTCGAACATCTTCCTGCTGCCGCACAGGATCAATGGCCGCAGCTTTGCGCACGGCTTCTGGCCGATATGCAAGATGTTGAGCGGCAAGATCTGCTGACTGAGGCCACATCGGTGCTGACGGCCGAATATCTGAAACCGGTCTTTGGCTCGGATGCGCTGACCGAGGTTTCGGTCTCTGCCGATCTGAACGGCACACGAATGCATGGGGTCATCGACCGGCTGATTATCACGGATAAAGAGGTGCATGTAATTGATTTCAAATCCAATGCGACTGTTCCGACCGGGCCAGAATCCTGCCCCGAAGGGCTGTTGCGCCAGATGGCGGCCTACGCCCATGCCCTGTCGCAAATCTATCCCAATCACAGTATCCGCACCGCTATCTTGTGGACGCGAACCGCGCACCTGATGTGGTTGCCACACGATATGGTGACGGACGCCCTGACACCGAACCCTATATCTTGACCTTGCCCGGTGCCGCACCTAGGTTCTGAGCCCAAGCATTCCCAGTCAGGAGACAGACATGTCGACCGTAGCCGTTACCGACGACACCTTTGACGCCGAAGTCAAGAATTCCGATATCCCCGTCGTGGTGGATTTCTGGGCCGAGTGGTGCGGCCCCTGTAAGCAGATCGGCCCCGCCCTGGAAGAGCTGGCTAGCGAATATGGTGGCAAGGTGAAGATTGCCAAGGTCGATGTCGACAGCAACCCAAACTCAGCCGCGGCCATGGGCGTGCGCGGCATTCCGGCGCTGTTCATTTTCAAAGACGGTCAGGTGGTTTCGAACCGCGCTGGCGCGGCCCCGAAAGCGGCCCTGCAAAGCTGGATCGACGAGTCGATCTGACCTTCGCTAGTGTGCGAACGAAAAAAAGGCGCCCCGCATTGGGCGCCTTTTTTTGTGAAAGCCACTGCGTGACAAGAGTTTAGACTCACTTGATGGTCCACCTCACCGATACTCCCGCGCCGTCTTTGTGGGTAAATGTAACGGTGTCGTCTGCGATTGAAACCACCTGACAGTCGCGGGGCATCACTTCACCGACGATCACGATTCTCCGACAGTAATACCTGTCTTTCCACTCCCACGTGCCGCTGATACTGCCACCTTTCGGGCCTTTGCCCTCAACCGTGCCGTCCTTGTGAATTGTCACCCAGGTTTCGCCTTGAACCAGCTTCTTATCAACGATCAGGTTCATAAATTTCGCTTTGTTTTCTATGACTTCAGCGGATACGCTTGGCGCCAGAAGTCCAAACAACAATAATGATGACATGAGCCGAAAATACGTCATGGAATCAAACCTTTCATAGATCGTGTGCTTAAACAGACAGAATTCTAGTCGATTGCTGCGGTACACACCAAACATTCGGGTTTCGTGGTTTGGCCGGATGCAGTTCACTGTACTGGTTCTTTCAATTCGCAAGAACTCGTGCAGATTATCGGGTCATCAGGAATAAGGAGGCGACATGCCCAAAACTCGGGTATTGGTGGAATTCGGTATGGGTACGTCGCTTCGGCGCGAAGACTATACCGAAGCTGCGCTGCGCGCGCTCAAGGATGCGCTCTGGCATAACTCGGTCAATATGGCGGAATTGTTCGGATTCCCGAAAGAGGCCATGATCATCGACGCGGAAATCGGTGTACAGCAACCGGACCGGGTGGATTCGCAGGCGTTGAAGGCCATTTTCCCCTACGGCCAGCCCAACATCACGGTCACACATGGTGGCTTGGATATCGACAAACCCCATTCTGAAGGTCGCACGGTGATCGCCAACGCCGCGATCGTTGTCTCATTTGATATGGAGCCCGCCCGATGACGGAAAAACGCATCATTCTGGAGATGGGGACCGGCAACGATCTGTATGGTCAGGACTATACCAAGGCCGCGCGCCGCGCTGTTCAGGACGCGCTGCACCACTCGTCCATCACGCTGTTTTCCAAACTGGGCATCAGTCATGAGGAGATGCGCGTTGAGGTCACGATTGGCGTTCAGCAGCCTGAGAAGGTTGATTGTGATCTTGTCGCCTCGGATCTGCCGCGGGGCCGCGCCTCGGTTCGGGCGGTCAAAGGGGGACTGGATGTCGAGGATGCCGAGGCGGGTACCCGGCATGTCGTAGCCACTGCTGCAGTTGAGGCTTATCTGCCTGATCTCGCAGGTAAATTCGTCGAAAACTGAAAAAGAAAAAGCCGCTCAATCGAGCGGCTCATCTTATAAGTGTTCAAATCCTGGATCAGAACTTGGAGATATCAGCGCGGGTCAGCCCGACGTCTTCCAGCTGCTCGTCGCTCAGTTGCGACAGTTCGTTGCGTGTCTGATATGACTTGTACCATTCGACAACGTTTTCGAATGCATGAGAGAATGCGTCCACTGCGTGCAGGATGGTGACTGCTCCGCGCGGCGCATGGGTTTTTGCGATTGCGTTTGCCATGTGCTTAGTCCTTTTAACAGAAACAGCCGACCCGTTGTCGGTTGTAAGCCTCATGTAACTCCGGCGGCTGAGTCTCACAAATGCTGACTCAACAGCCCCGGTTTGCGTTTACTGCATATCTTTTGGGCATTTTTAGAACCGGTTGCGCAGAACCCGTGCCCGGCCCATATATGACAGCACGGATAACGGAGGCATTCATGGCAGACAGCGATTTTCCCGGATGGCACGGCACCACTATTATTGGCGTCAAGAAGGGCGGGCAGGTTGTCATCGCCGGGGACGGGCAGGTCAGCCTGGGCCAAACCGTGATCAAGGGCACTGCGCGAAAGGTGCGTCGCCTGACACCGGGCGGGTTCGAAGTGGTCGCCGGATTCGCCGGATCTACGGCGGATGCGTTCACGCTGCTGGAACGTCTGGAAGCCAAGCTTGAGGCGACGCCCGGCCAACTGGCGCGTGCTTCGGTCGAGCTGGCCAAGGACTGGCGCACCGACAAGTATCTGCAGAAGCTCGAGGCGATGCTGATTGTGACCGACGGCAAGGATCTGCTCGTGATCACTGGGGCAGGGGACGTACTTGAGCCCGAACACAACGTCGCTGCAATCGGGTCGGGCGGCAACTTTGCCCTGGCGGCGGCCCGTGCGATGATGGATAGCGACAAACCAGCCGAGGATGTGGCGCGTGAAGCTATGGCAATTGCTGCGGATATCTGCGTGTATACCAACGGCAATCTGACGGTTGAGACGATCGGGTCATGAGTGCGGTTCTGGCGGCGATATTTGGTGGGCTGATTGGCGGTATTGTTGGGCCGATTGTGCTTGAGGAATATCGGAACCGGAAGCACGCCAAGACATGGAAAGAGCCTCGCAAGAAGCTGCTTGAGTCCATGTTGAGGGATACCAAATACAAGTTCAAAACTCTGGAACGGCTCAGCAGAACAATTGGCTGTACCGAAGATCAGACACGCTCGCTATTGATCGAGCTGGAAGCCAGAGGCGCTGTTTCAAAGAAGACCAAAAAGGAAATTTGGGCACTGATAGAGCGCGCGCCATTACAGGAAAGCCAGCGCAAACTTGACGAAGAAGAAATTGAGGAAGAGCAGGAGTAGGTGACCCCCTCCGCTCTATCGGCTGTTCTTTATGCCAATAGCGCTTTGATCTCTTTCCCCTTCCACCTCAGATGCATCCCGATAAGGCCCATCAGGGCAGTGACAATGACGATATAATACGGCACGCGGATGTCGATGCTCATCAATCCGCCTCCGATCAAGGACATGATACCGCCTGCTAGACAGAACACGGCTGTGGTCACGCCCATGACCCAGCCCTGATCCGTTTCGGCAACGCTGGATGAGAACAGGCCCAGCAGCGTCGGGTAGGACACGCCGAAGAAGAAGTAGAAGAAGAAGACCGGAATATAGCTCAGCACGCCGCTGGGGCTGAACGCAAAGGCAAAGCCACAGATCACCATGGTCACCAATGAGGTGTAGATGATCTGGTGCTTGCTGAACCTTTCCTGCGCTGGTTTCACAAGGAAGGTGCTGGAAAAGGCCAGTGCAACGCCAATGACCACCATCGCCATGCTGCCTCCGATCACGCCATAGCCCCAGGCGCTGGTCAGGAAGTTGTCGACGAACACATAGAAAGTGACATTGGCAACCATGAACAGCGCATAGACCGGCATGATCTTCAGAACCAGCGGGTGCTCACGGACAGCTATGAGACTATCGGTGATGTCACGGGGGCGGAAGACGAAGGGTTCGCGCTCGGTTCTGGTGTCCTTGAAGAACATGGTGACCAGAAAGATGGCGATCAGGACCAACACAAACGCCCCGTAGAACGGCGTTTTCAGCGTCGCCGCGCTGCCCAACAAAGCGGCATCGGACAGGACCGCTCCGATGATAGGGCCGCCCACAAGGCCAAAGCTGACACCGGTCACGATGTAGCCCATATTGCGATCTCGGTCGGCTGCATCTGTGCTGCCGTCAATCATTGCCGCCTGTGCGATGGGCTGATTGCCTGCGGTAAACCCGGTAATTGATCGGCCAATGATCAGCAGAAGCAGGCTGTTGAGATAAAGCGCGGCGATGGTCAGGGCGTAGCCGGCCAGTGCTCCGGTCAGACAGACCAGAAGGGCATTCTTGCGCCCGATGGAATCTGAGACTTTCGAGACATAGACCACCCCCAAAAACCAAGACAGAAAGAAGCAGCCGATCACCAGACCATAATAGAAATGCCTTGTGCCCATGGCGGTACTTTCCGGAAGAAAGCCCGACTTTGTCTCCATGATCAGCGAGTTGATGATGGGAAACACCAAGCCTTGCCCGATCAGGTCGACAAAAACCACAAACAGCAAGGTGATCTTGGCAATCTTGGTCATGAAAACGCCCCCAGTTCCAATATCTTGGGGCGAGTGTAACAGACAGTTGCCCTGTCACCTAACGGCGTGTCAGAGGCCGGAAAGCCCGACCCCTGAAGGGTGTGATTACTTCAACGAAGCAACTCCCAGCGGGACGCCGGCAACCTCGCACCAAATGTAAACTTCGTTGTAGCCCGAGACATCCATGGTTGGTGGCACGGCATAGGATTGCTTGCCGGTCAGGTGCAGCAGCGCGCCCAGTTTGCTGTCTGGGGCGTATGTGCCGTCCTTGCCAAATGCGACACGCGGGTCGGGGCCGTTGTCCAGCGAAAAGTCGTCGCCCAGTTCAACGATGTAACGCTCGCCATCTTTGACCAGTTTTACCGAACCGGTAGTGACGTGGTTCGAGCGGCCTTCAAATGTGCCTTTCTTTTTTGCGCCACCGGCCAGGGCAGCGGTGGTGCCGACCAGAGACAGGGCCGCGCCGGTAGCTGCAGCTTTCACAAAAAGCGAACGACGAGTCATCATGATGAGGTATCTCCCTAATGTCATACGGACGCAGAGTCCGTCGCGAAAGGTTATGCCGCAGACGCTGTGCATCTGGCGATTCACATCACCACGAAATTCCGTGTGCTGCCCGTGAGTTGCCGTGATCTTCTCGTGATCGGCTTGTGTTTTCGCGCCGTATGATTAGGTTCCGCTGCGAAACATACGGATAGAACACATATGACCGACCTGACCCCGCGCGAGATTGTCTCGGAACTGGACCGCTTTATTATCGGGCAGAAAGACGCGAAACGCGCCGTCGCCGTGGCGCTACGCAACCGCTGGCGGCGCAAGCAGTTGCCAGATGACATCCGCGATGAGGTCTATCCGAAAAACATTCTGATGATCGGACCCACCGGCGTTGGCAAGACCGAGATCAGCCGCCGTCTGGCCAAACTGGCCCGCGCACCCTTCATCAAGGTTGAAGCCACCAAATTCACCGAGGTCGGCTATGTCGGTCGGGACGTTGAACAGATCGTGCGTGATCTGGCTGACGCCGCAATCCTGCAAACCCGCGAGTATATGCGCGAGGATGTCAAAGCCCGCGCCCATCAGGCCGCCGAGGATCGCGTGATCGAGGCGATTGCTGGAACCGACGCCCGCGAAGCGACGCGGGAGATGTTCCGTAAGAAGCTGAAAGCGGGTGAGCTGGACGATACCGAAATCGAGTTGGAACTGTCCGATACCACGAACCCGATGCCGATGTTCGATATTCCGGGCCAGCCGGGTGGTCAGATGGGGATGATGAATCTGGGTGATATCTTCGGCAAAGCCTTCGGTGGTCGGACCGTCAAGAAACGCATGACTGTCGCTGAAAGCTATGAGGCGTTAATTGGGGAAGAGGCCGACAAGTTGCTGGATGATGAAACCGTCAACCGCGTGGCTTTGGAAGCGGTCGAACAGAACGGCATCGTGTTTCTGGATGAGATCGACAAAGTCTGCGCCCGATCCGATGCGCGCGGGGGCGATGTCAGCCGGGAAGGGGTTCAGCGCGACTTGCTGCCTCTGATCGAGGGCACCACTGTCAGCACCAAACATGGCCCTGTGAAAACCGACCATATCCTTTTCATCGCATCCGGTGCGTTTCACATCGCCAAGCCCTCGGACCTGCTGCCAGAACTTCAGGGCCGTTTGCCGATACGCGTGGAGCTGCGCGCCCTGACAGAAGAGGATTTCGTACGTATCCTGACCGAGACCGACAACGCTCTGACCCTGCAGTATACTGCCCTGATGGGCACTGAAGAGGTCACGGTCAGTTTCACCGAAGACGGGATCGCAGCCTTGGCCCGGATTGCGGCGGATGTGAACCAAAGCATCGAGAATATCGGTGCGCGGCGGCTTTACACGGTGATGGAGCGCGTGTTCGAAGAGCTTTCGTTCACCGCACCGGATCAGGCAGGGGCTGAGATCACCGTCGATGCAGGTTTCGTGAACGACAATCTTGGCGAGCTGACAAAATCCACGGACCTCAGCCGTTACGTTTTGTAACAGGTGCCAGCCGGATTTTGCCAATGAGTCGTGCCCTCAGGCTGGACGCGGGGCGGGAATACGGTAGCGTAGCCCTGTAACTTCACAGGGGCAGAGTGTGCTGCGCTATTTCATCATCATTGTGACGCTGTCTGTGCTGACCGCCTGTGCGGATCGGTCCATCACAGAGATCACACCCGAAGCCCTTAAGGTCGGCACCCCCGCCACGGTCTTTGCCGCCACTACCCGTGCGCGCGAGCCGGATGGCAGCTACGGAGCTAACCGTGCCGAGGCACTTCGTTACCTTGAGATGACCGTCTCGATTCCGCCGTCGCATACGCCGGGTGAACTCAATTTCTCATACGCGAACCCGAATCCGAACAAACAGTTTGTCGTGGCGGATGTTACCGAGTTCTCTGGTCCGCAGGATCTGAAGTCCCGTCTGCGTGGCGTGGATGACGTGGTCATCTTTGTTCACGGGTATAACGCCACGCAGACTGAGACCGCATTTCGGGCCGCTCAGCTGAGCCATGATATCGGTATCCCCGGAACCATTCTGATTTATTCCTGGCCCAGTAAGGCGCGCGGCACCGGTTACGCCTATGATCTGGACAGTATGCTGTTTGCCCGAGACGGGCTGGAACAGACCATTAGATTGCTCAAATCAATGGGCGTAAAGCGGGTTGTACTGATAGCGCATTCGATGGGCAGCGCCCTATCGATGGAGATGATGCGGCAAGCCGAACTGCGCGAGCCGGGGTGGGCAAGCCGCAATCTTGAGGGGGTCATCCTGATCTCACCTGATCTGGATGTGGATCTGTTCCGATCCCAGATGAACAGCATCAAGAGCCCGCCCGATCCGTTTGTGGTGATGGTGTCCCAGAAGGACAAGATTCTGAACCTGTCGGCTCGGCTGCGCGGCACCGCGGACAGTCAGAGGTTGGGTAATATCAGTTCGGTCGACGCGTTGGCCGAATATCCGATCAGCGTGATCGACACGACTGCATTCAACAGCGATGCGGGATCATCTCATTTCGTGGCGGCAACGTCTCCGGCGCTGCTGGCCATTCTCAGTTCGGTCCGCCGGGTCAGCAACACCTTTGGCCCCGACCGGCCTGGCATCGATGTCCTTGTCCCACCCAGCGAGCGCAGCGTAGATGGCGCGACCGAGATTGTGCTGACCGAGACCGGACAGGCGCAGGTCAGCGCGCCCTGATCAGGCACGCATTCGATGATCGGGGTCCAGCGATGGGATCGCATCCAGCAACCGCTTGGTATAGTCTTGCTTGGGAGCGGCAAACAGTTCGCGCGTTGGGGCGCTTTCGACGATCTTGCCGTGATACATCACAACCACAAAATCGCAGGTATGGGCCACAACCGACAGATCGTGGCTGATGAACATGAAGGTCAGGCCCATATCTCGCTGAAGGGATTTCAGCAGGTTCAGGATATCCGCCTGAATCGACACGTCCAGCGCCGCCACGCATTCATCGGCAACTACAAATCGCGGGTTGCAGGCCAGCGCCCGCGCAATCGAAATCCGCTGACGCTGACCGCCCGAAAACGCGTGCGGATAGCGTCGCAGATGTTCAAGGTTCAACCGGCATTTGCCCGCAATCTCGCGAACCCGCGCATCGGTTTCCTCACGCGATGCGGTCAGGCCCATCACATCCAGCGGTTCGGCTATGATATCACGCACGGTCATCCGAGGACTAAGCGCCGCGTAAGGGTCCTGAAAAATCAACTGAGCCCGACGGCGATAGGACTTGAGATCGGTTGCTGACATTTTGGTCAGATCGAACCGCTCTTCACCATCGTCATAGCTTGCGCCACCGCTGGTGATTGGAACCGCATTCAGCAATGCGCGGCCGAGTGTTGTCTTGCCCGAGCCGGACTCGCCGACCACTCCAACAAATGCCCCTTGCGGGATTTCGATCGAGACATTGTCGACCGCCTTTAGCGTGCGCTTGTTAAACAACCCGCCACCAAGGGGAAATTCGACTGACAGGTTTTCGGTTTTGATCAATGCTTTTGTCATGGCTGGCCTGGCACGTCTTCGGGGAAAATGGCTGCGAAATGGCCGGGGCTGACCTCGGTCAAGGGTGGGCGTTCCGTTTCATATCGCGATCCGGGTTTGAGTTCCGGGTTGCGTGGATGGAACACGCAGCCTGATGGCCGCTCCAGAGGTGAGGGGATATCGCCAGGGATCGGGGTTAGCGGTGCGTCCAGATCATCGAGTTTGGGTAACGCGTTCAGCAGGCCACGCGTATAGGCATGTGCCGGATGGCGGATCACTTCACGCACAGGTCCGCTTTCCATGATCCGACCCAGATACATCACCGCAACCCGGTCGGCGGTTTGGGCGACGACGCTTAGGTCATGGGTGATGAAGACGATGCCCATGCCGAACTCGGCCACCAGATCCTTCATCAGATCCAAAACCTGAGCCTGAATGGTCACGTCCAGCGCCGTTGTCGGCTCATCCGCGATCAGTAGTTTGGGCTTGGTCGAAAGCGCCATGGCGATCATCGCCCGCTGACGCATCCCGCCCGACAATTCGAAAGCGTATTGGTTGAACCGGGCCGCTGGTTCAAGGATACCCACTCGGTCCAGCATTTCGATCGATAGTTCTTTGGTCTGCTTTTTGCTGAGGTCCGTGTGGATCAGCAACTGTTCAACCATCTGCTTGCCGATGGTGATCGCGGGGGCAAAGCTGGCCATCGGCTCTTGGAAGATCATACTGATCGCCCCGCCGCGCACAATCTCCATGTCCTTGGGCCGCTTCAGCGCCATGATATCAACCGGGCCGCTGTCGAGATGCAGATCGATCCGGCTTTCCGGCGCATAGATCGCGTTGGGTGGATTTAGTTTCATCAGTGACTTTGCCGTCACTGATTTTCCCGATCCACTTTCGCCGACCAGCCCGAGCACCTCGCCTGGGGCGAGTGAAAACGAAACATCCTCAACCGCCGTGATCAACCCTTCATCGGTTTTGAACTGAACGGACAGGTTTTCGACATCGATCAAGCTCATTTGCGGGTCTCCGAATAAGGATCAGCCGCATCACGCAGGCCATCGCCGACGAACACGAAAGACATCACGAGAACGACAAAGAAGATGACCGGGATGAAATACCATTGGTAATTCAGCAGAACATCCGCCTTAGTCACATTCTGCAACATCACGCCAAGTGAGTTGACCGGATCTTTCAGCCCCAGCCCGATAAAGCTGAGCGCGGTTTCGCTGAGGACCATATAGGGGAACGAGATCACCAGATCGACGATGATGTAGCTGGTGAAGCTGGGCAGCAGGTGACGCCGGATGATGTGGCCCGGCGACGCGCCGCACAGTTTCGCCGCAAGCACGTATTCCTGATTGCGTTCCGTTAGCAGATGGGTACGCACCCGCCGTGCTAAAGTAGGCCAGCCGACCAATCCCAATATGGCTGTGATGACAAAGAATCTTGTTTCGGCCGACCATTCCGGCGGGATAAAGGCCGCAATCGCCATGAACAGAGGTATGGCCGGAACCGTACGGATCGCATCGGTGATCATTTGGATCACACTGTCGACCATTCCACCGTAATATCCAGCCACCCCTCCGATCGCGAGCGCCAGCACGAACGAAATCATCACCCCAAGCGTTCCGACCTGTAGCGACGTCCAAACCGCATGCAGTGTACGGCTGAAGATATCCTTGCCGGCACTGTCGGTTCCGAACAGGTGAACATAGCCCTGATCGACACCAAACAGGTGGATGTTACCGGGAATGACTCCAAACAGCTTATATTTGTCGCCCCGAACGAAGAACTGGATATATCGGCGTTCATCCTCGTTAACTTTCTCGACCCAGCGGAAATTGGTCGCCAACGAGCGTTCGCGGGTGACCCCGTGCAGGAACGGGCGGATCGAGCAGCCATTCTTGTCGCAGAATTTTGGAATCTGCGGGGCTCCGTTCAGATAGTCTTTGTCACGCCCTGCGGCGGTCGGATCGTAAGGCGACAGGAACGGAGCAAAGATGCCCGACAGGATCAGGACGACCAGAACTGTGGCCGCAATCATCGCCGCGCGCTGTTTCTTGAATCGGGCCCAGATCAACTGACGCTGCGAGGCGGTGAAATAGGCTTCTTTAGCCTTTTGGTTGTCGATTGTCGCAGTCATCTGGTCACCTGAGGATACTTTTGCGCACGCGCGGATCGATCACCGCAAGCAGAATGTCGGTGAAGAAATTCAACGTCACGATTGATGCCGTCAGCAGAAAGATGATGGCCCCCGCAAGTTGCTGATCATTGGACCGCGCCAACGCTTCAAGCAAAAGCGCCCCGGCTTCGGTCAATGTCAGGATCAGCGCCACAATGGGCAATTCGTTGAAGATCCGGTTCAGGTCAAAGCCAAGGCTATTGACGATCGGCCCCAGCGCATGACGGGCCGGATAGCGCCATAACAGTCGGCGGCCATAAATGCCCCGCGCGGCAGCAGCGGTGACATACAGCTTCCCGATCTCATCCGACATCAACGCGCGCACGGTCTGCAGCGCAAAGGCTGTGGCCGACCAGCCCAGAATGAAGATCGGCAGCCAGGCGTGTTTCAGCAAATCGAGGAACTTGCCCCAAGACCAAGGCGCTTCTTTGTACTCGGGCGAGAACAGCCCGGTCAGAGTCTCACCGAAATAGACGGTTGAAACCAGCATCACCATCAGGGCCAGCAGGAAGTTCGGCATCGCCAAACCCAGATAGCTGACGATCCGCAGCGAGTTGTTCAGTACCGCACTGCGCGAGGCGGCAGAAATGATGCCCACAGGGATTGCAATGGCATAAGCCAGCGTCAAAGCGCCAAGGCAGATCCACAGCGACAGCCAGAACTTGTCGCCCAGCAGCTGTGCAATATTCACCCGCAGGATGCAGCTTTCGCCGAAATCGCCACGAAACGCCCCTGACAACCAGGTGGCCCATCGGGTCAGGAACGGTTGATCCAACCCAAGCCGGGCGCGTTCTGCTGCAACGTCAGCAACGGTGATCGCGGACCCTTGGGTGTTTTTATACGCCAAATAGCGCTCGGCACAGTCACCGGGCACCAGTTCCATCAGTGAAAAAACAATCAGCGATACGATGACCAAAGTGACCAACGCCATAACCGCCCGGGTGGCGGCAAATCTGCAGAATTGCAACATATCTGTCCCCGCGGGATGCGTGAAGGCGGGCGCGGGCGCCCACCTTCTTATCTTCTCAACCTTATTCGCTCAGCCACCACTGGGCGGGGCGGTAAGGATAGGTCCGATAGAACTCGTAAGACTGCGTTTTGAACTCGGTAAAGTTCTGCAGGTTGTTCGAGTGATAGATCGGGGCAGGAGCATTCACGGTACCCAGGAACAGCAGCTCGCCGGTCATGATCTCGACCATCTTCTGCGCGGCGGATACTGACGCATCAGAGCCGGGTGCACTGGACTGATAGGTGTCCAATGCAGCCTTCAGATCCGCGACCCAAGCCGGCGGTTCAACACCGTTTTCACCGTTTGAGCTGATGTATTCAGCCCAGAGCATACCTGTACGTACGTCGAAATAGCCATCAAACGGAGGCACCCAGATCTCGCTGTCCCCGAGGATCGACCCGGCTGGCTGGCTCTTCAGCCATAAGCCCATATCCAGCGAGTTGGCCGTTTGTGCGGCGCGGAATTCGTCGGATGTCACCTCTTTGATCGCGGTGTTGACGCCAACGTCTTTCCAGTTCTGAGCAATCAGTTCCACCAATTGCGCCGAAGCTGGCTGGGTCGAGAACTGCCAATCCAGAACAAACGGATCACCATTCGGCAAGTCGCGGAAGCCATCACCGTCCTTGTCGACAAGACCTACTTCGTCCAGCAGCGCATTGGCGCGCTCTGCGTCGAATTCGATCTCATGGTTCGACCATTTTTCGTCGATGAAATCGGGACGTGGCGAGAAGCCGATGTACTGTGTCGGTGTTCCCAGACCAAAAGCCACAACCTCGTTTAGCTGGTTGCGATCCATCGCAACAGACATCGCAGTTCTGAACCGGATATCGTTAAAGATCGCGCGCTTGGCCTCGTCTTCTGCGGTCACGTTGAAGGTCAGAACCGGATAGCCGATCGAAGGCTTCACCTCGACCGTGTAGTTACCGTTCTCCTGACCTTCGAGCAGCACCGGAGCGGATGTCAGGTTAACACCCTGCGATTTGTAATCGACCTCGCCATTCAGCAACTTAAGGGTGCGAACTTCTTCGTCCGGAACGTAAGTTTCATCCATTTCCGAAATGTAGGGAAGCTGGTTACCCTGCGTGTCGACCTGGAAGAAATAGGGGTTGGCCACGTAGTGACGACCCTCGGTGCTCTCCTTCACAAGGATATGGCTCTCCAGCGTCGGCATGGTGTCGGTGGGAAGACCCGCCAGTTTGTCACCGGCTGTCAGCATCGGAGATGGCGTATCCATCCAGTCCGAGTTGCCATAATAGGCCTTGATCAGCTCGTACCCGTTTTCATAACCAAGCGCCTGCGCGTTGGCGTCGGCGTTGTCATCCAGCGCCGGGTGGAACTTTTCAAAGAAATGCTTGGGCTGGTAGGGCTGCACATAGGTGAACGAGAATGTCTCGGTCAGGCCAGGCTTGGGCGCGGCAAGGGTAAAGCGGACGGTGGTGTCGTCCAACGCTTCGACCTTCATCGGCTCACCGCCCGCCAGCGCATAATCCTTCGCTTCGGCGATGACATTGGTGTCCATCATCAGGTTATCGTACCAGAAGACGATATCCGCCGCCGTAAATGGCGCGCCATCCGACCACTTGTGGCCTTCACGCAGATTCACGGTCAGCACGGTGAAGTCATCGTTCCATTCCCAGGATTTCGCCACGTTGGGCACCAGGGTCTGCAGGTCGTCGGAATAGCGGAACAGGTTGACGTGACGCACCGAAAGGAAGTCCGAGGTGCCGCTTTCTGTAGCGTTGGAGAGCGCGTCCAGAACGCCGCCATACTGACCTATCGAGTCATAGGGTACGATGACCAACGGGTCAGCCGGCAGACGATCTGCAACGGCCGCAAGATCGCCATTGCCACGGATCATGCCGTTCAGATCCCCAATAGCCGGGTTTTCTGCAAAGCTGAGCGTACAGTTTGCAGCTGATTGAAACTCGGACAGATCAAACTGCTGAGGATAAGCACCGGCTGCGACGCCCTGCATATCCGCGACGGTTGCAGCAGGACAATTGGCCCAGGCCGCGCCCCCGATTGTGGCAAAGGCCACACCAGACATAAGAAGCTTTTTCATGTTTTCTCCCTAGGTTTTGTTTATTTCGTTTTGCGTTTCCGAGAGCCCGATTTGCCCGCTTTGCTTTCGGAGGTTTCTTTGTTCTTTTTTTGCTTCCGGGGCTCTGTTTCATCTGGCCCGGATTTGACATCGTATTGCGATGCAATGTGCACTTGGACCCCAGCTTGCTTGAGAACGGGTGCAAACGCATCAGGTGGCGCGATATCGGTCACCAGATCCGTCACCTTGTCGAACGGGCAAGACACGTTGGCTGCCTTTGCACCGAATTTGGTGTGGTCCGCTGCAACGATCATGCGATGCGTGTTCCCTTGCAGCGCACGGGTCAGATCCGCCTCCAGCGGGTTCGAGGCCAATACGCCTCCAACCAGCGACAGTGCATCCGCGCCGCAGATCACCGCGTCATAGCTGTACTGACACGCGAGTTCTTCAGCCGCACGGCCAAAACTGCCTCGCTCGGACCGGATTACTTCGCCCCCTGCCAGAACGGCGCGCGTGCCATTGTGATCGGCCAGGGATGCGACAACTGACAAAGAGTTGCTAACGACGGTCAAACCCCGCAGCTCACGTAGTTGCTCGGCCACATGAGTCATGGTCGAGCCAACGGTGATGAACAACACCATCTCGTCCTCAAGCAACCCGCAGACCCGCTTGGCGATGTTGGTTTTCTCGTCGGCATTATACTCCAGCGCGCCCGAAAACATCGGTGTATCCTGTGCTCGAGACAGAAATGTGCCGCCATGCACACGCTCAACCTTGTTCGCGCGCGCCAGCGCCTTGACCAAACGACGCACCGTTTCCTCAGAGACGTCCATGATCTGGGCGATCTGAGTGTTGCGCGCTGACCCCCCCAGCCGCGCAAGGACATCCAGCAGCTCTCGGCCACGATGTGGGATGGTTACGCTATCATCATCCATTTTCAGACTCGGTCACATTTTCGCGCAAAAATCCACAATAAATGTAAATCTTTTGCGACAATTTTGGTTTTTTTGCCTTTTCCGGTCAACATGGCACAACAAACCTGCAGTTTCATGCGGCGTGACAGGTGGATTTCAGATCTCTCGCAAGAATCATTCAACTCATCCCAGAATGTGTTCATGACGACAATGCGATCAGCGTCACGCCAGCAGCCATCATCACGGCCGCCAGAAGGCGTCGCATGGGATTGCCTTCACCCAGGAACAGAAATCCGATTAGGGCCGCGAAGATCACTGAGGTTTCGCGTAAGGCTGACACGACGCCAAGCGGAGCGAAATTCTTGGCATAAAGCACTAGGCCGTAAGCCGTCATCGACACCATTCCGCCTGCAATCCCGATCACCCAGATGCGCAGAGGCAAATCAAGCACACGCGCGCCTCGCCGTAGCGCGACAAAGCCCACAACAAAGATATGCAGAACCGAATGCCAGGCCCAATAGCTCAGGATGTTGCCTGACACCCGCACGCCCAGGCCATCCACAAGCGAGTAGATGGAAATAAAGCAGCCCGTTCCCAATGCGAAAACAAGCGATGCCCTACCGACCCCTTGCCTCAAAACCGACCAGCTGGACAGTTGAATGCCGGTGGCAATCACCGCGATCCCAATCCAGGCCTGCGTCGGCAGATGTTCGCCCGCGAATATCACGGCCCAAAGAGCGACCAGCGCAGGAACCACACCGCGCGCGATCGGGTACACCACACTGAGATCACCATGCCGGTAGGCCTGATTCAGCATGTAGAAATATCCGAAATGAACGACAGTCGAACCTGCCAGATATGGCAGGCTCTCGACATTCGGCAGCGGCAGAACCGCTACCATCAGCGCCCCCGGGATAACATGCCCCAGTGCAACCAGACCCAGCGTGACCGTTCGGTCAGCGGCCGTTTTTACAACCGTGTTCCAGATCGCATGCAGCAACGCGGCCGCAAGGATTATGAGAACGATTTCAGCGCTCACTGTCAGATCGCCACTTTAAACAGCTCAGTGATGTTTTGTTGGTTGAGTTGGATTGGGTTACCTCCGCATGAGGGGTCGATGATTGCGCCC
>NZ_JBQFZR010000011.1:0-8770 GCF_056542345.1 Ruegeria sp. AD5
CCGCGCTTTGCGCGGCGCCGGGCCCAACCAGAGGAGATGTCTCACAAGAGACATTGACGATGGGCGGGAGCCTCACACTTCGAGCGTCTTAATCACCCAGCTTGGCGTGAATCTCATCTAGATCGATCTCACCCGTCGGCATTTTGTTGGCGGGATTCTCGAAATCATACTTGAACAGTTCAAAATCCTGTTTGTAGATCTCGTAGACCAGATGCATCGACAAATCGTCAAAGTAATCCTCGACCGGATGCACGCGTTTTGGCCCATGGCCTTCGGATTCGTTGAAGCGCGGGATTTCGGACAGAGTCACGGGATGCGAGGTTTCAAGATTGTCCAATACACCCTGCATCCCATAGTTGAACTTCTCGGTCCAAAAAATCCGATCATATCGCCCGCCATTAGCGATCAGCGTCGAGACATGGCCAGACATGGCAGACCAGTGAATGTCGGGGTCCATCGGACGCCGCCAACGGATCGTGTCACGTGCAAATAACAGAAACCGGCGGAAACTGGCGATCTGATCGAACTCGCCTTTGCCATCGTCACCGCCAACCTCGATTCCATAGTTGTAAATCAGCGTTGGCACCAGATTGCCGCGATATCGTTTGCCGTTGCGCTGGATGCCACAGATCTTGTCAAAAAAGGAACTGAGAATGCGTGTGTAGGGATTACGCACGCAGGTGAATGTATAGGACTGGTGCGATTGAACATTTCTGGCAATCGGATCCTGACTGGCACCAAAGGCCCACTTGTGCATTCCGTCCTTGGCATCGTGAATGTCACCATCAAAGAAGCTGCCATGATCCGAGAAATACATGATTTGCCCGATCGTCGAACAGGCGCATTTCGGCACAACACGGTAGACCATGCTTTGACTTTCGGTCATCCACGTTCCGGGAAAACCCATCTACTGCGCCTCCTTAGCCAGTTATCGCATTGATACTCCGGCATTTTGACCCAAAGAACCAAAAATATTCTGTTTATTCAATCGCTCATCCTCAGTATCACGGTTGCAATTGGGCAGAAACGGGGAATTACGAGACGCAAATGGCAAAGATTGCCTATATCTTGCTGTGCCACAAAGATCCTGACGCGATCATTGCGCAGGCACGTCAGCTGACGGCTGCCGGCGATTGTATGGCGATCCATTTTGACGCCCGCGCCAACGATACGGATTATGCGCAGATACGCGACGCCCTGAAAGATAACCGCAATGTCACATTTGCAACGAAGCGGATCAAATGCGGATGGGGCGAATGGTCACTGGTTCAGGCCACGCTCCATGCATTACAGGCGGCGGTGGATCAGTTCCCAAGGGTCACCCATTTTTACATGCTGTCCGGCGATTGCATGGCAATTAAAACCGCCGAGTATGTGCACAGCTTTCTTGATGAACGCGACATGGATTTCATCGAAAGCCATGACTTCTTCGAAAGCAATTGGATTAAGACCGGAATGAAAGAAGACCGGCTGATCTATCGTCACTATTTCAACGAACGCAATCAGCCGCGCCTGTTCTATGCCGCATACGAAATGCAAAAGCGTTTCGGTCTGACCCGCGGCATACCTGCAGACCTGCAGGTCAAGATCGGTAGCCAGTGGTGGTGCCTGCGCCGTCGCACAGTCGAGATGATTCTGGACTTCCTGCGCCAACGCCGCGATGTGGTCCGGTTTTTCTCGACCACCTGGATTCCGGACGAGACGTTCTTTCAGACGCTTGTTCGCCACCTCGTCCCGAAGCAGGAAATCGAAAACCGTACACTGACATTTTTGATGTTTTCCGACTATGGCATGCCTGTCACCTTCTACAATGATCACTATGACATGCTGTTGGGGCAGAACTACCTGTTCGCTCGCAAGATCAGCCCCGAGGCCCATGAGTTGAAGGAACGGTTGGGTCAGCTTTATGCCAGCGAAGGGGTCACGTTCCACATCTCGAACGAAGGGCGTAATCTGTATCACTTCCTTGCCGGTCGCGGTCGGGTAGGACGACGTTTCGCTCAGCGCTTTTGGGAGGTCGGCAATACGTTAGGCCCCGAGCGGCAGGCGTTTCTGATTGTTTGCAAGAAGTGGCATGTCGCCAAACGGCTTGTTGACCAGATCGCGTCGGAAACCCCCATTCCCTGCATCGAATACATCTATGATGAGCAGGATACGCCATTGCCCGATTTGGGTGGAATCGAGACGACCCTGATTAAGCGGTCGCGCCATCGGCGGGCCGTTGCACGTATGTTGTTCGATTATTTCCAAAGCGACAGGCTGGTACTCTGCGTAGATCCGGCCAATCTGGACGTCATTCAGGATTTCTGTGCAGATCAGGCCCAAACACGTGTTCTGGAAATCGAATGTGCCTATTCAGATGAATATCTGACGGGTCATGCCCATCGTGTCGGTCTTGCGGGCCAGAACAGCTCACAGGATTCTCTTGCACGCCTGCTACCGACCCTTCGCAATGCGCTGGCTTACGAATCCGAATTAATCCGCAGTACCCAGAATGATGGGCTGTTCCATTTGCGTGAGGCGGCGGAACGTTCGGAGAATGAGGTGATTATTGCGGAATTTCTGGGGATCAGTGCCGATCAGGCCAAAGCGATCATGCAACTGGATTACCTGTTCGCTGATTGAATCCGGCGGCACGATCAGGTGCCGCCGGACATTCGCGTTCAGATGTCGAATTTGACACCCTGCGCCAATGGCAACTCGGCTGAATAGTTTACCGTGTTGGTCTGACGGCGCATGTAGGCTTTCCAGGCATCTGATCCGCTTTCGCGCCCGCCTCCGGTCTCCTTCTCGCCACCAAATGCGCCACCGATCTCGGCCCCGGACGGGCCGATGTTCACATTGGCAATCCCGCAATCCGACCCGGCCGCTGTCAGGAATTGCTCGGCTTCGCGCATGTTCAGTGTAAAAACGCAGGACGACAAGCCCTGTGGCACGTCGTTCTGAATCTCGATCGCCTCGGCAAAATCGTCATAGCCCATGACGTAAAGGATCGGAGCAAAGGTCTCGGCCTTCACAGTCGCGGTCTGGCCCGGCATCTCAACGATGGCCGGTTGCATATAAACACCGCCCGGTACATTTTCGGTCACGCGCTGACCTCCGAACACGGCACCACCCTCGGCCTTTGCTGATTCAAGCGCTGCGGTCATCGCATTGCCCGAAGCTTCATCCACCAACGGCCCAATCAACGTACCCTCGGTCAACGGATTACCGATGGGTAGACCTGCATAGGCTTTCTTCAGACGCCCAACCAGTTCCTCGCGGATCGAGTTGTGTACAATCAACCGCCGCAGTGTCGTACAGCGCTGCCCTGCTGTCCCGACAGCCGAGAATACGATCGCGCGCACCGCCATTTCCAGATCAGCCGACGCCCCAACGATCATCGCGTTATTGCCGCCGAGTTCCAGAATACACTTTCCAAAGCGCTGCGCCACAATCGGCGCCACCGCGCGGCCCATCCGGGTCGAGCCGGTGGCTGAAATGATCGGCACATCCTCGCTGGCAACCAGCGCCTCACCCAGATCGGCACCACCGATCAGGGTCTGCAAAAGCCCCTCGGGGGCGTCACCAAACCGGGCCAATGCCCGCTCAAAGATTTTCTGGCAAGCCAACGCGGTCAGTGGCGTTTTCTCGGACGGTTTCCAAACTACCGGATCACCACAGACCAGGGCCAGCGCAGCATTCCACGACCATACCGCCACGGGGAAATTAAAGGCCGAGATCACTCCGACCGGTCCCGCCGGATGCCACGTTTCCATCATCCGGTGACCCGGGCGTTCCGAAGCAATGGTCAGACCATAAAGCTGCCGCGACAGACCAACAGCAAAATCGCAGATGTCGATCATCTCCTGCACTTCGCCCAGACCTTCCGAGGTGATCTTGCCTGCCTCCCAACTGACAAGCGCGCCAAGGTCGTCCTTGGCGGCCCGCAGCTCTTCGCCCAGCAGGCGGATCAACTCACCCCGGCGCGGAGCCGGCACAACGCGCCATTCCTTGAACGCCGCTTTCGAGCGGGCAAAGATGGCCCCCATCTCGGAAACCGGAGTTTCGTGAACCTCGGCCAACAGGCTGCCATCTATCGGAGAGGTCACCCGCAGCGACCCGCCGCTAAGCTCAGCTGCAGTCAGGTCCAAATTCGCAAGCGTGGTTTCAGCAGTCATTATAATGTCTTTCATATCTCAAGCCGCCTTGTTTTGTTCGGTAACGTCACCGGCGCGATAAAGCCGGCCAAATTCGGTGTTCAGGAAATCGGCAAGCTTTACCTGCTCTTGCCGAACAAAGCCTTTCGAGGGCAGAACCCCTGTCCGCATCAGATCGACGACACCCAATACGCCTGCCGCAGTGGTTACTTGGATCGCACTCCAGACTTGTCCATCGATGGTGCGCGCAAAGGATTTGTTGATCAGGGATTTCTCACGCAACGTGCCGTCAACGATGCCCTTTGCAGTGCAATAGACCAACACGACGTCTTGATCCGTACGCGGCAAGGCCGTTTCAAAAATCTCTTTCAGCAGATCGCGGCGACGCTCTAGTCCCAGGTCACTGAGCAACAAGCGCAAGATATCCCGATGGCCCGGATAGCGGATCGAGCGATAGGATACCGCCTTCGCCTTACCGTCTAGCGTCTCGGGCAAGGTGCCCAGCCCGCCCGATGTATTGAAGCACTCGTACTCGACTCCGTCATGGCCGATCAGCTCATAATCTTCGAGGGGGGCTGTCTTAACCCTCTCGCCATTCACAATGGCATCGCAGGGGTTGCAGTATTCGTTGATTAGCCCATCGGTTGACCAAGTCAGGTTATATTTCAACGCGTTGGTCGGATAGAGCGGTAACGCCCCGACCCGCATATGCAGGCTGTCGATTTCATCGAACTCCGCCGCCAGCGCAGCGCCTGCAATCCCGACAAACCCGGGGGCCAACCCGCATTGCGGCATAAATGCCGTCTCGCTGTTCTGCGCCAGCTCGCGCACCGCGTTGGTGGCGGCGACATCTTCGGTCAGGTCAAAGTAATGCGCCCCAACAGTTTTAGCTGCGCTTGCAATTGCCGGTGTCAGAAAGAACGGCGCGGCAGAGATCACCGCATCAAAACCTTTAAGGCCTTTCTCCAAGCCCGCGCTATCGCTGGCATCAATCTGCCGCGTAGAAATGCCCCGCTTCTTGAATGCTGACAGGGCCGCAAGATCGTGATCGGCAACAGTCACCGTGTAATGTGCCGAGGTTTTCAGCAAAGTCGCGATCATCTGACCGATCTTCCCCGCCCCGACTACGCAAATATTCCAGCTCAAAACGCGCCTCCATTCTGTGTTTCTTTTGATTATGAAGGGCGACTTGTTCGGATTGCAGATCGTATCTTGACGAAATGAGGTAATTTTCCGTCATTTTGCCGTATTCCGCGTCACTTTGCTAAATAGCTTATTCGAAAATGACTTCGAACATGGTCGAAGTCACAATCGTTTCAGCGCTCCTTTGAAGTGATTGTACTATCAGGTATGACAGGACCATTGTCGGCTATACAACGCGGGCAATCGCGGTTCGCCCAAGCATATAGGTGCCTTCAATGAGATTTCTCCGTGTCCTGCTTACCTGTTTCGCATGCCTGCTTCCTTTTGCAGCTCTGGCCCAATCCGCTGAGGCACCTGCCGCTGGGATTTCGTTAGAGCTCAATGCCTTGGAAGACGTTGGTAGTGCCTGCAGATTGACCTTTCTGGTGACCAACCAATCCGGAACCACTATCGATGAAGCCGTATTCGAGACGGTGATATTTGACACCGAAGGCAGTGTCGTTACCCTCTCGCTTTTTGATTTTCGCGACTTACCTTTGGATCGCCCACGTGTCCGTCAGTTCGATCTGCCAGAGATGTCTTGCACGACTGTTGGGCGCGCATTGATCAATGGCGCGAGTTCATGCGTGGTAAAAGGCTCCCAGAGCGACATCTGTCAATCGACCCTAACGCTCAGCAGCCGGATTGAAGTGGAGTTGCTTGGATGAATATTCTCTCTTCTCTTCGAGAGATCCTGACCCTTGGCGGGCCCGTTGTGGCTATCCTTATTGTCATGTCGGTCCTGACCGTAGCAGTTAGTCTTTACAAGCTTTGGCAGTTCGCAGCCTGTGGCGTAGGGCGGCACAAGATTCTGTCACAAGCGCTGCAAGCCTGGGATGCTGGAGATCGAGCCACTGCACGCGCGCGCCTCGCACAGAGCAGCAGCTATCTTGCACCGCTTGTCGAAGCCGCGATGGACGCGCCGGACACTCCTGATCTGGACGCTCGACTGGATGCCGAAGCTGGATTGGCGCTGGCCGGGCTGGAGCGCGGATTTCGGCTTTTGGATACGGTCGCCCAGCTTGCACCCCTGCTTGGATTGTTCGGAACAGTTTTGGGAATGATCAATGCATTCCAAAGCCTTCAGTCTGCCGGGTCTTCTGTTGATCCGTCATTGTTGGCAGGTGGCATCTGGGTTGCTCTGGTAACAACAGCCGTTGGCCTTGCGGTGGCAATGCCGACTTCAATGGTCTTGTCTTGGTTTGAAAGCCGAACTGCCCGGGAACGGGTGTTTGCGGACAAAGCACTGCGCACGGTTCTGGTCCCGAACAACTCGAACCAGGCCGCCTCAGGCAGGACCGAGATTCTGAACGCTGAACATGCGTAACACGGCTCCCTTTGTAAGACGACCGATGTCGATGACCCCGCTCATAGATGTCATCTTCTTGCTGTTGCTGTTCTTCATGTTGTCTTCAACCTTCTCAAAGTTCGCGGAAATCGAAATCAGCAGCGCAACCTCAGGAGCATTAGCCTCGGCTGAGCCGGTGGAGAGAATTTTCATTCAGATCGGCGCAGAGCGCGTGACTTTGAATGGCGAAACGCTGACGCTGGATGAGCTGTCCGCGCTGATCGGAACCGGTCAGGCTCTGGTAAGCCTTGATGCCGATACGTCCGCCCAAAGGCTTGTTGATTTGCTGACCAGGCTGCGTGGCCGCGATGGCTTGACCGTCACGGTGTTGGAGTAGACCGATGATCCGCTTTGGTCGCCCAAGCCGCAAACGAGACTCGACCATCCCTCTGATCAACGTCGTCTTTCTGATGCTGATCTTCTTTCTGATTGCAGGCACTCTGGCACCACCGCTTGATCCCGAGCTTCAGCTTGTCGACACATCGGAACTCGAAGGCCGCGACCCTCCCGATGCGCTTGTCTTGAACGCTGATGGCATCCTCAGCTTTCGCGGAGTGCAAACCGACCCTGAGGCTTTCATGTCCAGCCATGATGACGGACCGGTCAGGATTGTCCCCGACCGCAATGTTTCAGGCCAACGGTTGATGGAGGTAACCGGTGCCCTTCGACGGTATGGCGCGCCGTCTGTGTTCCTCGTGACCCAGCAGGCTTTAAAATGATCCGGAAGTCAGCAGCCATCGCTGCGTTGGCGGGTGTGCTTTCGCTTGTCCTGCATATCTTTGGGATCAGTTTCTACGGTTCCAGTCTGCCAGAACTGCGGGCCAGTGAGGAATCGGTCAGTTTGATCGAGCTTGGCAACACATTCGAGGAATTCACCGAAGACACGACGGACCCGGTGCAGCCGGACTCTGCTGAAGGCCCCGAGCCTCCGGTTGAAGACACTATTAAGCCCGATACCGCCGACATCCCGATCAGCGATACACTCGTCGCTTCCCCCAATCCTCAGCAGGTATCTTCACCCGATGTCGGAGCGCCCGTCGCCCCACGATCAGAGCTACAAGAAGAGGTGCCGACCAAACCGGTCGCCCCGTCCAATCCGGAACCAGCCACAGACGCAGATACCTCCGTAACGTCAGCGGTCGATCCGGAACCCGAGCGCTTGGCAGCTTTACCGCCCACAGACGCCTCAACTGCGCCGGTCCCTCCACTCGAGAGTACGGCAGTCGAACCAGAAATCCCAAGTTCGGTCGATGAGCCAACAAACGAGCCACCAGAAGAACAAGCCGCGCCTTCCGATCAGGCCGTATCTGTTTCCAAACGCCCCCGCCTCCCGGACAGAAGGCCCGCAACGGATACGCCAAAATCGCTCGATGGGTTCAGTAACTTCGACAATTTGCGCAACCCTACGCAAACATTGGAGTCGCCGCTTAGCCTTTTTCAAAAGGAAGGGGCTGACCCGTTCCGAACCAGCAGTGGCCGAAATCAATCCTCGGGTCGCGGCGTTGGAAACTCCGATACCACTAACTATGCCGGACAAGTCCTGGTCCACCTCAATCAAACGCCCGTCGTCTATGTCCCAGTCCGCGGGTTTGCGCAGGTATTCTTCGAAATTAATCCTGATGGATCACTGGCTTGGGTTGATATCGTCGATAGCTCTGGCTCACCTGAAATCGAACGCGCCGCCAGAGATCAGGTCATCCGCGCCGCTCCATTTCCCCGCCCACCAAGCGGGTCAAGCCGCAGGCTATCGTTTTATTACCAAAATAGTTGATACCAAAGACAGCAATTCGCCGAACCAGTTGATCGTTCCCTGAATGCTTCAACACGCTCAAGCGAGAGGATTTCGATCGGTCATCACGGTAAGGTCACCGTGGGCGAAGCACAGAAGTTGGCAAAAAAGAGCTGATTTGACTGCTGCCCAATGACGGACAGCTTACCATAGAACTCGTTGGGGAGTTGGCGGGTCTTTTGGCTCTTGGTACACAGCGGAACGCCCGCAGCGTTTATGCTACGGGCTGTGTTTGGATTTTCTAAAGTTGGTTGCGGGAGCAGGATTTGAACCTGCGACCTTCAGGTTATGAGCCTGACGAGCTACCGGGCT
>NZ_JBQFZR010000012.1:2500-6112 GCF_056542345.1 Ruegeria sp. AD5
AAACGAACAGAGTTGTCCAAGTCAAGTACACTAACCCGCATGATCTGACGATCATGCATGTCTTCTATTCTCCATGTGGGGCCGACCGACATCGGCAGCATGGGTTCCAGGATAGAAGGCGGGAAAGTATGCTTTTGGTTCAGAAGAAAGATCGCCTTTAGTTACCAGCTGGGCGATCGCGATTGACCTGACTGCGCTCAAGTAGCCGAATAGGCGGTAGCGCACTAAGTTGTGTCTTTCTCTTTCTGGATCAAATCAAGCGCGAGAAGGGCGTTTGGTGAATGCCTTGGCAGCAAGAGGCGATGAAAGACGTGATACTCTGCGATAAGCCATGGGGAGCTGAGAATAAGCTTTGATCCATGGATCTCTGAATGGGGCAACCCACCTGAAAGCTTCATATTGTTATCTTTGATACTCAATATGGGGTTTAAACAGGTACTTAAGACCTGAATACATAGGGTTTTAAGAGCAAACCCGGGGAACTGAAACATCTAAGTACCCGGAGGAAAGGAAATCAATTGATACTCCCCTAGTAGCGGCGAGCGAACGGGGACCAGCCGAGCCAGATAAGTGACTAGAACACGTTGGGAAGCGTGGCCATAGCGGGTGACAGCCCCGTATAGGAAGCTTTGATGGACGTATTAAGTAGGGCGGAACACGTGAAATTCTGTCTGAAGATCGGAGGACCACCTTCGAAGGCTAAGTACTCCTTGCTGACCGATAGCGAACCAGTACCGTGAGGGAAAGGTGAAAAGCACCCCGACGAGGGGAGTGAAACAGTACCTGAAACCGAACGCCTACAATCAGTCGGAGGATCCTCGAGATCTGACGGCGTACCTTTTGTATAATGGGTCATCGACTTGGTCTTACGAGCAAGCTTAAGCCGTTAGGTGTAGGCGTAGCGAAAGCGAGTCTTAATAGGGCGAATGAGTTCGTGGGATCAGACCCGAAACCGAGTGATCTAGGCATGGCCAGGTTGAAGGTAAGGTAACACTTACTGGAGGACCGAACCCACATCCGTTGAAAAGGATCGGGATGAGCTGTGCCTAGGGGTGAAAGGCCAATCAAACTCGGAGATAGCTGGTTCTCTGCGAAATCTATTTAGGTAGAGCGTCATCCGAATACCCCGGGGGGTAGAGCACTGGATGGGTAATGGGGCCCCACAGGCTTACTGATCCTAACCAAACTCCGAATACCCGGGAGTACTAGATGGCAGACACACTGCGGATGCTAACGTCCGTAGTGGAGAGGGAAACAACCCTGACCTACGACTAAGGCCCCCAATTCATGGCTAAGTGGGAAAGCAGGTGGGACGACCAAAACAACCAGGAGGTTGGCTTAGAAGCAGCCATCCTTTAAAGATAGCGTAACAGCTCACTGGTCTAAATAAGTTGTCCTGCGGCGAAGATGTAACGGGGCTCAAGCCATGAGCCGAAGTCTAGGGATGCGTAAGCATCGGTAGCAGAGCGTAGTGTGACATAGTCTCATTCCTCCTTCATGCCTTCGGGCAGATTGGAGGAGAGAGGCTTTCGATGAAGCCGGGGCGTGAGCCATCCGGTGGAGAGATCACTAGTGAGAATGATGACATGAGTAGCGACAAAGAGTGTGAGAGACACTCTCGCCGAAAGTCCAAGGGTTCCTGCTTAAAGCTAATCTGAGCAGGGTAAGCCGGCCCCTAAGCCGAGGCCGAAAGGCGTAGGCGATGGGAACTAGGTTAATATTCCTAGGCCAGGAGGATGTGACGGATCACAGGTGTAGTTCAATCTTATCGGATTGATTGGGCTGCTGAGTGGTTCCTGGAAATAGCCCTCCATCAGACCGTACCCTAAACCGACACAGGTGGACTGGTAGAGCATACCAAGGCGCTTGAGAGAACGATGTTGAAGGAACTCGGCAAAATACCTCCGTAAGTTCGCGAGAAGGAGGCCCGGTTCCTAGGCAACTAGGGGCTGGGGGCACAAACCAGGGGGTGGCGACTGTTTATTAAAAACACAGGGCTCTGCGAAGTCGCAAGACGACGTATAGGGTCTGACGCCTGCCCGGTGCCTGAAGGTTAAAAGGAGAGGTGAGAGCCTTGAATTGAAGCCCAGGTAAACGGCGGCCGTAACTATAACGGTCCTAAGGTAGCGAAATTCCTTGTCGGGTAAGTTCCGACCTGCACGAATGGCGTAACGACTTCCCCGCTGTCTCCAACATCGACTCAGCGAAATTGAATTGCCTGTCAAGATGCAGGCTTCCCGCGGTTAGACGGAAAGACCCCGTGCACCTTTACTACAGCTTCGCACTGGCATCAGGATTGTGATGTGCAGGATAGGTGGTAGGCTTTGAAGCGGAAACGCAAGTATCCGTGGAGCCTCCCTTGAGATACCACCCTTCGCACTCTTGATGTCTAACCGCGGTCCGTTATCCGGATCCGGGACCCTGCGTGGCGGGTAGTTTGACTGGGGCGGTCGCCTCCTAAAGCGTAACGGAGGCGCGCGAAGGTTGGCTCAGAGCGGTCGGAAATCGCTCGTTGAGTGCAATGGCAGAAGCCAGCCTGACTGCAAGACTGACAAGTCGAGCAGAGTCGAAAGACGGCCATAGTGATCCGGTGGTCCCGAGTGGAAGGGCCATCGCTCAACGGATAAAAGGTACGCCGGGGATAACAGGCTGATACTGCCCAAGAGTCCATATCGACGGCAGTGTTTGGCACCTCGATGTCGGCTCATCTCATCCTGGGGCTGGAGCAGGTCCCAAGGGTACGGCTGTTCGCCGTTTAAAGAGGTACGTGAGCTGGGTTTAGAACGTCGTGAGACAGTTCGGTCCCTATCTGCCGTGGGTGTAGGAGACTTGAGAGGAGTTGCCCCTAGTACGAGAGGACCGGGGTGAACGATCCACTGGTGGACCAGTTGTCGTGCCAACGGCAGTGCTGGGTAGCTATGATCGGACAGGATAACCGCTGAAGGCATCTAAGCGGGAAGCCCCCCTCAAAACAAGGTCTCCCTGAGGGCCGTGGAAGACCACCACGTCAATAGGCCGGAGATGTAAGCGCAGTAATGCGTTCAGTTGACCGGTACTAATCGCCCGATAGGCTTGATTTGATCCAGTAATGGAAAGACAAATCACCAAAAGCATACACTGACCTTGAGTTGGATAACGTCGCAGCGCCAAGCCGCGATGTTGGTTGATTATATAACCGAGTGGCAACGCGCCTTTTGCAAGCAAAAGACGCTGCCTGCCACCTCGTCGCTTTCTTGCAAAGCAAGAAAGTCGACATGGGCTTTTCCTCGGTTTGGTGGTCATAGCGCAAGTGAAACACCCGGTCCCATCCCGAACCCGGAAGTTAAGCACTGCCGCGCCAATGGTACTTGGGCTTAAGCCCCGGGAGAGTAGGTCACCGCCAAACCTAGTAAAAGCCCACAGTCTCTCAAACACGATGAAAAGAACACTACCCGGTCTCAAGTAGCCGAATAGGCGATAGACCAACACAAGACCTCAAGTAGCGTAAGCGATAGGTCACTTAAAGTGTCGCGGGATGGAGCAGCCCGGTAGCTCGTCAGGCTCATAACCTGAAGGTCGCAGGTTCAAATCCTGCTCCCGCAACCAACTTTAGAAAATCCAAACACAGCCCGT
>NZ_JBQFZR010000013.1:0-4026 GCF_056542345.1 Ruegeria sp. AD5
CTGTCAGATCGCCACTTTAAACAGCTCAGTGATGTTTTGTTGGTTGAGTTGGATTGGGTTACCTCCGCATGAGGGGTCGATGATTGCGCCCTGGACCAGTTCGGGGATGGCGGCTTTGGTGACGCCGAGGTCGGAGAGTTTGCGGGGGATGGCGAGGCTGTCGTTGAACTCTTGCACGAAGCTGCGGAAGCCGTCGAAGCCGCCGTCGATGCCCAGATAGGCGGCGGCCTGCTGGAAGCGGTCGGCGATGACTGGCGCGTTGAACTCGAGCACGGCGGGCATGCAGACCGCGTTGGTGGTGCCGTGGTGGGTGTTGAACACCGCGCCGACGGGGTGGCTCATGGCGTGGATGGCGCCCAGGCCTTTCTGGAAGGCGGTGGCCCCCATCGCCGCCGCGCTCATCATCTGGGCGCGGGCTTCGATGTCGGTGCCGTCCGCATAGGCACGTGGCAGGTAGTCCTTGACCAGCCGCATTCCTTCCAGCGCGATGCCCTGAGACATCGGGTGGTAATGCGGGCTGCTGAACGCCTCGACACAATGCGCGAACGCATCCAGACCAGTGCCTGCGGTGATGAACTTGGGCATGCCCACCGTCAGCTCGGGGTCGCAGATCACCACGGTCGGCAGCACCTTGGGATGGAAGATGATCTTCTTGGCGTGGGTTTCAGAATTGGTGATGACGCTGGCGCGCCCCACTTCGGACCCGGTCCCGGCAGTTGTGGGCACGGCGATGATCGGCGCGATGGCATCGGCATCCGCTCGGGTCCACCAATCGCCGATGTCCTCAAAGTCCCAGACCGGGCGCGTCTGACCACACATGAAGGCGACCATCTTGCCCAGATCCAGCCCCGAGCCGCCGCCAAAAGCGATCACCCCGTCATGGCCGCCCGCGTTATAGGCCGCAACACCGGCCTCGAGGTTCTGTTCATTGGGGTTCGGGTCCACATCCGCGAACAGACCCCGGCCCAGACCGGCGGTCTCCATGATATCCAGCGTCGCGGTGGTGATCGGCAGGTCGGCCAGCCCCTTGTCGGTGACCAGCAGCGGCTTCTTCATGCCGGCCGCCGCACAGGCTTCGGGTAATTCATTGATCCGCCCGGCCCCGAATTTGATTGCGGTTGGATAAGACCAGTTTCCAACAAGTGACATGTTTGCTTTCCTTCGTGTCAAAAGGCCTGCCCCGGCGAGGGGGTCATTCCGAGGCAGGCCGGCGTCCTTAGCCCGTGACCTTTTTCAGGTGATAGGATTTGGGACGTGTCAGGTTGTGATAGCCAATGACCGAGAGACCGCCGCCGCGCCCGGTATTCTTGCAGCCGGTCCAGCACAGGCCGGGATCCAGATAATCGGCCCGGTTCATGAAGACGGTGCCCGTCTCAATCTGGTCACCCACCCGCGCTGCACGGTCCAGATCGCGGGTCCAGAGGCTCGCTGTCAGGCCAAACTCACTGTCATTCATCAGCCGGGTGGCCTCGTCATCCGAGGACACTTTCATGATGCCCACTACCGGACCAAAGCTTTCATCCCGCATCACCCGCATGTCATGGGTGACATTGGTCAGGATCTGCGGCGTCAGATATGCGCCGCCATCATCCTCAGGGAAGATGTCGATATGGGCCACCGCACCAGCCTCGACCGCCTCGGCAATCTGCGCCCGTACCTCATCGGCAAAGCGCACATTGGCCATCGGCCCAATGGTGGTCTCAGCGTCCAGCGGATTGCCCAGCTTATAGCCTTTCACGATCTCCACCGCCCTGGCGACGAAGTCGTCATACAGGCTTTCATGCACATAAATCCGCTCGATCCCGCAGCAGCACTGGCCCGCGTTGAACATTGCCCCGTCGATCAGCGTCTCAACCGCCGCCTCCAGATCGGCATCGTCCATCACATAGCCCGGATCCTTGCCGCCCAGCTCAGTCCCGACGCCGGTAAAGGTGCCCGCCGCCGCGCGCTCCATCGCCTGGCCGCCGCCGACCGATCCGGTGAAGTTCACGAAGTCGAACGCATTGCCCGCGATCAGATCGTTGGTCACGTCATGGCTCAGAAAGACATTCTGGAACACGTCTTCGGGCACACCCGCTGCATGGAAGGCCTGCGCCATACGCTCGCCCACCAGCAGGGTCTGCGTGGCGTGTTTCAGGATCACCGTATTACCCGCGATCAGCGCCGGGGCCACCGTGTTGATCGCCGTCATGTAGGGGTAGTTCCACGGCGCCACCACAAACACCACCCCATGCGGGATGCGCCTGATATAGCGCTTGAACGTCTCATCTTCGCCCACCGCGATATCAGCCAATGCGCTTTCGGCAATCCCGGCCATATGGCTTGCGCGCTCGTTGAAGCCGCCGAATTCACCGCCATAGCGCACCGGGCGACCCATCATATGCGCCAACTCGGGCACGATTTCCTCATTCATCGCGCCAACAGCAGCCACACCCGCCATCACGAGATCAATGCGTTCCCGCAAGGGCCGCGCCGCCCAAGCCGCCTGTGCGGCCCGCGCCCGGCCCGCAACCTCAAACGCGGCCTCCCGCGACAACACCTCGCGCTCGGCAAAAACCAACCCATCAATCGGCGAGACACATTGCAACATCTGCCCCATAGTCACTCCATCTCTAAAGAGAGCAGGATCCCTGCTTCATCTGGCCATAAATATCTCGGGGGCCGCCATTGGTACGCCATTGGTTCGAGCGCCAATGGCGGCGGGGCTGGCCCCTCGCTTTCACCCTCTCAAGCCCGCTCGAACCCGCGGGCAATTTCCCAATCGGTCACCACGCGCTCAAACTCTTCGATCTCAACCTCGGCCGCGCGCGCATAGTGATCGACAACGTCATCTCCCATCGCAGCCCGCAACATCGCCGAGCCATGCAGCGCATCCCGCGCCGCGCGCAGATTGCCCGGGATCATCCCCGTCTCTCCCTGATAGACGTCGCCCGTGGTCGGCGGCTGCAACTCCAGCCCTTCTTCGATCCCAGCGATCCCCGCCGCCAGCATCCCAGCCATCGCCAGATAGGGGTTCATATCCGAGCCCGGGATACGGCATTCCACCCGCACCGTCTTGGTGCCGTCACCGCACAGGCGGAACCCGGCGGTGCGGTTGTCCACCGACCAGATGATCCGCGTCGGCGCAAAGGTCCCCTTCATGAACCGCTTGTAGCTGTTGATGTAGGGCGCCATGAAACAGGTGTAATCGGCGGCGTATTTCAAAAGACCCGCCATGTAGCTTTTCATCACATCCGACATGCCGAGCGGATCTTTTTCGTCGAAAAAGATCGGCCGCCCCTCGGACCAGAGCGACTGATGCACGTGGCTGGAACTGCCCACCTTCTCATGATGCCATTTCGGCAGGAAGGTCGCGGCATGCCCATGCTGCCAGGCAATCTCTTTCACCGCGTTCTTGGCGATCGAGTGATACTCGGCCGTCTCCATCGCAGGCGCATATTTGATGTTCAGTTCTTCCTGCCCGGTCTCGGCCTCACCTTTCGTGTTCTCGACCGGTATCCCCGCATCCCACAGATGGTTGCGGATCGGGCGCATCACATGCTCTTCCTTGGTGGTCTGAAGGATGTGATAGTCTTCGTTGTACCCCGAGATCGGCTCAAGGTCGCGAAAGCCTTCCTTGCGGATCTGATCAAAGCTTTTCTCGAACAGGAAAAACTCCAGCTCGGTGGCGCACATGGCGTCATAACCCATCGCCTTCAGCCGGTTCACCTGGCGTTTCAGGATCGAGCGCGGCGCGTGTGGCACTTCTTCATGCGTGTGATGATCCAGCACATCGCACATCACCATCGCCGTGCCTTCCAGCCACGGCACTGGGCGCAGCGTGCTCAGATCCGGCTTCATCACATAATCGCCATAGCCCCGCTCCCAACTGGTCGACGCATACCCGTCCGGCGTCCCCATCTCGAGATCCGTCGCCAGCAGATAATTGCAGCAATGCGTCTCTTCCCACGCCCCCGCAACAAAATGACCCGCATGAAACCGCTTCCCCATCAAACGGCCCTGCATGTCAACCAGACAAACCAATAC
>NZ_JBQFZR010000014.1:0-1860 GCF_056542345.1 Ruegeria sp. AD5
CAGCTTTCCACTCGTCCTTGTATACATGCTTCGCGAATGCTTCAGCAGATTTTGAAAGCCAGAAAGACTTCTCCCAAAGTATAACATCATCAGTCACAAAAAGGCTCTTCTCACTCGCCGGTCTTGGCTCCGGTCTCTGCGCGTGACTGACGGTATACGCGCTCTTCCCCGAGGAGTGTAGGGGCAGATCACAACCCTATGTAGTCGGCCCTGAACATATTGCTTTATGCCGCCGCGAGAGCGTGTCGTGGCCGCCGGCAGAGTGAGATCGCAGTCAGGGCGTCGAGTATCCTGCCCCAGATTTGAGGCCAAAGCTTTCTGATATGAGCCAGGATCAGGCGGATGTTGTGGCCGCAGCCGCACAGCACTGCGAAGATGGCATCGCCGAGGGTGCCCTTGAGCGGGCAGCGTCTGAGGCGACCTTCGGATTTCATGTGGCCGATGGTGGGCTCGATTGCGCTTCGCCGGCGGATCAACTTGCGAAGGACTGGTGTGACACCGCGCTTCTGGCCGCTGATAAACACCTGGCTCAAAGTCACGCCATGGCCGCGGTAGCCGCGGTCGACGAAGACCTGGGCGGGGCGGGTGTCGGTGAGGATTTCCACCTGCTCCAGCGCTTCGGCCAGAGTGTGGCCGTCGTAAGGGTTGCCGGGCAGCGACCGAATGCCGACCACAAAGCCCTCGTTCATCGTGGTGGCGACGCTGACCTTGCAGCCGAATTCGTAGCGTTTGTGGGCCTTGCCCTTGGAAATGCAGTCGACCGCGGGTTCGTGTAGCGCGTAGAGCTTGCCCTTGTCCTTCGGTTTTTGCCGCAGTAACCGGGCGGCAAGCTCCAGTTCATCGGCGATACGGGCCATGAGGCCGGGGTCGGCGACCTTCTCGAGTTGCCGCGCGATGTCGCGCATCACGCGGCCGGTATATCCTTTCAATCTTCTCAGTGCCTTGCGCATGCGCTTGAACTGCCGGGCATGGGCGTAGCGGCCGACCTGAGCCGCAAGCCTCGGAGCCAGACGCGCATAGCTCTGGCGGAGCTGTATCCCGGCCTCGCCGGCCAGCTTGACCAACCGTTGCCGGGCGCGTTCGTAGAGCCGAGCGTCGGTGGGATGGGCAATGTCTTTCTCCATCACCGTCGTGTCGACGATGACCCGCCCGACGCTCTTGTCATCTATCGCCCCGGCAGCCTTGCCGGCCTCGATGGTCTTGGTGAGCAGCCATTCGACACCCTCCTCGCCGATCCGTTTCCGCCACCGGGTCAGCGAAGACGGGTCGATCGGGGGGCGATGCTGAAAGAACACCTCGCCGCAGAAATGCTGGTAGTAGGGGTTCTCCACCCAACGCCGGACAACGGCCTCGTCAGACAGGTCATGGGCGTGCTGCAGATACAGAAGCCCGGCCACCAGCCGCGGCGATGTTGCCGGCCGACCGCGGTGCGACGGGAAAAACCCGGACCATTCGCGCTCGAAGAAATCCCAGTCGATATAGCCCTCGAGCTTAACCAGCTCATGGCGCATGTCGATCAGATCGACCAGGCGCGGGCGCAGCAAATCATCCTGTTCCAGCGGTCTCGACTTGGGCTTCATGAGGCAATCCGAAATTGCAAGAAAATCGCCCGCAGAATAGCAAACCCTGCAGCTCAAAAACACACGAAATCAGCATTTCCATCAGAAAATCAGTAGGTTGGGAATTACTCAGGGTCGACTACGTGGATGGCGAGCGCAAGCACCGGCCGGGGCTCGATCTCACCTTCTCGGCCTCCAAATCCGCCTCGATCGCGGCACTGGTCATGGGCGATGACCGGATCACTCGCGCGCACGACAAGGCGGTGCGCGAAGCGATGAAGATTGTCGAGGAGCGCTTCAT
>NZ_JBQFZR010000015.1:0-1720 GCF_056542345.1 Ruegeria sp. AD5
TTGATGAAGTCGCCGATGGCCTGTTCGAGCGCTCCTGGCAGATAGTAGTTTTCCAGCAGGACACGGTTCTTCATCGTCTGATGCCATCGCTTGTCCGTCATCGAATGATTTGGAACACGAGCGTTTGATTGGCTTAGGAGGATCAGGCTCGCCGTAGTTTCAATCTACGCCGCGTTCTGATGATGCAGCAAGCGGCGTTTCTGGATTGTCTGGTGTTTGATTTCCTTTCTGCGTCTGAGGATTGTTTCGGCTCGACCGAAATAGACATCGGCGGGTGTCAGATTGCTGATGCTCTCGTGGTATCGGTTGTGGTTGTAGTGATTGATGAAGTCGCCGATGGCCTGTTCGAGCGCTCCTGGCAGATAGTAGTTTTCCAGCAGGACACGGTTCTTCATCGTCTGATGCCATCGCTCAATCTTGCCCTGGGTCTGCGGATGGTTGGGCGCTCCCCGAACATGATCCATACCCTGCTCATCCAGCCATTTCGCCAACTCGCCAGAGATGTAACTGCTGCCGTTGTCGCTGAGCAGCCGGGGCTTGTGGGCAACGGTGACACTGTCACAACCTGATGCAGCCAAAGCGTCTTCCAGCGTTCCTGTGACATCGTCAGCTTTCATCGTGGTGCAAAGGCGCCAAGAGACAACGTAACGGCTGTAATCATCCAGGATCGTAGACAGGTAGAACCAGCCCCAACCGATGACTTTGAGATAGGTGAAGTCGGTCTGCCAAAGCTGGTTCGGCCGCACAGTCTTCTCATGGAATTCATCCGCCGCTTTGATGGTGATGCAGGCTGGGCTAGTGATCAGATCTTGTGCCTTCAGAAGCCTGTAAACACTGGCCTCAGAAACGAAGTAGCGCCTGGTGTCGGTGAACCGCACCGCAAGCTCGCGGGGCGATAACTCGGGTTCTTCCAGAGCCAGTTCCACGATCTGCTTGCGCACCTTGTCGGGGATGCGGTTCCAAACCCTACCTGGCCGGGAATGGCGATCCTCAAGCCCGGCCTCGCCGAAAGACAGATACCTGTCGTACCAGCGGTAGAAGGTCGTTCTGGGAATGCCGAGCTTTTCCAGTGTGCGTTTGATCGGCAGGTGCGAACCGTCAACCAGCCGGATGATCTCAAGCTTTTCGGATGCGGGATATCTCATTCGTCGTCTCCCCCATCCTCGAACATGCTTTTTTTGAGCAGCCGGTTCTCAAGGGTCAGGTCGGCGACTACCTCTTTCAGCGCCGACGATTCCGCTCTCAAATCCTTCACCTCAGAGCTGGTAGCCTGGCGTGCGGTATCGCCAGCCAACCGCTTCTTACCGGCCTCAAGGAACTCTTTCGACCAGCTGTAATACAGGCTCGTAGCTATTCCTTCACGGCGACACAGCTCCGCTATGCTGTCTTCACCACGAAGCCCATCCAACACAATACGGATCTTCTCCTCTGCCGAATGCTGGCGCCGTGTCTTCCTGCGGATGTCTTTGACAACTCTCTCTGCTGACGCTTTCTGTTTCCCGGATTTCATTCTCATCTCCACTCTCTGATGGTTACGATGAGCCTGAAATCCTCCGCTACGCAATCAACCTAGTCTGTTCCATGGGTGCTGATGGCGGACAGTCCAACTACCTGCAGTCACCCCAAAACCCAGAGCTTGGAACAAGGGGCGGATCATCGGTCAGAAACGACCGCTACTCCCAAAACAGGTCTGGGCGATCCGTGCCCGGCTCGAACTTTC
>NZ_JBQFZR010000016.1:0-1608 GCF_056542345.1 Ruegeria sp. AD5
AGGGCTGGTGACGGTAGCTTAGTTGAGTACCCATTGCGCGTCATTTCAACCGATGCAATGGACTCGAAAGAAAGCCGCTCAATACAATTCTGTGACATCCTAGCAGGTTTGGTCTCCAAGCACTTTAATCCCATTTTAGGAGACGAAGACAGGGCTTTTATGAATGAACTAATCGGCGAGGGCTTGTGCAATATTTCCTCAAATACCCTCGTCCCGGGCACAGATTTTCCAGTACGAATCCCTCCCAAAAAACTTGAAGGCCCCGACGTTGTTGATCAGATGGCAGAAATGCTGCGCGCGCGTCTAACATAGCTTAGGCTCAGGACCCATTGATTTCCGTATAGCGGCGTGATTCACGGTTCGAAAACGAGCGGTGAACATGTCTGATCTTTTCTGGCTTACAGACGCGCAGATGGCGCGTTTAGAGCCTTTCTTCCCGAAGTCCCATGGCAGACCCCGCGTCGATGACCGACGTGTATTGAGCGGGATTATCTTCATTAATCGCAATGGGTTGAGATGGCGCGACGCCCCTTCGGCCTATGGCCCACACAAGACCCTTTACAACCGTTGGAAGCGGTGGAGCGACAAAGGCATCTTCGCGCAGATGATGGCAGGTCTGGCTGCCGACCACGGCGAGGAGAAGACCGTGATGATCGACGCCACCTATCTGAAAGCCCACCGGACAGCGACCAGCATGGGCGTCAAAAAGGGGGGCGTGGCCGTCTGATTGGCCGAACCAAAGGCGGCATGAACACCAAGCTGCACGCCATCTGCGACAGCCAGGGCCGCCCCCTCAACCTGTTCGTCACGGCAGGTCAGGTCAGCGACTACATCGGCGCACGAGCATTGCTGAGCAGCCTGCCGGATGTTGAATGGCTTCTGGGTGATCGCGGTTACGACGCCGACTGGTTCAGAGAAGCGTTGAAGGACAAAGGGATACGCGCCTGCATTCCTGGACGGAAGCAACGGAAGAATCCGGTAAAGCACGACAAGCGCCGCTACAAACGGCGCAACCGCATCGAGATCATGTTCGGCAGGCTGAAGGATTGGCGGCGTGTGGCGACCCGCTACGACAGGTGCCCGAAGGTCTTCCTGTCAGCCATCGCCCTCGCAGCACTCGTCATCTATTGGCTATGAGTCCTGACCCTAGGTGTTTCAGAACGCGGCGCACCCGGCAGGACCTGAACAATGCCCTTTGTGTTCTTCATCAAAGGGATCGCGGTCTCGTGGAAGAACTTCGAGAATTCAGCCTCTTTGCCGGGCCGAACTGTGACTTGGAATATTCGCATGATCATCGGGACGCCCTCCTCTGCATTGGGCATATTTCGGTTCTTTGACATCAGGAGTTTATCACAAAACCGGTCCGTTCCTTAAACAGGCCCCACTTGCCATCCCCGCCAATTCACGCCATGCGCTGCACATGACATTTGACACGATCATCCTTGGCGCCGGTGCAGCCGGCATGATGTGCGCGGCCCATTGCGGTGGCCGCGTGCTGGTGATCGACCACGCGAAGGCTGCGGGGGAGAAAATCCGCATCTCCGGCGGTGGACGTTGTAACTTCACCAACATGTATGCGAGCCCGCGTAACTTCCTGTCGCAGAACCC
>NZ_JBQFZR010000017.1:0-1442 GCF_056542345.1 Ruegeria sp. AD5
TTACAATACCGGTCTGCCTCAGGATATCGACGGTACAGTGGGGACAACAGGTCCGTCCCGCGGTCCTGTTGATAGCGCATACTACCAGAGTTTGGCTGGACCGGATTGGGCGAGCATTGCGTACCCAACGGATGGTCCCGCAACACCACCTGACGAGCCCGTCGTGGAACCGGATCCCATCCCAAATACGCCGCCTGCCCCGGTTGACGAGGCTCCGGCTCAAGAGGCGCCAAATGGTGATACGGTTCTGTATCGCTGGAACGCTGGCAACAACGACGTGGCTGCGGTTGATGGCGGCCCGGACTGGATTGCGGACACTTCGGTCATCGTTGGTGGCGCAACAAACGTCCACACCTCGAATGTCATTGCCACTTTGGACCCGAGCGCTTCGCAAGACACAGTCTCGCTTGAGCTCTTCAATCAGACACGCTGGGATCCTGTGAGCGGTTCGGAGATGAGCCTTGAGTTTGGGAATGGCAGCCTTGCCTCCGGCACTTATGCTGTGCGTCTTCTTATGGGGAATGCTCACGGCGGCACTGGTTCCGTAGGCGATCGTGTATTTGATGTTTCGGTTGAGGATGAGCTGTTTCTCGATGACGTCGATGTTGTCGACAGTTTTGGCCACGCAACGGGTGGCGTGTTTGAGTGGGTCGGCGAGGTGACCGATGGCACCATCGACATCGATTTCCAGCGCGAGATAGAAAACCCGATGATCAATGGCGTCGAGATTGTCAGACTGGATACAGCTCCCGTTGATGATGATCAGATCGTTGAGGCCCCGGCAGCGGATGAACCGGCTCAAGAGGCGCCGACCGAGCCTGCCCCGGTTGACGAGGCTCCGGCTCAAGAGGCGCCAAATGGTGATACGGTTCTGTATCGCTGGAACGCTGGCAACAACGACGTGGCTGCGGTTGATGGCGGCCCGGACTGGATTGCGGACGCTTCGGTCATCGTTGGTGGCGCAACAAACGTCCACACCTCGAATGTCATTGCCACTTTGGACCCGAGCGCTTCGCAAGACACAGTCTCGCTTGAGCTCTTCAATCAGACACGCTGGGATCCTGTGAGCGGTTCGGAGATGAGCCTTGAGTTTGGGAATGGCAGCCTTGCCTCCGGCACTTATGCTGTGCGTCTTCTTATGGGGAATGCTCACGGCGGCACTGGTTCCGTAGGCGATCGTGTATTTGATGTTTCGGTTGAGGATGAGCTGTTTCTCGATGACGTCGATGTTGTCGACAGTTTTGGCCACGCAACGGGTGGCGTGTTTGAGTGGGTCGGCGAGGTGACCGATGGCACCATCGACATCGATTTCCAGCGCGAGATAGAAAACCCGATGATCAATGGCGTCGAGATTGTCAGACTGGATACAGCTCCCGTTGATGATGATCTCGAATTTACGAGTACATTCATCGACACTGGCCAGTTCGACGGTCTTGGCTAAC
>NZ_JBQFZR010000018.1:0-1399 GCF_056542345.1 Ruegeria sp. AD5
GTGCCGTAGACGCTCGCCTCTACGGCACACATTCGATGAGGCGTACGAAGGTTACCCAGATCTACAAGAAGACCGGCAACTTGCGGGCGGTTCAGCTTCTCCTCGGCCACACCAAGATGGACAGCACGGTCCGATACCTTGGGGTGGAGCTTGAGGATGCTTTGGCGATTGCCGAGGCCATAGAAATCTAAACGCTGTGGGCCGCTCTCGCGGGCGGCCCTAAGGCGACCTCCAACAACCAGCTGAGATGCTGCGTTTGCATCCCGCTTTCCAGACATTCGCCGCGGATGCGAGACTACTCCGACGCTAAATTCAACTAGCAACGTCTTTCCTGTCTCGGACGCGCCCGTGAACACCACGATCAGTTGTTGCTGGAGATCACGATTGACGTTGTTCTAGCAAGCCGCACTGATTAGGGTCAGGATTCATAACCAATATATGACGAGAGCGGCGAGCGCGATGGCCGAGAGGAAGACCTTTGGGGATCGGTCATAGCGTGTTGCCACGCGCCGCCAATCCTTGAGCCTGCCGAACATGATCTCGATGCGGTTGCGCCGTTTGTATCGCCGCTTGTCGTATTTGACTGGTGCCTTGCGCTTCTTCCGGCCAGGGATGCAGGCGCGTATCCCTTTGTCTTTTAACGCATCCCTGAACCAGTCGGCGTCATAGCCGCGGTCTCCGAGTAGCCAGTCGACTTTTGGCAGACTGCTGAGTAACGCCCGTGCGCCGGTGTAATCGCTGACCTGCCCGGCAGTGACGAATAGATTAAGCGGCCGCCCCTGGCTGTCGCAGATGGCGTGCAGCTTCGTGTTCATGCCACCCTTGGTCCGACCAATCAGGCGTCCACGCCCCCCTTTTTCGCGGCCATGCTGGTCGCGGTGCGGTGGGCCTTTAGATACGTCGCGTCGATCATCACGGTCTTTTCCTCGCCATGTTCGGCGGCCAGGCCGACCATCATCCGCGCGAAGATGCCTTTCTCGCTCCATCGTTTCCACCGGCTGTACAGCGTCTTATGCGGTCCGTATTCCTTGGGAGCGTCGCGCCAGCGCAACCCGTTGCGATTGACGAAGATAATCCCGCTCAGCACTCTCTTGTCATCGACCCGTGGCTTGCCGTGCGACTTCGGGAAGAAAGGGGAAAGCCTGGCCATCTGCTCGTCGGTCAGCCAGTAAAGGTCGCTCATATCACCACTCCATTTTAGAAGCCGTGAATCACGCAGCGAGTTGAAAATCAATGCGTCCTGACCCTAAGATCTTCGACACCGCGCAGGAACAGCGTTCCGGGATCAATGGCGTGGCAGAAATCGAATGTCTCGGTGTCGCAGCAGATCACGGTGTGAAAATCCTGCGTCGCAGGATCGGCCATGTGGATTGCACGCGCCAGCTTTGTCTTGCCGGTT
>NZ_JBQFZR010000019.1:0-668 GCF_056542345.1 Ruegeria sp. AD5
AAGACAGTGAATTTATCGGCGCTTCGACGCAGGTGCGCTTTTTAGGAGATGTCACCGGTGCAACGATCCACAACACTCTTTTTGATGGGGCGTTGAGGGATGGTATTAAGACCCTTCCCGGTCAGGATGGAGGCTACACGTCTAATGTAACCGTGTCTGACTCTGTCTTTCTGAACCCCAACAGAGACGGGATAGACAGTACGGGTGGCTTCAAGGATTCCGTTGTTACGGATAGCTATTTCATTGGTGGCTTTACTGGGCTCGATATTAAATCGGGTTTTAACACAACGAATGATTTCCTCGCCGGGACACCCATCAATGAGAATATCCGTATTACAAATTCGGAATTCATCGACAACAACAATGCGGTTGTTGCCACAACACTGGACGACGGCGGTTATCTGAACCCTAGCAATGCCAAGCAATGGGCCGTGCAGAATATCCACATAGAAGATTCCATCATTGAAAATACCGGAGGGTACAGGAAATACGTGGTTCTGGCGAAGGATAGCTACAACATTCATTGGAGCAATGTGGACCTTCTCGGCGATGTGCTAGAGTCAAGAGAGAGATCATATTACAATACCGGTCTGCCTCAGGATATCGACGGTACAGTGGGGACAACAGGTCCGTCCCGCGGTCCTGTTGATAGCGCATACTACCAGAGT
>NZ_JBQFZR010000020.1:0-668 GCF_056542345.1 Ruegeria sp. AD5
AAGACAGTGAATTTATCGGCGCTTCGACGCAGGTGCGCTTTTTAGGAGATGTCACCGGTGCAACGATCCACAACACTCTTTTTGATGGGGCATTGAGGGATGGTATTAAGACCGTTTCCGGTCAGGATGGAGGCTACACGTCTAATGTAACCGTGTCTGACTCTGTCTTTCTGGACCCCAACAGAGACGGGATAGACAGTACGGGTGGCTTCAAGGATTCCGTTGTTACGGACAGCTATTTCATTGGAGGTTTTACTGGGCTCGATATTAAATCGGGTTTCGGCACAACGAATGATTTCCTCGCCGGTACATCCATCAATGAGAATATCCGTATTACAAATTCGGAATTCATCGACAACAACAATGCGGTTGTTGCCACAACACTGGACCCGGGCGGTTATCTGAACCCTGGCAATGCCAAGCAATGGGCCGTGCAGAATATCCACATAGAAGATTCCATCATTGAGAATACCGAGGGCGGCACGAAATACGTGGTTCTGGCGAAGGATAGCTACAACATTCATTGGAGCAATGTGGACCTTCTCGGCGATGTGCTAGAGTCAAGAGAGAGATCGGCTTACAATACCGGTCTGCCTCAGGATATCGACGGTACAGTGGGGACAACAGGTCCGTCCCGCGGTCCTGTTGATAGCGCATACTACCAGAGT
>NZ_JBQFZR010000021.1:0-619 GCF_056542345.1 Ruegeria sp. AD5
CATGGGCTTATCATGGATCATTCGGCTTGCATTTGCGCCGCGTGATTGCTGCCCCCAACTGTAGATAGGCAACCAGAATGACAATCTACCACTCTTCCGATTTCGGCTGGACTGCTGGCCAGGACATCTCTGACGAATTCGCGGCACTGGCGCAAACGTTCAAACCGGGCGACACGTTTGTCTTCGATCATATGTACCAAATCTCCGCCCCCAGACCGATCACCCTACCGGATGATTTCACATTGGCTGGGGGTGCGCCGGGGGCCGGGCTCGATAGGATCGATACTGATAAGCATAGTGACGAGCTGATCCGTTTTGGTGCGAATAATACCGTCACGGATCTGACCGTTACACATAGCGAAGCACCAGACACTGGAAATTCGTCGCTCAGTGTTCAAGCTGGCGTAGACTATCACTGGCCGATTATGTTCTCTACAAGTGAAGACGGTTTAACCATTAGAAACAGCAGTTTTGAGGGGAACGTCAATATTTTTCTTGACGTCCGCGGGGGCGACAACCTCGTCATTGAAGACAGTGAATTTATCGGCGCTTCGACGCAGGTGCGCTTTTTAGGAGATGTCACCGGTGCAACGATCCACAACACTCTTTTTGATGGGGC
>NZ_JBQFZR010000022.1:0-526 GCF_056542345.1 Ruegeria sp. AD5
AAATAGGAGACGAGTCATTTCGCCTTGATGTGCTGTCAGAAGCCCTGACAACCAAGCCGCCGGACATCGAGGATACGGATTCTGCTCCGAACTGGAATATGTTCCTGTTGAAGGCATTGAAGTACAGCTTTGGTGAAGCCAACTTGCTCGACGGGATTGCCATTCTTTCGAGAATTCACCGAGAACGCTCAAACTATTCATCCGCAACATCTCAGTATTTGATCGAAATATTCGAAGGCCTTCCTAAGCTCCAAAAGCAGACTTGGCTGTCAATATTGCTGCGATTTGCGTTTACGGGCCGTTCCGAGGATCGGTACCGAATGCCAAGCGCATCGGCCCGGTACCGAAGGTTTTTGCCTGCCATCATCTATCTGGCGTCGGAACTGTTGCTTGATAGGGATTTGCCCCCTGACGACGATGACTTGCTTGATGCCATTGAGATGGCGATGGGCAAGGATGACAGGATAGACGTATTCGGTCGCAAGGCACCGACGCAGCAACTGGCCGATGGCCTACGAGCACGTCC